>CAMFBM010000013.1 GCA_945948555.1 uncultured Bacteroidales bacterium | reverse complement strand
AAATTCAGCTTTCCACGGCCTGTTGGAGGAATTTTTCTTTATATATCAAAGATACGATTTTTAACACATTAGCAATCAATTTGTTAGGAAAAGATTAGCATTTCCCGACAGTCCCTAAGATACCCCTGCGTCTGCGGCAGGAGTCATAAACTTCCGGCAGGGCTCATCACTTTCCGGCAAGCATCACCTCCTTCCTATAGGCCTCCAATGCTTTCTCCAGAACATAGATAGCCCTCTGGAGGTCTTCCTTTTTCAGCACATAGGCAAGACGTACCTGGTCACGGCCCAGTTCCGGTTCGGAGTAGAAACCCGCCGCAGGAGCCATCATCACGGTCTCCCCTGCACATCCTTCAGGAGTCCGGGCATCCTTGTACCTGAAATCGGAAAGACACCAGGAGCAGAATTTCTCGGCATCGTCCACAGGCAGTTGGGCAACGGTGTAGAAAGCTCCCATAGGAATCGGCGTGTAGCATCCCGGAATCTTGTTCACCCCGTCAATCAAGCACTTTCTCCTCTCGACATACTCCTCATAGACATCCCTTGAGTACTGCTCCGTACCCTCAATGGAAGCCTCCGCAACAATCTGTCCCAGAAGCGGAGGGGAAAGACGCGCCTGGCAGAACTTCATTACGGTCCTGCGCACTGCCTCGTTCTTGGTTATCAGGGCACCTATGCGGATTCCGCACTCGGAGTAACGTTTTGAAACAGAATCAATCAGCACGACATTCTGCTCTATGCCCTCCAGATGCATAGCGGAAATGTATGGACTTCCCGTGTAGATAAACTCACGGTAAACCTCGTCTGAAAACAGGTAGAGATTGTACTTCTTAACCAGATCGCGAATCTGGTTCATCTCCTTCTGGGTGTACAGGTAACCCGTCGGATTGTTCGGATTGCAGATGAGGATTGCCTTGGTCCTTTCATTGATGAGTTCCTCGAACTTCTCCACCTTCGGCAGGCAGAATCCCTCGTCTATTGTCGTGGTGACTGTCCTGATGACCGCCCCTGCAGAAATTGCAAAGCTCATGTAATTGGCGTAGGCCGGTTCAGGAACGATGATCTCGTCACCCGGATTGAGGCAGCTCAGGAAAGCGAACAGCACAGCCTCCGACCCACCTGAAGTTATGATGATGTCCTCCGGGGAAAGTTTTATCTGATAGCGTTCATAATACCCCGTCAAAGCCACCCTCAATGACCTGTAACCTTGGGACGGGCTATATTCAAGAGTCTTCCTGTCCACGTGTTTCAGAACATCCAACGCCTTTTGCGGTGTTGGAAGATCCGGTTGTCCTATGTTCAGTTTGTAGATTTTTACGCCATCGCTTTCCGCCTGGTATGCAAGCGGTGAGAGTTTCCGGATAGGAGACTCCGGCATTTCGACCCCTCGCTGCGATATCTGAAGCACTGTATCCATTAGTTAAAATTTTGAGGGACAAAGGTAAGAATAATAATTTAGGAATCTTCAAAAACTAACATATAAAAAACAGGGACTAACTGTCCAGTTTGTCCCCGTTTTCGTTGTAGAATTCATTTTGCAGGACGGTGAAATCAGTGACTTCAACCAGTTTGATCTTGCATTGGTACTTCCGTTTCCATTTTCCGAGAATGGAGAAAAATCCCTTGGTCAGATAGGCTCCCAAAATCGGACTGACCTTCAGGGTAAGGTTCTTTAGTTTCTTCTCGGAAACATAATAGACAAGTCTCCTTTCTATTGCTTCGTCAATAACGACACTCGAAGATATCTTACCTGTTCCGTGACAGACCGGACACACCTCGGTGGTGTTGATTTCGGTTGCCGGACGGACTCTCTGCCGGGTAATCTGCATCAGCCCGAACTTTGTGAGCGGCAGGACATTGTGCTTTGCACGGTCATCCTGCATCAGATCCTGCATCTTCTTGTAGAGGGCATTGCGGTGCTCATTGGTCTCCATGTCGATGAAATCGACGATTACAATGCCTCCCATATCCCTGAGCCGAAGCTGGCGTGCGATTTCCTCGGCGGCATAGCAGTTCACATCGAATGTGTTCTGTTCCTGTTCCTTGTTCTTCGCCCTGATTCCACTGTTGACATCAATCACGTGCAAGGCCTCCGTGTGTTCAATCACAAGGTATGCCCCCTGTCTAATCGGGACGACCTTACCGAAAGAACTCTTGATCTGCCGGGTGACCTCAAAATGGTCAAAAATCGGCTGTGCCTCCCGGTAATGCTTTACAATTTTCTCCTGTTCCGGGGATATCAGTGATATGTATTTCCGAATCTCCTCATACACATTCTCATCATTGACATAAATGTTCGAGAAGGAGTCATTCAGAAGATCCCTCAGAATTGTGGTGGTCTTGCTGTACTCGGTGAACAGCAGCTGCACTGATTTGGAGCGTGCCAACTTTTTCCAGGAACTCTCCCACTTGTCCACGAGCGACATCAGTTCGGCATCAAGGATTGCGGCATTCTTGCCTTCCGCAGCCGTTCGTATGATTGCCCCGTAATTTTTCGGGAGGATGTTCCTGACAAGGGTCTCAAGTCTTCTTTTTTCCTCTTTTGAGGAAATTTTCTGTGAAACGCTTACCTTTTCCGCAAAAGGCAGAAGTACTATGTTGCGTCCCGCCAATGAAATTTCCGCTGTCAGTCGTGACCCTTTTGTGGAGATAGGTTCCTTTACTATCTGGACTACTATCATCTGACCGGGGGTAAGCACATTCTCGATTCTTCCCTCCTTCTCGAGAGCCGGACCGATTTTGATGTGCGAATAGATTCCCTTGAGGTCAGCATTCTGGTTCGCCCTTCTGACGAACTCGTCGAATGACTTGAAATAAAGTCCGAGGTCAAGATAGTGAACAAAAGCCTCTTTCTCGTCACCTATGTCCACAAAGGCAGCATTCAGGGCTGGAAGTATTTTCTTCACCTTTCCGAGATACACGTCACCCACGGAGAAGGTGTGCCCCTGGCTGGACTCCTTGTTCAGTTCAATCAGCCGGTGATTCTGCATCAGGGCGATTGAGACTTCTGTCGAATTGACATCGACGATAAGGTCTTTTACATCTTCCATTCAGGAAATTTTCATTACCGTTAACAACTCCGGGTGGTATTGCCACCCTACCTGGCTTTTCCCTGTTCCCGGAAGACTCCTGAAGAGGATTCCCGGGAACCTGAAAAACAAAAGGCTGACCAGACATATTTCGGGTCAACCCTTTTCAGTTCATAAGACTGCTAAAATGGCAGACACTTGAAATTACTTTCTCTTCTTGTGCCTGTTCTTGCGCAAACGTTTTTTACGCTTGTGCGTAGCCATTTTATGTCTCTTTCTTTTCTTACCGCTTGGCATAATTTGAAAGGTTTTTAATTAATTATTTCTTAACTTCATTCACGAATACCTTAGCCGGTTTGAAGGAAGGTACATCGTGAGCAGGAATAGTCATTGTTGTGTTTTTGGTTATATTACGAGCGGCTTTCTCAGCCCTGTGCTTGATGATGAAGGATCCGAAACCACGGAGATACACAGGATTACCTTTTGCCAATGAAGCTTTGACGCTCTCCATAAAAGCCTCAACCACAGTCTGGACTGTGATCTTTTCAATACCAGTAGCCTTAGCTACTTCATTAACGATTTCTGCCTTTGTCATAACTAAAATATTTTATCAATTTGGTTTTTGGTCCAATACAACCCTGCAAAGGTACTCTTATTTTTCAAATTCACAAATGCATAGGGCATTTTTTAGTAAAATTTTCGGTATCCAGGATTGTCATAGGAGGGATTTTACAGTGTGGCACAGAGATTGACCATAAACGCGGCCGGCAGAAAAACCGGCAGGAAACTGACAAAATGTCAGCGGCTTTTTTGCGCACCAATAAATATACCGTAAAATAAGAAGGTAAATATACTATAAAATATGAAGGATTTCAAAGACATTTTATCTCCGTCAGGAGCCGAAGTAAGCATCATTCCAGTGGTGCAGGCGGATATGACAGGCAAGGTGAACCTTGCCGACCTGCCTGACACGCTGCCGATACTCGCGTTGAGAAATGCCGTGCTGTTTCCGGGGACCGTTTACCCCATCACCATAGGACGCGAAATGTCCATAAGACTCATCCGGGATGCAGAAGAGAAAGACCTGTACATAGGTGCGGTTCCCCAGACGGACATCACCGTGGAGAACCCTGTCGAGGACGACCTGTTCAAATTCGGAACGGTCGCAAAGGTCATCAAGACAATGGAAATGCCGGACGGGACTCTCACGGCAATCATCCAGGGATTCCGCCGGTTCGATCTGCTGGGGATATCGGAGTATGAGCCATATATGAGAGGCCGTGTCAACTACAGGAACGATGTGGTTCCCGATGCCGACAACAGCGTAAAAATGATAATGGAGTCCCTTAAGGAAAAGGCAATCGGGATTCTCAAGATGTCGTCATTCGCTCCAAAGGAGGCCGGACTCGCCCTCAAGTCGATTGACAATTTCGAGTTTCTGGTGAATTTCGTCGCAACAACCATCGAGGTTGAGAATTTCATTGAGAAGGTGCAGCTGCTCCAGTACGACGATCTGAACATCAGGGCGATGAGACTGCTGTCCGTGCTTGACACCCAGATTGAACTGCTGAAAATCAAGCAGGAAATCAATCAGAAGGTCAAGAGCGAGATTGACCAGCAGCAGAGGGAATACTACCTGAACAACCAGCTCAGGACCATCCAGGAAGAACTCGGAATGGATGATATGGAGGAGTTCGAGAAACTCCGCGCAAGGGCCGAGGAGAAAATCTGGGCACCGGAGATTCAGGAGATTTTCGAGAAGGAGATGGCGAAGTTGGAGAGGTACAATCCAAGTTCACCGGAGTACAGCATACAGTACAACTACATCCAGTTCATGCTCGACCTGCCCTGGGGGAATTTCTCCGAAGACAATCTTGACCTGGCACACGCCCAGAAGATTCTCGACGAGGACCACTACGGGCTGGAGACAGTGAAGGACAGAATCATCGAGTACCTTGCGGTGCTGAAACTCAAGGGAGATATGAAATCCCCGATTCTCTGCCTCTATGGGCCTCCGGGTGTGGGAAAGACCAGTCTGGGAAAGTCCGTTGCAAGGGCATTGGGAAGGAAATACGTGAGGATAGCCCTCGGAGGTGTGCACGACGAGAGTGAGATCAGGGGACATAGGAAGACCTATGTGGGAGCACTTCCGGGAAGGATTCTTAACGGAATGAACCGTGCGGGTACCGCCAACCCGGTCATCGTCCTGGACGAGGTGGACAAGCTGAGCAGCGACTACAAGGGAGATCCTTCCTCTGCCCTGCTTGAAGTGCTTGACCCTGAGCAGAACACGGCATTCCACGACAATTACCTCGACATCGACTATGACCTGTCGAACGTGCTTTTCATCACGACCGCCAATGACATATCCACAATCCAGCCAGCCCTGAAGGACAGGATGGAGATGATCAATGTGACGGGCTACCTGACCGAGGAGAAGGTGAAGATTGCCAAAAGGCATTTGATTCCCAAGCAGGCAGCAGAGCACGGACTCTCGAAAGATCAGCTGGACATCAACGGGAAGGCTCTTGAGGAGATCATTACCAAATATACCCGGGAGTCCGGTGTCAGGGGGCTTGAGAAGCAGATTGCCAAGATTGCGAGGGTGACCGCAAAGAAGATTGCACTGGGCAAACCGCTTCCTGGCACCATCACGAAAGATGATCTGAAGGAGTATCTCGGTCTTCCGATTTCCTCCCATGACAGCCAGAAGGGCAACGAAATGGTCGGCGTGGTGACAGGGCTTGCCTGGACTTCAGTCGGAGGAGAGATTCTGTTCATCGAGAGCAGCGTGAGCGAGGGCAAGGGAGTGCTGAGCATGACCGGAAGTCTTGGAGATGTGATGAAGGAATCGGCCCAGATTGCCTACCAGTACATCAAGGCACATCCTCAGCTGGTGAAGATGAGCCCTGCGGAATTTGCCGGGAAGGACATCCACGTACATGTTCCTGAGGGAGCAGTCCCGAAAGACGGCCCTTCAGCGGGAATCACGATGGTCAGCTCGATGGTGTCCGCCCTCAGGGGTGAGAAGATCCGCAGCGGAGTGGCTATGACAGGCGAGATGACCCTCAGGGGGAGGGTACTCCCCGTGGGTGGAATCAAGGAGAAGATTCTTGCGGCAAAACGCGCCGGAGTCAAGACAATCGTAATCTCCGAAGACAACAGGAAAGACATTGAGGACATCAGGGAGATCTACATCAAAGGTCTGAGTTTCGTCTATGTGAAGAATATTGATGATGTCATCAGGTTCATTTTCAACGACTGAAACCCCGGACTCCCGGGAAGAAGTCCGACAGATTGGAAGAGACAGAAAAGACAGGCAGGAAAAAATGGAAGTGGCAATCGAACAAAGCTGGAAGGAGGCCCTCAGGGAGGAGTTTGAGAAAGACTATTTCAAATCCCTCGTGGAGTTTCTGCACAAGGAAAAGGCTGAGGGGAAGGTCATCTTCCCTCCGGGCAGGATGATTTTCAAGGCATTCGAGCTGACTCCCGTGCAGGATGTCAAAGTGGTAATCCTGGGGCAGGACCCGTACCACGGGTACGGGCAGGCCGAAGGCCTGTCATTTTCCGTCCCGGAAAATGTCCCTGCCCCGCCTTCGCTGAGGAACATCTTCACGGAAATCCACAATGACCTCGGAATCGAAATGAGCGGGAATCCTCACCTTGAGAAATGGGCGAGGCAGGGTGTCCTGCTGCTCAATGCCATTCTGACGGTCCGTTCAGGGGAACCCGCATCGCACGGCAATATCGGTTGGGCGGAATTCACGGATGCAGTCATCAGATACATCTCCGACAACTGCAACGGTGTGGTCTTCCTGCTCTGGGGCAACTTTGCAAGAAGCAAGAAATCCATCATAGACACTTCCAGACACCACGTCCTTGAAGCTGCGCACCCGTCTCCGCTTGCCAGAGGGGCTTTCTTCGGGTGCAGGCATTTCTCAAAAACGAACCAACTGCTTGCCGCACAAGGCAAGACACCGATTGACTGGCAGTTATAAACACAGATTTATGGAACACAGGACAGCAATGTTTCCAGGGTCCTTCGACCCGTTCACGGCAGGACATCTGAACATACTGAAAAGAGCCCTCACAATGTTTGACGAGGTTGTCGTCGCCATAGGCGTGAACATCGACAAGCGGGGACATTTCAGCACAGAGAAAAAACTGGACATCATCAGGCAGGCCACAAAAGGTCTGGAAGGAGTCAGCGTAATCTCCTACGACAACCTGACGATTGAAAAATGCAAAGAACTGGGAATCAAACATATAGTTAGAGGTGTAAGGAATATGATCGATTTCGAGACGGAAAGGTCAATAGCGGATGCCAACAGGATTCTTGCCCCGGAAATCGAGACAATCATCATTCCGACGGCCCAGGAATTCGCCCACATCTCCTCCACCGCGGTACGCGACATAATCAAGCACGGAGGAGACACATCCAAATTCATCCCCGAGGGGGTAACCCTATGACAAGCCGCCTTTCAAGGTATTCCTGCGCATTCATCTGCGCATTTTTCTGCTGCATTGCCTCCGCAGGAGGACGCGCTCAATCCCCTCCTCAGCTGCAGCCGGAAGACTCCACCCTGTCCGTTCTGATGAGCCGGCTGGACACATATATCGCTGCAATTGAGGCAGAATCAACCCCGACAAAAAACACCGAGAGCGATTTTCTGATCTCAGCCTGCGATGATTCCGCCATCAGGCAGAAGGTGGCTCTGAGGTTATATGAAAAATATATGGCATCCCCTGTGATGGGAGACGAAGCCGTTGCAATCCACATCTTCGACACCTGGTTCGCGGACGGAAGTATAAGGATGCCCTCGGATGCGGAGTATTTCAAGGCCAGGCTGTCTGCCGAACTCAACCGCAACTCCCTCATCGGGATGAAGGCTCCCGTACTTGACCTCCGCAATCCGGACGGGAGCGACCACAGAATCCCTGACACCGGGGGAAAAAGGTTCAAGGTTCTGTACTTCTACGACACGGACTGCCCGGTCTGCTCCAATCAGACAACGGCTCTGGGGACTGTCCTCAAGGATTTCGAAACGGTACTCTACGCCATCTACACCGGGACCGATCGTGAAGAATGGCTCCGTTATGCAGGGGAAAGGCTGAATTACGGGATCGATGTTGTCAATCTCTGGGACCCCGACAGGACATCCGGTTTCGAGACTCTCTACGGGGTTATCCGGACTCCTGCCATCTTCCTAGTGGATGCCGAAGGTACAATCATCGGCAGGAGAATTGACCCGTCCTCGCTTGGGCAACTGCTGATGGAATTGTCACGGAATGAGGACATGGAATACGGCAGCGATGAGGCAATGGCGCTTTTCAGGCAGGTTTTCGATCCCATCAGGGACGGAATGGGTTGCGAGGGAGTGAGCCGGATTGCCACACACATCTGCGACGTAGCCCTGGAAAACAGGGACACCACCCTTTTCAGGCAGATGACCGGCGACCTGCTCTATTTCATTGCTGAGCAGGAAGGAGAGAATTTCAAATGCGGCACTCCGGAGTTCGTGGACAGGTTCATCCTCGACAGGAGTGACATCTGGAAAAGCCCGGACGACACCCTGAAAGTCATCAGCCTTGCCAGGTTCCTCAGGGAAACCGCGCTGCTCTCCCCCATCGGGACAAAGCTCCCGAAAGTGAAGGTGTCAGCCGTTGAAATCACTGCGGGGAAGGAAGGCGCACCCGGAATGAGGAATGTTACAGCGGACCTGTCAAGACAGAAATCCACAATTGTAATCTTCCATCTTGAGGACTGCGGGACCTGCAGGGAGAAAATCTCCGTCCTGACCGAGGCACTTGTATCCAAAGAGGGACTTTATGTCGGAAAAGCGGGAAAGATGAAAAAAATTCTGCTGATTGAAATGAACGGCCTTTGGGAGAAGGAACCGGAAACGGCCACCCTTCTTTCCGACAACATAGACCTCACGGGCATACCGATGGTCATTGCCACCGACCACAACGGGCGCATTGCCCGGAAATATCTATAATATTTCACTCATTCCCGGAATGACGGGTCGAGACTGGAACCGTCAACACGCGGACTGGCTCCGTGAAGCAAGAATGAGCCGACCCAGTTCCTCTACGTCCCGCACGATGAGGTCGGGAGGGAAGAACTCCGGTGCAGGATTGTTTTCTGCATCCCCGGCCACCTTCAGTGCAGTCTCAAGGGTAGTCTCACCGGAAAGCACAAGAACCCCAAAAGCACCGGCATTGTGCGCAGTCGCCGTGTCGGTGTAAATTCTGTCCCCGACCATAGCTACCTCCTCCGGCTTCAGGCCGTATTTGTCCATTATTCCATAGAGCATGTTTGGATCCGGCTTACCGAGGGTTATGTCCGGGCGTCTTCCCGAAGCGGACTCTATGCACCTGCAGATCGAACCGCAGTCAACCAGGATTGTCCTCTGGTCGGTCGGGCAGACCCTGTCCGGATTGGTGGCTATGTAAGGGATGCCCTGGGAAGCCCACCAGGAGGCACGGCAAAGGCGCGGATAGGTTAGCGTCGGATCGAAAGCCGCCACCAGAACATCAGGAACATCGTCCGGGTCGTCAGCACAGGACTCGAAACCGGCTTTCTCAAACTGCGAAACCATACTTTCGGTACCAAGGAGGAAAAGCCTTCTCGCAGACGGATAATGTGTTTTTATGTAGTCGATTGCGGCAAGGGATGTCGTGTACATATTGTCCTCTGTAGCGACAATCCCCATTTTCTCCAGTTTCTTCAGATAATCGGCAACGGACCTGGTGGGATTGTTGGTCAGAAAGGAATATCCAACTCCTGCCTCCTTCATTGAGGCAAGAAAATCGAGGGTGAACGGAAACAGGGTGCTCCCGAGATAGATCGTTCCGTCCATATCGAGGGCAAGTCTCTTGATTTTCGAAAGTTTCTCCTTCAATTCAGATGGCAGTTGATCGTCAAGTCCGTAATATGGTTTCATTTTGTTTCGTTTGATTTCGATATTTTGCAAATATAAAATATTTTTATTTGCCGGACAAAACTAAATATATAACTTTACGGCCGGAAAAATATATACCGATATTTCCGGAAAAATATATACCGATATTTAATAATACTGGAAAACTTATAACCGATGGACGTTCAGACGAAAAAAAGGTATCAGTACTGGCAATGGCGGACCCTCATAACCCTGATGGTGGGATATGCCCTCTATTATTTTGTTCGAAAGCATTTCAGCGTGGCGATGCCGGCCCTTGAGGCGGAGCTGGGAATCACCAAGACGCAGCTGGGTCTGTTCCTGACCCTCAACGGAATAATCTACGGTCTTTCACGATTCGTCAACGGCTTCCTCGCCGACAGGATGAGCCGCCGCAAGCTGATGACCGTCGGACTGATTCTTTCATCGCTCGTGAACTTCGGAATCTGTTTCAGTCCTTCGATGAATGCCTTTGTCAATGTCATCGGGCCTGACGGAAAAGCCACTATGACATTGGTGTATATAATAGGATCGCTCTGGCTTCTAAACGGCTTTTTCCAGGGCATGGGCGTGCCTCCGTGCATGAGCCTGATGGCACACTGGATCTCTCCGCGTGAACTTGCCACGAAACAGTCCATCTGGAATGCCTCACACTCGATCGGCGCGGGAATCATCGTAGCGGTCTGCGGATTTATTCTCAAGACATTCGGCTACAGTGCCTGGCAGCTTTGCTTCGCCGTTCCGGCCGCAATCGCCCTTGTCGGAGCTTTCGCCCTGTACGCCCTTCTGCGTGACACCCCTTCATCTGTGGGCCTTCCTGAACTTGAGGAAATCGAGGCCGGGGAGAACGGAGGCGAGGCCCCTGCCAAACCCCACGAGAAAATCCCGGAGAAGACCTACAAGAAAATCATCAGCAAACTGGTGTTCCGAAACCCTCTCATCTGGATTCTGGCAGTTTCCAATTTCTGCATCTACATAGTCCGGTTCACGATTCTCGACTGGGGAGCGACATTCCTTACCCAGTTCAAGGGAATGGAAATCTCAACGGCGGGCACGGTCGTGGCGACTACCGAAATCATCGGCGGAATCCTTGGAATGCTCGCAGCAGGATGGTTCACTGACAAAATTATGAAGAGCCGCGCACACAGAACCTGTCTGCTTTGCACCGTCGGAGCCACTGTCTCATTCTTCCTGTTCTGGAAGACACCTGCCTCAATGAACTGGCTGTCAATTATCTGGCTTGTTCTCTCCAGTTTCTTCGTCTATGGCCCGCAGGCGCTTCTCGGAATCGCGGCATCAAACCAGGCCACCAAGCACGCCTGCGCGACGGCCAACGGAATCCTCGGAATATTCGGCTATGCCAGCACGACCGTTTCCGGTCTGCTCTTCGGATTCCTTGCCGAACATTACGGATGGAACTCCGTTTTCCTCGTTTCGGTAATAATAGGCATTGTCGGAACGCTGATCATCGCCCTGATGTGGAACGCCCCTGCCGACGGCTACGGGAAGGTCGAGAAGATCCTGAATGAGGAGGACTGACGGTCCTCCCCTATTCCTGAAACCATCAGTCCAGACCACTCTGACCGATGAAGGAGCGCATAAATGAAGTGCGCGGAATCTGTTTGTCAGACACCGGTACGAAATAATGCAGGAAGTTCAGCAGGCGGTTGGCCTCACTGTACTCCGGACAATTTTTGGGAACAGTAGCCAGGATGCTCTCCGCGTGACTGCGAAGCACAGCGAACTCGATCAGATAGGCCGAGTTGAACAGCACGTCGGCAGCCTCCTGGAAAGGATATATCCATTTGACTTCGGCACGGCGCACATTAGGCCAGTTGGCTATTGTCTCCCGCGCTGTGAAGGCACCCTTGTTGAAATCCCTCACGATGCGTCTCAGAAGGCGGTTGTCACTGGTCGGTATGCAGTTGTGGTCGTCAAGGGAGATGCTCATAATGGTGTTTATGAAAATCCGGAATTTGCCGGCGTCAGGAATCTTGTAAAGCAGCCCAGGATTCAGGGCATGGATTCCTTCGATGAGCAGGATGGAGCCTTCTTCCATACGGAGACGCTTGCCCTTTAGTTCCCTCAGGCCGGTCACGAAATTGTACTCCGGCACTTCCACTTCCTCCCCGGCGACGAGCCTGAGGACATCAGACTGGAGATATTCGTGATCAACGGTCTCGAAATTGTCAAAATCGAAGGAGCCGTCCGGCAGACGCGGAGTGTCGAGACGGTTCACGAAATAGTCATCAGTGGAGAAGGAGATTGGATGAAGTCCGCAAGCCATCAGCTGGATGCTGAGTCTGCGGCAGAAGGTGCTCTTGCCGCTGCTTGTGGGACCCGTTATCAGCACAATTCTCACTGAGTCCTCGCGGTAACGCCTGTCGATTTCCTCTGCAATCTGGACGATTTTCTTCTCCTGAAGGGCCTCTGCTATCTGGATCAGGTCTGAAGCCTTGCCTGTCTGGCAGGCCAGGTTGACATCCCCGACATTGTCCAGCCCCATTATCCTGTTCCAGGAAAGAGTCTCGGAGAAAATCCCGAAAGTCTTCGGCTGCTCGTAAAACGGAGCGAGGTTTTCGGGATGATGCCTGTCGGGAAGCCTCAGGAGAAGTCCCCCGTTGTACGGGCTGACGGACCAGATTCTGAGGTAACCTGTCGAAGGCACAAGGACATCGCAGTAGTAGTCCGGAGTGCCGTCCAGAGAGTAATATTTCACGTAAACGTCCCCGCACGAACGGAGCAGCTTCACCTTGTCGGTCTGTCCCAGGGCGGAGAAAATATCAACGGCCTCCTGTACCTGAACGTCGTGACGGCGGAACTGGATGTCCTGCTCCACGAGAAAAGTCATCCTGTCCCTGACCGCATCTATGTCCTCAGGTTTGAGAGGGGTGCCGTCCCCTTTGTCAACAACGCAGAAAAAACCTTTTGAAATCGGACGGCGCATTACCACGTGTCCTCCGGGGAAAAGGTCCTGAACCGCCTTGCAGAGCAGAAAACACAGGGAGCGGCTGTAAACATTCCTGCCGCTGTAGGTCCTGTAGTCGAGAAATTCCACGTCGCGGTTGTTGAACGCCCGGTACTTCAGTCCCTGGGAGACATTGTTCACCTTGGCGGCAATGACAGGGTAAGGCTTTTCAAAATCGAAATGGGGAAGCATCTCCAACAGGGAAGTTCCTTCCTGAAACTCCTTGTATGTTCCCGTGTTTTTGCAATAGATTTTCAACATTGGAAATTTGCAGTTGGTTAGCGGTTGCAAACATACGCATTTTTTCACTATTTTTGCAGTTTACGGACAACAGGAATCTGCATATTCCTAAAAATACCGAGAGAAATCAGAAAGGCATTGAAAATAATCCGGTACACGGTCCTGAGTTTGATCGTGGTCATTGCCGCAGGCATTCTTACATTACAGATGCCTGTAGTCCAGACATTTCTTGCCGGCAAAGCTGCACGGGCCGTCTCCGAAAACCTGATAGATGCATGGATTTCCTTTGACAGAATCCAGTTCAGACCATTCAGTACATTGATTCTCAACAATGTGGTCATAGTTGACAAGATGCCTTGTTCCATATCCACGGAGGATGTCACGGACAAGGAAGCCCTGGAAAAATTCGACAGAATCGGCACGGAAAGAATCGACACTTTCTTCACCGCCTCCAGAATTCTCGCAAGTTTCTCCCTGAAGGGGCTCCTCGGAAGGAGCATAAATATCAGCGAGGTTTACATCGAGGACGCCGCAATGAACCTGGTGCTTGAAGACGGAGAGAGTTCAACAAATCTGACAAGGATGTTCCGTATTCCCAAATCCACGAAGAAGGAAGTCGTTCCAAAGGAGGTGTTCCACATCAAGGAACTGGACCTGGACAACATCCATTTCAGGATGAAGGACTACACGACCGACAGGGGGACAAACTACGTCGGAGGAATTGACTGGTGCGACCTCGACGTGACTGACATCATGGTCCGCGGAAGGCACCTCAGGCTCACCGGCAAAATAATGACCGGCGAACTTGACCACCTGTCATTCAGGGAGAAGAGCGGGTATGCAGCCACATCACTTTCAGGCAGGACAAGGGTCGGGCGCGGAATGGCGGAGATTCTGGACCTGCGCCTGACTGACCTCTGGAGCGATATCCACCTGGACAGGTTCGCGATGCTGTACGACGATGTAGATGATTTCAAGGAGTACATCGACAAGGTGGTGATGGAGGTTGAACTGGACAGATCGGAACTGAGTTTCAAGTCATTGTCCTATTTCGTGCCACAGCTTGCAGACAACCCGCTGACAATGACCGTCAATGGCATGGGGCGAGGAACAGTCAGAAAGCTGTCCCTTGCAGGACTTGAATTTGCGACAGGAAACGGAAGATTCACCGGAAGAATTTCCGGGACCATCGAAGGGCTTCCCGAAACAGAGAAGATGAAAACCGATCTGAGGCTCGAAAACACCTCTTTCTCATCCTACGGGCTTGACCGTTTCATCAATTCCTGGGCAAAGGGGGCCGCTCTGAACATCCGGCAGTTCGGCAAAGGTCTGGATTTCAGGATGGCAGCATCTGTCAAAGGTTCGCTGAACAGGCTCGGGGTCAAGGCTTCCGTCCGCTCATCCGCAGGTATCGCCAATGCCGGGATCACACTCACAGGTCTGCTCGACAAGGGAGGCAGCCTGGGATTGAGCGGCACACTTGAGACAAAGGACCTTGTCATCAGCAAACTGTACTCGAAGGCACCGATCGGCGAATGTTCCGTCAATGCCGGCATCACGGCGGCCTTCGGAGGAAAAACATCCGGGAACAGGCTCTCAATCGATTCCCTGAAAATCAGCAGGCTCAACTTCAATGACTACGACTACGGCAGTATACAGGCAAAAGGGCTTCTGGAAGGAGGACGATTCGACGGAAAACTGATCTGTTCCGACCCCAACCTCAACTTCCTCTTTCAAGGTGTAGTCACAACATCCAAGAAGACGGACGAAGCACTTTACAGATTTTACGCAAACCTGGGCTATGCCGACCTCCATGCTCTCAATCTGGACCGCAGGGGCGACAGGTCCGAAATCAGGTTCAGGACTAAGGCAGACTTCATCAGCAAGAGCAGCGGTGAACTTTCAGGGGACATAGAAATTGCAGGACTGGTGCTGGAAAACGCCCTCGGGAAACAGGACATCGGTGACATTACAGTCTCCTCGCAAACCGGAAGCGAACGGAACCGGATCACATTGGATTCGAGATTTCTCCGGGGAGAGTATTCAGGTTCATCTTCCGTGGCAGCTTTCATCAGGGATCTCAAGGCAGTAACCCTCAACAGGGAACTGCCCTCCATCGGAGAAATCAGGAAAGAGACCTTCAGCGGAAACGACTACAGTCTGTCGCTCAGGACCATCAAGACAAACGGGCTCCTGTCATTCATAGCCCCGGGCACCTACATTGCCGAGAACTCGACACTGGACCTGACACTGGACCGCGACGGGATGCTGAAGGTGGGGATGGATTCCAGGAGACTGGCATTCAAGGAACAATATATCAAAGACATACACCTGAACCTGGACAACCTGAACGGCACCTTGGCAGGACGGCTCACCAGCAGCGAAATCAGCGCAGCGTCACTTCTGCTCAAGGACGGGAACCTCGAACTGTTAGCAGACAATGACCACCTAGGGCTGGCCTTCCGCTACGACAACCGGGGAGACCTTGACAACCGGGGAGAGGTCGTGATGGTCTGCAATGTCGCGCAGAAAGACGGGAAGACGGAATATGCCCTGGAACTTCTGCCATCAACCGTCTATCTTAATTCCAGGCAATGGAACATATACCATTCCGAAGCCACCTTGTGCGGAAAGGACATCAATGTCGGCAACCTGGAATTCCGCAGCGACTCACAGGCGGTCACCGCGACGGGAGGCTTCTCGCACACCGGCACGGACACCCTCAATGTCAACCTTGAGCATTTCGACCTGTCCATTGTCAACCCTCTGATAAAGCAGAACGCATCGATCAGGGGACAGGTGACCGGAATGGCCCGGGTGACATCCCCTTCGGGAAGCAGGGCGATTCTTGCGGACTTTGTCTGCGACTCGGCCGGAGTGGCAGGCAGGAATCTCGGAAGGCTGGACATCTCAAGCAAGTGGAATCCCGACTACAAGCGCTTTGACATCAGCCTTGCCAATGACATCCGGGGCAAGAGCACCCTGGACGTGGACGGCAACTACTCCCCTTCCCTGAACAGACTTGAGATACAGGCCGTGCTAGACAGTATGGAAGTCGGCTATTTCCACCCTTTCCTGGATGAGATATTCTCCGATTTTGACGGACGCATCTCCGGACTGGCTGCCGTCGAGGGGCCGCTTGACAACCTCGAAATCAGAACGGAAGGAATGAGAATCGACGAGTCCCTGCTCACAATCGCCTACACGAATGTGCCATACAACGCCTCCGGAACATTCCACGCTGATGGCGACGGGGTGTATTTCGACGACATCATCATCAGGGACCGTTTCGGGAATAACGGTGCGGTGACCGGCGGAATAGCCTACAACCATTTCAGGGACATCGAGTTCGACACGCACATCAGGGTCAGCAGGATGGAAGCGGTCAACCTGACGCAGAAACAGAGCGAATACTTCTACGGAAACCTCTTTGCCACAGGCGATGTCTCAGTGACGGGACCGCTCAAGTCAATTCTCCTGACAGCCAATGCAGTGACCTCAAAAGAGGGCAACATCCACATCCCGATCAACTCCTCTGTAAATGCCGGAACGACCGACCTTCTGAAATTCAAGATGGAGGAAACCGAAAACGAAATCGACCCTTACGAAGAGATGATGAGGAACCTCAAGAAGCAGAAGACATCCTCCAACGAATTCTCCCTGAACCTGAAAGTGGAACCTACCCCTGAAGTGGAGGCTTTCATCGAGATTGACAGGGAGAGCGGGAACATCCTCAACGGACGCGGTGCCGGCAACATCGAGATTTTCCTTGGAGGCGGCACAGACGATTTCAAGCTGAAGGGCGACTACACCATCAGCCGGGGCAACTTCCATTTCGTCGCCCTCGGAATAGCCGCGAGGGACTTCACCATCAATGAGGGCAGTACGATCAGGTTCAACGGTGACGTGATGGAGACCACCCTGAACATCGGAGCAACCTACAAGACCAAGGCATCCCTGTCCACCCTGATTGCGGACACATCCTCAGTGAACAACCGCAGGCCCGTGGAATGCGGGCTGGCTGTGAGCGGCCAGCTGAAGAATCCGCGCCTGAACTTTTCCATAAACATCCCAGACCTCGACCCTGTCGTCAAGTCAAGGGTCGAAAGTGCCCTCAGCACCGAGGACAAGGTTCAGAAGCAGTTCCTTTCCCTGTTGATTTCCAACGGTTTCCTTCCAGACGAGCAGTCAGGTATTGTCAACAACTCGTCAGTGCTGATGTCGAATGTAACCGAAATTATGGCGAATCAGGTGAACAACATTCTACAGAAGCTGAACATCCCGCTTGACCTGGGGCTCAGCTACCAGCAGAACTCGCGCGGAAGAAACATCTTCGACGTGGCAGTCTCGACCCAGCTCTTCAACAACAGGGTTGTGGTGAACGGGAACATCGGCAACAGACAGTACCGCACAAGCAATTCAAACAGCGATGTCGTGGGTGACATCGACATAGAAATAAAGTTGGACCGTCAGGGAGTGTTCCGACTGAACCTCTTCTCACATTCCGCCGACCAGTATTCCAACTACCTCGACAACTCCCAGCGCAACGGAGTGGGTATCACCTTCCAGCAGGAGTTCAACAGGTTCGGCCAGCTCGTCAGGAGGACTTTCGCAGGCAGGAAGAAACGCGAAAAGATGGATATGGATGCGATCGAGAATGCAAGGAACGAGGAAAAGGTCAGGTTGAAGATCACTCCGGATGACAAAAAGAAAAAAAGCAGAAAAGGCTGAAATGGGTAAACAAATGGGTAAACTATATCTCATACCGTCACCGCTCGGAGACAACGACCCCGTGCAGGTACTTCCCCAGACCGTGTTCGAGACCATCGCATCAGTGAAGAAATATGTCGTTGAAGAGGTGCGCACCGCAAGGCGTTTCCTTTCGCGGGCAGGTCTGAAAGGGATGATCGACAACCTGGAATTCCGCGAATTGAACGAGCACACGGACATTTCTGAAATTGAGGGATATATGTCCCTGTTCGAGGACGGGTCGGATGTCGGACTGATTTCAGAGGCGGGGCTTCCTGCCGTGGCGGACCCCGGGGCACAACTGGTCGCACTGGCACACCGCAGGGGAATCGAGGTGGTTCCTCTGACAGGTCCGTCCTCCCTGATGCTCTCGCTGATGGCTTCCGGACTGAACGGGCAGTCATTTGCCTTCTGCGGCTATCTCCCGGCCAAGACAGACGAGAGAAGATCACGCCTGAGGGCTATCGAGAAAATCTCCGCCGCACATTCCCAGACGCAGATCTTCATCGAGACCCCGTACCGCAACGACGCGATGTTCAAGGACATACTGGCCTCCTGCAATCCGTCCACAAGACTTTGTGTAGCCTGCAACGTGACAATGCCCGATGCCTTCATCCGGACAATGACCGTCGGCCAATGGAAATCCTCCCCCGTCATCATCGGAAAAAGACCGTGCGTCTTCTGTCTTCTCGCCTGATTTTCAAAAGATACAATATATATAAGATATATATAAATATATGACCATAAATATAATAGAACTCGAGGGAATGGAATTCCATTCCCGTCACGGTTGTCTCGAAAATGAGAGGAAAGAGGGGAACTTCTTTACCGTGGACTTCCGCGGAGAGACCGATTTTTCGAAGGCTGCAGAAAGCGACTCCCTTTCAGACACAGCGGACTACGGGAAAATCTATGACATAACGGCAAAAGAGATGGACACCCCGTCCAACCTTCTGGAGAATGTGGCAGGCAGGATAGTCAAGGCTGTCAAAAAAGAATTTCCACAGTTCTCATCGATTACCGTAAGAGTCTCAAAACGCAATCCACCTGTTGCGGGGAAAACGGGGTGGTCGCGTGTAACAATCACTGATTCAGACAAATGACGACAAAGATATCATTCGTGACACTCGGCTGCAAACTGAATTACGCCGAGACTTCAACATACGAAAGGAAATTCATCGCCCAAGGCTTCGAGGTAGTTCCCTGGAACGAGAAGGCGGACATCTGCCTTGTGAATACTTGCAGCGTGACGGAACACTCCGACAAGAAATGCCGTAACATCATCCGGAAACTGCACAGGAGCAATCCCGGGGCGGCGATTGTAGTGACCGGCTGCTATGCCGAGCTCAAGCGAAAGGAAATAGAGGCAATCGAGGGGGTAAAGTTCGTGTTCGGAGCAAAGGAGAAATCAATGGTGGTACCTGCAGTCGTTGAATATTCCCTTGAAAGAAAGGGACCTGACTCAGCGGGAAAGGTTCCAACTGAGCGTCCTGAAGGTGAGACACACTGCGGGGAAGACATCTTCGCGGCATTCTCGACCGGGGAAAGGACCCGTTCGTTCCTGAAGATACAAGACGGATGTGACTACAAATGTGCCTACTGCACAGTACCTTACGCCAGGGGTGAAAGCAGGAACATCCCGATGTCGGAAGTACTCTCCCAGGCAAGGGAGATTGCTGCAGAAGGGATGAAGGAGATTGTCCTGACAGGTGTCAACACCGGTGACTTCGGAAAGACCACGGGGGAATCCTTTTTTGAACTGCTCAAGGCGCTGAACGGGGTTGAGGGGATTGAAAGGTACAGAATATCCTCGATTGAGCCAAACCTTCTGACGGACGAAATCATCGACTGGATTGCCTCCGGCAGCAAGTTCCTGCCGCATTTCCACATTCCGCTCCAGTCGGGGTGCGACAAGGTGCTTTCGGAGATGGGGCGAAGGTACGACACGGCATTCTTTGAAAGAAAGATCCGGCGCATCCGGGAGAGGATGGAAGCAGAGGGGAAGCCGAAGGTGTTCATCGGAATCGATGTCATTGCGGGATTCCCCGGGGAAAGCGAAGAGGACTTCCTCCAGACCTACAACTTCTTGAAGGACAGGGTAAGACCAGCATTCATCCACATCTTCCCCTACTCAAGAAGGGCAGGCACAAGGGCAGCCTGCAGGAAAGACCAGGTTCAGGACTGCATCAAGACAAAGCGCGTGGAAATACTTGAAGGGCTGTGCGCAGAACTGCATTCGGAGTTCGTCCGGACAAACAGCGGAATCCGGGAGAAGGTTCTTTTCGAGAGCACGGACAAGGATGGTATGATGTACGGCTACACAGGCAATTATATCCGGGTAGCCCGGCCGTACGACCCATCGCAGATTGGTCAGATTGTCGAAGTGGAGATATAACATGGAAAAGGCTAAACTCACATTTTTGGGAACCGGGACATCCCAGGGCATACCGATGATAGGCTGCGGCTGCGAGGTCTGCACATCGGAGGACCCAAGGGACAAAAGACTCCGGGCATCCGTCCTGGTGGAATACTGCGGAATGCGGATTCTTGTCGATGCCGGACCCGATTTCCGCTACCAGATGCTCCGTGCAGGAGTTTCGCATCTTGATGCTATCCTGTTGACACACAATCACAAGGACCACACCGGAGGACTGGACGACATCCGGGCTTTCAACTATCTTGAGAGAAAGCCTGCCGAGATCTGGTGCGAGAAATATGTGGAGGAATCCCTGCGCAAAGAATACTCCTACGCATTCGAGACAAAGAAATACCCGGGAGCTCCCGAATGGCATATCCACACCATTGATGAGAAACCCTTCGAGGTCCGTACCTGGAAAAATACCGGAAATCTGGTCTGGGAATCCGGAGTGGGCTACTCCTACGCTGACAGCGGATCTGCTCCTCTGACGGACAGGAGCGCAATGGTCATTCCCATCCGGGGAATGCACTACAAACTGCCTGTCCTGGGATTCCGTTTCGGAAACATTGCATATTGTACCGATATGAACTGCATCCCCGAATGCGAGTTTGAAAAGCTGCAAGGACTTGATCACTTCGTTATCAACTGTGTGAAAGAAGGAAAGCACATCTCGCATTTCTCCCTCCAGGAAGCGGTCGAGGTGGCGCTGAGGGTCGGGGCGAAACATTCCTGGCTGACACACCTCTCACACCAACTCCCTGTATATAAAGAACTTGTGAAGAAGATTCCATTCGAAAACATCCTTCCTGCCTACGACGGTCTGATTCTTGAATGATTCAACTCCTGTGCATCAGTATGTTTTGCTGCATATACGGAATTCGTGCCTTATTCCATCATATCGAAATAATCGATATATTTATAAATATAATCTATTTGATATATATGAATTATATATATACTTTTGCATTAAAGAAACAATAAAAACACTAAAAAAGGAGAAAAAATTATGAGAAGCATTACAACTTTGGATCTTCAGTATGCCCACAGATTCTACGGATTCCAGGGCGAGGCTCAGTACCTTCACGGCCACACCGGCCTTCTCACCATTGAGGTTGAGGACAGCATCAACGATGGCGTCAACATGGTTTACCCTTGCAACGAAATCAAAAAGATTGCCTGGGACGTTCTCAAGAACTTTGACCACGCGCTAATCCTCAGACAGGACGACCCGCTTCTTCCTGCAATCCTCGATGTTTACGAGAAACAGGGTATCAAGAACGGTCATCCGACCAACACAATGAAAGGCGAGGCTTTCAAGACTGAACTTGCAACAGCCTATCCTGACTGCCGTCTGGTCGTCACAAAGGAGACAATGACAGTCGAAGGTATGATCAAGATTGTCTATGACCTGCTCAAGGACAAACTGAACATCGCCAAGATTACTTTCACAAGCGGTGTCAACGCAGCTTCCGCCGAATTTGAGACCAGGAACAAAATCGACCGTTGCCCTCTCTGCGGAATCTCCCTTGACGAGAACGGTGTCTGCCCTAAGTGCGGCTACAGGAAGTAAAATCCGCCAACAGTTATCGGCCCGGCTTTGTCCGGGCTTTTTTTGTGCAATTTTCCGGCCCTGCTTACCACCGGTAATTGTTGTCAATGATTTTCTGGACGAGCAAATCTCCGCAAACCTTGAAATCAGTACCACCGACATTGTAAACGGAAGCTCCTGCAAAATCCATCACACAATCCCCGTTGGGGAAGCCTCCCTGGAAATCAGGTAATTGTAGGCAGCGGTGTTTGTTGACGCGGCGTTCCTTGCGTAGGAATCCTGATTCGGGATGCCGAAAATGCCTGTCCCCACATACGCCGAAGTGTAATTCACCAGCCAATTGTTGCTGAAAGCAGGATCAGTTGAAAGCCGGGAGGCAATGTCCATCATTCCACAGACGACCTGACGTTTCTTCGCCAGGAAATCCGCATCCGAGGAGTTTCCGTCACAGGACTGTGAATACATATCCTGCACATATATGTCCGTAGTCCCCCCTGTCCCGACAATCTTCCTTACATCACCCGCCACATTGCCTGAACTCCACCCGGTGTAGGCTGTCTCGATGGAAGAATCCGGAGTCAGGTCATTTCGGGAAATTATCAGAATCTTACCTCTGAGGTCTCCCACCCTGAGGTCCGGTCTGAAAGCTGCCTTGCGGGACCGGTAAGCGGAATTGCCGGTCAGGAACGACCGTATTGCCTTGTTGTAGAAGGACACATCGATGGAATTTCTGTCGGATTCGTAGCGCATCAGCACAATGACGAACTCACCCGGATTGGCAATCAGGTAATTGTCGAAGTCAGAGAAAACAGAGGACATCGTGACTCCGGTGTCGAGTATGCCGTGATATATGTTTCCCAAAGTGGACTCATTGTCCATCGCAGGTCTGAGGTCGAACACCCTCACTCCCCTTTTGAGTTGCTCCGCTATGGTGTAAACCTGGCATTTCCCGCGGGTGGAGCAATTTACGGTCGCGGCATCGTGGGTGCCGGGCAGGGAAAGCTGGCAGACCGGAATGTCATCCGGCAAGTACGTAATCCAATTGTTGCCCAAGGAGCCGGCTCCGGAAACCGGCGATGGGAGGCAAACCGGGTAAAGTGTCGAGGCCGGAATCCTTGTGGTCCAATCCATACCGCCATCATTGTGGGTCTTGAGGGGATGCACCACCTCGGTATCAGAGGCCATGTGTACACGCACGGTCGTCCTGGATTTGATTGAAGCCGCCGCATTCTGTGAGACCGGAGGCAGAAAAGCCGTGACAGTCAACGTTCTCCCGCTTCCCACATCCACGTAAGTAAGATTTCCGGATTCGTCAACAAGGTCGATGAAAACAGTTTGGGACCTTGTCAGAGGAGCCCCGTACGATGATCTGGAAAGGTCCACGAGTTCGGAAGCGGCAATATCGTAATAGAACTTGTCTCCTGCGGCAGCTGACTTTGAAGTGATCTCGGTGGCGATGCTCAGGCCAGTGACCCTTGAGACTCCACCCGCCTGCGGACCGGGTATCGTGATTTCCAGCATAGTCATCAAAGGTTTGAAAACCAGACTGACTCCCTCTTCAGAAGGAGTTTCGTCAGCAGTGGCGACCAAATACACCTGTGACTTGTCCGGGACAGCGACCACATCCTTTCCCGTAGCATCCGAACTTTTCACAGTACATTTCTGGAGAAGATTCACCGGTACAGTCAGCACTCCCTCCTTTGCCATCACTGCAGCGGATTCAGGATAGACCGCAAAAAACCGGTGTTGCCCTCCATCCGCGTTCCATTCCAATGCATTGCCTGAAGCAGTCAGGAAGCCATCCTTCGCCGTACTCCCCGGAGTGACCGAATACGAAGCCTCCTTTGCATTCCTGGCCTGCCCGCAGAAAATCTTCACCCTGTCACCCGACTGCCAGAGAATCTGCCCTGCATCCTCTCCATCAAAAGCAGCCTTGGATGAAGCAATGCTGCACTCAAACCTGACAGAGCCCTCGACCTTCACCGGTTCCTCATTTCCTCCGGTAACAGGGTTGTCTTCTGTCACACAACCGCATAATGCAACTCCTGTGGTCAAAACCGCAAGATGCAGAAAAAATGTCTTCAAAACCTCTCCCATACCATATACTTAAGAGCGACAAAAATAATGAATATTTTTTCGTTAGGAATATAGGAATCTTCAAAAAATAACCTGCTTCCCAAATTACTCTCGAAACTTGAGAATATTGATAAATATATATTAACTTTGCCGTTTCGTGAAATATTTGAATATGGGAAAAATCATACTTACAGGCGACCGTCCTACCGGCAAACTGCATCTCGGACATTATGTAGGATCACTGCGGCGCAGGGTTGAGCTTCAGGAAGAGGGAGACTATGAGAAGATGTTAGTGTTTATGGCTGATGTCCAGGCGCTTACGGACAATGCCGAAAATCCTGAGAAGATTCGTCAGAACATCATAGAGGTAGCATTGGACTATCTTTCCGCAGGACTTGACCCGTCAAAATGCACACTTTTCATCCAGAGCAGAATTCCGGAACTGGCTGAACTGACTGTCTATCTGATGAATCTTGTGACAGTGGCCCGTCTGGAGCGAAATCCGACCGTCAAGACTGAGATTACGATGAGGGGATTTATGTCAGAAGAGGAGGAGAAGAAGGGTGGAAGGGCATTCCCGGCAGGTTTCCTCTGCTATCCTGTCAGCCAGGCAGCCGACATTGCCATCTTCAAGGCCACCACTGTGCCTGCCGGAGAGGACCAGGAGCCGATGCTGGAGCAGACCCGCGAGCTGGTTCGCAAGTTCAATTCCATCTACGGGGAAGTGCTGGTCGAGCCGGAAATACTGCTTCCGACCACAAGGGCGGCGATGAGACTCCCAGGCACTGACGGAAGGGCAAAAATGAGCAAGAGCCTTGGCAACTGCATCTATCTTAGCGACTCTGCAGATGATGTCTGGAAGAAGGTCAAATCGATGTTCACCGACCCTAATCACATCAACATCAACGACCCGGGCAAGGTGGAAGGCAATCCTGTCTTCACCTACCTCGATGCATTCTGCAAGGATGAGGATTTCGGACTTTTCCTTCCGGACTATGCAAACCTTGATGAGATGAAGGCTCACTACAGCAGGGGCGGACTCGGGGATATGAAATGCAAGAAATTCCTGAATGCCGTCCTCAACAAGACTCTGGAGCCGATCAGGGCAAGGCGTCACGAACTGGAGCAGGACATCCCTCATATTTACGAAATATTGAAACAGGGAAGCGAGGCTGCACGCGAGGTGGCTGCCGCTACTATGGATGAGGTCCGAAATGCAATGCGCATCAACTATTTTGAAGACACCGACCTCATCCGCGAGCAGTCAGAGAGATTCAAAAAATAAGAAATTTGACAAGAGCCGCAACGCAGAAATCGCAGTGCTTTCAGACTTCAATTACTCCAGAGGCGATGAGTTCATCATTACAATACAAAGCCGCAAACTGCCCCGCCGTAACCCCCCTCTGCGGTTCATCAAACACCACAAACAAGCCATTGTCCCGACAAAGGACAGTGGCTTTTTGCAAAGGCTGCCGGTAACGTATTCTGACGGAATAACGTCGTATGTCCCCTGCCCGCATTTCCAAATCCGGCCTTACCCAATGTATCTCTGAAGGGGCTACCCTGAGACAACTGCGCGAAAGGCCCTTGTGAGTGTGTCCCTCACCGACAAAAATGATGTTTTTCTGCTGGTCCGTGGAAATCACGAAGACGGAATCCTTGTGCCCGCCGATGTTCAGTCCCTTGCGCTGGCCTATGGTGTAGAACTGCGCTCCGTCGTGACGGCCGACAATCTTTCCGTAAGGATTCTCCTTGTAGCGCGTCTTCTTGATGTGCTTCTTTCCGCTGCGGTAGGTCTCAGTCTGAAAACTGATGTCGTAGGTTACCGGTTCGGACAGACAGAAAAGTTCCTCATCAGTCAGGGCGGACATCTTTTCAAGACTGAATGGACAAAGCCCTGACGAAGGTGCGGCGGCCTTGTCCTCGGAGATGTAGTCGGTAATCATCTTTGCGTGGGACAGGGGTGAATCATCCCTGAGGATGGAATCCAGAATTGTGCATATTTCCCTGTAATGTGCATTGTCCTGATAGTAAGCATCATATACCTCAACTACATCACCCTCCCTCGGGGTAATTACCTGCTGGAGGAAGGTCGGCAGATCGACCTTGCCCACAAAGCAGATTCCCTGGGAATCCTTTTTGTCCGCAGACTGGAGGTCGGCCTCCCTTGCAATTTCACGGACACGCGGCTTGAGCAAATCCCCAATCGGGAACAGAGCCTTCGAGAGCTGCTCCTGCGACAGCTGGCAGAGGAAGTAGCTCTGGTCCTTGTTCGGGTCAGAACCAGCCAGAAGTTTGTAAAGCGGAGAACCGTCAGGTCCGCACACAGGCCGTCCATCCGCATCAAGCACAGGTTCCTTGCGGCAGTAATGCCCTGTTGCAACCATCTCTGCCCCAAGACTTTCCGCGCATTTAAGGAAAGCGTCGAACTTGATTTCCCTATTGCAGAGCACATCAGGATTGGGAGTGCGTCCCCTGGAATACTCATCAAACATATAGTCCACGACCCTCTGCCGGTACTCCTTACTCAAGTCCACGAAATAGAAAGGAATCCCTATTCGCCTTGCAACCATCTCGGCGACAAACCTGTCCTCCTCCCATTCGCAGTCACCGTGAAGGGTTGTCGAGGCATCGTGCCAATTCTGCATAAACAGGGCAAACACATCATAACCCTGCTGCTTGAGAAGCAGGGCGGCAACGCTGGAATCAACCCCTCCGGACAGACCTATGCAAACTTTCATTTTGAAAATAAAGAATATTTATTATATTTGTAGGCTTTGCGACCACAAATATAAGCAATATTTACACTATGACAAGGAGAAGTCTGAACATAGAATATTCGGAATTCAACAGCCTCAATGACCTGTCAGCTGAAGACAAGGTGTTGGCAGAAGCAGCAATAGAAGCAACTGCAAATTCATATTCTCCATATTCCCGCTTCAAGGTGGGAGCAGCCTTGAGATTGTCGGACGGCACGATTGTCAAAGGGTCCAACCAGGAAAATATGGCCTATCCTTCAGGACTTTGCGCAGAAAGGACAGCAATGTTTCACGCCAGCGCGACCTATCCGGATCTCGCAATGAAGGCAATAGCAATTGCAGCCGTGCAGAACGGAGAGCTCTGCTCCACTCCAGCCACCCCTTGCGGAGCCTGCCGTCAGGTGATGGCGGAATATCAGAAAAAAAGCGGGCAGCCGATGGAAGTGCTTCTGGTCGGTTCCCGGAAAATCTGGAAGTTCGACAGAATCGACGACATCCTCCCCTTCATCTTCGACAGCCTCGCCCGGGACTAGGAATCTTCAAAAAATTTTTGTCTCAAAGAAATTTTGAGTATCTTTGCATCGGGTAAGTCATACACGACCAGCTCCCTCTGAATTCCCCCAGGGCCGGAAGGCAGCAAGGGTAGGAGGTCGTAGCGGTGCGATGTATCAAGCTTACCCTTTTTTTTATTCTCCCTCCCAATCATACCAACTCAGTTGCGCCAGTTCATAATTGGGAAATAGCACAACCTTAATTGGAAGAAGTGCGCTTTCCAGACGCTCCTGTGCTGGAGGAGAGGTCAGCAGCACTGCGGCTGCGGCTCACGATGAAAACACCTGCAAAGACCATCACAGCAGAAAGGATTTTCTGCCAGGAAAGGGTTTCCATTCCGAGACAGATACTGATGACAGTGGCGATGATCGGCTGGGCATAGCTATACATACTCACGAGGGTCGGTCTGAGGCGTTTCTGCCCGAAAGGAATCAGGAAATAGCTGATGAATGTCGCGAAGACAATCAGGAAAGAGAGTTCAAGAATGAAGTCGGACGGAATTGTGTTCCAGCGGAGAGTGACCACCTCCTTCCCCGCAAGCGGAAGAGACACGAGGGTTGAGAAAAGGAAGATCCACTTCATGAAGGTGACGACGGAATATTTCGAAATCAGAGGCTTGAACAAGCCCAGGTAGAGAGAGAAACTCAGTCCGTTGAGTATCATCAGGAAGATTCCAAAAGTACTGCTATGTTCCACTCCGGAGGCAGCCGATGCACGGTTGAGAATCAGGAAGATGACTCCGCAAAGACTCAGGAGCACTCCCCCGGCCTTCTTGAATGTAATCGGCTCCTTTATTGCCACGGCAGCGATGAACATGGTATAGACCGGAGACAATGCGCTCAGGATGGAGCAGTTCATCGGAGTGACATCCGGGATTGCCACAAGGAAGGTCAACTGGGTCACAAAGAATCCCAACAAGGATGCCGCAAAGATTTTAGGATAGTCCCTGGATTCAACCTTCTCTTGCGGAAGGAAGAAAGAAATCAGCCAGAAGATTGCACCCGCAAAGAATGACCGTAACAGGAAAAGAGCCATCGGAGAAATCAGATGGCTTGTGGTCAAATCCTTGCAGACTATGATGTTAACGCCGAAGATGGCGTAGGCAGTAAAACAGGCAAGGTGCCCGAGCACCTTGCCTCTATTGTCAATATTCCGTAGTAAATCCATAAAACCTCTAAGCCTACTCCCAGTCATCAGAACGGAACGGGCTGGCAGGAATGCCGAAGGTATTGAACAGAGTGGCCACGGACCAGTTCTTCATTCCATATCTGACAGCCACAGGTTCAGGCACTTCACTGCTCCACACCTGGATTTTCATTCTGTCGCCGAGTACCTTTGCCTTTGCAGGATGGAACACCTTGTCCTCACCGGCAAGTTCGAAACCTCCGAGTTCCACGTTGATTGGGCTGAGTCCCATAGCCCCCGGATTCGTGAAAGATACTGTCGCCTTTCCGTCCTTGAACTCTGCTTCACTGAAGACCGGAGGGAAGGCATCAACGCCCTTCAACCCGTAATCATTCACCAGTGCCTGATATGCAAGACGGTTACCGACAGACTCCTTGTCTGCAGGATGTATGCAGGCAAAGGAACCGACATCGTGGGTAGTGGCCATCCCGCTGTGAGGGATCAAGTCAAGGGTCTGGGCCTGTGCCCACATCATATATCCGCCCACAGGGCTTTCGGGATCATCGTAACGGTAAGGAGCTATCTGTGTGAAATAGAATGGCATATCCTCATTTCCCCAGTCCTCGCGAAGCATCTTCACAAATGCAGGCTGAAGCCTCTTGTACTGCTCGAATCTGGTGCGGTTGTCACATCCCTGGTACCAGATGAATCCCTTTGCTGTGAAAGGAATGACTGAATGGAGCATTCCATTGTATAGCACTCCGGGAGCCTTGTGTGGATTTTTCTCGCGGAACTCCCCCTTGTCATAGAAACTGAGGTCGAACTCATTGCCGAACTCACCGGAAATCAATTCCTTCTTCATCCAGGCCTCAATCGGAGTCCCTCCCCAGGAGACATTGATTACACCGACCGGAATGTCAAGTACCTCGTGGAGTTTCTTTGCAAAGAAATATGCCGTGGCGCTTGCGTTGGCAACATTCTCCGGAGTGTTCTCCCCCCAGGAGCACGCACATTCATCCTGCGGAGTCAAAGCCTTGACTCTCTTGAGGTTGCAAGTGCGGATAGGCACGGAAGACTTCGCCCCGAGAATCAAATCCTCAGAACCGTCAACCGGCTGGCCTTTGAAACCCTTTACAGGCATTTCCATATTCGACTGCCCTGAACAAATCCACACCTCTCCGATGAGGATGTTTTTCAGAGTTACCTTTTCTCCTGACACAAAGGTGATTTCGTAAGGTCCACCTGCCGCAGGTGTACTGACACGGGCCGACCAACTGCCGTCCTCTCCGGCAATTACAACAGTCTTAGCCTTTGCCCAGGATGGGATTATGGTTACTTTTTTACCAGGTTCAGCCTTTCCCCAAAGGGCAGCGTCGGTATTCTGCTGAAGCACCATATTGTCTGAAATTACAGGCGGGAGAACCACCTTTGCACCTGCTGTCAGTGCACAGCACAACAGAATCAGGCAGAGGGAGAGATATCTTTTGTTCATAGGTATAAATATTTAATATTTAGATATTTACAAAATATGGAATAATCCATTATTCAACGACCGTTCCCTATCAGTCGCGACGGGCAATCCCGATGTAATAGAGAAGAGTGATGAGCGAACCGATTGCAGAGATAACATAAGTGTAAGCAGCCCATTTGAGTGCATCGACCGCCATCGGACGGGTCGTGTCATCTGTGATACCGGCTGTCTCAAGCCAGGTCACAGCCCTGCGGCTGGCATTGATCTCGACAGGAAGGGTGACGAAACTGAACAATGTCGTCATAGCGAAAAGGCAGATTCCGAACCAGAGCAGTCCAGGGAAGGCATTCATCAGAAGGATTCCAAGGAGAAGGACAATGGAAACTATGTTTGAAGCGAAATTCACCACGGGAACAAGAGCCGAGCGAAACTTCAGAGGGGCATAGCCTGTCGCGTGCTGCACGGCGTGTCCGCATTCGTGGGCGGCAACAGCTGCAGCTGCAACCGAACGGCTTGAATAGACTCCCTCACTGAGAGCCACAGTCATTGTCTGAGGATTGAAATGGTCAGTCAGCATTCCTCTTGTCGGGATGACCTTGACATTGTAAATCCCGTGATCGTGAAGCATTTTCATCGCGACCTCGGCACCGGTCATACCGTTTCCAATCGGAATCTTTGAATACTTGTTGAATCTGCTGTTGAGCGTTGCCTGGACGATTGCGCCCAGAATCATAACAATGAAGAATAGAATCCAGATATTCATATATATTTTATTTATTTGTCGGGTTTATTTGTTGTATATTTGCAGTCCGGTTGCGCAAATATACAACAAAGATGCTAAAAGAAAATGATTTTTCAAGATTGGAGATCAGTCTGCCAAATTGTCTTGAAAACTACGGATATTTCCGGGGGAAACTCTCCCCGACTGTCAAAATGCTAGTCCTGGTCAAGGCAAACGCCTACGGACACGGGGCCGTCGAGTTCGCTTCGATGATGGAGGAGGCCGGCGCAGACTATCTTGCAGTGGCATATCCCGTGGAGGGAATGGAACTGCGGGAGAGCGGAATCAAGTCCCCCATTCTCGTACTCACCGGAGGGAATGACTACTACAACGAAATCATCGACTACTCCCTTGAGCCGAGCATACCGAATATGTGCTCGCTCAAGACATTCGCCAAGGTACTGTCCGACAGAGGCATACAGGATTACCCCATCCACATCAAGCTCGACACTGGAATGCATCGTCTGGGGTTTATGACGGCGGAACTTCCTCAGCTGCTGGAGTATCTGCCACAATGCCCGAATGTCAGGGTGAAGTCCGTCTTCTCGCATTTCGCTGCATCGGAGGACCCTTCCTGGGATGAGTTCACCGTCTCTCAGGCGGAGATGTTCCGTGAGAATGCTGACAGGATTTCGGGAGTCCTTGGCTACAGGCCTATGTACCACATACTCAACTCAGCAGGAATTGAGCGTTTCCCTCAGTATCAGTTCGATATGGTACGTCTCGGAATCGGAATCTACGGAGTCAGTGCAGTTCCCGGTGTGAATCTCTCCCCTGTCGCTTCATTCAAATGTAAAGTTCTGCAAATCAAACATCTGACAGCGTCGGATGGAACAGTCGGCTACGGACGTAAGGGAATATTGAGCCCCGAGGGCACGGTAATTGCCACAATCCCGGTCGGCTACGCTGACGGAATCGACAGGCATCTGGGATGCGGAAGGGCTTCCTTCCTACTGAACGGACACAGGGTCCCGACAATAGGGAATATATGTATGGATATGTGTATGCTTGACATTACCGGAGTCGAAGCGAAGGTGGGAGACACGGTGACGATTTTCGGCGAAGACCCGACGGTTTGTGAACTTGCAAAGATTCTCGGTACCATTCCATACGAAATCCTGACTTCCGTCCCAAGAAGGATTGACAGGGTAATAATCAAATAAATTGTTATGAAAGGAGTTTATATATTTTTCGCAGACGGTTTCGAGGAGACCGAAGCGCTTACCACGGTTGATATGCTGCGCAGAGGCGGAATCAATGTCCAGATGGTTTCAATCAACGATGAAAGGTCTGCCATCAGTTCACACAAGATTCACATAATGACGGAAATGAATTTTGAAGAGTTCCTTTCTTCAGTTCAGACAGAAGGGACCACTGACAAGGACTTTATGATTTTCCCGGGAGGAATGCCCGGCTCAACCAACCTTGCCGCAAACACAAGGCTGATGGACCTGATGCTCCGCCACTATGAGGACGGCGGCTGTGTTGCAGCCATCTGTGCCGCCCCGAGCGTAGTCCTGAGCAAGCTCCCGGGTCTGGAGGGCAAGACAATGACCTGCTATGACGGATTTGAGGACACCCTCAAGGAGAAAGGCGTGATTCACACCAGGGAGGGGGTAGCAAAGGACGGACGCATTATCACCGGACGCGGGGCCGGCCACACCGTGGCATTTGGCCTGGAAATTCTCGCAGCAATCAAGGGACGCGAGGCTGCCGACAGCGTTGCCAGAAGCATTATGCTTTGATTAAAACTTTCATTTTCAAACAATATCAAAACAGGGCGACCCTTTGGGCCGCCCTGCTTTCCATAATACTAAATCTTATTTGACTTTGACAACAATATTGTCAATGAACATACGCTTTCCTCCTTTCTGTTTGTAGTCAATCTTGCCTGTTGACTTGTCAAGGTTGGATGTAGCCACCATTGTAATTCTGGTGTCCTTGTCCGCACCTTTGACAGTAGCAGAGAAGGTTGTCCAGAAAATTTCACCTTTTTCCTGAGGTGTTGAGAACTCCTCACTGTACTTGGTTCCGTTCTCAAATGTACCATTGCCAACAATCATCAGAGTAAGGGTGTAATTGTCAATGGTACCATCTCCTTGAACCATCCTGGCCCAGTCAAATGAAATTTCCATATCCTTTCCTGACGGATCAAGTGCAGGAAGAGTGAGGGAAGTCTGACTAGAAGTACTAGTCTTGCCCATCTTCAGATAGTTCTCCTGAAGATAAACCACATTGTTTGCTCCTTCATCCTTTCCAGGGATATAATATCCTATTGCATCACGCAATGGCACAAAGATTTCTTTCAGGGCAGCAGTCGAGTAGATATTCGGAGCCTTTACGGTACCTATAGTAGTATAATCACCATCATAACCGATAGTATCGTAAATACTAGGATCTGATTCTTTTGCCTTTGCAATTACCGGAGAGAGCCAGTCAAAATTGTCTGCAAAAATTACGTCCGTTCCGTGCTGGTCAATTGCAAACACATAAGTATAATCATATTTGTCGTTTCTGAATGTAACTCTTGCATCCCTTGACAATCCCGTGTTTTCCTTGACTTCAACTTCGATGTCATAACTGCCAGCCTTTGCTTCAGAAACTGGAAGAATGACTTCGTCTGAAGTAACTGCAAAATCTATATTGGCATAAATATGTACAGGAATCTTCGCTCCGGCAGCAGGAATGAACCTCAACTGATCACTCTGCAAAGTCAGAGTTATACTTGGTTCGAAATTCTCCTGCTTCAACATCACGTATGCCTCCACACCGTTGTCTGTGTTGTAGAAACGCACATAACCGCTTCTGGCTGCTCCCGTAACATTTGGAGACAGGGTGAAACTGCGGTAGGATTTCTCAACAAGACCTTTGGTCTGAGGAACCTCAACCTCGGTAATCCAATCCTCAGAAGTTTCTACAGAATACTCAATGTTCGATTGAACAGTTACCGAGAAATTGTCACCCTCACCAAGAAGGTTGGAGGTGTTCTTGTCAGCGGTGACGCTGATGAGCGGATCAAGCTGACCGCCTGCAGCTGACTGAACTACGTGAATATTCTTCCTTGTGTCAAGTGAAGAAAGTACAATGACTCCGTGACGGAGATTGATGCTGGTACTTGGCTGGCAGGTGACTGTAACGGTAACATCCTCATTTGCCGCTCCCTGGGTGACATCAATGTCAAACCATTCTGTGTCAACACCCTTTGTCAATGTCCAGTCATTGTCGGATTTGACATTGAAAGAGACAGGACCTGAAGGAGTTCCCTCAAAAGTGACAATCTCATCTGAAATGGTGACGTTTGCATACACAGGGTCGCTGTAAGGGATTCCGGAATCTTTTACCTTGATATTGTCCAGATGCCAGCGCTGCTGGTCAGGTACAACTGAAGCATACTGGTAAGGACGGATTGTGATTTTGGATTTCTTGCTCGCTCCCTTGAGAAGAGCCGTTACGTGCTGCCATTTGATTTGGCCCTTCTCCTGAGTTGTAAAAAACGGATCGCTGATATTCGTGCCATTCTCGAATACACCTGCACCCTCAGGAACCTCAACGACAATCTGAACCTTGTCAATATTTCCTGAACCTGTCATATGAGCTGCCCAGTCAAACTCAATGACGGCATTTACAAGTTCGTCTCCCTTGAAATCTATTTCCGGAAGAGTGATGCCATTGTTGTTGTTCTCAGTAGCTTTGCTTGATTTGCCGAATTTCCAATAGTAGGCCTGAGGATAGATGACCTTTGCATCAGGATTCAAATCCGTATAGCCTCTTTTAAGAAGTTCATCAAGAAGCGGTGCAAGTGCTGCTGTGGTACGGAGATTAGGAGCCGCCGCACTAGCATTATTTTCTCCGACTGAATCTCCCACAGACACTCCTGATTCTTCAATTAGCGGTTTCATCCAGGAAAAATCCTCATAAAAATAGGCATCCAACTGCTCATTGATTCCTTTATCTTCAACTGACACCAGCGACAGTTTGACATCACCATCTTCAATGCCGATGTAGTAGGCTTCGATTTCAATATTATGCATATTGACCTTGCCTAAATCTATGCTGCCGTCCGGTTCCAGAACGGAAACCGAGTAAGGAAGAGAACCTTCATAAAAGAGACCTGTTCCAAGAAGTCCCGCCAAAGTGCTGACATATCTCACACCGGTCTCAGTCTCAGGATTAAGGTTGCTTGTCAAATCGACAGGAACAGGACGTGAAACCTCTTCCTCTTTAATAACATCAACCTCACCGGCATTCAGAGATGCCAGCCCATACAAGGTTTTCTTTTCACCGGCAAGATAGACGATACTCCCCAAAGTAACCTTGGATTTTGAAGTCACATACACGGAAGTCTCCGAATCTGCAACGACGAATCCCCCGGCAGAAATTGAAACGACCTGCACGTCAGGAATCTTTACAACATCATCATCTTCAAGGGATTTAAGCTCCGACAATGTTTTTTCAGGAGCTCCGAGAAAATTGTCGCCTTTCTGATAGACTACACATTTGATAGTATATCCTCTTCTGTTGGCAATCATAATCTCACCCTGGCGAGGTCTTGCAACCGTCTTCCCGTCATCCAACAGGTTGTCATCCACCGTAACTTCTATTTCCATAGTTTCAGTACCGGAGGATGGAGTAAAACTGATCCAATCCTCGGATGAATCGACAAACCAATCCTCATCGGAGACGATTCTCAAGAGTTGCGGTTCGGCATCCCTAGCCTCAAACGTCACGCTTGACTCGCACAAAAGAGCGCTTGGCTTGACCAGATTGTCCTGCTGACACCCTGCAAAAAGGATGGCAGATAGAGGAGCAATAGAGTATTTTGCTATTTTGTAAAATATTTTCATAATCCGAATTGTTAATAGTCAGACTAATTGTTACCGTTGTCTGCACCTTCTCCGTCGCTTGACAGACCGTCATTCCATCCTGGATTCTGTTTCAGATTTGGATTGAATATCCTGTCCTCCGTAGGAATCGGGTAGAGATAGTCCCTGCTTTCGTTGAAAGACCTTTCAACTTTCCTATACATTGAGACATATCCGTGGTCTCCGTCACTTAGGACAATACCGTCAGAATAGGAAACCTCTTTGCCGTCAATCTCTATTTCCTGGATCTGCATACAGTTGAAGTTATCAGGGTAACCTGTTGGCTTTTTAGCTGTATTGTACAGGCACAGATCAGCTATCCCGTCTCCTGTAAGGTCATATTCTCCAGGCCCCGGGAAATACATTCCCCAAAGAGGCTGCTCGAAACATTTCCCTTCTTTCCATCGAACAATGTCATCCCATCTGGTACAAGATTCCATCACCAGTTCTATTGTCCTTTCACGGCGGATTTCAAGAATCTGGGCAATATTGGAAGGGTTGAGGGATGCAAGATTACGGTAGCCGTAATTTTCAGAAATAAGGAAAGGATCGACTGTAAGGGAGGCGACTTCCATATTCTTCACACCGGCACGCTGGCGGAGTTTGTTGATGGTTTCATCCGCAACAGTCTGATCAAACTCTCCGAGTTCCGCTTTCGCTTCGGCATATATCAGGTAAGCCTCTGCAAGGCGATACACTGGAATATCATTGTATGACATATCCACACGGCCAGCGAGTGGATATTCCGGACTCATCACATACTTGTCATACTGGAATCCTGTTGAAGTATTGCTCAAGGAAGGTCCGTATGCAACAGTCTTTGCATCCTCCCTGACATATTCCGGAAGCCTGATAATCATACCAAGACGCGGATCGCGATTCTGGGTTAGTTCTACAAATGACATAGTCTCCCAACCAGGCTGGCTTGAAAAGAATGTTCCATCCTTCATCAAAAAGCTGTCAACAAACTTCTTGGACAATCCCGGATTTCCCTGGGTTGGCATAAGACAATATGCTGTTGCATTGTGTGTTGCAACGCCACTTTCCATATTGATGGCCAGAATGTACTCGTCAGGATCAGCCTGAAGCTGGCGGAACATCTCTCCGTAGTTGTCTGCGAGGCGATATGGGCTCTTTGAAGAGATCTCGTATGCAGCATCTGCAGCAAGACGGAGATAGTCTTCTGAAGAAAGTCCGCCGTCTATTTCAAGGTTGTGATACTTTCTGAAAGTACCCTCATAAAGGCAGAATTCTGCCTTGAGCATCAATGCTGCCCATCTGTTGACCCTGTAAGGACTCTTCTCCGCGCCAAGAACGGAAATGGCATAATCTATATCCTCAATCATTTTCGACAAAACCAGTTCCCTTGAATCCCTGGGTTTATACAGGTCCGGATCAGTGGAACCGAGTTCACGGTCATACCAAGGAACGTCACCAAAACGCTTTACCTTATCAAAATAGAAGAATGCCCTGAAGAACTTGCCGATTGCAGTATATTTTTCGACAACGGCCGGATCATCACACTTGTCCATATTCCCCAGCATAGTGTTGATTCTCCTAAGGTTGCTCCAACTCCACCCGCCTTTTCCAGCTTGTGGAGGCACAGTTCTGGTGGCCCCTCCATAAAGTTCATCTGAGAGACTTCCCTTTTGGAACAATATATCCGACTGTTTTTTGTATGGTTCTTTCTCCAGAAGATTGTTGTACAAAGGATCGGAGAACAACCGGAAATCCTGATCATTGCGGAAATAGTTTTCCGGAGCAAGTTTGTCCTTAGGAGTCCTGTCAAGAAAATCACAAGATGAAAGGGCAAGAACGGTAGCCAGAATCGTAAACAAATATTTTCTCATTTTCTTTTCCTCCATCTTTAGAATGTAATGTCAATACCGAACATAATGGTCTTCTGCCAAGGATATGCGACCGCATCCTTTGCATTAGAGTTTGTGTACATACCTGTTGACGTTTTGTCGGTGACACGTCTGTAGGCGGATTCCGGGTCAAGATATTTTGTGTATTTCTTCAATGGTGAAGCGTAGGCAAGGTTCTCACCTGAGAAATAGAAGCGGATTTTGTCAATGTGGATGGCATTGGTCCATTTCTTAGGAAGAGTGTATCCTACCGTGAGGTTCTTAAGCCTGAGATATCTCACATTCTGGAGATAACGGCTGTTGACCGGGGCGAGTTCCCCACCGGTTGAAGAATAGACACGAGGTCTTGGGAAATATGCATCCTTGTTTTCCTCAGACCAGCAGGTCTTGATGAAGTCTGTCGGCATAAATGCCGTGTAGTATGCGTATGAGTAAGAACCCCAGAAAGCAATGTTCATTCCAGGAGGATAGAAATAATGGTTTCCGGTTCCCTGAAGGAAGAGCGAGAAGTCAATGCCCATCCAATCAAAGCCGAGATTGATACCATACTGCAAACTTGGAAGTGAATTTCCGAGAATTTTGCGGTCGCCCGGATCGTCAGCTGTATTCTTTCCAAGAGATATCATATTAATTCCATTGGGACCTTCCTGTTTGTTGTCCAAATCCACATAACGGAGGTCACCGGCAAGGAATCCACCCTGCATACGGTTCCCACCGATATATGTAAGGGCATCACAGACATTACTCTGATAATACTTTGCATCTTCATCGGTCTCAAAAAGTCCGTCAACTACAAATCCCCATATTTCACCGATTCTCATTCCCGGATAGTAATCAGTAAGGGATTTTTCCTTGTTGTTGTCGTAACGGGTTATGTGCGAGTCATAGTCGCTCAGAGATGCACCTATGCTGTAATTGAAATCTTTCCCGGCAAGTTTGAAGGAATCCCTCCATCCAAAGGAAAGTTCATATCCCCGCGTACGGAGGTCAGCAGAGTTCTCCTTAGGGGATGAGGCTCCGTAAACACTAGGGAGGGAGCCTCCCTTCACAAGCATATTCTTTGTGTCACGAATATAGGCCTCAGCCGTAAATGTGAGTCTGTTGCGGAACATCGCAAGGTCAAGGCCGACATTGTACTGATAGGTTGTCTCCCAGGTCAGGGAACTTGAGTTCGGAGCAGAAATAGAGGCATACTGTCCTGGACTTGTACCATCGAAAGTGTAGTTTTCGAAATGGTTGTTCAGATCAATTGTCCTCATATAGGCATAGTTATCTACGTTCTGATTGCCGAGAGTACCAACTGATGCACGGATCTTGAAATTGTCCACCACCTTCCTTGCCGGAAGAAAGAATGGCTCCTCCGAGATTCTCCATCCTGCCGAACCGGAAGGGAAGAAGCCCCAACGGTGTCCTTTGGCAAAACGCGATGTTCCGTCATAGCGCCCGGCAAGCTCAATGAGATAACGTCCTTTGTAGTCATAGTTGACACGGCCGAAAACACCCATAAGCGCATATTCACTCTGACCTCCGGTAACGACAGGATTACCGACTCCGTCAATTACCTGGGAAATTCCGAGGTCATTGAGTTCATCATCAGAAAGGTAATAAGCCTTGGTAGTAATGTTCTTGTAGTAATAATGCTCCATATTGAAACCGGCCATCACCTTGAGATTATGGGCATCCTTGAAAGTATCCTCATAGGTAGCGAAAACGTTACCGGACAGATAGTTGTATGATCTTGTCCTCTCAGTAAGAGCATTTTCACCAGCCGTTCCGATTGAATCATAAACACTATATTCACCGGGACGTATTCCATAAGGAATATTCGCCGTACGGTGCATATCATCCCTTTGTATTTTACGGTAAGTGAAATCAGCTGTAATATTGAATTCCTTTATAGGAGCGATGACAAGTTGGGTAGTGTTGGCAAAATTGAATTTCTTCTCCTCGTTCTTGTGCTTTCCCATTGCGAAAACAATCTGGCGTCCGTTCGCAACATTGTATCCTCCAGTAATGAGAGGGTTTGCATACAAACCGGTTCCATCAGGATTAAAAAGAGGGAATGAAGCCGGGCAGTGCCTGAGATTGCGGAACACATCCTGAATATCTCCTACGCCAATGTAGGAATAGTTTGAATTGTAGAAAGATGTGTTGTTGGAAAGTTTCAGCCATTTCTTGAGGTTGGCATCGAGTTTTGCGCGGAGATTGTACTTCTGGTAAATATCCGGGGTGGTTTTGATGATACCGGTCTGACGGTCATATCCGCCTGAAATGAAGTACTTGACATTCTTGTTTCCACCGCTGATGGAAATATTGTGCTGCTGAACAGGGTGCCTGTCCCTGAACATCTCGTGATACCAGTCAGTATTGCCGTAGTAAATCCACTGCTCACGTCCATTCCTGAAATCCCTGACAACCCACGGCCTTTCAGGGTTTTCTGTCTTGTCATTCACGCGGGCAAGCAGCTCCATCATATCGTGCTCGGTGTAACCTGTGTAGTTCTTACCTTCCGCTTGGGTTCTCCAGAACAGGTCAAGGGTGTAAACTGACCAGTAACCCCTGCTCTCATAATCTGTAGAAGTTGTCGGTTCTTCCCAACCGAAACGTCCGCTGTAACGGATTTTGGCTTTGCCGTCAGCATCAGTACCCTTCTTTGTTGTAACGAGAATGACACCGAATGCCGCACGTGCTCCGTAAACAGCAGCTGCGGAAGCATCCTTGATTACAGAAATGCTTTGTACATCATTAGGATTTACATCCTGAAGGTCTCCTATGGCCCCGTCGATAAGTACAATAGGATCAGCATCGGAATTGTTGATTGATGTAAAACCACGGATGTTCATTTTACCCGTACTTCCCGGATTACCAGACTGGGTGGTAATATTAAGTCCGGGTACAGACCCCTGAAGCATAGTAACCAGGTTGTGCGAAGAACGGTCCTGAAGTTGTTTGTCATCCACGACGGAGATTGCTCCCGTCAGATTGACCTTTTTCTGGGTACCGTAACCGACAACTACGGTTTCCTCAAGCAGCATCTGGTCTTCCTCAAGTACTACAGAGACCTTGGACAATGTAGAGGAAACAGACACACGGGCGGTCACATATCCCAGACAGGACACTTCAAGTTCTGTGTTCCCCTTTGGAACAGCAAGAGAAAAGTTTCCATCTGTATCAGTGACGGTGCCCAGTCTGCTTTCTCCGACGACCATTACAGTTGCACCGATAACGGGCTGCTGCCTGGTGTCAAGAACTGTTCCTGACACATTTCTGTTCTGGGCAAAGAGGGACAAGGTACCCCCACAGAGAACCAGCAACAGAGTTGCAGCAATGGTTTGAATGGATTTCATAAACAATATAGTTAAGTTATAATTTAAGGGTTCTCTATATTTTACTTTCTATAAGTCTCAATATCAAACTTTTTAGGACGAGTCATTGTTTCCGTGTAAACATTCCCGAAACGATCTGTAACAGTTATTACCAGGGTTGAGGAGGCAGATGAAGCGACAACCTTGAAAGTATGCGAATTACCTGATGTCAGGAAAGTAGGCTTCGTGTCGGATTTGGAGTTGTAGGCGTTTGCACTATATGAAAGCAAATGAAGCGGATCATATACCGTTACCCTTGATGCTTCCAATGTCTTGCCATTTTCCTTAACATCAATTTTCCATTGAGGGTCATGATTCCAGATATTTATATACACCTCATTTGATATCGAAGATGAAGACCAATGGCTTGCGACCATATCGAAAGCAGACTTGTTTGCTGAAGAAGCTTCTTTAAGGTATTTGTCCGAAGAAAGACATATGCTGTTTCGATCATATGTCCTAAACTGGTAGTCAATCGGACTTCCTGTAGCCTTGTACTGCCATTTGAGGTCAGTCCCGGAAACATTGAATATCTGATAGCCTCCTGGTGCACCGTCCTGACCTATGTGAATAGCATTATTCGTAAATTTTCCGGTCCACCACCAGGTGGCGCACACAGCTCCCGAATTGTGGTCATAATAAGTTGTCGTCTCCTTATTGGAAACCCTATGCGAATGTCCCGTAATAAAATGCACTGATTTGTAACCGGAAAGCAAGGCAAGAACTTCAGAGATATTGACAGTATTCGTCGTGGTTGCGTGCATTGCAATTATGACAGATTTTGATTTTGGTACAAACGACAAATCATTCTTAAGCCAGGCAATCTGTTCAGTAGTCACCCTTGTGTCGTATGTTCGGTCTCCTGTACCATTATTCGTACACAGGATGTTGTCAAGAATCACATAATGAACGTCACCAATATTGAAAGAGTAGTAGTCAGGAGCAACCTTGTCAACAAACTGGAGAATTGTGTCAAAATCTCCAGATGCATTCATCTCGTGGTCGTGGTTACCTATTGTATGGAAGATAGGAATATCCCTTACCTTTTGAATATCAAGAAGATACTGGGCAAACTGATAACTATTTTTGTACCAGTACAAATCCCAGGTCATATCCCCTAAAGTAATACCATAGATTTTCCTTCCCTTGTGGGATGACACATACTCATTGACATCATTCACGAAATTACTGAATTGAGACCGGTCATTATTCCTGTTTGCAAGATGCATATCTCCCATCACAAGAACCGTGTAATCAGTCTGATCTCCTGCATCATATAACTCAAAATCCAATTTTTCCCTGGAAGTAGCTGTACGAAGGAGTTTTTTATGAACGACGGGTAGGATGCCGTCTGTCGCCGTTTCATAACCACTTGGAACCGAAACAAATACATATCCATATTTTTTCTCGGATTTCATCTGGTACAAGCCAGTTGCATCGGTCTTGACAACCTCAATACCATCCGAAATGACCACATCACCAACGGGCTTACCATCACAACTGACATAACCATATACAGTTACACCATTCTCCAATTCAATATCCCTGGAGATTACAAAGATGGTCGTCTCCCCGATTTTACGTCTCGTTCCGCCTCTTTTTATTTCCACCTTGTACTTGTCCTGGAATAACCCTTCAAACAACTTTATGGTAAAAGTTTTTGTCTGAACTTCAGTAATACGGCATTCGTGATCAATCCCTTTGGAATCCTGCAGGATGACGATGTCAGTTGCAAGAGGAGATTTTCCAAACATAATCCTGAAAGACACAAAAGGAGAGCCTTCCTGAACCTCAATAGTTTCAGGAACAGAAAACATTACATCAATTTCAGGATTAGCCGGCTGCTTTTCAGCAGAGCAGGCTACAGAAGAAAGAATCAGAGTCAGCAGAACAAATATTCTGCCCCCCCCGATTCGCTTTCCAATCGTAAGAATATTTTGAATAAGTCCCATGGTTTGTTTCATTTCGAAAGCAAAGATATAATATTTCCGAAACAAAATAATTAAATTAAGATAAAAATATGTTAAATTCTATCCGACACCTTCACTATCTTCAAGCATGTCAGGCATTAGCCTTCATGGTTGCCTCAATGTCCAAAGCTTCGGCAAGAATCGACACAGGATTGGCAACAGGATAGCCGGTACTCATCTCAATCTGCCATTTGCAGGTTTCACAATCAGTTGCGACCACATCAGGTGCGAGGCTTTTTATCTGATTGAACAGAGGTTCGCCAATTTTCTGGGAATCGGCATAATGTTCCTTTTTGAAACCGTATGTTCCGGCTATTCCGCAGCAGTTGGAATCAAGGACGGTCAGATCGACGCCCGGAATCATCTTCAGCAGTGAAACCGGATAGATGCCCCAGCCGAGTTTCTCCATATGACAAGGGGTGTGGTAGGCAATTTTCCTGCGGAAATCCTCACGGAAGACTAGTTTCACCTTGCCACTGTCCACCAGATTGAAGAGGAACCTGACTGCAAGCATCACACTGTCACGCACATCCGAGTTGTCCAGGCCGAGAATGTGGGCATATTCATCCCTGATTGTAAAAGTACAGGTGGAACTTGTCGTCAAAACGGGTTCTCCCCTGCCGACAGCCTCTCTCAAGGCAGCCAGGTTGGTCTGGGCCTGTTTTGTCGCCCTTTTCTTGAAACCGTTGGAAATCAGGGCAACGCCACAGCATTTTTCATCCTCTAGCAGATTGACTCCGTACCCCACGGCATTCATTACAGTGACGAAATCCTTTGCCAGCTGAGGGAAATTGTAGTTGGCATAGCAGCCGTGGAAATACGAAACTTTCTTCGGGAAAGCATCCTGAGCCTTCCGGGCGTGCTTTCTGAACCAGGTAACGAATTTCTGCGAACTGTATTTCGGGAAAGTACGGTGTTTGTCAACGCCAAGGGTACAGTCCATCACGGCCTTGACCGGCTTGAGTGAAAGGGAGGCATTCGCAACTGGTGCCACTACAGTGGCCACGCTTCCCATCAAATCGGTAGAGGCCAGCATAAAGTCACGCAGACGAGGCTTTTTCGTGCCATATTTGAGGCGGGCGTTCTGGATGATGTCACCCACACGCACCCCTGAAGGGCAGGCTACCTCGCAACGCTTGCAGTTCAGGCACATATCCAATGCCTCATCGTAAAATAGAGGATTTTTCAGGCGGTATCTCTCTCCATCCGGGCCCGCCTGTTTCGGACCGGGATAATCCGGATTCACCGCCACAACCGGACAATATACCGTACAGACAGTACATTTGATGCACTGTTCGAAATTATATTCAATTGATTCGCGTTCCTTTTCCATAAGATCCAAAATTTACGAAATCAGCTCAGCCACACGCATTGCGGTGAGAATTGCGACACCTGCACCGCAACCTTCCTTCAACGGATTGAAGCCTCCGAGAACGGAACCCACCGCACGGAGATTTCCAATGGTCACACCGCCTAAAGACGGTCTGAACTCATTGTCAACTGACAGGCCAAAACTCATATATGGTTGATTTTCAAAAATATCTGTCGCGAACCACTCCCCTCTTTCATCCGAAGCCAGAACATCAAGACCGAACACCGGTTCGTAAACCCTGTTCCTTTCCGCCACAAGTCCGTGACTGAAGAAACTGCCTGAGGCAATTACAAAATTGTCCGCAGTGAGGAGGGTGTCACCGTGATTCCGGGTGTATATTCCCTTAAGGAGACCTCCTTCAAACACTCCCTCAGTTACCGTGTCACCGAGCATAAATGTTCCCCCAGCAGCGCAGAACTGGCGTTTGAGCTGCACCTGGATGCGGATTCCCGGCACAGAAGGCGGGAAGGTTGCCACCATCTTCACAGGACGGCTGACCAGGGAGCAAAGGCGCTTGCATTCACTCTCATCTTGAATGCCGACCACTGCCGGAAGGATGACCACGTCACATCCTGCAGAGACTCTTTCAATCTCGGCGGCAAACTTGTCAAGGACCTCGCCTGTCAATGTCTTGGCGATATTTGTGGAGCGCATCTCAGTCGGATTGTGACGAAGTTTCTCCAATTCAGGAAGTGTAACGGCAAATTCCCTGCACTCCAGGCCACATTTTTCCAAGCCTGCACAGACAAACGGACTGTGGAAGTCGAGGAAACCGCTGATGTTGACCACAGCAGCCTTCTTCCACGGAAGAGTACCGTCGGCGGGAACAGTAAGAAGCCCATCGGAAGTCAGCCAGGCATTCTTCAGGAATCCCATAGGAGTTACCCTTTTGTGGGAGGACTCTCCTGAAAGTGTCACTCCTGCAGATTTGAAAAAAGGAACCGCTGACCCCGCAAGGCGCAGGATGTTGTCTTTGCCAATCTTTGAATAAGGGTGGGAAACGGGCAGGGACTTCATCGCGTCAAATGGATTGTCAGAAGAAGAAAGAAGTTCAAAAGATCCGGAGAAGAAATGCAGAGCACTCTGCCCGGAAGAAACGATGAGGGTTTTCTGTCCTTTGTTCACCAAGGATATACCCGCTGTCAAACCTGCCAGCCCACCTCCTATTATTATTGTATCGAATTTCATAACCGATTGTCCTATTGAATTCTCTTTTCCTGCGAATCATTCAGACCGCAGACACCCTCATAGATCCAGGAAGTGAACTGCGCCTCGCACAGAGTCTCGCCCCATGCAATCGGCCTTATTCCCTTCCATCTTTCATTCAGAAAGTCAGCCACATTGGAAATAGCCTTCCTGGCACATCCGTCAGCCTTTGCAAGCAGACCCGCTGCACGACAGGCGCAAAGCTCACCCTGGCAGGTACCCATACCGACACGGGTGCGGCGGCGCATATCCACAAGACCCGTAACACCAAGTTTTTCAATGGCGTAATTTACCTCCCCCACAGAGACTTCCTCACACTCGCAGACAATCGAACGGTCGGTGTCGCTGGAGAGGCTGATCTGGGAAGTTCTCTCTCCGTGACGGCCACGTGCTGCCCTCTGACCGATCGTAGTCCCGACACGAGGTTGTTCCTGAGGTGTGGCGGATGAACCAGGCAGGCAGACCTCCGCGGTCTCACATTTCCTGTCAACACCGAGTTTCTTGCAGGCCAGATCCACGGCCCACTCAGCCATAAGCCTGTAGGTCATCAACTTGCCTCCGGTAATCGTGATGAAACCCGGTATTCCGTCACGCGTCTCGTGGTCGAGACAAACAATGCCCCTGCTGATACTTCTTCCGGAAGGGTCATTGTCAGCGGCAACCAGAGGACGTACACCGGCGTAAGCCCTCAGGATTCTCGTGGAAGCAAGCGAAGGAGCAAGTTTCTCTCCCTCCCTCATCAGCACCTCAACCTCCTGAGGAGTCACGTTCATATTGTCAACCTCCTCGAACGGGACACGGCTTGAGGTAGTTCCGATCAGGCAGATGGTGTCACCCGGCACAAGGATGTCGGCGTCGGCCGGCTTGCGGCAGCGATTCAGGACCATATTGTTGACCCTGTGGCCGAAAATCAGGAGGGCTCCCTTCGCGGGGAACATATTTACCTGTGCCCCGGCCATCTGAGCGATTCCGTGCCCCCAAATTCCTGCGGCATTGATGACTATCTTCGAATAGTATTTTGTCTGCTGTTTCGTGTGCAAATCCGTCACCCCGATTCCCGTGACACGGCCGGAATCATCTTTCAGAATGGATGTCACCTGCTTGTAGGTCAGGACGTCCGCACCGTGAAGCTGTGCATCCACGACATTGGCTATAGTCAGGCGGAAAGGATCGACTGCACCGTCAGGCACACGGACAGCTCCGATGAGAGACTTGTTCACTGACGGTTCAAGTCTGATTGCTTCCTTCGGGTCGATGGCAAAGGCATTGATGCCGGCCTTCCGGCATGACTCGATGAACGTTGCCTGATAGCCGAGGTCATCCTCAGGAAGAGTAATGAAAAGGCCATCGGTCTGCTCGACACAGTGACTTGCGATTCTGCGGAGAATCATATTCTCCCGGATACACTCCGATGCCGACTCGGAATCCGTCACGGCATACCTCGCACCGCTGTGGAGAAGTCCGTGATTGCGGCCTGTCGCCCCGTCAGTGAGATCGTGCCTTTCGACAAGAAGCGTTTTCAATCCACGCATAGAAGCGTCACGGGCGACACCGGCACCTGTAATACCTCCGCCTATGACAATGACATCATATTCCTGTACCATATTTACTTTCATTTCGAAAGCAAATATAGTTTATTTTCAAAAAACAACAAATTATATTTCGAAATCTATCGTAGTTTTACAGTTTCTTCCGGTTTCAGAACATAATCAGCAGCAAGATTGTTTCTTTTCATAAGATTTTTCAGACGGACACCGAAACGCTGGGATACCTCCCACAGAGTTTCCCCTCCCTCGGCAACATACTTGTCAACTTTTTTTGCGGATTTTGACTTTTTGCGCTGGAGGTAAACGACGGAGCCGGGACCCAAATCGTCAGAAGAATCAACGTCATTGAAGCGGAGAAGTTCGGCGACGAACAGGTCGTATGTCCTGGCAACATCGGCAAGTGTCTCGTGTTCACCGAGATATATAAAAGGAACCTTGTTCTGGGAATATCTGCTTCGGGACAACCGGAAGACATAGGTCTCATCAGCTGCAGCATCCGGACGGGAGGTATTGTCCTTCAGCCTGACAGGGGTCTCCAGTTCTGCAGGAGTCACGGGAACTGACTTCACGTTGTCGAAACGCGTAAGATTGTATTCCTCTATGAGGGATATGAGTTTCTGGGGATATTTCGGATCGGTAGCATAACCCGCCTTTTTCAAACCGAAAGCCCAGCCTTTGTAGTCTCCCGGTTCGAGGTCAAACAGAAACTTGTACCTGTCACGGTAACGGAGAAAATCGGAATGATCACGGAAAGAAGCCTCTGCATGGGGATATTTCCGAAAACACTCGTTTTTGATGTCATCGTCGAAACGGATGGTCTCCCCTTTCCAGTCATGGCATTTTATTCCGAAATGATTGTTTCCTTTCACAGCGAGTTCGGACTTGCCGTTTCCTGACTCCAGCATTCCCTGCGCGAGGGTTATGCTGGCAGGAACTCCGCTGCGGTACATCTCGGAAACGGCAACAGATGACCATTTGTCTATGTAAGCCTTGCGGTCAGACTGAACGGCAGCACCGGCAAGAAGTCCTGTAAGAAGGACGGCGAAAACACAGAATTCAGTTTTCATCAGTCAAAATTCTTTTCAAGCGGTACCTCAAACACAGAACCCTCACGGGCAAGTTCCACATTAGGGAATATCCGCTGCATTTCATCCAAATAAAAAGACACGTCACGGAAACGTGACGAATAATGCCCGACAACGAGTTTTCCCACCTTCGCGGCAGCAGCACATTCAGCTGCCTGGACGGTCGTCGAATGGAAGGTGGACCCGGCAAGTTCCGTCAGGGATTCCGGAAAGGTAGCCTCATGGTAAAGCAAATCGACGCCTTCCACCCATCCGGCAAGTTCCGGGAACGGGGCGGTGTCGCTGCAATAAGCATACCTGCGAGGTTTGTATGGTTTGTATGCCACATCTGAGTTCAGGATGACAGTCCCGTCCTTCCTGACGATGTCCTCCCCCCTTTTGAGAGCGGCTATCTCTGAAAGGAGCAGTCCATATTCCGTAATTTTCTCCTTGCGGACATTGAAAAGCGGTTCGTTCTCGCTGACCATGTACCCGAAAGTCTCGACCCTGTGTTTCAAAGGAAAGGCTGTCAGGGTGAAGGATTTTCCTGTCAGGACAGGCTCCGGGGACTTCATATTCATCTGATGATGCTCTATCCTGAATTTCAACCCTTCCCCGAAATAGGAGAGAAAGAATTTCAGGACGGGCCCGAAAGAACGCGGGGCGAAGATGTCCAGGTCCCGGGTTCGGCCGAGCATCCCCATTGTGGAAAGCAAGCCGAAAATGCCGAAAAGATGGTCCCCGTGAATGTGCGAGATGCAGATTGTGTCGATTGCCTGGATTGAAATACCCATCCGGAGCAGCCTCATCTGGGTCCCTTCACCGCAGTCAAACAAGAACAAGCGCCCTCGTACATCAAGTACTTGGGCGCTCGGATATCTTCCAGTCACGGGCCTTGCCGAAGCAGTTCCCGCGATTTTCAGAGTGAAGTTCATAAATTACTCACCTTTCTCAAGTTTGTCCTTGAGAGCCGCAAGAGCGTCGATATCTCCGAGAGTTGTCTTCTCGATGTTGGAGTTGATCTTCTTGACAGCCTTCTTGGTGTTGTCAGCCTCGGAAGCCGGTTTCTCAGCCTTGGTTGCCTCAGCAGCGTAAGTCTTCACGTGAGAAACGACGATCTTCTTGGTGCTTCTTCTGAGTTCGATAACCTTGAACGGAAGAGTCTCGCCTGCAACCGGTACAGTGCCGTCCTCTTTCACAAGCTCCCTTGCGAAGCAGATTGCCTCAACATTGTCGGAAAGGGCAATGACAGCATCCTTCTCCCCTACTGAAACAACCTTGCCTTCCACAATGGTACCTACGGCAAACTTGCTCTCTATCTCATCCCAAGGGTTAGGAAGGAGCTGTTTGTGACCGAGGCTGAGCTTGTGGTTCTCCTCATCGAAGTCGAGAATTACAACATCAATCTTTTCACCCGGCTGAACGAACTCTGAAGGATGTTTGATCTTTGTCCAGGAAATGTCGCTGATGTGGACGAGACCTTCGATTCCCTCCTCCAGTTCTGCAAACACACCGAAGTTGGTGATGTTGCGTACAGTCGCAGTATGCTTTGAACCAACAGGGTATTTCTCGCGGATGTTCTCCCAAGGGTTCGGAACGAGCTGTTTCAGACCGAGGGACATCTTCTTCTCCTCCCTGTCAAGGGTAAGGATCTGAGCCTCAACCTCGTCACCTACCTTGAGGAAGTCCTGTGCAATGCGGAGTCTTGGAGACCAGGACATCTCTGAAACGTGGATGAGTCCCTCTACGCCCGGCTCAATCTCAACGAATGCGCCGTAGTCAGCGATAAGAACGACTTTACCCTTAACCTTGTCACCTACCTTGAGGTTTGGATCGAGAGCATCCCAAGGGTGAACTGTGAGCTGTTTCAGGCCGAGAGCAATTCTCTTCTTGGACTCATCGAAGTCGAGGATGACAACGCGGATCTTCTCGTCAAGTTTGACAACCTCCTCAGGGTGATTGATCCTGCCCCAGGAGAGGTCAGTGATGTGGATGAGACCGTCAACACCGCCCAGGTCAACGAACACACCGTAGCTGGTGATGTTCTTGACGGTTCCTTCAAGAACCTGACCTTTCTCAAGCTTGCTGATGATCTCGCTCTTCTGCTGCTCGAGTTCAGCCTCGATGAGAGCCTTGTGTGAAACGACAACGTTCCTGAACTCCTGATTAATCTTGACAATCTTGAAGTCCATCGTCGTGTCAACGAACTGGTCGTAGTCGCGAATAGGCTTCACGTCGATCTGTGAACCAGGGAGGAATGCCTCGATTCCGAAGATATCCACGATCATACCGCCTTTCGTGCGGGTCTTGACATAACCTTTGACAATCTCGTTGTTGTTGAATGCCTCATTGACCATATCCCAAGAACGGAGGGCGCGAGCTTTCTTGTGAGAGAGCACGAGCTGTCCCTTTCTGTCTTCTGCGGTCTCGACGAATACTTCAACCTTGTCACCCACTTTGAGTTCAGGGTTGTAACGGAACTCAGGAGCCATAATGACACCCTCGCTCTTGTAACCGATGTTGACAATTACCTCTCTTTTGCTGATTGATGTAACTACACCTTCAACAACGTCATTCTCAACGACCTTTGAGAGGGTCTGGTCATACATCTGTGCGACTTTGGCCTTGTCCTCGTCGCCATAGACATCATCGTTCTCGAATGCGTCCCAGTCAAAACCGGACTCAACGGAGGCATTCAGAACTTTCTTCTTGGGTTCCTCAACGGCAGGAGTCTCTACAGTTGCCTCAACCTGAGGCTCTTCTGCCTGTACTTTGTTTTCTTCCATAATTAAATAAAATAGAATCTAACTAGTTGTTATACATTATTTTTTATCCTTTTCAGGGGCATTTGAAAATAAAGCGCGCCTGACAAAAGCGCGCAAATGTAGTTAAAAGTTTCCGTAAAAACAAAACTATTTTCACCTGATTCCAAGTTACTTGAAGATCGGCTATCGGATTCTGACCCTGAACAGGCCGTCCTGACTCTGAAGCAGAAGCAGATTCCTTCCGAGAACCGCCACATCCTCAAGTTCCCCCGTCGTACAGGCCGACAAGTCGTATTTCTTCATCTTCTTGTGGCGCAAATCCCAGATATACAGTTCAGACGGATGTTTCTGACTGCCGAATCCGGTCGGCATATACAGTTTTCCGTACCTGATGTCAAGTCCCTGACCGATTGGATTGAAAGAATAGCCCGAAACCTCCTCAATAGTGTAATTTTCCAGTGCATCCTCCGGTCTGAGGGTCACAAATGTCCCCTCCGAGAGCTCGGGGAGGCGGAATTTTATGATGCGGTGCCTGTTGGAAGGGTCTGAATTGCTGATTGTGTTGCCATAGCCGTAGAGAAAACCGTTTTTCCGGTCCACAACCCACTGGAGAGCATAGCCGAAATCCTTGTTCCTGTCATCGTACAGGATTGTCTGAACCAGTTCCGAAGACTGGAAGTCAGGGGCAATCCTCTCCACGAAACAGACATCCTTCAGTCCCTGCCAATTCTTCTTGTGGCACTGGCTTACGTAAACCAAAGGAAGAGGATCGGACTCCTCCGCCTTCCTGACACCGAAAGACACCACATTGGAGTGGTTGGCCTGATTGAAACTTCCCAGATTGAACTGACCGACTTTCTCAAATCCGTCTCCGTTCAGGAGATAAACCGTACCGATTCCCTGATTCTGACAACTTAGGACATATCCGTCCCAGACATCCATTCCCTGATAGGCGTGGTTCTTCTGTCTGTGATTCCTTCCCTGGAGTTCTCCAAGGCACTCTCCCGTCTGGGCATGGAGGGCACCCGCGAAAGAAAACAGAATCACTGAAATGAGCGACGCTTTTTTAACTGTTTTCATAAACATATCCGTCATCTTTTATAATTAGGAATCTTCAAAAATAAACTTCGGCAGGGCAGACAACCATCACCCTGAAATGATCAAAGCATCTTCCTGTACCTGAAGATGAAAAGTATAATCAGGAATGAGACCACCATCAGGACAAGGATGATGATCCAGTCCCAGAACGTCCCCGTCATCGGCAGGGAGACATTCATTCCGTAGAAGCTCGCAATGAGGGTCGGAGGCATCAGCAGAAGGGAGACCAGGGTGAAAACTTTCATAATCTTGTTCTGGTCGAGGTTGATGATACCGATGACTGTGTTCTGAAGATACTCCAGCCTCTCGAAACTGAAATTCGTGTGGTTGATCAGGGAGGAGATGTCCTTCAGCATCACGTTCAGCTTGCCGTGAAGTTCGGACGGGAACTGTTCCGTCTTGAGCAGGCTGGAGATGACCCTTTGCTTGTCCACGATATTCTCCCTGACAAGCATCGTGTTCTCCTGCAACTGATTGATATCTAGGAGAAATTCCTCGTTGATGTCCTCTCCGAGGGAGACTTTGCGGTTGTACTGGGCTATTTCCTTTGACATCAACTCAATCATATCGGCATCCAGGTCGATTCGCTGTTCCAGAATGCTCACGAAGATGATTTCCCCAGAAGGATAGAACTTCGGGAATGCCATTATCCTGCGCTGAAGATCCGTGAAACTTCTGAGAGGACATTCCCTCAAAGTCGTGAGGACTCCCCGGGTGATAATGAATGAGACAGTCTCCATTGAATACTCCTCAGGCCCCGGAATCAGGAAGTTGGTGTTGGCGAAAACCGCATTCTCCGTCTCGGAGAAACGAGATGAACTCTCAATTTCCTCGGCCTGCGCACGGCTCTGTATGGTCGTTCCGAGAAAAGCCTCTGCGGACCTCTTCTCGTCACCCGTAGGTGAGAAAAGGTCAATCCAAATCACATCAGTCTGCTTTAAAGTCTGGAAATCCGTCTCCGTCTGGGAGACATTGATCTGGCCGTCAGCCCTGTAGTAGATTGAAACCATACCGCCCTCCTTTTTACCAGGTTTTCACACTGTTTTGCACGGCCAGCACCCGCGCTGACATCCTGCAAAAGTAGTAATTTCCTGACTAATTGCAAATTTTTTGGACCATTAACGTCACAGGAACCGTATCCTCACGTCACAGGACCATTTTCAAACCGATTAGAATCAAAACCACACCGCCTGTAAGTTGCGCCCATTTGCCGAATTTCCGTCCGAAGAAACTTCCGCATGTGATTCCGAGGATGGCGGCAAGCATCGTGACCACAAGCACAGTTGCTGAAGACAGGGCAATCTTCCCTCCGGAAAGTTCAGCCATAGCCAGTGAGACCCCAACTGCAGCCGCATCTATGCTCGTGGCTACGGCTGCAAGCAGAAGATGCTTCAAATCAGAAAGATTCACCTTTGATTCCTCATTCTTCCGACATACCCCGACCACCATCGATCCGCCGATGTAAAGAAGAAGGGCCATTCCTATATATGACGCATATTTATATATATATGATATAACCGAATGTCCAAGAAGCCATCCTGCGTCAAGCAGGAGCATCTGCATCAGCCCGAAGGCAAGGGAGACGCCGAGAATACGGCGGATGTCGATTTTCCCGAGGGTCACGCTTCCGCCCATTGACACGGCGAGGGTGTCGAAACTCAGGGAGACGGCGAGAAGAAGGATTTCAAAAAATGACATATTAATAAATATGGAAGATACGGTTTACGGTCGGAATTCCTGACGACCCACGATGGAGCGGCCGAGGGTCAGTTCATCGGCATATTCAAGGTCGTCGCCGAAGCCGAGACCGCGTGCAAGGGAAGACACCTTTATGTCAAGGTTCTGCAACTGACGGAATATGTAAAAAGAAGTGGTCTCACCCTCGACATCCCCGCTCAAGGCGAAGATCACCTCAACTTTGTTTCCCTCCTGCAGGACCAATTCCCTGACGCGGGCAACGAGTTTTGTGATTGTCAGGTCGGAAGGACCTATGCCGTCGATTGGGGAGATGATGCCTCCAAGTATATGATATACACCATTATACTGTCCCGTTTTCTCAATGCTCATCACATCCCGGACATTCTCTACAACGCAAATAGTGCGGTGGTCCCTGTTCCTGTCAGCACATATTGAACAGATTCCCTCGTCCGAAATCATCATACACTCAGGACAGTACCGGACATCGTCACGGAGTCTCACTATGGATTCCGCAAGGCGATGCACATTGCCGGAAGGCTGTTTGAGGAGGTGGAGGGCAAGCCTCATCGCGCTGCGCCGTCCGATTCCGGGCAGCGATCCGATGGACTCCACGGCATCCTGAAGCAATTTTGACGGGTAATTGTCCTTATACATCTTCTCGGTTTTTTCCTACAATTGGTTTGTCCTTTGTTTTTCCTCCTCCATTTCAACCAGGCGGTCAATCGGGGATTTTATAAAGTACGTGAACCTGACACCGTATTCCCTGCCAAGGGAGATGAGTTCATCCCTGCAGGCACACCCGAATGATCCGACCACTGCAACATCGTTGGCCTCAAGGTCATACTGCTTCAGACAACGGATGATGAATGATCGGAAATTGGAATCAATCAGGTCTCTGACATATTGGTCATCCCTATGTTCGAGGATAAAAGGCACAAACGAGGCGAGGAAGGCCGCTGGGGAACTACCTTGATAGACTTTCTCGACTATCTGCTCGTATGTCAGGCCGTATTCTTCCGTGAATGAATCTGAAAGACTTTCCGGGAGCAGACCCTTGATGCAGTCGGCAATGAAAGCCCTGCCAAGGGACACTCCACCGCCCTCATCTCCGAGGATGAATCCCCCGGGACGGACATTGGAGACCACTTTGGAACCATCGTAGAGACAACTGTTGGAACCTGTCCCGAGGATGGCCACAATGCCGGGTTTCCTGTCAAAGGCGGCACGGGCAGCTGCAAGGAGATCGCTCCCGTATGCTACTGATGCTGAAGGGAAAACTGCTTTAAGAGCCTTGTCAAGAACCAGCAGGGAACTGCTACCGGCAAGGCCGGCACCGTAGAAAAGGATTTCATCCGGATCTGCATTCCGGCCTTCCGGGATGTTTTCCTCAAGGAGTTCCCTTGCCTGCAGGAGCACTTCGAGAATTGCCCTGGCAGGCATCACGGAGAGGTTTATGCCGGATGTTCTGAACCGGCACATCCCGACTGCAGCCCAGTCGGTCTTGGTTGACCCGCTTTCAACTATCAGTTTCATCACTGCCTTCTTTCTGAGATTTGCGCACCGGTTCCAGCCGTGTCCTGAGGTCGCGGTTCCTCAAGGTAGATTCCCCTGCGCCGCCAGTAAACATAACCATAGGCTGCGGAAGCCGTATATAATACATAAAGAGCTGTCATCCACCACATTCCCTGAGTAGCGCAGAGTACCGCGGAAAGAGCGTCCGCCACAATCCAGAGCAACCATTGCTGCAGATAGGAGCGGCTGAGCATATAGGTTGCAACAGCACTCATCATAGCCACGGCAGCGTCAAGGTCTGTCATAGAATCGCCGAGGTATCCAAGCACGAAATGCAGGACGATGCAACCCGCCACGAAGACTGCCGCACAACCTGCCACAGTGCCCCATCCCATACGATTCAGATGGATGACATCACTGCCTTCCTTCCGGGCATCCGCAGGGAAAGTATCTGCAGCGGACAGTTTCGCCTCATCCCTGCGCCACTGGTATAGTCCCCAGAAGGAAACTGCAAAATAATATGCGTTCAGGGCAAGGGAGGCATATAGACCCTGAATGAAGAACATATACATTGCCGCAAGGGCCGTCACCACTCCGACAATCCACATCAGACTCTTCTGACGGATTTCCAGAATGATGTAGGCAATCCCCGTAACAAGGGTAAATATTTCCATCAGGGTGTCAAACATACCGGTCTAAAGGACTTCAAGCAGTTCGACGGTGAAGACAAGGGTACTGTAAGGAGGAATTGCACCGGGAGCACCGGCCTCACCATAACCGAGGGTATAAGGAATATACAATTCATACTTCGACCCTTCAGACATCAGCTGAAGTCCCTCTGTCCATCCCGGAATCACCTGATTCAGGCCGAACACTGCAGGAGTTCCCCTGTCATAGGAACTGTCGAATTTACTTCCGTCAATGAAACGGCCGTCATAATGGCATTTCACCTTGTCTGTGGCCTTCGGTTTCCTGCCGGTCCCCTCTTTGACCACCTTGTACTGAAGACCGCTCGGAAGGACCTTAACTCCCTCTTTCCTGACATTGTCGGCAAGGAATTCCTCTCCCTCCTGCCTTGCGGCAGCACTCCTGGCAGCCATCTCTGCCTTCTGCTTTCCCTCGATTTCCGCAAAGTACTTGTCAAGAAGATCAGACGCCTCCTCAAAACTGACTGCAGGTTTTGTTCCTTCAAGCACTGCCTTGACTCCGGCGGTGAAATCTTCAAAGGAGACATTCCTGACTCCCGATGAGATCATATTGTGGGCGATGCTCATTCCCAATGCGTAACTGTTCTTGTCCATATTAAATTTATTTTCCTGCGAAACTTCTGGAATCCTCAAAAAACAACCTGATTCCATATAGGCCGACAAAGATAATTCTAAATTTGTGAAGAAAAAATTTGCGGAGTCAAAAAAGTTGCCTAAATTTGCACTCCCGTTTGAAAAACATCGGGACAGTTCTTCAAAAGAAACTTCGGGAGCATAGCTCAGTTGGTTCAGAGCGTCTGCCTTACAAGCAGAGGGTCGGGGGTTCGACTCCCTCTGCTCCCACAAAATAAAGGTCTTGAATGAAAATTCAAGACCTTTATTTTTTGCTGTGACGAACTCTCTTAAGTCACCGTCCTTCCAAGAACCAGATCACCTTCCGAACCCCTGCTCCCGCAGGCTGCTCGCTGCGAAAAGTCCGCTGGACTATTTCGCTTTTCGCTCACGACCCTCACGCGGCAGAGCCGCAAATACCCCACCGGGGTCGACGCGAAGCGTCAAGGTTTATAAGCGGCTCACAAAGGAGGTCAGGTCGTTTGCTTCAAGTTCCTCTTTCTGCGAAGA
>CAMFBM010000012.1 GCA_945948555.1 uncultured Bacteroidales bacterium | reverse complement strand
ATATCCGGCTTCCAATGTTTAACTTTTAGTACGGTAAATTTTTACCGAAGTATTGTTTTTAATATAAATCTATTTTATTTTTGCCAGCCGTTTAATTAAGATGATGGCAGATTCACATAACCGTCCCGGCAGTTTTCTGAGGGTGTTGTCCTTCGCGGCCGCCCTGCTTTTTCTGTTGCTGCCATCGTGCAGCAGACCTTCAGGGATTGCCGGTGAATCAGGGAATGACTCCAGCCCTGAACAGGGTCTTGTGGCAGAGGACGGGAAAGTGCGGTTTCGTATCAGTTTTGATAAAATACCCGATGAATTTTTCAACTGCGGTCTGCTTCCACGCACACCGGAAGGAAAGTCGGTAAGAATCGGCAGCAGGGAATATCCTGTTACGGGAGACCCTGAAAACGGCTTTTACGTTCAGGTCGAAGAATCTCCCTTCAATTCTTATTCGGCATCTCTGACAGACGGGGAGTCATCTTTGTGGTATGGAACTTCCCCTTACAATGACATCCGACTGCCGGGGACAATAAACGGATCCGTTTTCAGTTCCTGCTCATCCATTCCGCTTTTCTGCGAATGGAAAGAAAGCGACGGGGCGGTCCTCAAATTCACGGCTCCGTATTCCCTGCTGATTCTGAAAGAAACGGACGCACGGGATATGGTGTCGGCCTCCATCACATCGGAGAGTCCTCTTACAGGTTCCTTTTCATATATAAGGTCACAGGACAAATATGAAGTCAAATCCGCACGGAGAAAAGTGACGGTCAACCGTACTGACTGGAGAGGAAACACTCCGGAGATTCCGGTTCTGCTTCTGCCGGGAACCGAGGCGGACCTTGACATAAGGCTTTGTGACACGTCCTCAAAAATGTCGGAACACAAGACCAAGATATCAATCAGCCCCGGAGAGGCCTTTACGCTCAATCTGACACACAATCCTTCAGAGGATCTTGTCTTTTTTGAGGGATTTGACAGGTGCGTATGGGGAGGCGATCCGATGGGGGGGCAGACGGGTTCATTCCCTTTGAGGACGGTGTGACAGCAACAACCGGAGCGGAGTGTTCCGGATATGAAAACGCCTTCCATCCCTGCAAGAGTACATCGGCAGGAGCAGGTTATGTCCAGTCTTCCTTTTCTGATTCTTCACCGTCGGTTGCAGAAGAGACTTTTATGTCCGCCTCATACGTTCACAGCCGCGGGTTCGACAAATACTTCCAATTGCTTCGCGTCCAGGAATTTGACGGATGTATCTCCGTCGGAATCAACGGGTATTCGAGAGGATGGGTCAAAATGTATCCTTTCAGTGAACTGCCGGGACTTACCGACATTACTGTCAGATTTAAAATATGCCTTCAGCCTGGCTGCACCGATGTGATAAACTTCCAGGTGGGCGGGAGCGGAGTAATCACAAGGGCTTCAGTTGACGGAAGGGAAGTTGAGGACTCCGGAGCATTCACCCACATCAAGACTGTCTCACAGTTCCGGATGGGCAGCGGCAACATCCTTGACGTTCCGGTCTCATTAGACAACGGAATGAAATGGCAGCAGGTGGAGGTGACGGTAAAAAATGCATCCGAAGTCACCTCCATAGCCTGGATTCCGGAAACATACGAAGTTCAGACAAATGGATTCTGGCTTGATGACATCACCGTAGGGAAGATTCCCGGATCCTGGGACAGGGGTGCGTCCGGATCGTTGAGAATCCTCTATTGGAACATTCAGAACGGGATGTGGGGCGACCAGGGGAACAATTACGAGAATTTCGTAAACTGGGTGCGGAAATATTCTCCGGACATCTGCGTATGGTGTGAAGGAAGGTCCAATTATATGACCGGAAGCTCCACATCAAACAAGACTCCTTATTTGAGCAACGATGTCTCCGCTTCATCAGGGTGGGCTGAACTTGCGTCCAGATATGGTCACAACTATCTGGGCGCAGCCTGGCGCAGCGGGGACAATTTCCCCCAAGTGGTCACGTCCCGTCATCCGGTCACCAGGGAGCTTCTGCTTGGAAATCTCAGCGGAGGAGACCCAATCTGGCACGGCTCGGGTATGTTCAGCATCGATTGTGACGGGACTGCCGTCAACATTGTCACCGTTCACCTGAGGCCGGGGGATGAATATGACAACTACCGTCTTTACGAAATCTCGGAAATCCTGTCTTCGACTCTCGGGTCAGACACTTATTCAGGCAGAGGTAACTGGGTGATGGTCGGAGATTTCAACTCCACGTCACATTTCGACAGGGCATACTATGATCTCGATGAAAGTGCATATTCCGTTCATCAGCAGATTGCTTCATATTCCGGTTTGACCGACCTGATGCACGGACTGTATCCTGACAGGCTCATATCTTCGACGTCATCCGGCAGAATAGACTATATGTTCCTGTCAGATGACCTTTATTCAAGGGTAACCGACGCCTGCACCCTGGTGGACTCCTGGGTGACTCCGGTCCTTGCGTCCACCGGCATTTCCAATTTCAGACTGCCTTCAGACCACAGACCGATACTTGTCCAGATAAAACTGAAATGAAAATATGAACGACAACTTCCTGAAATCAAACGTTTTTGCAATATTTTTCCTTTTTCTGTTCACTGCTGCGCTGCCGGCAAAAGAAAAACAGAAAGGGGAGAAACAGAATCTCCGTGTACTGTACTGGAACACCCAGAACGGGGTATGGTCCGGTCAGGGAGACAATTACGACACTTTCGTGAAATGGGTGTCGGAAAAGGATCCCGATGTTTGCGTCTGGGCTGAAGCAGCTTCTGTATTCAAGACCGATTCGCAGGAAACAATCAAGGATCCGAAGGGGAAATACCTGCCTGACGGCTGGGGGGAACTGGCGCAGAGATACGGTCACAATTATGTCTGGAAATCCGGTCAGAGGGACAATTATCCACAGGTCATCACCTCAAAATATCCTATCGAAAATGTCCTCCAGTCTGTCGGAAATCAGAAAGACACGGTGGTGATGCACGGTTTCGGTCACGCGAAAATTGTAGTGGAGGGCCGGACCATCAATATCGTCACCGTCCACCTCTATCCTTTCAGTTATCTGACTGCCAATATGAAAGAACCGGCCGAACTGAAAAAATATCGTCTTGCGAGGGAGGCTGCAAAGAAAGCATACGATGAAGCAGCATCCGGGAACACATCTGAAACAGATCTGGCAGTTCTGAAGGCGGAGATGGAAAGGACTGCGGAAGAACACCGCAAATGCAGGAATGCAGTATATGATCTGTCAACGAGGAATTATGAGGGAGAATCCTATCGCAGGATGGAAATGGAATATATCACGAGGCATACCATCCTCAAGTCGGCTGACCCTGAAAGGGAATGCTGGCTGATGTGCGGCGACTTCAACTGCGTGACACACAAGGACAATTTCTTCTACAAATGGGGAAACGCCTCTCCATCATTTATGGTCCACCGCTACATTGAGAATGACGTGCCCGCATATTATGACATTGTCTCTGAACACTTCCCCGGGATTTTCTGCAAATCCCTGATGTCAAATATGCGCATTGATTATGTCTATGTGACAAAACCTCTGCTCAAGGTCTCCACCAAAGTGTCCTGCGGTACGGACTGGTACACCAGACAGTCGGTCTGGGAGCCCTACACCCATTTCAAGTTACCTTCCGACCACATCCCCGTGATGGTTGATTTCAATATCAGCAAAATCAAATGAATATGAGACATACAGCCGAACTATCCCTAATCTGTGCCCTTGTCCTGGTTTCCCAGGTTGTCTCCTCCTGCCGGAAAGACAAGAATACCGGTAGAAGCGAGGAGGTGAGATTTTATCTTCCGGACAATCCGCAGGCGAGCATCAATTATCTTCAGATACCGCTTGAGGGCGTTTCTGACGGAGTCATATATATCGACAGCAACACTCCTGTCAATGTCGAGACGCAGCTTCCGGCAGAGGATATCCTGTCCTCCGATCCGTGGATAGATGTCAATGTCACACAGGAGTCAGACAGGCATTATGTCGTCAGGTACAGTGCCTCCGCCCTGAAAGGCGACCTGAAGGAACGTACGGCTTCAGTGAATGCGACCTCGATTCAGATGTACCTCGGAGCCTACCTGAAAATCTGTCAGGGATATGAACTCTTCTGGACGAATGTCTTCACCGGGATGGACCATCTCGTCCTGGATGAATCCCGGACAAACTGGCAAAGCAGTTTCATCCCGGGCATCGCATCCACTTCGTACGACTATGTCTCATTCAATGCCTACGCGGTAAATCCAGGCGCGGTTTCCACGAAAGAGTTGTATCCTTTGGAGCTTTCCATACCCGAGGGGACATATTTTGACTCCAACGGCAGGAACACCTTCGTGGTGGACGTGTCAATCGGGGAAGAATTCAACGATGACAATCTCATATATCTGCCTTTCAGAAGCACTGCGGAAGGTTTCTCTTCAGAAACTGCTTTCACATTCCGTTCCCTGAGCACCGGGGAGAACATTCCTGCGCTTCACATCGGCAATATCAAGGTTTACAAGGTTTCCGACCAGTTGCGTCAGATTCTCGAAGGAGGAGATTTTGACGAAGGCGGATATGATGATTTTGAATAGCGTGCATATCTTATGAAAAGAATACTTACAGTCATTCTGGCCGTATTTGCCGTCTGTGCCGGGGCAAATGCACAGAAAGGGAAAGTCAGCGGCAATGTTTCAGATGACAGGAACGAGATGCTTCCCGGTGCCATCATTATGGTAAAAAGTGCCGGAGGAGAGTTGAAAGGGACCACAACTACGGACAATTCCGGATTTTATTCCGTTGAGTGTGACAAGGGTGACGTGCTCGAATTCTATTATCTCGGTTTCGATGACTTCAAAATCACATTTGACGGGAAAGCCAAACTGGATGTCAAGATGCAGCCGAGTGCTTCCACTCAACTCGACGATGTCGTTGTCATCGGTTATGGAAGCGTGAAAAAATCCGATATGACAGGCAGCGTGGCCCACGTAAAGATGGGAGAGTTGCGCAATTCCCCGCAGACATCCATCGACCAGGCTCTCCAGGGGCGTGTGGCGGGTGCCGAGATTATGTCCACATCCGGCGATCCTGGAGCAAGCACATCCATCCGAATCAGGGGGTCGCGGTCAATCACGGCATCCAACGAACCTCTCATAGTCGTGGACGGGGTGATGGATGCAATTTCTGACCTCAATGACATCAGCCCTTCGGACATAGAGTCGGTCTCCATCCTGAAGGATGCCTCCTCAACGGCGATTTACGGTTCAAGGGGGAGCAACGGCGTAATTCTCATCACCACCAAGAGCGCTTCTGACGCAGGAGGGGCAGCCTCCAACTTTTCCATCACGCTCAAGGCCACGGCTGGATTCTCACAGTTGCCGTCCAAACTCGACATTATGGATGCAACCGAGTTCGCAATCTACCGCGACGAGATGGCACAGTTCTCATCGGTGTATTCCAACATATCTACGGAAACTCCCGTTTCATCAAATATATACAAGGATCCCTATGCCTTGAAAGCCGGTTCCACAGACTGGATAGACGAGATTACGCGCACCGCTCCATATCAGAACTATCAGTTGTCCCTGAACGGTTTCACGGGCAACACGAAATATTACTTCTCCCTTACCTACAACAACAACGAAGGGATTATAAAACGCAGCGGAGACGACCGCATCAATATTTCATTCAACGGAACCACCCAGCCTCTCAAATGGCTGACACTCAACTACAGGACTTATTACACCTACAGGATGACGGACGAAAACCTCGCTTCAATAGGAGGAACCGGCATATACAATTCCGCAATATATCTTTCTCCGTTCACGATGCCGGACAGCAAATACAACAGTCTGAACAGCGCCGGCACCAAGGTGTCCAATCCTGCCCAGCACCTGGAAAAATCCACCAACGAGACCTTGAGAAGCGGACTGACACTGACAGGAAGCGCCGAGGCTGCAATCCTGAAAAACCTGAAATTCAAGACGCAAATATCGTTCTACCGTTTCGACAGACTGATACACAGCTATTATCCCTCAACCCTTCCGTCAAGGGAAGATGGTCAGGGAGGCCAGGGATATAAACAGCATTATACCGAACACAAGGTGAATTTTGACAATACCCTCAATTATTGGAACAGTTGGGGGAATCACAGTTTCTCCGCGATGCTCGGATGTTCATTGTATGATTTCACAAGTGAAAGTCTCGGTTTGCTTGCGCAGGGGCTGCTGGTTGACGATCTGAAATGGAACGGTCTCAATGCCGCGCAGGACAAGGACACCTACCGGTCCTACTCCACCTCCTGGTCAAAACGCACCCTGTCTTTCTTCGGAAGGGTCAACTACAATTACTTCAAACGCTATTATCTCACCCTGACTCTGCGCGGTGACGGTTCTTCGAATTTCGCGTCGAACCACAAATGGGGACTGTTCCCGTCGGTGGCCCTGCGTTGGAACCTGTCTGCCGAGAAATGGATGAAAGGGGCCGCCAATGTCGATGAACTTTCCATAAAACTCAGTGTAGGAAGGTCCGGGAACGATGCCATTGCCTCATATATGTCAACTGCCGCAATGAGCACAACGACCAGCGGTTATCTTTTTGACGGAAAACAGCCTGTGGCCTATTATCAGTCCCGGATTGACTCCCCCGACCTCACCTGGGAAAAAACGGATCTCGTAAATCTCGGAATTACCGGTTCCTTCTTCAATTCAAGGCTCTCATTCAGCCTTGAGGGCTATATATCGAAGACTTCCGACCTGCTTCTCTATGTCCAGACCCCACAATCGACAGGCTACTCCAGCCGTCTGAAGAATGTCGGGGCCACATCGAACAAAGGTATTGAACTGACAATCGAAAGCCGCAACATCGTCAAGCGAAATTTCATCTGGACGACTTCCTTCACAATCTCCCACAACACCCAGAGGGTGGAGGACATCGGCTCGGAAAATTACATCAAGGCTTATTCAGCCCCGGAAACCGGATATATGATGTACGGATATGTCAAAGGTTACCCGCTGAATTCACTCTGGGGCTTCCAGTATGCCGGTCCGTGGAGATCCGAAGAAGAAATCGAGCGCAACAAATACACAAAAGCCAGGGCCACGCGAGTTGCCACTACGACATTGGGATATCCTACATACGTGGATGTGAACCACGACGGTGTGCTGAATTCGGATGACCTCACATACCTCGGCAATGCCGACCCGGTCATCTACGGAGGTCTTCAGAACACTTTCAGGATAGGCAAGTTCACCCTCGGAATATTCTTCGCATATTCACTCGGAGGCAAAATCTTCAATTTCTCGGAGCTTTATATGGCAGGTTCGAGCCGGACCAACCAGTACCGTTATATGGTCAATGCCTGGCATCCTGTGAAGAATCCGGATTCCTGGTGGCCCCGTGCCGGAATCAACGACGGTGCCGACCTGCACAGTGACCGCATAATCCACGACGCATCCTATCTCAGACTGAAAAGCCTGTCTCTCGGATATGACTTCAACATAAAGAAAGCCAAAGTCGTCAAGGAAATCTCCATCGCACTTTCCGGTGAGAATATTTATTTGTGGAAAAATTACAACGGATTCGACCCGGATGTCTCCAACAGTTCCGACAAGGGTACGATAAGACGTATGGACCTCGGGGCCTATCCGAAACCGCGTACATTCATTTTCTCCGTTCAACTGAAATATTAGCAAGATGAAAAGTCACATCATACACACGGTGATCCTCTTCACTATGTTGTCCGCCCTGACTTCCTGTCTGGAGGAAAAAGAAGGTGTTATTATAGATCCGGACGATTTTTACCAAAATGAGAGTCAGTGCATCTCTGCATTGAACGGATGTTACATTCCCTTGAACAGCATCTACAGTTTTACCTTTCTGATGGCCACCGAGGGAGTTACCGACCTTGCATCCGCAAACAATTCAGCCCAGTATGACGCAAAACTGATGATCAGTCCTGCAGGTTGCGGATGCGGCACGACCGTATGGCAGCAATGCTACATCGGGGTGCGCAATGCGAATGCCTGCGTGTACGGGATTGAAAATTCGCCGATGACCGACAAGGAGAAAGCACCCCTGCTCGCGGAAGCCAAGGTCATCAGGGCATTCTACTACTATATCCTTACCAGTTTCTTCGGGAACATCCCTTTTTACAGGGACTATATCAGGACTGATGAAGATCTGACAAGAATCAGTTCACTGCCACGGATGGATGCATTCGAGACAAGGGAATCCCTAATTGAGGAACTTGAAGGCTGCGTGGAGGATCTTCCCCAGAAAAGGACCACGGACATTGAAGGCAACCGGATAGGCGCTCCGGTGGGCTGGATGCTCATAGCCAAGATGTCAATGTGGAACGGTGAATGGGACAGGGCTCTTGCAGCGATTGACCATCTGGACGCCATTTACGGGGATCTGAGCCAGTATCCTCTCGGAGATTTGTGGTTCAGCAAGAAAAACACGCCGGAGTCCATCCTCGAAATCCAGCACGAATATGTGGCAGGCGGAATTGATTATACATCCAATTGTGCATCAGCACTTATGCCCCATCCAAGAATCTCCGGCACCTGCACATACAACAATGTCGATATTCCCGAACTCGGTGACAAGGCCACCTGCTGGAGTCCGGTCAGGCCTACCGCATATATGAGAAGTACAATTATGCCTGCAAACGTGCAGGACGACAGACGCGATATGAATATGGTGTCAACCTGGAAAGGCCACGATTTCACATCCACCTGGATGGGGCCCAAATTCTGGTGCTTCGGGATGTACGCATCGAAAGACAGCAACAATTACCCTGTGTTCAGATATGCCGATGCCGTCCTGATGGCTGCCGAGTGTTATTGTGAAACAGGTGAATATGAAAAAGCCATAGCACGATATGACACAGTCCGGGACCGCGCCGGGGCATCAAGATACGGAACTTTCAAATCATACATCAGACTGATTGAAGAAATCCGCAAGGAGAGAGGACGGGAACTCTTCGGGGAGTTCCAGCGCAAGTTCGACCTCGTCAGATGGGGCCTGTGGTATCAGAATACGCTTTTGTACAACTCTTATTCCCTCGTTCAGGAGAACATCCGTCCCTGCCACGAGTATTACCCCATCCCGGATGAGCAGGTGCGTGCTTCCGGCGGAGCCCTGGATAATAATGAATATGCAAAATATGGATTGTAGAGATATGAAGAAATATCTGTCAATATTTATTGCCGCCCTGCTGGCTTTTGCAGCGGTTTCGTGCGAAAAGAAAGCTGAATTTGAAAGGCCGCTGGGACTGATGTCACGCCTGACTAGACTTTCAGCCTCAGCAGGAGACACACCCGTGATTGTGTACAGCAATACCGACTGGAATGCCTCACTGACTTCCAAGGTGACCTGGGCCGGTCTGGACAGGCTCTCCGGTTCCGGATGCAGCCAGGTCCGTTTCAGGTACAGCGAAAACTACGGAAGGGCAAGAAAGGTCGGAATCGCATTCGAGGCTGGCGGAGTCAGGGACACTCTGTATATGATACAGGCCTCAGGCCTTGACAATCCATTGTTGGAATTTGCCTCTTCCAGTGCCGTGGTCCCGGTTCAGGGAGGAGTCCAGGAATATGTTCTGAACTCCAATCTCGTGTATGACATCAAAGACGTCAAGGCGGAAATAAGGTATGGGGAGGACTCTCCGGAGAACTGGCTGGAGGTGGTTTCCGTGGAACTGGACAAGATGAGTGTCAATATTTCCCCCAACGGGAGCGGAATCAAGAGGACTGCCGATATCGTCCTCCTTCACACCGATGGCGCAGATGATGTGATTTCAACCTGGATTTCCATCAAACAGTTTGCATTGTGATCATTATGAAAAAGACAGTTTATTTTGCCGCTGCGGCACTTGCTTATCTGACATCCTGTTCCCTGATTGACGATGCACAGTACATCGGAATTGACGAACTCGGGCTGAAACAGAAAACAATCACTGTTTCCGAAGACGAGGGGACGGCAAGCATAAAATTGTACTGCAACAAACATTGTGACATTTCCCTGCTTGACAAATGCAGCTGGATGAAACTGTTGGATGATTCGGCCGGGTCGGACAAGGATGTACGCTTCGCATATATGTACAATGACGGGTATCCCAGAATGGCCCGCGTACTTTTCGACACAGGGAGCCGCAGGGACACCCTGACAGTACTTCAGAAAGGGCTGCTCGAAGAGTCATTCCAATTGCTGACCACAAGTGCCGTGGTCACGAAAGACGGCGGTGAATGTCTTGTTCCGGCAATAATTGAATCAGGGAATGTGGAACTTGATTTCTACATCATATATTCCGGCGGCAGGGACTGGGTGGAATCCTGTTCGTTCCGGGACGGCACACTGACAATCCGGACATCGGAAAACACAACCGGCGCGATCAGACGGGCAAAAGTGTTTGTCAGATGGACAAACGGATGGGGAGAAGTGCAGACAAAGATTCTCCAGATTACCCAGACCGCCGTTTCAGGGGAGATTTCAACTGAAAAGACATTTGAAGAAATCCGCGCCCTGGCTTCCGGCACGTCTTCCGTAATAACCGGACCATATTCAATCACAGGCTATGTGGTCGGTTCGCACAACGGGAATGCCGGTGAATGTTATATGGAAGAAATGGGATATATCGACTATGACAGCAATGAGACGACCGTCTATCTGGAAAGTCTTGACGGGAAATACGGATTCCGCCTCATCACCGACTCCCCGGAGGAAAACCTTTTCGAGGAAAACACGAAAGTGACAGTCCTGCTCGAAGGAGCGACCCTGAAGAGGGGCACAAATCCGGAAAGATATGATATCCTTGACGTAAATTCAGCAATGATGCTGACTTCCGAAAAAGTAGATGCGACTGAAATCCCGGTAAAGGAGATGTATATGGACCAGATCACAGACAACGACCTCTACACCAGAGTCAGTCTCCTTGATTGCGAGATTCCTGTCAGGAAAGGCCCGCTCACCCCTGTCAATGAAGGATATACGACTCTCTTCGGAGCTGACAAATTTGCAAAATATCCTTTACTGACAAGGGACATCCACGGTTCAAGTATGTATATGTTCACTAATATGACCTGTTCCTACAGGCGTACGGGAGAAATCCTTCCTTACGGCAGCGGCAAGATTCACGGCATTCTCGTACACGAGAAATACAGGCCTTTCAACGACAATGACGCCCCTCTGGAGGAAGATTGCGGGAATATCGGGAAATACCAGATAAGACATCTGCACAAGGAAGACATAGCCCTTGACAAGTCTTTTGACAACGGATTCTCGGCTCTCCTTACAGAGTACAGATATATGAAACATCCCGGGGAGGTCAATCCTGAAGGGCGGTGGTACCCGACCTTCGGAGACAACGGATGGTTCACCCATACAAAGGCATCATACTGGTACACAAAGAACGGATTCCACACCAAGGGATGGCCATACAGCGACCATTCATACCTCGGTCCCTGCGGGAAGGACAACACGGGCAATCTGAACGGAATGGGTATAATCCTGGAAGACGGAAGCAATTACGGGATACTTGACAGCGGGACGAATACGGACGGGAAAGGCTGTACTTCGGACGTGGCTGCGGCCATTTCCTGGACCAGCACCCAATGGTACAAGAGAGAGAACGGGCAGTATGAAGCCTGGCTGGTCAACTTTTCCACCAAAGGCATCACTTCCGACTGCATATCGATGCAGATTAGTATGATGAATATCCAGCAGACAAACGGGAAGGCCCTGTCACCGAGATACTGGAAGGCACAGTGGTCCCTGACCGGAGATATGGACAAGGCAGACGACTGGACGGACATAGGAGAGGTGTTCACCGTCCCTGACGTGGTATATTATGCAAACACCCTTCTCAGCCAGTGCACAGGCCACAAACAGATGGACTTTCCTCTGCCCCGGACAATCCTCGGCAAGGACAATGTCTATGTCCGGATTTTCCCAGCCAATGACAAAGGCTCCGACGGATACGGCTATGACAACACTAAATTCGTGGCCGGAACCTCGCAGAACAACATCAATTATTTCGCAATAAGGTACAACAAATAAATATTACCACTATGAAAAGAAACAGAATAATATGGCTGCTCCTTGCAGCAGCGGTGGTTCTTCCTCTCTCCTGTGCCAAAGAGGTCACCGGAGAAAGGAATGAATCAGACACTCCGTCTCCCGATTACGAGGGAGTCTGTGTGGATTTCACCACGACATTCACCAAAACCGTTCTTGGGGAAATTCAGGACGGTCAGGCTCCGGTTCTCTGGGAAGAGGGCGACAAAATCAACATTATGGGCTACTATCTGGACGAAGAAGAAGAGAAACAGTTCTGTGTCGAGGCTTCCGCTTCCCAGGCAGGCCCTTCAGCAATCTTCACTGCGGTCGTCCCGGCCAATGCCACGGACATTTATGCAGTCTATCCCGCAACAGCCTGTACGGCCTTGACAAAAGACGGGTCCGGCAATGTGTCCATTCCGGTTGACATCAATCAGAGTTCTCTGACTACCGAATTCAAGAACGCCCATTTCTGCGTAGCAAAGACAACCCTTGCCCAGAAGTCCTTCCTGTTCAAGAATGTCGCATCCATCATTGCCTTTGAGATTGAGGATGCAGCCAATTTCAGAAAGCTCAACGTGCCCCAGCTGATGGCTCTCGATTTCCAGAATGTCAGGGGTACTCTTCCCGTGTCTTTCAAGGATGACGGAAGTTTGCAGTTCGGAACGGCTAAAAATGCGGCGGTCATGCTGGATATGAGCAAAAACACTCTGAAAGCCGGTAAACATTATATTTCCGTGCTTCCGGCCAGCTATTCCGAAGGCTTTGCCTTGAATCACAATTATTTCGATGATCCTACCTGCCTTTACAAGAAGCCTGCCGACCTTTCGACCCCGAAAATCCTGAACATAGGGAAGATTGACGGCAAATTCCAAAGGGATTATTACGTGACCGTTTCCGGTGCGGGAGAAAAAACCGGAAAGGACTGGGCCAATGCTATGGGGCGTGACGAATTTGTAGCAACCCTTGCGAAAAAGACCGGGAGTTCCTCAACTTTGGCATACGAGAAATACCTTCAGATATGGATTCTCAAGGGCACTACCTTCCACCTCGGAGCCGGGACCTACATCCTTGGTGACGAACAGACCAACGGACTTGAAGTCAATTTCCAGGGAGGGACCGGCACAAGTTACTGTACAATTGACATCCTCGGAGGCTATCCTGACGACGGAGGAGACCTCAGGGACATCAAGACCAACGTGACCAGATTCTCCGGAGACGGGAAATATCACATTCTCACCGTAAAAGACCGTGCACGCCTCAACATTGACGGCATCACTTTCTGCAATGCCTACTTCAATGGCACCGGAAGCCTGACTGCCGAAAAGATGGGAGCAGCACTTTTCCTTTCCGACAGCTTTGCAAATACCGACACGGATGCCCAGAGGACAGCCCACGAAAAAGGTGCTGCAAGGGTTAATCTCACCGACTGCATTTTTGAAGAGAACAGGAATGAGTCTTCGACCGCCGACAACTACTACGGAGGAGGTTCTGCGATTGCCATTCAGAAAGGTTATCTGCACGCCAACCGCTGCGAATTCCGCAACAACTACGACAAAGGATTCATCGGTTGCGTGACGACCTGCGGCAATTACGATTTTGAGGCTCTCAAATCAGAACTGTTCTTCAATGCCTGCCTGTTTGAGGGTAATACTACCGGAACTTCCAAAAATGCTTCCGGGCACGTCGTCAATCATTCCACAAAAGGTATTCTCCTCGGAATGTACAACTGTACTTTCCACGCCAACGACAAGGCTGATTCAGATGGTCTTGTACATAACTCCAACGTATTGAACATCAGAAGGTCAAGCATCATAGCAAATACCACCATCTACCAGCCCACATACGATGATTCCATAAACTGGACCGGCTATCCGGTCAGGGTTGACGGAGGTTGCGGAGGTATGAACAGACATATTTTCGCCAACAACATCCTCCAGTCCCTTCCAAATCAGGACAGCAAGGGTGATTACCGTTCTTTCTCGCTGGTTGGAGCCTATACTGAAGCCCATGACGGAAAGGTTTTCTTCAAAGGCAACAACATTATGTCAGTAATATACGGCCAGACGGCTACAGACAAGGGTATGTACAAGACTGACTCCGAGGAAACAATCCTGGGATCCAAGAACATCAATATGACCTGGAACGAATCCCTCAAAGTATTTGAATGGGGTGCGGAACAGACCAGATACACCAATATGTCCCAGGCAAGGATGGAGGAGATTCTCCAATCTACGGACATCAACAACTCGAAAGCCTCAAAATTCACCTGGGGTTCAGTATTCTACAACTGGCTCAAGAGCATAGACGCCGTGGACAAAGACGCGGTCGGCAACACAAGACCTGCAGAAGGATGGCTTTCAGGTTCATATCAACAGGAATAATCATTCTGACGATGAAACACGTTTCAAAGACAATAGCAATCCTGTCCGCCGTGGCCGCAATTCTGATTTGTTCCTGTACGAAACAGCAGGAGCCTGACATCATTGCAGACAATGTGGTGCTGAATCTGTTGTCGCTTGATCTGACGGTCGGACAGACTGCCTCCCTGACTGCATCAGTGCGCCCGGAGAATGCGACAGACCGGACCATAAGGTGGTCATCCACCAAAGAATCCGTGGCCGTTGTCGATGCCGGAGGCAAAGTGACAGCCCTGTCCCGCGGGCACACATATATAGTGGCCCTCAATCCGGCATCCGGGTTGAAAGCTTCCTGCCTGGTCAGTGTGACATCTGCCAGGGCATATACAATCACAGTGACAACGGAAGACGGGGCTGAAGTGGAAGAGGGCATCCATACTTATCCGGGAATGTCTCTCAAGCTGAATGTAATCTCTGACGATGACCTTGTGCATCAATATGGATGGGATGTATCTGGCGAGGTCACCGTGGAGGAAGGCATTCTCGGGACGGGCATTGGGACTTTTGTTCCGGCAGAGGGCTATCTCCACTATTTGCCACAGGACATAAAAGTGGTGAGCGAAGACGGTTTCTTCAAGAAATTCACCGTTGTCAACAATATCTCATCAGAATTCTTATTCGGCAATACCGGATATGATGCAGGGACCGGTCTCACGACAAGAGACGGGAGAAACACAAAAATGGCCCTTTTGTGGGATGACGGGAACGGAAATCTTTTGGAAGTTCCGGCGGCAAAGTACACCCTGGAATCATCTGACGAGTCGCTCGTATCCTTTGCCCGTCAGGACGGCAACTGGATGATGTCTTCGGTTGCAGGACGAAATGGCGAGGTGAACGTTTATGTGATTATCGGGGAAGCCAGGACCGGGCTGTGTTCCGTGAGCGTGGCAATAAATCCCGACTACAACGGTTCCATTGACAATTTCCCATACGAAGAATATTAAAAACACAAAGGCTATGAAATCTCAAGACACAACATACGAAAGCCCGGCTGTTCTCTTCTTCAATATTAAAACGGAGAGAATGGTGTGCGGGAGTGTAGAATCCTCTGTCGTAGAGAATTACGAATACGAATGGGATATAAACTGGTAGGGAGCAGCGCTCATCTTGCCAGCAGGAACAGGGCCTCCTTCCGGGACGGTCCTGTTTTTGATGAGCATCATAATCATAATTTTATTATTTTTGCGCACGGCCGTCCGACGCATAAACACCGGGGCATGCCCGGCAGCGACCTGGCATTTGAAAAAGGAACATATACACCAAAATATGAAAAAGTCATAAATTTCATGGAATATCAGCTTAACAATAGTTCGTTAATTTTTCCAGGTCCTAAGCGGCCCTGGCAGTAAATAAAACTAGTTCTTTGAAAAGTTTGTCAATAACTTGTGGGTCCGGTTGCAGACCGGACACGCAAATAAATCGATTGAGCATATAAGCGTTATGGATAATCGATTTGCATGAGGATATTGAGAAAGGTGTTTTCAGTTCCTTGCATGCGGCCTTGGCGATGTTGATGCTAGCGAAGGATGCGTTCCTGTGGAACTCTAGTTTTCTGAGATCGGTTGACTGACAGTCATTAAGACCGGCATAGTGCTTTGCATCTCTGAAACAGAACTCCAACTGGAAACGAGTTCTATTGGAGAGGTCAAGATTGGCAAAGTCAACATTTCCATCGTACCACTTTGGATGGCCTCTCTTTCCGGTATGCTTCTGAAGGGTCGGATAGAACAGAACAGCATCATTGCGGATTAAAGGCGAACCAGTCGAAAGTCTCATTCTCAAAGTTGTTACGGTAGGTTTGTTCTGAGAACTCTCCATACCGACCCATCTGAAGGAAATTGACCTTGCCAGGGATTGTCATAAAGAGTTTGAGCGTATCCATAAGCACTTTCTCAAAAGGTTTGCTTACATTTGCTGCTGATTTGAGGGCCTCGAGGCACTCGGATTGGTATTGCATAAGTAGGTTTGATGAACTCATAACTAAAAGATTCGACACCTTTAAGTTGCTAATAATCAGCGACTTATGCAATACTTTTATTGTCTGATTATCAATATTTTAGATATTTTTTCAGAGCCTTTTCAGGACCATTAATCAGCTTGCTCAAACGACTGTTATTGACAGTATTTCAATGAACTTTATATAGCGGAACCGGATATCCGGCTTCCAATGTTTAACTTTTAGTACGGTAAATTTTTACCGAAGTATTGACTGTTAAAAGTAGTGGTCAAATTTAGTGAGATTTTTTATTTATTTGATTACTTTTGCTGGTTCTATTGACATTTGGAAATGGCGGACTTTTTGCTTGATTTGTATCTTATTTTACATATTTATAGTACTGGTATTCAATAACTTATAGATAAAAGTTCAAATAAGGGATTTTTTTATGCTTATTATGCATTATTCTCTGGGAGAAGAATCTGATTGGTTTTCTCTTCGAAAAGATACTTTGACACCCAGTAGGCGTATATGGCAGAGGGAATGAAAAGGAACGTGTTGTCATCGATAGTCGAACGACCAAGTTTTGACTTGGTAGTAACAATTATTTTTCGTATCCCATTATTTAGTTCGAGAAACTTTCTAAGAGACTTGAGCTGGCTTGGATCTTCATAGAACTTATCTGTCCATTTGATTTCTGCCAGTGAAAAAGCTTTTTGCGTGGCAGCCTCTACCCAAACGATGTCAACTTCGCCCTTTTCTCTGCCTCTGCTCCAATTAGCATAATAAAAGTTTGTTTTGTCTCCAAGTATCCACTGGTCATAAATGGCAGTCTCCACCATCTCACCGCAAGCTTCGTCGCTTTCGCTGATAGGAGCAAACAGGGCACATCGCAGTGTAGGGTTGGTAAGGTATATCTTCATTGAAGTGACACGTTGCATCTTCTTGGCATTCTGATCAATACGATTTACTACTTTTATAAGGAATGCCGCCTCCAGATATTCAAGATATTTCTTGATTGTGTCCTTCTTGATACCTGCTTCGTTTGAGAGTGTCTCATAAGAGAATTCATTGCCGCTGCGGAATGCGATATACAGAAAGAGTTTGTTTAGTTCCTGAATATCAGAGATACCATAGAGACTTGGCAGATCTCGGAGCAGAACCTTCTCAACAATATCGTTTTTGATGTATTGCCCGGGGTTTTCCTTGATTTTCTCTGAGAACACGACCTCCGGATAACCGCCATAGTTTATGTACTCAAAAAAATCTTTGTTCAGTGTGTCAATATCAAGCGTACCGTATGGACAGATTGAACGGTCATTTTCTTCAATGACATTTCCATCCCTATTCTGTAGCTGAAGGAACTCAAAGAATGTCAATGGAGGGAGCATAAAGTCCGTGAATCGACCGGCTCCACTTTCATTGCTCTTCATCTTCAATGCTGCCGCGGCAGAACCGGATGCGACGAATTTCGTTTTGCGATATGTATCGACCATAGACTTGAGGTGCACCTCCCAATCTTTCAGATACTGGATCTCATCGTAAAATATAAAGAACCAGTCTACATCTTCTTTATGAAGAGCAGTACGTGCATACGAGAACAGGTCGTCAAGGGAAACATTGCTGTAAATCGGCGTGTCGATTGACATGTAAATAATTCTCTGGGGATCAATACCACTATCTATCAAACGTTTGATGCAGTGATAAATCATCACGGTCTTTCCAACACGTCTTGGTCCCATTAGGATGGCGGCCCTGCGGAGCGAAAGATCTGCTACTATTGGATAAAAGAGATTGATATAGGGTCTACGAGGCATAGCATTGTAATCGTCAGCTATCTTGCCGGTAGACCACCAAGGATTGTCAAATACAAGCCTTTTGATTATCTGCTCTTTCTGCTGTTGGTCATACTTACTCATATAATTGTATTTTAGCAATGCAAATATAGCAAAAATCTCCTAAAAACACATAAATAGACGCAATAAGAGATTTGAAACATCTTATATTAACACTATTCTTATGCTATAATGAACAAAAATTTGATATTCTGCAATTTCCCATTTGACGAAATTGTCGTGCAATGAGTGCTTTACCAATTGAGTCCTGTTAAAAGTTATGGTCAAATTTAGTGAGATTTTTTATTTATTTGATTACTTTTGCAGGTTCTATTGATATTTGGAAATGGCGGATATTTTGCTGGCTGCATTTGCGGCTGTTTTTTCTCTACTGGTTGGCGCGGGAAACGACGGGGAACCGGACTGGATTCCCGTGCAGGACTGCCGGGCTGCGGTTGAGGAGTTCAATGCCGTCAATGCCAAGGTCAGGAGAATCGAATGTGCTTTCAGGGAAGAGAAGCACATCGAGGTGCTGGAAAAACCGGCTGTTTCGGAGGGAACCTACAATTTCTCTGCGCCTGACACCATCAGGATTGAATATCTCCGTCCTGAAAAATATTCCATTCACATATACGGGGGAAAACTGATGTTCACTTCCGGAGGGAAGACAAGGACCGTGGACCTTGCCTCCAACAGGCAGTTTGCCTCAATGTCGGAGTTCCTTACGGGAGGAGGGCTGCCTTCGGACAGGAAGGACTTCAGAATCAGGGCCTGGCAGACGGAAGGCTTGTACAAGTTCGTTGTTTCCCTGCCGAAGGCCGCCAAAGGCGGTGACATCACGGTGACGGTTGACAGAAAGGATATGTCCCTCGTCTCCTTCACGATGTCGCAGGGCTCTTCCGATTATTCAATATTCACTTTCTATGACAAAACAATTGCTTTTAAATAACATTATGTGGAGGTGCCTTGGCACCGATGGCGTCATCAGACGCCGCGACCGGACCGGGACTTTTCGTAGAAAAGTCTTAGGAGGTGGAAAGGTCGCCACTTCCCCCGCAATGGGGGACGTGAGGGGGTTGTAATATGTGGATGAGTCCTCGGGAATGCAAGGAAAGCCTCTCGGAAATGGGAGCGGTGGTGATAATGCCGACATACAACAATGCCGGCACTGTCGGCGCAGTCCTTGCTGACCTTGTTAAATATTCCGAAGATATTCTTGTCGTGGACGACGGTTGCACGGACCTGACGATGGATATTCTCCGCACCTTCGGATTTTCGGAACTTTCCGGGACGCAGAAGCATTTCAGAGGCAAGAAGGTCCTCAGGCACGAAACGAACAAGGGAAAGGGTGCTGCCCTGAAAAATGCCTTTACGGTGGCCACAAAGGCCGGCTATTCATACGCCGTCACCATCGATGCCGACGGTCAGCATTACCCGGGTGACCTTCCGCTTTTTGTCCAGGCCCACAGGGAGCATCCCGACAGTTTGCTGGTGGGTTCCAGGAATCTCGAAAGCGAGAATATGCCTCAGAGAAACACCTTTGCAAACCGCTTTTCGAATTTCTGGTACAGGCTTGAGACAGGGATTCGCCTGGAGGACACCCAATGCGGCTACAGGCTTTACCCGCTCAGAGACTGTGGCTGGTCAAAATGGTATTACACAGCACTTTACGAGTTTGAACTTGAAGTGATAGTCTTTGCAGCCTGGTCGGGAAGGGATGTGAGGAACGTACCTGTCAGGGTTTACTATCCTCCGCAGGACAAAAGGGTTTCGCATTTCAAACCGTTGAGGGATTTCACCCGCATCAGCATTCTGAACACTCTCCTGGTGCTGGTCAGCCTGCTTTACATCAAACCCCGCAACTTCCTCAGGCTCTGCACCTGGAAGAATATCTGCGCCTTTTTTGACAGGAACCTCATCCATGTTCAGGACAGCAACCGCAAGATTGTCTTCTCTGTCTGGACGGGGACTTTCTGCGCTTTCCTGCCGTTTTACGGCTACCAGCTCATTCTGGCCGTCTTCCTTGCCCACCTTCTGAAACTCAACAAGTTGGTGGCCGGGGCTTTCTCTGCGGTCAGCCTGCCTCCGCTCATACCTTTCATCGTTTTCGGCAGTTACTGGCTCGGATGCGCCATTCTCGGAAGGGAATGTCTGGTGAGCCTGAATGAAATGACATTTGAGGTTGCCGGCAGGGTGCTGCAGGAATACATCCTCGGCGGCCTAGTCTTCGCTGCCGTGGCAAGTTCGCTGTTTGCTGCTTTCAGCGCATTGATACTCAAACTTTTCAGAAGGGGATGACGGGATTGTTCACAAGACTGTACGATTTCTTTGAGAAGCACAGGGTTCTGATGTATGTGCTTCTGGCAATCAGTGTGGCAGTTCTTGTGCTGGGATGTCTGAGGCTCAGATTCAATGAGAACATCACCTCTTTTCTGCCTGACGACGAGTCATCCCACAATATGGTCGAGGTCTTCGACAACCTTGATGTCAGCGACAGATTCGTGATTATGCTTTCCTCGAAGGGGGAGGAGACGGACTATTGGACCCTCGATGAGTCCGCTGACACTTTGCAAGAGAGGATTCTTCGTGAGGCCGGTCCGGGATTGGTCAGGGACTGTCTCTTCAGTATAGGCGATGAGGAGATATCTGCCGCCACGGATCTTGTTTACGGCACGCTGCCGTTCCTTCTGACGGATGCTGACTATGAAAGGATTGATTCCCTTCTCAGGGATGATGTCCTGCCTCTCAGGATGCAGGAAAATATGGCGGATATAACTTCGCCGGGAGGCCTTTTCCTTAAGGACTACATCTTGCGTGACCCTCTCGGAATTGCCACTGAATCCCTGACACATCTTTCCGAACTCAATGCCGACTCTTCCTGGCAGGTCCGGGATTCAAGAATATATTCACCTGACGGCAGCACCCTGATGTGCTTCCTGACTCCTCAGTTCGGGATGGGCTCGACGGGGGACAATGACAGGCTGGTCAGCATTCTTGAAAATGAACTCTCATCTCTGGAAAAGGCATTTCCTGATGTCCGCGCCGAGTATTTTGCAGGGCCTGCCGTGGGGGTTTACAATGCCAGGCAGATCAAAAAGGACACCCTTGTAACATCGCTTGCTGCCATCCTGCTGATTGCTCTTCTGATTCTGCTGACATTCAAGAGGAAAAGTTCCCTTCCGCTTGTGCTTGTTCCGGTTCTCTACGGAATGCTTTTCTCCCTGGGACTGATGGGCTGGTTCTGTGACGGAATATCTGCCATTGCAGTGGGCAGCGGGGCAGTGGTGATGGGTATAGCCCTGAGCTACTCCATCCACATCATCGCCCATCAGATGCACGTGGATTCCACCAGAACTCTCATCAGGGAACTGGCCTTCCCGCTGACTGTCGGCAGTCTGACCACGATAGGAGCCTTCCTGGGCCTGCTTTTCACCACCTCCGACCTGCTGAGGGACTTCGGACTTTTCGCATCCCTGACCCTTGTCGGAACCCTCATCTACAGTCTGGTCTTCCTGCCACACCATCTGCGTCCGATGGCAGATGTCCCGAAGACCGCCTTCCTCAGGAAACTTGAAAAATTCAACAGCAATCCGTTTGAAAGGAAAGGGTGGCTCCTGGTCATCCTCCTGATTCTCTTTGCAGTCTGTCTCTTCACATCTTCCCTTGTCAGGTTCAATCCCGATATGATGAGCCTGAATTATATGCCGTCTCATCTTGCAGAATCGGCCCTCAGGCTTGAAGCCCTCTCAGGCAGCGGGGAAGAGAGCGAAAACATAATGTTCATCAGCGTCGGGGACAATCTCGACCAGGCCTGCCGCTCAAGAATCCAGACTGACAGAATCCTTGACAGTCTCCAGACCCTCGGTCTGGTGAGTTGCCACACATCCGCCGGAAGGTATGTCATCGCTCCGGAAATCCAGAGGGAACGTCTCTCGAAATGGACTTCGTTCTGGGGCGGGGGACGCGCAGAATCTGTCCTCGGCCGCATCGAAAAGGAAGGTCGGGCAGCCGGTTTCAAGGCTGGCGCCTTCTCCGGTTTCGGGGAAATACTGACAAGGGAATATTCAACATTGAGCTATTCCTCCAACAGCAACCCCCTTCTTGAAAGCTGGGTTGCATCCTCGGATTGTCTGACGATGCTGATTTCCCGTGCAGTTGTCGCAAACGGGGACAAATCAGCAGTTTACCCTTGTTTCAATCCTTCGCAGACAGTGGTTTTTGACAGAAGCTGGTTTGCTTCCGATATGGTCCGCACTATGAACGACGACCTGAACCTGATTCTCTGGATTTCCTCCGCAATAGTGTTCATTGCCCTCTGCCTTTCGTACGGAAGGCTTGAGATTGCCCTCCTGAGTTTCCTCCCGATGCTGATGAGCTGGGTGATTATCATCGGATTGATGGGGATTTTCGGCCTGCAGTTCAACATTGTCAGCATCATACTTTCGACATTCATATTCGGAATAGGAGATGACTTCAGCATCTTTATGACCGACGGGCTGATTTCCAGATATGCCCTGCGCAGGGAAGTGCTGTCTTCGCACAAAACTGCCATATTCCTGTCCACTTCCACGATTGTGGCCGGAATGGGAGTGATGATTTGCGCTCAGCATCCGGCCCTGCATTCAATCGGAGCCATTTCCATCATCGGAATGATTGCTGTCCTGCTGGTGGCCTTTACCCTGCAACCTCTGATTTTCAACAAGTTCATTCTTGAACCGACATCAAAGGGACGCCCTCCTTACACTCTTTCCGGGATTCTCCGTTCCCTTGTCCTCTGGGCAGTCTTTGTCACGGCCTGTCTGCTGACCATTCTGAGCATTCTGGTTCTTCTCCCGGTTCCGATTTCCAAACTCAGGAAACAGAGAACGGTAAGACTGATTGCCAGCAAACTCTGCCGCCTTACCATCAAGTCTTTCTACAAGGCAAAGAGCAAGGTTGAAAACCCATTCGGGGAAGATTTCTCAAAGCCTTGCGTTGTGGTTGCGAATCACAATTCCTATCTTGACATTGTCTGGATGCTTGCTCTCAGCCCGAATCTGCTCATACTTGCAAAACAGTGGGTGCGCAAGGTTCCGATTTTCTATCCGGTTGCAAAGTTTATGGGGTTCTTCTACACTGATGAAGGCTTCTCGTCAATCACTGATGAATTTGCCCTCAGGGTGAAGGATGGCTGGAGTCTGGTTGTTTTCCCTGAGGGCACAAGACAGACTGACGGCAGAATCCACCGTTTCCATAAAGGTGCGTTCTACACAGCCTGCACCCTCGGTCTGGACATAGTGCCGGTGGCGATGTACGGAAATGACAGAGTCCTGCCGAAACACTATCCGATGAATATGGCTCCCGGAGTCTCTGTGGTCAGAGTTCTTGAAAGAATACCGACCTCCGGAAAGGATTACCGCGAAATCGCCAAATCGACAAGGAAACTGATTGAAGCCGAGGTCGCTTCTATGTCAAGGGAATATTCAACACCTGAAAATTCCTATTGGAAGTGGGCCCTGCAGCGGAGTATGCTCTACAAGGGTCTGGAAGCCGAGTGGGAGACAAGACTGCAGATGCGCAGGCTTGACGGCTACAGGGAACTGGATGCCGCCCTGCCTCGGGAGGGAAGGATCCTCCATTTGGGATGCGGACGCGGACAGATTGATTTTATGTTGAAAATGCTCGCCGAAGGCAGGACCATAGTCGCAGTGGATTCTGATCCGGACAAAATCAGGATGGCGCAGTGCAATTACTTGTGTAGTAGTGGGTTGGAGTTCGTTTGTGCAGACCCGGAAAGTTTCTCTGCGGATGGTTTCGATGCCGTTTTCCACGGAGAGTCCGCAACTGTCGTCTCTTCTGCCGATGTTCAGGCAACTGAGCCGTACCCGAGTTCCACTAAAGTTAATTTTTGAAGATTCCTAAGCGAAGTCGAGAAATCGTAAACAATGAAAACAAATCCTGAAATACAATTTGCAACGGCCGCCGAAATCAAGGCATTCCAGGAGGCCGGACTGTCAGAGACACTCGAATATCTTGCATCAAATTCAAGGTTCTACAAAAATATGTTCGCCCGCGAGGGAATCGATATCAGGAAGATAAGGAAACTTGAGGACCTTTCCGCCTTTCCCCTGACCTCCAAGGATGATCTTCAAAAGTACAATTCAGACTTCGTCTGTGTCGGACGTGAAGGGATAATCGATTATGTCACCACATCCGGAACCCTCGGCGACCCGGTGACTTTTGCCCTGACGGGAAATGATTTGGACAGGCTTGGCTACAATGAGAAGCTCTCATTTACCACTGCCGGGTGCACCAAATCGGATGTGCTCCAGCTGATGACTACCATAGACCGCCGCTTCATGGCCGGGCTGGCCTACTTTCTTGGTGCAAAGGAAATGGGTATGGGAGTAATCAGGGTAGGCAACGGCATACCGGAACTTCAGTGGGACACTATCCGCAGGGTCCATCCGACTGCGGCAATGGTGGTCCCGTCCTTCCTTCTGAAACTGGTGGATTACGCCGGAAAGAACGGAATAGACTATCACAATTGCTCCCTGCGCAAGGCAGTCTGCATCGGGGAATCCCTCAGGGACCCATATACCTTTGAGTTGAGCACCCTGGGTCAGCGTATCCACGAAGCCTGGCCTGAACTGGAACTCTATTCAACCTATGCCTCTACCGAGATGCAGGCCTCCTTTACCGAATGCAGTTTTCATCAGGGCGGGCACATACCTGTCGATCTGATTATTGTGGAACTTCTTGACGAGAACGGAAATCCTGTTCCTGACGGAGAGCCGGGTGAGGTTACTGTCACTTCCCTTGGGGTTGAGGGAATGCCACTGCTGCGTTTCCGGACGGGTGACATCTGCCGCCGCATTCCGGAACCTTGCCCCTGCGGAAGAAATTCAGCCAGACTCAGTTCGGTAATCGGACGCAAGAGCCAGATGATAAAGTTCAAGGGCACAACTCTCTATCCGCCTGCATTGTTCGACGTGCTGGACAATATTCCGGAAATCACCAATTACATCGTAGAAGTCTATACCAACGATCTGGGGACCGATGAGGTCCTCGTCCGTGTCGGAAGTCAGGACAGAAGCGATGAGTTCGTCAAAAGAATCAAGGATATGTTCCGTTCCAGAGTTCGTGTGGCTCCGTCTGTCAGCTTCGAGCCTGTCGAGTACATCGCCAAACTCCAGATGCCTCCGACTTCCCGCAAGGTAATCAAATTCATCGACCGCAGGTGATTTTTCCGAAAGTCACTGAATACAAGGCTATTTTCCGTAGAGTTCCTTTCTGGTCTGTGAACCGCTTCCTTTTTCCAAAGACGGGTCGGAAATGGTCTGGTCGGTCGTGACATTGCTTTTTTTCAGGACATTGGTCTTGATGAAGTCTTTCTGCAATTCCGTTGTGATGTCAAGGAAACCGGCAACCTCGTGTCCGTGGTCCGTGAACCGCACGATGTTGTACGGGATGCCGAGTTTCTTCCATCTCGCAGCGATTTTGTCCGAACCGAAGAAACCGAGGTTGAAGAAACGGATCTGTTTGTAATTGACCAGTTTGTCTGCTGTGCCGTGAACCAGGAGGGTCGGTGCGGGTTTGTCCCGGTATTTCAATGCTCCTGTACGGGAGAGGATTCCTCCGGAGAAGGACATTACTCCGGCAAACCTGAAGTCCTCCGGCAGGACATTTGAGCATCCGCTACGGTTGGCCAGTTCGTAATCTGCCTGCAGGACAGTGATTGCCCCGGCAGATGAACCGCAGATGACGATGTTGTCCTTCTCGACGCCGAGCATGTCCACATTGTCGAGTATATATCCTATTGCGGAATACAAATCCTCCACAGCCAGGTGGATTGCCTTGTCAAGATCGTTGACCTGTGCAATGCCAACACTTTTGGAGCCTGTCAGTCCGAGGCGGTAGTCGATGGATATGATTTTATATCCGTCTTCCGACATCATCCTGAACCACGGCAGGTAGGCCGGGTCATCTCTTCTTCCGCCGATGAAGCCTCCTCCGAAGACAAAGACAATCAAAGGTTTCTGTTGTCCTCCGACGGAGGTCTCGCTGCCTTTGACAGGGTTATATATATCCATATAAAGTTCACAACTGTCCTTCAGGGCATATAAATATGTTCCGTCAGGGACTATGTCGGTTTGTTGTGTCTTTGCGTTCAGTGAGTTGATACCCAACAATATGACTATCAACGATAAAATCCCCTGCTTCATATTCTTTATTATTTTTCTTTCTCCGGATCCGGAATCAGCATCCGAATGAATTTCACATTTCTGAGGAACCTTCCGGCAAACACTCTGACCACCGTGTAGCACGGAATCGCCACAATCATTCCCAGGGCTCCTGCCAGATGGCCAGCCATCAGGAGTACGATGAAAATCTCAAGAGGGTGAGCCTTGATGCTGCTCGAGTATATTATCGGTTGGAAAAGGAAATTGTCAACAAGCTGGGTCACGCAGAAAATCGCGACAAGGATTACAATGAATACTCCCAAACTCACATCCAGACCGATCGGGGCAGCTCCCGCATATTTCATTATCAGTGCGAGGATGGTCCCCAGGACTCCTCCTGTGAGCGGTCCGACATACGGAATAGTGTTCAGCAGACCCGTAAGGAAAGCAATACCGAAAGATGCTGTGAACCCCATCCTCGCAATGAGAAGCAGTCCGAGGAAGTTCAGGGTTGCCACTCCGGCTATTTCGGTGAGCAGTCCGAGGAAGTACCTGGTCAGCAGATTGCTCACATCTTCAATCGAATTGTTGATTTCTTTCTCGTGACGGCTCGGGGTGAGCGACTTCACTATTCTTGAGAACAGGCTTTCGTCCTTGAAAAAGAAGAATGCTATGAAAACTACTGAGAACAGGCCGATTCCGAAGTTGGTCAAAAAGGAGGTCACTCCGGACAGCACGGTGGATACCGTCGAGATGTCAAATAGTTTCTGGGTCTGCTGCAGGATGAATTTCTCAATCCTGAAATCGGGTCCCAGGGACGGATATTTCTCAACGAGGAAGCTGTTGAGGTCCTGGAGCGGTACCGATATGCTTTTTACGGTACTCTCTACATTTACCGATGAGATGTCCCTGATTACATTGGAAACCAAAGGGATAACCAGTGTCACAACTCCGAGGAACACGAACAGTATAATGATTATTGCCAGGATTGCGCTCAGCCAGGATGGCAATGCTTTTTTCCTGATGCGTATTCTCCCGAACAGTTTCATCAATGGCCGGCCTATTAGGGAAAGCACCCCTGCCAGGAGAATGTAGATGATGACATTCCTGAAGTACCAGCACAGGGCGCATCCTACCCCTGCCGCCACGGCATATACTATCAGTTTCGACAGTTTCTCAGTCCATTTCTGTTCCATATTTCCCAATTATTTACTTTTCGGAATCTTCAAAAATAACCTGAGTGTTCCCAAGCAGATATCCCGACAGTTCCTGCGGTGTGTCAACCGTTCTCCAGGGCTTGTGCGCCAAAAGTTCCTCCCTGCTGCGGAACCCCCAGGTAACCCCGATTGTCCTCACTCCCGCATTTGCTCCTGTCATCATATCCACATCTGAATCACCGATATATGCAACCTCTTCCTTGTCCGTCACACCTGCCGCCTCCATAATCTCCTCAACGATTTCCGGAGATGGCTTTATGGGTTTGCCCTCGCGCTGTCCGAGTACCTTCACGAAGGCAACTTCCGGGAAATAATGGGTCACGACACCCTCGGCACCCTCCTGGTATTTGTTGGAAGCAACAGCCAGTTTCACTCCGGCTTCTGCAAGTTTGTCCAGCATTGCGACAATGCCGTCGTAGGGTCTGGTCAGGTCGCATTTGTGGATGTCGTAATACGGGATGAACACCTCGGCCATCCTCCTGACATTCTCCTCTGTCCTTGCCTGTGGCGGAAGGGCGGCGCGGAAAAGGTTGTAGATGCCCCTTCCTACCATCATATTGTACTCTTTCCTGTCCCTTGCGGGAAATCCGCAGGTGGTCAGTGCGTGGTTACAGGACTCTGCAAGATCTTCAATCGTGTTCAGCAGGGTCCCGTCAAGGTCGAATATTGCAAGTTTTGTCATATTATTCTATGGTATATGTAAATTTTTTTCAAAAAAATCTACTTGTGCCGTGGTTTGGCACAAGTGCGCCTTACCTTTGTGTCATAATTAAAAAGGAAACATAAATTCAAGCGATATGAAAAATACAGATTACTCTTTCGATTCAATCAGCTCAATGATTTCATCTGAGGATTCATTCAGGACTTTGCTTGACATCATCGGGGATATGGACCTCGAAATTCTCGACGCACAGTCTTTCAGAATGTAATCTGTGGTGAATCTACAATGGTTGTGGACTTGTCTTGGGAAAGTGACACCTTTATTGTCACGGTATTGTCGGACCTGGTCGTACGTCCCTGCCCCGTCTTGGCCAACCTTCCCTTCCCTGTCCTGGTCGTCTTTTCTTTACCCGTCTTGGCTGCCATCCTGCCACTCGCTTTTTCTGCCAGCCTGTAGCCGATGATGAACTCCGAGACGGGATCTTCGACATACTTCTGCATCGCCCTTTTGAGAGGTCTCGCTCCGAATTGCGGGTCATAACCCTCCTTGGCAATGAAACTCTTTGCAGAAGGGGTTACGGTCAGTTTGAATCCGGCAGCCTTCACCCTTTCCTTGACGGCCTTCAGTTCCACATCGGTGATGGCTTCCAGGTCCTTCCTTTCCAGTTGCCTGAAAAAGACCTGTGCGTCAATCCTGTTGATGAATTCAGGAGGGAACACCTTCTTGACGGCCTTCTCGAGAATCATCTTGCGGTTGACTGACAAATCCTTTCCTCCGGTAGTGAATCCGACACCGTTGCCATATTCCTCAATCTCACGACTCCCGACATTGGAAGTCATTATGAGAATCGTGTTCCTGAAACTTACGGTTCTACCGGTGCTGTCGGTAAGCCTTCCCTCATCAAGCACTTGCAACAGAAGATTGAATATGTCCGGATGGGCTTTCTCGATTTCATCCAGCAACACCACCGAGTACGGCTTCCTCCTGACTCTCTCGCTGAGCTGACCTCCTTCGTCGAAACCGACATATCCCGGAGGCGCTCCAATCAGTCTTGAGACTGTGAATTTCTCCATATATTCACTCATGTCGAGTCTGATCAGACTGTCCGGACTGTCGAAAAGATATTCCGCAATCTCCTTGGCCAGCAATGTTTTGCCCACTCCTGTCGGACCGAAGAAAATGAATGTCCCGATTGGTCTTCCCGCATCCTTGATTCCGGCCCGGTTGCGGTGCACCGCCCTGACAACCGTGTCGATTGCCTCTTCCTGGCCGATGACCTTGCCGGAGAGTTTCTCCTTCATCCTGAGCAGTCTGGAACTTTCCGACTCCGCCACCTTGCCTGCCGGTATGCCTGTCATTCTGGAGATGACTGCGGCAATGTCCTCCGGATTGACTTCATCGGAGGTCCTCCTGTGACCGAAATATCCGAGGTGCACCATTGAACCGGCCTCATCCATAGCGTCAATGGCCTTGTCAGGAAGACATCTGTCCGTCACATATCTTTCAGACAGTCTCACACAGGCCTCAAGGGCATCGTCCGTGTACCTGACCTGATGGTGTTCCTCGTATTTTCCTCTGATTTTCTTGAGAATACCCAGGCTGTGGGCAAAATCCGAAGCGTCAACCGTGATTTTCTGAAACCGTCTGTCAAGCGCTCCGTCCTTTTCGACAATCTTCCGGAATTCTTCCGCAGTGGTGGCTCCTATGCACTGGATTTCACCTCTTGCGAGCGCCGGTTTAAGCATATTGGCCGCATCCAGGCTCCCGCTTGCTCCTCCCGCACCTACAATGGTGTGGAATTCGTCGATGAAAAGGATGATGTCAGGATTGTCGGATATGTTCTTTATTATGCCCTTGAGGCGTTTCTCAAAGTCTCCTCTGTATTTCGTCCCGGCCACTACGGAAGCGATGTCCAGAGAGATAATCCGCTTCCCGAGCATCTGCCTTGGTACAGAACCTTCGGCTATCCTCAGGGCAATTCCCTCGACAATTGCCGATTTTCCCACACCCGGTTCCCCGACCAGCATAGGGTTGTTCTTCTTTCTCCTGCCGAGGATCTCAATGACCCTTTCCATCTCCTCCTCCCTTCCCACAACCGGGTCCAGCCTGCCTTCTATGGCCGCTCTGGTCAAATCATATCCGAAATCCTCGATTGATGTCCCCTGCTCCTGCTTTCCTTCCTGAGGACCTTCTTCAGGATTCCCGTTCTGTTCCCCGTCTCCGGAGATGCTCCCCGAGGCATTCCCGGAAGCATTTGGAGAGGTCGTCATTCCATTGTTCTTTATGAAAAGGATAACTCTCCCGTAGTCAATCCCGGTGTCCCTGAGATATGCGGTGCCGTAACCGGACAGGGTCCTGCACAATGCAAGAAGCAGGTGCTGTGAATCGGCAAGGGGACTTCTGAACCTTGTGGCCTCCAGAACCGACAGGCTGAGTACATTCTGTGCCTCCCTGGATAACCTGATGTTGTCCTCGTCCTCGTAGGGTATGGTTTCGTTGGTGAATATCTTGCTGTCTATGAAGTCTTTGAACTCATCCAGATCTGTGTCCAGTCCTTTCAGGATGTCGCAGGCGTTGTTGTCGGTGTGCCTGATGATGCCAAGATAGAGATGGTCGGGGGCTATTCCATAACTGCCCGTACGCAAAGCCTCCTGCCTTGCGTATTCTATGATAATCGCCAGTTCGTCTGAAAGTTTTATTTCCATAAAAGCATTAAAATCGCGCTAAAATACGAAATATTTTCGTACCTTTGCATACTTTGTGTTGATTTATAAATAAGGATTATAAATATGGAGAATGAGGTATTGACAGGCAAAATCGAACAGGTCAATATTGACCAGCAGATGAGGAGCGCCTACATCGACTATTCCATGTCGGTAATTGTTTCAAGGGCGCTGCCTGATGTGAGGGATGGAATGAAGCCTGTCCACAGAAGGGTGTTGTTCGGAATGGACGGTCTCGGACTGAGCTATTCCGGTCAGACGAAGAAATCAGCAAGAATCGTCGGTGAGGTGCTTGGTAAGTATCACCCGCATGGTGACATCAGTGTATATGACACTATGGTCAGGATGGCTCAGGACTGGAGCCTCCGCTATCCTCTGGTGAAAGGCCAGGGAAACTTCGGTTCGATGGACGGTGACAGCCCTGCGGCTATGCGTTACACCGAGGCCAAACTGGAAAAGCTTGCAGAAGAGGTTCTTGCAGACCTTGACAAAGACACTGTAGATTTTCAGAACAACTTTGACGACACGCTCCAGGAGCCGACGGTCCTTCCGACGAAGGCACCGCTCCTGCTTCTGAACGGAGCATCCGGAATCGCGGTCGGAATGGCCACCAATATGGCTCCGCACAATCTTTCGGAGACCTGTGATGCCATTTGTGCATATATCGACAACCCTGAAATCACTGTCGAGGAACTGATGCATTTCATCAAGGGTCCTGACTTTCCTACCGGAGGCATAATCCAGGGCCGGCAGGGCATCAAGGATGCCTTCGAGACCGGACGCGGCCGGATTGTAATCCGCTCAAAGACCGAAATCGAGGTGAGTGACTCCGGCAGGGAGACCATCGTAGTGACGGAAATCCCTTATATGGTTAACAAGAGGGAGATGATCGAGAAGATTGCCGAGATGGTCGAGAGCAAGAAGATCGAGGGAATATCATATATAAACGACGAGTCATCCCGAAAGGGTGTCAGGGTGGTGATCAAACTGAAACAGGGAGCGAACTCCAATGTCGTCCTGAACACCTTGTTCAAATACACTCCTCTCCAGTCAAGTTTCTCCGTGAACAATGTCGCTCTTGTGGACGGGCGTCCGAGGACCTTGAACCTGAAGGAACTCATTAAATACTTCGTAAAGCACAGGCACGATGTGGTGGTGCGCAGGACGAAGTTCGACCTTGACAAGGCACAGAAGAGGGCGCATATCCTTGAGGGACTTCTGAAAGCCCTGGATGTGATTGACAGGATTATCGCCATCATCCGCGCTTCATCGAGTGTCGAGGATGCGAAGAACAACCTGATGACCGAGTTCGGGTTCAGCGACGCGCAGGCAACTGCAATCGTGGAAATGAGGCTCCGTCAGCTAACCGGACTCGAGCGGGAGAAACTTCAGAGCGAGTACGATGAACTGGTGAAGTTCATCCAGTACTGCAACGACGTTCTTGCAAGTTATGATATGCAGATGGGCATTGTCAAGGACGAGACAATGGAACTCAAGGAGAAATACGGTGATGCGAGGAGGACGGAAATAGCCCTTTCAGCGGAGGAATTCAATCCTGAGGACTTCTATGCCGACGAGGATGTGGTAATCACAATTTCCCACCTCGGCTACATCAAGCGCACATCCCTCACAGAGTACCGCACCCAGAACAGGGGAGGTGTCGGGATGAAGGGCAGCGCAACCAGGGACGAGGATTTCATCGAGCACATCTATGTCGCCAACATGCACAGCACCCTGCTTCTGTTCACGCAGAACGGCCGCTGCCACTGGCTCAAGGTATATGAAATCCCTGAAGGCTCAAGGGCTTCGAAAGGCCGTGCTCTCCAGAATGTCATCAGCATCGAGCAGGACGACAAGGTCAAGGCATACCTGAATGTCGGAGACCTCAAGGATGAGGAATATATAAACAATCATTACATAGTGCTTGCCACTAAGAAGGGCATAATCAAGAAGACATCCCTCGAGGCATATTCAAGACCGCGCACAAACGGTGTGAATGCCATAACGGTACGCGACGGTGACGAACTTCTCGAGGCTGTGATGACCAATGGTCACTGTCAGATTATGCTTGCCGGAAGGAAGGGACGCTGCTGCCGTTTCGAGGAGACGGATGCAAGGCCTCTCGGAAGGACTGCTTCCGGAGTCCGTGGTATAAATATTGACGAGGATGACGAGGTTATAGGAATGGTTTGCTACGATCCGTCAGCTGAAGATGCCTCGGAGCACAACATTCTGGTAGTCAGTGAACACGGTTACGGAAAACGCTCTGACATTGACGAGTACCGCATCACCAGCAGGGGAAGCAAGGGAGTCAGGACTCTGAACATCACCGAGAAGACCGGAGACCTTGTGGCAATCAAGAGTGTGACGGACACCAACGACCTGATGATAATCAACAAGTCAGGTCTCACCATCAGAATGGCAGTTTCAGACATCAGGATTGCCGGAAGGGCAACTCAGGGTGTACGTCTGATCAACATCAAGGACGGCGACTCGATTGCAGCCGTTTCAGTGGTGGCCGGAAGTGAAGGGGATGCGCAGGAAGATGCTGTCCAGACTGCTGAGTCCCAGACTGCTGAGTCCCAGACTGCTGAATCCCGGGATGATGTTGACAGTAAGGCAAATACCCAACAGGAATAATAATAACAACACACAATTAATATCAGATTATGAAAAGAATTCTGCTCGCATTGGCCGTCGTCCTGTCAGTTCAGGCTGTCAATGCACAAGTGAAGTCTCCTTCAGACGCAAAGAAGGCAGTCGAGGCTGCTGAAGCAGCTGCTTCCGATCCCAAAAAGGCAACAAAAGTTGCGACATGGCTGAAACTTGCCGGTACATATATGGATGCATACGCTGCTCCAGCCGGTGCCGGATGGGTTGGTGCCGGAAAACAGGAACTCCAGCTGATTCTTGGAAACGACAAACCGACATCCACTGAGAGTGTCACCCTGGCCGGTGAACCTTACACCAAGGATGTCTTCAAGACCAGGAACTACTATTACAACGGTGCCGGAGTGCTCGCTGTGATTGAAGTCACCAAACCTGTTTACAAGGACGCGCTTTCAAAGGCTCTTGACGCCTACAAGGAGGCCTACAAGGTTGACGTGAAGAAAAGCAAACTGAAAGATATCACGGCCGGAATCCAGAATGTTTCTTCAAAGTTCCTTGAGGACGGTATGACAGCCTATATGCTGGGTGACCTCAAGGCTGCAAGCCGGAATTTCGAGGCTGCTGCGGATGCACGTGCGACTGAGCCGGTGAACGGGGTGGATTCAACTGCCATCTACAATGCCGGTTTCACAGCCTGGATGACCGAAGACAATGAAAGGGCAAAGAAGTTCTTTGAGAAATGCGTTGACATCAAGTATTACGAGGACGGAGAGGTCTTTGCAAAACTCGGTGATGTTTACACCAAACTCGGTGACTCCCTCTCTTGCAAGATGGCTCTCGAGGACGGCTTCTCAATCTTCCCTCAGAACCAGTCCATTCTCATCGGTCTGATCAACTGGTACATTCAGAGCGGTGAAAACCCGGATCAACTCTTTACCCTTCTGGACAAGGCAAAGGTGAATGAGCCGAACAATGCTTCCCTCTACTATGTCGAGGGTGACATCCACAACAAGCTCGGACACAAGGACCAGGCCATTGCAGCATACACCAAGGCCGGAGAAATCAATCCTGATTATGAGTTCGGTTGGATTGGAATCGGAGTGCTCTACTACAACGAGGCCATTGAAATCCAGAACAAGGCTGCTGCCGAAATGGACGACGCCAAGTATATGAAGCTTGTCGAGGAATTTGAGGCCGCCCTTATGAATGCGATGGAGCCGTTCGAGAAAGCTTTTGCCACTACAAAGGATGAGAGCATCCGTTACACTATGGCTGAATATCTCAAGAACATCTACTACCGCTTCCGTGAGAAGGATCAGAAATATGCTGATGCTTACACGAAGTATAACGAGATTGTCGCCAACGGCAAATAGCTTGAAATCATATAAAAAATAGGGCAGCTGATCAGCAGTTGCCCTATTTTTTCAGTGTCTAAAATCGCCACCTATTCGGTGTCGTTATCAAAGGCGCGGACGATTTTTGAGACTAAGGGATGTCTGACAATATCCTCTTTCCCGAAAAATATAGCCTTGATTCCTTTAATGTTTTCAGTCAGTCGGATTCCCTTTAGAAGCCCCGAGTCTTGCTTGTTGGGAAGGTCAATCTGCGAGGCGTCACCGGTGACTATGAACTTGGCATCCTTGCCCATTCGTGTCAGGAACATCTTCAGCTGACCGAGATTTGTGTTCTGGGCCTCGTCAAGTATTACGCAGGCGCGGTCCAGGGTACGGCCCCTCATATAGGCCAGAGGGGCAATCTGAATGGTCCCGTCTGCCATGAATTCCTGAAGTTTCTTCGGGGGAATCATATCTCCCAGAGCATCATACAGCGGTTGAAGATAGGGGTCCAGCTTGTCCTTGAGGTCTCCCGGAAGAAAACCGAGTCTCTCACCCGCCTCGACGGCAGGCCTCGTCAGGATGATTCTCTTGATTTCCCTGTTTTTCAAAGCTCTGACAGCCAGAGCGATGGCAATGTATGTCTTTCCTGTTCCGGCAGGACCGACGGCAAAGACGAGGTCATTCTCGAAATATGCCCGGACCATCTCCTCCTGCGTGCGGTTGCGTGCCTTGACCGGTTTCCCGTCTGTACCGTACACGATAGCGGAATCCCCGCTGACGGGTTGGCTGGTTGTTTGGCCCTCAATGTCAAAAATATCCTCCACGTCGTATGGCGTGAGGTTCATCTTGCGGTGCCTGCGCACAATCAGCATATTTATTTTATTTCTAAAATTCTCCGCATCCTCTTCCTTCCCCTCAAGCAGGATTTCATTCCCTCGTGCCACTACCTTGAGTTCAGGATAGTGTCTGCAAAGTTCTTCCAGAATCCTGTTCCCGACACCGTAAATCTCCATCGGGTCTATTGCATTCAGGGTTATGCTCGTCTTCATTTCAATATCTCCAGAATCCTTTGGTATGTCTGTACCATTTTGTCATAGTCGGAAGGGTCTTTCCATTCGGACCTCCTGCCGAGATATTCCTTTACCGGAATTGTCGTGTGGCTGTCCCTTAACCGTCCCGGCAGGGAACACCAGGTCAGTTCTAACTCCGGTTCACCCGCGAGGCAGGTTTTGTCCGTGTACCTGATGACAGGCAAGGTGACCAATAGTCCTATTTGGGTGTTGGTGGCACTCATATTCGAGATGAAATTCCCCAGTGAATAGACTACGGGGATTCTTTTCCAGCCTGCAGGGGAGAGTTCTCCATCGTATAGAGTCGTGTCCTGGACAACGTGAGGATGGGAACCTATGATTGCGTCTGCTCCGAGTCTGACAAGATATTCCGCAATTTCCTGCTGATTTGCCGAGTGATTCAGCTTGTACTCGATTCCCCAGTGGGGAAGTGCAATGATGAAATCCGCTTTTTCGCGTGCCCTTGACATTGCCCGGGCAAGGGCTTCCCTGTCCATATCCGGAACCTTCGGGTATTCAGTCTCAAGATTCACGTTGGTGCCGTAGGAAAAATTCAGCAGGGCGATTTTCGTGCCCTTGATTTCCACGATTAATGGCCAGTCGGACAGGATGGAAGCCCTGTCCCGGAAACATCCGGTGTGCTTTATGCCCCTGTCCTTCATCCTGTCATAGACTTCCAATGTCTTTACGGCCCCTTCAGGGCCCTTGTCAAAGATGTGATTGTTGGCGGTCAGGAAGACATCCACACCGCAGTGTGCGACGTAATCAGCATACGACTCCGGTGCGCAGAATGCCGGATAACCTGTAAATGGCGCTCCTGCAAGGGTGAATTCCATATTGGCCACGCAGAGGTCGGCTGCCTGCATACAATCTTTCAAGTCAATGAAATAGGGTGAGAAATCATAGCATTGGGAATCCTCTGCCTTTGCTCCGGGGTGGGACACGGCATAGCGTGCGAAACAATTCTCAATCTGTGCAGTGTGCAGCATTATGTCTCCTGCAATGACAATCTTCAGAGTGTCCTCAGGCATCGGGAAGGTGTCTGTCTCTGCGTGTGTTGTGAAAGTGCCGGCCTTTCCGTTCCCCGGAAAGACTCCGGCAAACAGGACGGTCCAGACCGCTCCGAGTGCTGCCGTGAATATTGTAAAACTACAGAATCTCCTCATTCAGAACTACATTGTCAAAATTCAACCTGATTTTCATCCAATTGGTCAGCCTTTCCTTCTCCTCCGCAGTAAGTTCCTTCTCCGTGCGTATGACAATGAAGACGGCGTCGGTGCGGGTCAGCTGGGTGGTCTCGACCTTTGCTCCCCGGGACATAAATATTTCCTTGATTGAAGGGTACTGGTTCGCCACCTCCCTTGCAATCTGGACAAATGGAATCTCCTCTCCCTGAAGTTCGCTTATTTTCTTTTCAAGCCTCTGGATCTCCGCGTCCCTCTTGCTGATTTCGGAGTCGGACCTTTCGTATATTCCCTTGACTATTTCGGATTCGCTCGCACCCTCGGAGAGGAAGTGCTCGGTAATCACAATCTGTTCCCTATCGATACCGTATTTCAAGGCATCCTCGAACATCTTTTCCTTCTGAGCCGCTGACATCGTCTCTCCCGAGATGAACAGTTGCACCTTCGAACCTTTGTGGTGGGAGATTTTGTAATCATATATGTATGCGTTCTCGAAGGACTTGTTGTCGGAGACGAAGGCTTCCACATCCTTGTCGAAATTGTTTTCCTTAACCATCACTACTGCCGAAATGATGCTGGGGATTATCATTACCAGGACGACCACTGTGATGACGATTCTGGTCCTTTTGTGGGTCTTCTCGCTCGCAAAGTCCGCCTCCTTGAAGTGCATATACTTGACGGTCAGGTAGGTGGCAAGCATAATGAATATGCAGTTGATGAAGAACAGGTACAGAGCCCCGAAGAAATATGTCAGATTCCCGCTCGCAAGTCCGAATCCCGCTGTGCACAAGGGAGGCATGAGGGCGGTTGCAATTGCCACTCCCGAGAAAACGGTGCCTTTTTCTTTCCTGCAAAGTTCGAAGATTCCCGCGAAACCGCCGAACAGGGCTATGAGCACATCGTAGATGGTCGGGTTGGTTCTTGCAAGGAGCTCGGTCGGATTGGACAGGCTCAGAGGAGTTATCAGAAAGTAGAGAATGGATGCCAGGAGGCTGATGCTGACCATCACCAGGAGGTTCTTTGCTGCATCCTTCAGCAGGTTGAGGTCATTGATTCCCAGCCCGAGTCCCAGCCCGATTATAGGTCCCATAAGAGGGGAGATGAGCATCGCTCCGATAATCACCGGTGTGGAGTTGACATTCAGACCGACTGAGGCGATAATGATCGAGAATGCAAGGATCCAGATATTGGGACCCTTGAAGACTATGTTTGACCTGATTGCCCTTTCCGCAGCCGTCGTGTCGACATGCTCGGAGAGGTTGGCTATTTCTTTTATCTGGTTCAGTACCGAATTGAAAAGGGACATCTTAATTGCTTTTTTAATGAAAGAATTTGCAAATATAGTCACTTTTATTTTGTGCCCGAGTATTAAATCGTTAAATTTGCGCCTTGCGCAATGCTGAAATGTATGGAGATTGTTGCTAAAATATTCAGAAGGTTTCCACATGTCCTTCTGGTCTTTTCCCTGCTGATGCTTTCCGGCTGTGATTTTCTCAGACGGGCTGCAGGACGTCCTGATTCAGGTGAACTGGAAGTTCTCAGGAATGAAATGTCCCGCAGAATGGCCGCTGAACGGGATTCCATAATTGCCGTCAATGCCCGTGAGGACTCCCTGAAGGCGGAACAGACCCGCATTGAGGATTCTCTCCGGATTGTGGAGGCAGTCAGGGCGATTTCCGACAATATGCTTTCCGCATCATCCCTTGGCGGCATCTCCGGAGAGCAGGCTGTCAGAAAATACCATATCGTACTTGGCTCCTACAAAATGGAGTCAAATGCCAGAACACTTGCCGCAAAGGCCTCCGGGGCCGGTTACACCGCGGAACTGATCCGTATGAGGAACGGTTTCATCATTGTGTCGGTTGATCCATCCGACCGGATTGCGGACATACTAAAGTCTCTGAGAAGGGTCCGTCTGGAAAATTTCTGCCCTGAGGATGTTTGGATTCTTGTAAACGAATGACGATGTTTTCAGATATCAAAAACAGATTCTGTGCCGGATTCCGTCCGGCATTCTCAATGATGTTGCTCCTTTTGCCGATTCTTGCCGGTGCGCAGTACAGGGATGACTACAAATCCCTATATGACAGCGAGACAGCTGCTGCATTCAGGGAGAGTGTCTCATATCTGTCTTCCTCCGGTCTCAAAGGCCGTGCACCGGGTTCCGAGGGGGAGAAATCCGCTGCTCAATATGTCTATGACCGGCTTGAGTCCTGTGGGGTGGAAATGCTCTGTCCACGTGATGGGGACACTTTCGGGATTGCCTCCCGGACGGGTGACACCCTTGTGTCAAGGAATGTCATAGGATTCGTTCAGGGGTATGACAAGGAATTGAACAAAAGGTTTATAGTGGTCGGAGCCCGGCTGGACAACCTGGGAGTCAACCGGATGACCATTGACGGAGAGAATGTAGAACAGATTTACTACGGGGCAAACGGAAATGCGTCAGGTCTGGCAATGTTGACGGAACTGGCACGTCTCGTGGCAACCAATTCAATAATGTTCCGCCGTTCTGTCATATTCGTGGCTTTCGGCTCTTCCACGAATGCATATTCAGGCTCGTGGTATTTCCTGAACAGGTCCTTCTCGGATGCTTCCCTCATCGATGCGATGGTAAATCTCGACATGCTCGGCACCGGGGACACCGGTTTTTACGCCTACACTGCCTCCAATGCCGACCTGAATGCCATCCTGCGCACTGTCGGAACATCCCTTCAGCCGATAGTCCCGGAGATTGTGGCCGCCGAGCCTTATCCATCGGACCACAGGTCATTCTATGCCAAGGAAATCCCTTCCGTTTACCTTACGACAGGCCGATATCCTGAAAAGGGAACATACCGCGACGTACCGTCCATCGTGAATTACGATTATATGGAGAGGGAACTGGAATATATCTACAATCTGACCCTCGAAATGGCCAATGTGAAATCTGCACCGCTGTTCAAACCGTCGTCCGTCCCTGTGAGGGACGGGGAATATGCAGATGTGGTCTCCATCAATGACTGTGATGTCCTGCCATCGTTCTACAACAGTACGGACCTCGGACAGTTCCTCTCGAAATGGGTGTACCAGTATCTGAGGTATCCCCAATATGCCATGGACAATGGAATTCAGGGACGTGTCATCCTGAATTTCGTCATAGAGAAGGACGGCAGCATCAGCGATGTCAGAGTTGTGAGGGGAGTGGATGCCAGCCTTGACGAGGAGGCTGTCAGAGTTGTTTCCGCATCGCCCAAGTGGAAGCCGGGAAAAATCAAGGGCAGCAAGGTCAGGACCTCCATAACCCTGCCTGTGGAGTTCAGGCTTGAGAAGAAAGGCGGGAAACCGAGTTTTGGAATAAAGAAATATTGACAGATATGGATTACAATTTCAAGGAAATCGAAAGAAAATGGCAGTCCCGTTGGGCTGAGAATCATACCTTCAAGGCTGTGGAGGACGAGTCCAGACCTAAATACTATGTTCTGGACATGTTCCCTTACCCTTCAGGGGCAGGTCTTCACGTGGGACATCCCCTGGGCTACATTGCGAGTGACATTTTCAGTCGCTACAAACGTCTCTGCGGTTTCAATGTCCTGCATCCGATGGGCTATGATGCATTCGGGCTTCCGGCGGAGCAGTATGCAATCCAGACCGGGCAGCACCCGGCCAGGACAACGGAGAACAATATCAGGCGCTACCGTGAGCAGCTTGACAGAATAGGTTTCTCTTACGATTGGTCCCGCGAGGTCCGCACCTGTGACCCTGAATACTACAAATGGACTCAGTGGGCATTCCTGAAAATGTTCGGCAGCTGGTACGACAATGACCTGGACAAGGCGCGTCCGATCGAGGATCTGGTCAAGGCTTTTGAAACCTCCGGCACTGAAGGAATCAACGCGGCCTGCACGCAGGAGATGTCCTTTACTTCAGAGCAGTGGAACTCAATGACCGACAAGGAGAAATCCGACACCCTTATGAACTGGAGAATCGCATATCAGGGCGAGACTTCTGTCAACTGGTGTCCGAAACTGGGAACCGTGCTTGCCAACGACGAGGTGAAGGAGGGCTATTCGGTTCGCGGAGGCTTCCCTGTGGAGCAGAAGAAGATGACCCAGTGGCAGCTTAGGGTGTCTGCATACGCGGCCCGTCTGCTGGATGACCTGGAGACCCTCGACTGGACCGACTCCCTAAAGGAGATGCAGCGCAACTGGATCGGCAAATCCCAGGGTGCAGAAATGCACTTCAAGGCATACAATGGTGAAAACGAGTACGATATGGTGATTTTCACCACTCGCGCGGATACTGTTTTCGGAGTGACGTTTATGGTGCTTGCCCCTGAGAGTGAATGGGTTGAGAAACTCGTGACTCCGGACCGCAAGGTTGAGGTCGAGGAGTATCTTGCCCAGGTCAGGAAGAAGACCGAAAGGGAGAGAATTGCCGAGACCCGCAAGGTGACGGGTGTATTTTCAGGGTCATACGCAGTGAATCCTCTCACAGGTGACCGTGTTCCGATCTGGATTTCCGAATATGTGCTTGCCGGATACGGGACAGGAGCGATTATGGCCGTGCCTGCCCACGACAGCAGGGACTATGCCTTTGCCCGCCATTTCAACTTGCCTGTGATTCCTCTGATTGAGGGTTGCGATGTCAGTGAGTCGAGCTTCGATGCCAAGGAAGGCATAATGTGCAACTCCGGCTTCCTGAACGGTATGACGGTAAAGGAGGCGATTCCCGCTGCAATCGACTATGTGGAGGAGCACGGGATTGGCCGCAGGAAGGTGAACTACAGGCTTCGTGACGCCATTTTCTCCCGTCAGAGATATTGGGGAGAGCCTTTCCCTATATATTATAAGGATGGAATCCCTCAGGCGATGCCTTTCGACTCCCTTCCGCTCACCCTTCCGGAAATCGACCAGTTCAAACCGACCGAGACAGGTGAACCCCCTCTTGCCAGGGCCAGGGACTGGTCTTACGGAGGCTTCCCGATTGAGACCAGCACGATGCCGGGCTTCGCCGGAAGTAGCGCCTATTATTTGAGATATATGGACCCTCATAATACCGAGGCTCTTGTAGGAAAGGACAAGGATGCTTACTGGAGGAATGTGGATCTCTACATCGGAGGGACCGAACACGCAACCGGACACCTGATTTATTCAAGATTCTGGAACAAGTTTCTGTATGACCGCGGATATGTCTGTGAAAAGGAACCGTTCAGGAAACTCATAAACCAGGGAATGATCCAGGGCCGTTCCAACTTTGTTTACAGAATCGTAGGAACGAACACTTTTGTCTCATGCGGACTGAAGGATTCCTACGAGACGACGGAAATCCACGTTGATGTCAATATCGTCCACAACGACAGGCTTGACACAGAGGCTTTCCGCAAGTGGATGCCTGATTTTGCGGATGCTGAATTCATCCTCGAAGACGGTGAGTACATCTGCGGCTACGCAATCGAGAAGATGAGCAAGTCGATGTTCAATGTGGTAAATCCCGATATGATCTGCGACACCTATGGTGCTGACACCCTCAGGCTTTACGAAATGTTCCTCGGACCTCTGGAACAATCCAAACCATGGGACACGAAGGGGATTGACGGAGTGAACCGCTTCCTCAAGAGGGTCTGGAGGCTGTTCTATGACAGGGACGGATTGATTATTACTGATGAGAAAGCTTCTGCAGAGGAACTCAAGACTCTTCACAAACTCATTGGGAAGGTTCAGACGGACATCGAGGCATTCTCATTCAACACATCCGTGAGCGCATTCATGATTGCGGTGAATGAACTTTACGAACACGAATGCCACAAACGTGAGATTCTCGAACCTCTCATTATTCTTCTTTCGCCGTTCTGCCCTCACATCGCCGAGGAACTTTGGGAGGCCCTGGGACACGGTGAAAGTATCTCTTTCGCCCGCTTCCCGGAATATGTCGAGGCCTACACCATTGAGAACAACTGCACATACGCGGTTTCATTCAACGGAAAGACGAGGTTCACCCTTGATCTTCCGCGCACAATGTCCAGGGAGGAAGTTGAGGCCAATGTCCGGGCCCTTGACCAGACAGCGAAGTATGTAGCTGGAGGTAACATCCTGAAGGTGATCGTCGTTCCGGGCAAGATCGTAAATGTGGTAGTAAAGTGATTCGTATATGAAAACATCGGTCTTGTTGAAATCAATCAAGGATTATATCGTTCTGTGCATAGGGTGTCTGATTTACTGTCTTGGCTGGACGACTTTCCTGATTCCCGCGGGGATAGCGAGCGGCGGCGGAACGGGATTGTGCACGATTCTTTATTTTGCAACGGGCATACCTGTGGCTTATTCATTCTTTGCCCTGAATGCCATTCTCCTGATAATCGGTTTCCTCCTGCTCGGCAAGGGATTCGGTGTGAAGACCATTGTTGCGATAATCGTTTCATCCATCCTTTTCGATGTCCTTCCGTACCTCAATTTCGTCATCACTTTCGATGACCGGCTGATCACTGCAATCGTAGGAGGTCTGGTTGAGGCAATTGGTATAGGATTGGTCCTCATGTCAGGAGGCAGCACAGGCGGAACGGACATTGTGGCAATGGTAATCAACAAATACTGGCCGGTTTCACCCGGAAGGGTGTATCTGCTTACGGACCTTTTCATCATTGCTTCAGTCCTTATGGTACCCGGCAAGAACGTCAATGACATGATGTACGGATATGTTACAATGGTGACATTCTCATTTGCCATAGACTGGGTGTTGATGGGAAGCAAGTCATCGGCGCAGATTTATATATTCTCGAGAAAGTATCAGGAAATATCGAACTTCCTGGTTCACAATATGGACAGGGGAGTGACTGCGCTCAACTCAGTTGGAGGGTATTCCGGTCAGGAGGGAAAAGTGCTTCTTGTCATTTGCCGTAAACAGCAGTTGCAGTCCGTTGTCAATGCGGTAAAGGAGATTGACCCCCAGGCTTTTGTTTCTGTTTCTTCGGTCAGCAATGTTTATGGGGAAGGATTTGAGGAGTTGAAGACAGGATTCAAGCGGAAAAAAGATTAAAAAAAAGAAAAAACATTAAAAAAGAGAAAAACCTGCATACAAGTCCCCTTGAAATTATCTCTCAAGGGGGCTTTTATTATATTTTTGCAAACACAAAAACTGATGCCTATGATATTCCAGTCAATTGTAAAATGTTTTTGTTATGTTTTGGGTTGTTGTTCTTTATTTGCACTTATTGCTTTTATGGCATATCTTCTTTTCCGGGAGAAAAAATGGCGCTCCCGGAAGGTCTTCCGGGAGGTCGCATGCTCGTGGGCCTGTCTGCTTGCTATTTCAATATGTGCGCTTTGTTCATCTTTGGAGTATTCGACTTTCATTTCTTCCTGTGCCGGGTTCATAGTTGCTGAATTTGTGTTGGCCGGAATGCTTCCCGGAATGGTCCCCTTTGTGATTTCAGTCTTTCTTGCCAGCATTTTGACTGTCGTTGTGAGGCTGCTTTGCCCCAGGTATGCAGAAATTGGAGATTACTCGTGGGTGTTCACGATAATGGTGCTGGTCATTACGGCGATTGCAGTCCATTCCGGCCAGGGCGGTCGTTCAAAGGAAGTGGTGTCACCGAAGAATGTCCTGCCGCAGAGCAGGGATGAGATGGTGCATTCCTTGCTGATAATCCTTGTGACGACAGCCCTTATGACACTGTCCTCGTCTGTGGAGCCGGGAGATAGTCTTTTGGGAAATTTTCTGTCTTCTCTGTGCTTCCTGGCCCAGACTGCCATATTCCTGCTGCGTTCAGTTGAATTGCTGTCGGAGGACGCCTCTCCGTTAATGGATGTCTGTCCGGATGTCTCCGGTGGAATCGTGAACCTGTGTGTGGAGCCACAGAATCAGGAGGATAACGAAGACAGTTCCTCAGTGGAGATTTATGAACGCCTTGTGAGATATTTTGAGGAGGAAAAGCCATATCTGAACCCTGACTTGAACATCACGGATGTGGCCAAGGGTATATTCAGCAACAAGGTTTACATTTCGAGGGCCGTGAACATCTGTACGGGGAGGAACTTCTGCCAGTTCGTCAACTATTACAGGATCAGATATGCCTTGAACCTGTTCATTTCCGACCCTGCAATGAAAATCACACAAATTGCAAGGATGTCCGGATTCAATACTTTTCCCACATTCAATTTGGCCTTCCGGTTGTATATGAATGAGGCTCCGAGGGATTGGTGCCGCAGGTATATTCAGGAACATGAACTGTCCGTGGATGAAAAATAATTGTGGAATAATTTTTCAGGGCTTATCTTTGTTGCCGGAGATATGAACAATTGAAATTTTATATTATGGCAGATGAGAAGATAATATTTTCGATGAACGGTGTCGGCAAGACTTTGCCACACAACAACAAGGTGATTCTCAAGGATATCTACCTCTCGTTCTTTTACGGAGCAAAAATCGGCATTATCGGTTTGAACGGTTCTGGAAAGTCAACCCTGATGAAAATCATTGCCGGGGTTGAGAAGTCCTACCAGGGAGAGGTGGTCTGGGCTCCGGGTTATTCCGTGGGCTATCTGGAGCAGGAACCTCAGATGGACCCTTCGAAGACCGTCATCGAGGTCGTCCAGGAGGGAGTCTCGGAAGTGATGGACCTTCTGAAGGAATACGAGCAGGTCAATCTCAAGTTTATGGAACCTATGAGTGACGATCAGATGAATGACCTGATAATGAAGCAGGGTGAGCTGACCGAGAAGATTGAACATTGTGACGGTTGGGAAATAGAGTCCAAACTGGAGAGAGCGATGGATGCCCTGAACTGTCCGCCTCCTGATGCGTCGGTGGCGACTTTGAGCGGGGGAGAGCGCAGAAGGGTTGCATTGTGCCGTCTTCTTTTGAGGCAGCCTGACGTCCTTCTGCTGGATGAGCCGACCAACCACCTTGACACTGAGAGTATCCAGTGGCTGGAGGAGCATCTCAGACAGTACAAGGGAACGGTGATTGCTGTTACCCACGACCGTTATTTCCTTGACAACGTCGCAGGTTGGATTCTTGAACTGGACAGGGGAGAAGGCATTCCATGGAAAGGCAATTATTCTTCCTGGCTGGAGCAGAAAGCCAGAAGGCTTGAGATGGAAGAAAAGCAGGAAAGCAAACGCAGAAAGACTCTCGAGAGGGAGCTGGAGTGGGTCAGGATGGCACCTAAGGCCAGACACGCCAAGTCCAAGGCCCGTCTGGGAGCATACGAGAAACTTTCGGGTGCTGATGTGAAGGAGAAGGAGTCCAAACTGGAGATTTTCATCCCGAACGGTCCCCGTCTCGGAAACAAGGTGATTGCTTTCGATGACGTCTCAAAATCCTACGGGGACAAACTCCTTTTCGAACATCTTTCTTTCGTGCTCCCTCCGGCAGGAATCGTCGGTGTAATCGGACCGAACGGCGCGGGAAAAACCACATTGTTCCGCCTGATAATGGGGCTGGAGCAGGCTGACAGCGGTTCTATTACAATCGGAGAGACCGTGAAACTTGCATACGTTGACCAGCAGCACAAGAGTATCGATCCGGAAAAGACAGTCTATCAGACAGTAGCCGGGGATTCCGATTTCGTCAGGCTTGGAAACCGCGAGGTCAATGCCCGCGCATACGTCTCCCGCTTCAACTTCACCGGTGCAGACCAGGAGAAACTTTGCGGCATTCTTTCCGGAGGTGAGCGCAACAGGCTTCATCTTGCCCTGACCCTGAAGGATGAGGGAAATGTTCTCCTGCTGGATGAACCGACCAATGATGTGGATGTGAACACCATCAGGGCTCTGGAGGAAGGTCTGGAGAATTTTGCCGGGTGTGCAGTTGTCATTTCCCACGACAGGTGGTTCCTGGATCGTATCGCCACGCACATACTCGCCTTTGAGGGTGATTCACAGGTCTATTTCTTCGAAGGTACATATTCCGAGTATGAGGAGAACAAAAAGAAGCGTCTCGGCAACGACGAACCGAAACGCTTCAAGTATAAGAAACTGATGGAGTAGAGAACTACTTCAAAGTCACTTTGAGAGGATGAGCCTGGGCGTATGCGAAGTCTTTCACTTCCTGCGCCCAGGTTTCTTGTGATGCTACTCCGCCCTGGCTCCAGCCGGAACCTGTCCAGGCAGTAAGAGGCTGGCCTGAAAGTGCCGTGCCGTAAACTACCGCGTGGGAATCCAATGTGCCTGTACCTGCTGCATCTGCCCCGAGAACGAGTCCTATGGAGATGTTCCCGTCCCTTTCAGGGTCTGAGGAGTCGGATGCCTGCTCAGTGAAGGCGATGAAGTTCTCTCCGTCTTCACGTCCGATGACATTGTGGAGAACTGCTCCGAGGACTACAGGGAGACCTTCTTCACCTTCAAAGTTGAAGGTCATCACTGATTTTACGAATCGGCTGCCTGCATCGAGGGAAATCTTCCTTGTTGCAGTGACCTGCCTGCCGTTCACGTCGATGGCATCGTATGTGAAAACTGCCTCAGTGCGGATTGGTCCGTCGCAGATGTGCTGCTGTGTTGCATAGTTGTCCCCGATGATGATTTGCTCTGCTGAGTACGGTGCAATGGCTCCGCCGCCGAGGGTGCCTGCAACCTTGTAGCAGTCCATTCCCTCACCATAGTTGTGATGATAGTCCATTTTCTTGAACCAGTCGTCAATTACCAGACGGTCCGTGCATTTGAGCCAGATGTCGCATCCGAAGGTGCGTGGGCTTGACAGTGCCGGTCCGTAGATTCTTCCGGCCACCAGGTCGTTCTCCCAGGCATAGTCGTCAAGCCTCTCCGGAACATACCTGCTGTAGGCGCGGGTTTCGAATACTGCTCTCTCTCCAGGCCTGACAACATACTCGACAGTTTCTCCGGCATTGACATCCGTCTGGAAAAGCAGGAGTGTCCTGCCTTCAGCGTCAGTGTAGATTTGCGAAGGAATCTGAATCCCCTCGGCATCGGTTACGACTGCATTTTCTGCTGTCACTCCCTTTATGTCGCTGAGGTTCAATTCAATCGTCTGGGCTTTTCTGGAAAGTTCAGAGTCATTGCTCACAATGATTTTCTGCTCACATTTGCAGGAAACCAAAACGGCAGCAGTCGCAATGACTGCTGCCATAGAGATATTCTTTGCTCTCATATCCATTATTGAGGCTGTTTTCCGATGTAAGCGAGAATACCGCCGTCCACATAGAGAACGTGTCCGTTCACGAAGTTGGAAGCCTCGGATGCAAGGAATACTGCCGGACCCATCAGGTCTTCAGGAGTACCCCAGCGTGCTGCAGGAGTCTTTGCAACGATGAATGAATCGAAAGGATGACGGCTTCCATCCGGCTGACGCTCGCGAAGAGGTGCAGTCTGAGGAGTTGCGATGTAACCCGGGCCGATACCGTTGCACTGGATGTTGTACTCGCCGTACTCTGAAGCAATGTTGCGGGTGAGCATCTTCAGACCGCCCTTTGCTGCTGCGTATGCAGAAACAGTCTCACGACCGAGCTCTGACATCATTGAGCAGATGTTGATGATTTTTCCACCGCCGATTTTGATCATTGAAGGAATTACGGCCTTTGAAACGATGAATGGTGCATTGAGGTCAACATCAATCACCTGTCTGAACTCAGAGGCTTTCATCTCGCACATAGGGATGCGTTTGATGATACCGGCATTGTTTACGAGGATGTTGATGATTCCGACTTCCTCCTCGATCTTTGCAACCATTGCATTGACCTGATCTTCGTTGGTTACGTCGCAGACATAACCGTGAGCCTCGATGCCTTTCTCCTTGTAGGCGGCAAGACCCTTGTCCACAAGCTCCTGCTTGATGTCGTTGAACACAATCTTTGCTCCTGCCTCTGCAAATGCAGTTGCAAGTGCGAATCCGATTCCGTAAGATGCTCCTGTTACAAGGGCAACCTTACCTTCGAGTGAGAAATTTACCATAATTTCTATAAATGTTTATAAGGTTATTCCAATTCTGAAGTTGCACAACCGTCCATGTCTCCATAGTCGAGGTTCTCTCCGCACATTGCCCAGATGAAGGTGTAGTTCTTCGTGGCGCAGGCTGAGTGAATGCTCCATTCCGGTGAGATGACTGCCTGCTCGTTCTTCATGAAGATGTGCCTTGTTTCGTCAGGCTGACCCATAAAGTGGCAGATGGCCTGATCCTCAGGGATTTCAAAGTAGAAGTAAACTTCCATTCTGCGGTTGTGGGTGTGGGCCGGCATAGTGTTCCAGGTGCTTCCCGGCATAAGCTCTGTCATACCCATCTGAAGCTGGCAGGTCGGAACGACTTCCTTCACGAGCATCCTGTTGATGATGCGGTGGTTGCTCTCCTCAAGGGTTCCGAGTTCCATCTTCACTGCATCCTCGCGGGTTGTGAGGTGGTCTGCATAAGTCGTGTGGGCAGGGGAAGAGCAGAAGTAGAATTTTGAGGGGTTCTTCGGATCTGCGCTTTCGAAAACAACTTTCCTGTCTCCCTTGCCGAGGTAGAGGGCCTCTTTGTACTCAAGGTCGAATGCGGCATCTCCTGCCTTTACGGTACCTTTCCCGCCGACGTTGAAGATTCCGATTTCACGCCTTCCGAGGAAATACTCATTGCGGAGGATATCAATCGGTTTGAGTTCGACGGCTTCATTTACCGGCATCACTCCACCGGCAATCATCCTGTCGTGCATGGTATAGACGATGTTGACTTCATCGGCAGTGAAAACATTCTCGATGAGGTAAGCATCCCTCAATTGTTTTGTGTCGTAGTGCTTCACGTCGTTCGGATGTGCAGCATACCTTACTTCGCTGTTGATTTTCATATCTTTATATGTATATATTTATATTTTATATATTTTATTCTTGTATTCCGGATATATGAAGAATCCTGTCTTCAGTACCGCGAACCGCGCAAAATTAAGTATATTATCGGACTTTTCAAAAAAAACCGTTACCGTTAACGGAAATTTTGCAAAACTTTTCCTGAACGTTGAAAAATTACCTCTGGAGGCTTTGAAAAAACATCCGGGAGACTCGGGGGAATATCCGGGATGGTGCATTTTTTTGAAAATTCCTAAATCTCGAAATTGTGATAATGCGGTCCGAACCTTTCGAAGGCCGCTCTGTCAAGGGATTCCCTGTGGTCTGGGTGGGCAATGCTGATCAGAAGCTTGGCTCTTTCCTGCATTGACTTTCCATAGAGGTCAACTGCACCGTATTCTGTGACAACCCAGTGTATGTGAGCCCTGGATGTCACTATGCCAGCTCCGTTGAGGACTGTGGGGGCAATCTTGCTGTCCCCCTTGGAAGTGCAGGACGGCATTGCGATGATTGCCTTGCCTCCTGCTGAAAGGGAGGCTCCATAGACGAAGTCAACCTGCCCTCCAACTCCGGAGTAGAACTTCAGACCGATGGAATCCGCGCAGACCTGTCCGGTGAGGTCAATCTGTACGGCTGAATTTATGGCGGTCATCCGTGGATTCCGGGACATGACATAGGGGTCGTTGGTATAACCCACATCCATCATCGCTACCATCGGGTTGTCATCTATGAAATCATAGACCTTCTGGGAACCCATCAGGAAGGTCGAAACAAGTTTTCCTTTGTCAGTCACCTTGTTGCTTCCGTCGATGACTCCTTTCTCGACCAGTTCGAGAACTCCGTCAGCGAACATCTCCGTGTGGATTCCAAGGTGCTTGTGGCCTCCAAGCTGGGCCAGGACGGCATTCGGGATGGCACCAATTCCCATCTGGAGGCAGGCCCCGTCGTCGATGAGTGCGGCGCAGTTCTTTCCGATGGCAGTTTCAATTTCGTTCGGAACGCTGAAATGTGCGGGCTCAAGGGGCGTGTCTGCTTCCACGAAAATGTCTATCATTGACATCGGAATCATTGCCTGACCCCATGCCCGGGGTACATTCCTGTTCACGACAGCGATAACCGTCTTTGCGCATTCGATTGCCGCCAGGGTGGCATCGACGGATGTTCCGAGGGAGACGAACCCGTGCTTGTCCGGAGGGCAGACCTGAATCATTGCCACGTCACAGGGGAGTGCACCGCATCTGTAGAGCCGCTGGGTCTCGCTCAGGAACACGGGAATGTAGTCGGAATACCCGGCCTGGACGCTTTTCCTGACATTGGCCCCGATGAAGAAACCCTGGTGGAAGAAGATTCCGTTGTACTTCGGATCGGTGTAGGGTGCAGGACCCTCAGTGTGAAGATGGTGAATGTGTATGTCCCTGATTTCGCCTCTGTCAGCGCGGCGGCACAATGCTTCAATCAGGATTCTCGGAGCACTGGCGACGCTGCTGAAGTGTATGTGGTCAGATGATTTTACGACCTTGACAGCCTCATCTGCCGTCACGAAGTGTATTTTTGTGTCCATTTTTCAGATTCCGAAGTTAAGGGAAATAAATATTGTGCATAAAAACTCCCAAAGATAAGGTAAAAATGTTAATTTTGCCACCCGTAAAGCAATTTTGAAAGTTACGGACAAAGATGAAGACAAGACAGGAGAAACTTGATGCATTCGGCAGAATCCTTGACATACTTGATGAGTTGAGGGTAAAATGTCCCTGGGACAGGAAGCAGACCAACGAATCCCTCCGGCCCCAGACAATAGAAGAGACCTACGAACTCAGTGATGCCATTCTTAAGGCAGATGACCACGAAATCTCAAAGGAACTTGGTGACGTGCTCCTTCACGTACTTTTTTACTCGAAGATAGGGGAGGAGAAGGGGTTGTACGACATTGTGGATGTCATCAATTTTCTGTGTGACAAGTTAATCTACCGTCATCCCCATGTCTTCTCAACCGTTGAAGTTGCCGATGCGGAGGAGGTGATGAAGAACTGGGAAATGCTCAAGACCAGGGAGAAGGACGGCAACAGGAGGGTGCTTTCCGGCGTGCCCGAGACCCTGCCGCCGCTACTGAAGGCCTACAGGATGCAGGACAAGGCGAGGGGAGTGGGCTTTGACTGGGAGGAAAAGTCGCAGGTCTGGGACAAGGTGAAGGAGGAACTCGGGGAGTATCAGGCTGAACTGGATGCCATCGATGCTGCAGGTTCCGATGAGGTGGAACGCAAGGCTGCCTTTGACAGGGCGGAGACGGAACTGGGTGACTTCCTTTTCTCGGTAGTCAATGCTGCCAGACTTTACGGTCTTAATCCGGACACCGCCCTTGAGAGGACCTGTGCGAAGTTCCGCCGCAGGTTTACCTATCTCGAGGAGCACACAATCCGTCAGGGGATAGATCTCAAGAGTTTGACACTCAGTCAGATGGATGAAATATGGGATGAAGCGAAGGCAAAGGGCTTGTAGCCTTTTGCCTTCGCTGCTGATTGCCTCCGCTCCGGTCCCGGTCTTGAGGGGTGTCATCCCTCCTGTAGGGGCGCAGGAGATTTTATTCCTCAGAAAGAGGTGAAAGGGTGGAGAAAACAGAGGCGAAAGAGTGGCAGGGAATTTGAAAATATATTATATTTGCAAGATTTTAGGAACCTTGTGCAAAGGTTCCAGAAAAACAGGAAAATCATTTATAAACTTATAGACGATATTATGGTTTATTCACACGAAGTGCAGCAGATGTGCTGCGTAAAAAAAGGACCGAATCACGGTCCCGCTCCAATTCCTGAAGAAGGGAAATGGGTGAAATCAAGAGAAATTTCCGATGTGAGCGGTCTTACTCACGGCATCGGCTGGTGCGCTCCTCAGCAGGGAGCCTGCAAACTTACTCTCAATGTTAAGGAGGGTATCATCCAGGAGGCTCTCGTTGAGACAATCGGCTGCTCAGGTATGACTCACTCGGCTGCAATGGCTTCCGAGATTCTTCCGGGCAAGACCATTCTTGAGGCTCTCAACACTGACCTTGTCTGCGATGCAATCAACACTGCTATGCGCGAGCTCTTCCTCCAGATCGTTTACGGACGTACCCAGTCGGCTTTCTCCGAGGGCGGTCTGATGATCGGTGCAGGTCTTGAGGACCTCGGAAAAGGTCTCCGCAGCCAGGTCGGAACACTCTATGGAACTCTCGCAAAAGGTCCTCGTTACCTTGAGATGGCGGAAGGTTACATCAAGACCCTCGCCCTTGACAAGAATGACGAGATCTGCGGTTACGAGTTCGTTCATCTCGGCAAATTCATGGACCTCGTGAAGAAAGGAGTCGATGCCAATGAGGCTCTCAAACAGGTCACAGGTTCATACGGTCGTTTCTCAAAAGAGGCCGGTGCTGTTAAATACATTGACCCACGTAAAGAATAAGGAGGAAAGACTATGATTAGAGAAGTTAAATTCGAAAGCCAGGACCGTCGTATCAAACAGATTCTTGCTGCTCTGAATGCAAACGGAATCAAGGACATCGAAGAGGCAAACGCCATCTGCGAGCAGTACGGTCTCGATCCATACAAGACTTGTGAGGAAACCCAGCCTATCTGCTTTGAGAATGCAAAGTGGGCTTACGTGGTGGGTTCTGCAATCGCTTTGAAGAAGGGCTGCAAGAACGCTGCAGAGGCTGCCGAGGCAATCGGAATCGGCCTTCAGGCATTCTGCATCCCGGGTTCTGTTGCTGATGACCGCAAGGTTGGTCTCGGACACGGCAACCTCGCCGCAATGCTTCTCCGTGAGGAGACAAAATGCTTCGCTTTCCTCGCAGGACACGAGTCATTCGCAGCTGCAGAAGGTGCAATCAAGATTGCTGCAAAGGCTGACAAGGTTCGCAAGGAGCCTCTCCGCTGTATCCTGAACGGTCTCGGAAAGGATGCTGCGCAGATTATCTCCCGCATCAACGGCTTCACATACGTTCAGACTGAGTTCGACTACTACACCGGAGAGTTGAAAGTCGTTCGTGAGATTGCCTACAGCGACGGTCCTCGTGCAAAGGTAAAATGCTACGGTGCTGACGATGTTCGCGAAGGTGTTGCAATTATGTGGCACGAGGGTGTTGACGTTTCCATCACAGGTAACTCAACCAACCCTACCCGTTTCCAGCATCCTGTTGCAGGTACCTACAAGAAAGAGCGCGTGCTTGCCGGCAAGCCTTATTTCTCAGTGGCTTCAGGTGGTGGTACAGGCCGTACCCTTCACCCGGACAATATGGCTGCAGGTCCTGCTTCCTACGGCATGACCGACACGATGGGCCGTATGCACTCTGACGCTCAGTTCGCAGGTTCATCTTCAGTTCCTGCACACGTCGAGATGATGGGCTTCCTCGGAATCGGAAACAACCCGATGGTAGGTTGCACCGTTGCCTGCGCTGTTGACGTTGCACAGGCACTCAACAAGTAGTCTCCGGACTGCTGACAAAAGAAAGAGGCCTTCGGAATGATTCCGAGGGCCTTTTCTTGTTTTTGATGGCCAATTTAGTTTCGTCCTCACCGTATGGTTTTTCCGTGCAGGAGGAAAGCAGGAATCTCCTGTCTCAAACTCTTTTTTTACAAAAATGTATCAGGTCTCTATATTAATATTGTAGTTTTCTTTATTTTTGAAGATTCCTTAATCCTGCACAGATAATATTCCTGAAATTATTTGTATTTGTTGAAACTGAGACTGTCAACGGGAATTGCCAAATAAATCAGATTGTAGCCCGTGATGTCGGCATTCAGCGTCTCTTCATAGAAGAATCCGATTTTCCCATTGCTCTGGAGGACCATTGTCGAATAGGCTGAATCAGTTGTGGAAATCTGGTAAGGACCTTCCCAGTCCGAGGCAAATGATTCGGAAGTGATGCCGGTTATGTCATCTGGAAGTTCTTTGTGGTAGATTCCCACATTGGTGCGATACGGTCCTAGAGGTACTGATTGAAGTGCCAGGGAGACCTTCTTCCTGTCCTGTTTGCGGATGGCGTTCACAATCAGGATTTCTCCGTTGCAGGCATTTTCAATGGCCGTACATCCGTGATTCTTCTCTCCTGAAAATGACGCCTTGTCCCAGCTTCCTTCAGCAGTGGTGATGTCGGTGTAACTGAAGATATTGAATATTCTTCCTCCCCTGGCCCGGCTGCTCAGGATTACCCTGCCGTCAGGGAGTTCCTCGCATTTAGGCTCGTCTCCTCCAGGTGCAGGCAATGCCTCGGGTCCGCCGAGGGCTTTCCAAGTCTTTCCGAAATCGTCGCTGAAAATCACACGGTTCCCGTTTGGACGTGCGCAAAGGGCTGCATACAGTCTGTAGTGGCTTCCAACCTTGATAATACTGCTTTGGAAGATTCTGCCCGAGCCCACGAAGCAACTCTCCACGCAACCTTTTGAGCAGTCATCAAAAAGTGAATATATATCCTCTGTGATTTCAGTCCACTGAGTCCAGGTCTTTCCTTTGTCCGTGCTCCTGAGTGCTGCAATCCGGTTCGGATTCTGACGGTTCGTGGTGCTCTTCCAGTAAACGGTCTCTCCGCAGACGGTCAGCAGAAGCAGTTCCCCGCTTTCCCTGTCGCAGGCGAGTGCCGGGTCGCCGAAACCGCAGTCAACGCATCCGCTTTTTCCGGTGCCCTCCACGACTGTGATTTCGTCTCCCCAGGTCTTTCCGTTGTCAGGGGATATTCTGCATTTGATGTCAACTCTTCCATATCCGATGTCGGAACGGCAATGCCTGTAATCCGCAAGGGTTGTCAATGTACCGTCGTCAAAAGCGGCTATCGCAGGAATCCTGTAAGGAATGCTGGCTGAGTCGGCATTGACAAAAAGTGCCTTGCGTTCAATTACTGTATTTGCGCAGCTTGTGAAGACAATGCACAGGAGGAGAGCCATCATACTTGAATTAGAAATTTTGTTCATAGCTGTTGGATTTGACTTCAAAACTGAATTCTAAATGGAAGTGCAACGACTTCCGAAGTCAAAGTTATATAATTTCTTAAAATACTCCAAAGGCGTCAGGTAACCGAGTGATTTTCTGGGCCTATGGTTCAGTTTCCACTCTATTTCTGCGATGTGTTCTTCTGAATATTTGTATTTCATGCAATCTTTTGGTGGTTCTTAAGACTGCAAAGATACATCCTTCCTGCTGACGCATCTCTGCAATCAGACTTCAAAAGTTTGCAGGCCTGCAACGGGGAGACCTCCCTCTGTCAGGTTGTTTTGACGATTTCGATGGAGATTTTTACCTTTTAATGATTTTTGGAGGACGATTTATGTTTTCATATCATTTTTCTTTATAAATTTGATGCGCTTATTATGAACTTGCGAAGCTATTGAAATGAAATTATTCCGTAAACGCAGGAGATTCTTCGGTCCGAGATCACAGTTCCTACCGATTTTTACAAGACAGGCGGCCTTTGCGGTCCATGCCTCGTCGTCATTGTACGAACTTGTCGGATCAATATCCATTTCAGAATGGAAACGTCTGGAGAAAGAAGTGAAACAGTGTGAGATTCAGGGAGATGCCCTGCTGTCTGAATTTTATGAGGAATTGTATGACCAGTTGATCCCGCCAATGGACAGGGACGACCTCCAGACAATGTCTATGGAAATGGACCGTTTCCTGGATTCCATCAATACTGCTGCCAAGTCATTCCTGCTGTATTCTCCCAAGAAGATAGATCAGGTTTTTCAGGATATGGCTCAGTTCATACGTCTTGAGGCCGAGGCTCTTAAGGAGATAATAATGTTGTGTGACGATATGTCTGCCAACTTCTCTGTCATATCTATGCAGTGCGACCGCATAACGGAACTGGAACACGCCGCTGATGATGCCTATGAAGAATATATTGGTGAAATTTTCCGGAATGAAAAGGATGCCGTTGAACTGATGAAATACAAGAATATGGCGGAAGTTTTCGAGGCTGCGACAGATGCGGCGAAAAAGGTTTCCGACCACATACGCAAGATTCAGTTGAGATATATTTGAAAAAAAATTGTAATTACAAATTTTATAAATTACATTTGCCGTCAGAACTTTTAATAAAAATAACTTATGAAACAAATCAAAACATTTGTAGGTATGCTCTGCGCTGCCGCTTTAGTTATGGGGGGGCTCCTCTCAACAAGTTGCAAGAAAGATGAAAATCCTGGCGACAAAACTCCGGAGGTAAAGGAACCGGTTTCTTTCACTGTCGCTGCCACTGCTTCTTATTATACTGCCCAGGTTACCGGAACAGTTTCTGAGATTGTAGAAGGTGCTGAGTACGGTGTGGTTTATGGAACGGCTGAGAACCCTGAAGTTGGTGAAACAACCTTGTCAAAGACTGTTGAAAAAATTGCCGAGGACAAGACATTCACTCTCGATTTGACTGATTTGGCAGAAGGTACTACATATCATTATAGAGCATATATCTGCGAAAAAGGAGCATATACTTACAGTGATGATGCTACATTTGTCACCAAGGCTTTTCCGGTAGCAGAAATAGCATCAACTGAAATATTGAATTCTCAGATCAAGGTTACCTTTAAGTCAGGCCTTACTTTAAGTGAAGGATATGAAATCGGTGTTGAGTATAGTACGTCAAAGGATTTCTCCGGAGCAAAAACAAGGGTTCTTACTGGTACAGACTATGATGAAGAGACTAATCTTTATATTGTAAGGGATATAGATCTTTTGATTTTTTCTACCACATATTGCCGCCCGTATGTTAAGGATTTGCAGGCCAGTGTTGTAAAATATTATGAAGCTGGAGAACCTTGTAAAAGTACTGTTCAAATGGCCACTAGTTATGCTGAATATTCTGGTTTCAAAGGTTTTGAGACTACCTTCCCGGGTTCTGATGACTCGTTCTCTCCTGTCAATTATATCAAAAATGGATATAGTTTCGGTACCCTCGTTTGTACGGCAAGTGAGTTCAACTTGAATACTGAGGGTGTTGTTAACTATGCAATGAAACAGGGTACGGATAAAAACGCAGATCCTTTTGACTTTTTAGCGAAAATATACTGTTATACTGAAAACTTGGATGGCCAACTTACTTCAGGCACATATTATCGTGGCTATGTTACATTTGGTGAGAATGGTGAGAATGTGATTTACACAGAAATAAAACAACTGTCTCTCTAGTTTTTCCAAAAACATAATCTTTAGAAATAACATTCCCGGCAGCTCCTGTGATTCAGGTATTCTGCCGGGATTTTCCATCTATAATTCTGCGGGCGGGTAGTAGACAAAAAGTTCCGTTTTGTCTACTACCTAACCCGTAATCCTTGTGTTTTGAGCGATTTTCCCTTCAGGTAGTACATAGAAACCGCCATTTCGTGTACTACCTGCGGCCTTACTACCTGCGGCCTGAAGTTTTTTGCTGTCTGGAGTCTTCTGCTACTTGGAGTCTTCTGCTGCCTGGAAGTTTCGATCGGCAAGTTACGTCTTTTAATTTCCCGTCTTCCATGACTTCCTGTCTCGTCATCCCCGGCCTCTCCCCGTCTTTTGTGCGCAGTCGACGGCAGTCGGTATGCTCGGGCTCTGATTACCTTAATTACCTTAGGAATCTTCAGAAATAAAACAACTTTCTCTATAGTTTTCCAAAAACATAATCTTTAGAAATAACATTCCCGGCAGTTCCTGTGATTCAGGTATTCTGCCGGGATTTTCCATCTATAATTCTGCGGGTGGGTAGTAATTCTGCGGGCGGGTAGTACACAAAAAGTTCCGTTTTGTCTACTACCTAACCCGTAATCCTTGTGTTTTGAGCGATTTTCCCTCCAGGTAGTACATAGAAACCGCCAGTTCGTGTACTACCTGCTGCTTTACAAGTTTTTTGCTGCCTGGAGTCTTCCGCTGCCTTAGTTGCCGGCATTATAGACAACATATATGAATGCTCTTGGACGCTCTGCAGTTTTATAATCGTCACCCCAAAGCGAAAGCAGGAATCTCTGCGGCCCTGAACCGATTCTTTCAGGCAATGAACTCAATCGGAATAATGCTTTATTATTTGCATCTGGTCTTGTCATCGGAGCAAATACTTCTGTTGAATAGAGTGTATTTCCTTCTAAATCTTGATATCCTGCGAATACATTGCCTCCATTATATCGGGCAGTAAGGCTTCCGTCGTTCCCGGTAAAATTGAGCACATAAACAGGGCGGCCGTCCATTATGTCAGCACGTAGATACTGATAAACTTCTCCCTCTTTGTAAGCACCGCCTTCTGTCTCAATAGGTCTGAACTCACAGCCGGATACTGTAATGTCTGAAAACGGTTTTCCTTGTTGCGTAATGGTGGACACCACCGTCAGATCACTACGCAATGCGGATTTGTCGGAGGTGAACAAATCCGAAGTTGGATTGAATGAATCTGAACGCAGACTTTTGGGAACAGCAACGATGCTGACAGCCCTTGTGTCGTCAGTGTTCGCATCGACACTGAATCCATACTTGATTGACTGTATCTTGTCCCCTCCGGCTTTCCACGGCTCCTGGACGGTGATGTGGCACCATCCTTCGATAGTCCCTTCCTGGTCAGCGACAACGACCATCGTGTTGCCTGATTTTGCCACGGCATAAAGTTCTGTTCCCTCAACAGAGACGACCGTTCCGGAATAAATGCGGTCAGAGTCCTCTGTCGGGCTGGTCAGCAATCCGTTTTCAGAAAAATCAATGCTTTTGCGGAAATAAATTGGATTGACAATTCCTTCAGAAGACGGAAGACGCAGTTCAAATGAGAATACTGTCTCATCGTTTTCTTTTTTCTTGAATGAAACTGTTGTCTTGTTTCCCTCAACTGGCAATTTGGCCAAATCTGCCACCAGGTCAACTTCATATTGATTCTTGCTGACGTTCTTCACTTCACTTTTCAGCCATTCAGGAAGATTGACAATTTCCCATTCAATGCTTGATTCGATGTCAATATAAAAAGCCCATTTGATGTCAAATTCATACCATAGCATATCAACTATGTCATTCTTCAGGATAGGAGTGTCCGCCCCGTGTTTTGACAGTTTGAACTCTGCAACAGGATTGGTGCCCGGGTCTGTTCCCGGTGTCGTCCCGGAATCGGTTTCAGTATTGTTCCCAGTATTGTTCCCGGGATTGTTCGAGCCTTCTTCCTTTACGCAGGAAACTGACAAAAACAGGGAAATTGCGGTAAGTGCAGCAATTTTGAATAAGTTCATTACCATAATTCAGGAATATATTTATAGTCAAACCGTAAAAATACAATGAAATTTTTAATTATACAACCTTAATCTTTCCAGACTTTGAGGTATTGCTGGAGAGCCCACATTTCGTCGCGGTATTTTGCGGCGGCGAGGAAGTCCAGTTCGGCGGCGGCTTTCTGCATATTCCTTTTGGCTGTTTCCACGGCCTTTTCTACCTGAGACCTTGACATTGACCTGATTACAGGGTCCTGAAGGACTGCGGCCAGGTCTGCCTGGATATAGCCGTCGGCGAATGCCGAATTGTTCTCCCTGACGGAGTCGTGTCCCAGACCGACAGACACTGTCCCTTTGCCGAGGTCCGACGGGTCAGGGATATAGTGGGGATCGTCGTAGGAGTTGGCGGCACTGACCTTGCCGCTGACTGTCCCTGCAATGCGGGGATTTTTTGAATGCGCCCCCGGAGTCTCAGATGCAAGGGCGTTCTTTTTCACTGTCACCTGCGTCGGTGTGATACCGTGCTTCTTGTTGTATTCAATCTGTTTCGCTCTTCGGCGGTCTGTCTCGTAGATTGTTTCCTGCATTGATTTGGTGATGCTGTCGGCATACATTATCACAAGACCGTTGACATTCCTTGCCGCACGGCCTGCCGTCTGGGTCAGGGACCTTCCGGAGCGGAGGAAACCCTCTTTGTCCGCATCGAGGATTGCCACAAGGGAGACCGTCGGGATGTCAAGGCCCTCCCTGAGGAGGTTGACCCCGACAAGCACGTCAAAGAGACCGTTCTTGAAGTCCTCGATGATTTCCACCCTCTCGAGGGTGTCCACGTCGGAGTGGATGTAGCGGCATCTGACTCCCATCCTTGTGAAATACTTCTCAAGTTCCTCAGCCATCCTCTTTGTCAGTGTGGTGACAAGCACTCTCTCGTCTGCTTCTGCCCGGACACGGATTTCCTCCAGGAGATCATCTACCTGGTTCTTTGTCGGGCGGACCTGAATAGGCGGGTCCAGAAGACCTGTAGGCCTGACAACCTGTTCTACCACAAGCCCTTCGGATTTCTCCAGCTCATAGTCTCCCGGGGTGGCGCTCACAAAGACCTTCTGGCCTGATATGGCTTCAAATTCGTCGAATTTGAGCGGACGGTTGTCCGCTGCCGCCGGTAGGCGGAAGCCATACTGCACAAGGACTGACTTTCTGGAATGGTCTCCTCCGAACATTGCCCTGATCTGCGGCAGGGTGACGTGGCTCTCGTCAATAAAGGTGATGAAATCCTTCGGGAAATAGTCCAGAAGACAGAAAGGCCTCATCCCTTCGCTCCTCCCGTCGAAATATCTCGAATAATTCTCAATTCCGGGGCAGTAGCCCATCTCCTTGATCATCTCCAGGTCGTATTCAACCCTCTGCTTCAATCGCTTGGCCTCCAGGAATTTCCCATATTCTTCAAACAGTTCGCACTGTTTCTTCAGGTCATCCTGAATCTGGCTGATTGCCTTGATGCTTCTCTCCTTCGTGGTTACGAAATTGTTCGCCGGATAGATGGAAACCTCGTCAACGCTCTCCAGAAATGCCCCTGTGACGGGATCGATGACGGAAATCCCGTCTACCTCGTCACCGAAAAACTCAATTTTGACGGCATTGTCACCGTTTCCCAGGCACACGTCCACCGAATCGCCTCTGACTCTGAAGGTTCCCCTCTTGAAATCCGTCTCGGTCCTCGAGTAAAGCGCGTCCACCAGCTGGTACAGGAAACGTGTCATATCCCTCTGCTCGCCCCTACGCACCGTCACTGTCTGCGAATGGAAATCTTCGGGGTTGCCTATACCGTAAAGGCAGGAAACGCTGGAAATCACAATCACATCCCTCCTTCCGCTTAGAAGCGAAGAGGCGGCACTGAGCCTCAGTTTCTCTATTTCGTCGTTGATGCTCAGGTCTTTTTCGATATATGTATCAGTCGAAGGTATATATGCCTCCGGCTGGTAGTAATCGTAATATGAAACGAAATATTCAACAGCGTTGGAGGGGAAGAAACTCTTGAACTCCCCGTAAAGCTGGGCGGCAAGGGTCTTGTTGTGGCTCAGAATCAGGGCGGGACGCTGGAGTCTCTCGATGACATTCGCCATTGTGAATGTCTTTCCAGAGCCGGTCACGCCGAGCAGAGTTACGGCATCCACCCCGCTGTTAAGGGCAGAGCAGATTCCGTCAATGGCTCCCGGCTGGTCTCCGGACGGACTGTATGGTGATTCTATCTTGAATTTCATCTGGAAAATTATCAGACTGCAAAGATATAAAGATATGAAGTAAAAAAGTTATATTTGCAGTTCCAACAAGGAAAAATATTCCTGAATATTCTGACGGTTATGGAACAGATAAAGCAGATCCCCTACGGAGTGTCCGACTTCAGGTCGGTGATAGAGCAGGACTTGTACTATGTTGACAAGTCAATGTATATTGAAGAACTTGAGAAACAGTCCCGGACACTGATTTTCATTCGCCCTCGCCGTTTCGGCAAGAGCCTGTTCCTGAATATGCTTCGTCTTTACTATGACAAGGCAGCCTCCGCGGACTTCGAGAGGTTGTTCGGGAAGTTGTACATCGGTCAGCATCCTACGCCGAACCGTAACCGCTATCAGGTGCTGTATATGGACTTCTCCCGTGTCACAGGCAACATCGATGCGCTTCCTCAGAGATTCAATTCCTACTGTTGCGGCCGGCTGGATGATTTCATTGACACCTACAGGGATGATTATCCCCGAACCGGTGTTGACAAGGTTCTTGCCTCGGAGGATTTTGTGGAGAAGATGAATCTGGTCAACAATATGGCTATGAAGGCTCAGATTCCTCTCTACCTGTTCATAGATGAGTACGACAATTTCACTAATGTGGTTCTGAACGAACACGGGGAGGAAATTTACCACCAGATGACCCACGCAAGCGGTTTCTACAGGGAGGTCTTCAAACTGTTCAAGGGAATGTTCGAGCGCATCTTCCTGACAGGAGTGAGCCCGGTTACCCTGGATGACTTGACCAGCGGTTTCAATATCGGGTGGAATGCATCGACGATGCCTGAACTGGACAAGATGCTGGGCTTCTCGACAAAGGATGTCCGCGAGATGTTCACCTATTATAAGGGTGTAGGTATGCTTCCTGCTGACAGTGACGTTGAGGCTATGATTGAGGAAATGCGTCCTTGGTACGACAACTACTGTTTCGCAAAAGAGTGCCTCGGTGACGGGAACACTGTCTTCAACTGCGATATGGTTCTCTATTATCTTCGCAACTATGTGAATTACAAGCATTCTCCGGAGAATATGCTTGATCCGAACACGAAGACGGACTACAACAAGCTCAAGAAACTCATCCAGCTGGACAAGTTGGACGGAGACCGCAAGGGAGTGTTGCGCAAGATAACTGAAGAGGGTGAGATAATGGCAGATCTTGTCACCTCCTTCTCCGCGGTTGATATGACTCGTCCGGAGATTTTCCCGAGCCTTCTGTTCTACTACGGAATGCTGACGATCAAAGGTACCCGTGGCAGCCGTCTGATCCTGGGCATACCTAACAACAATGTGCGTAAGCAGTACTATGGCTATCTCCTTGAGAATTACGCCCAGTGCAACGTCAACATCAGCAGTCTTCGCGATGCCTATGATGCAATGGCTTTCGACGGCAACTGGAGGGAAGGATTACAGTATATGGCCGACTGTTATGCAAGACAGTCCTCGGTCCGTGACAGCATAGAGGGCGAGCGCAACATCCAGGGCTTCTTCCTTGCGTACCTGAATCTCAACGACTACTACATCACCGCGCCCGAGTTGGAACTTCAGCACGGCTACTGCGACTTCTTCCTCCTCCCGAACCTGACTCACTACAAGTCGGAGCACAGTTACATCATCGAGGTTAAATATCTCCCGAAAAAGGACTATGAATCCAGGTCGGAATCCCAGTGGGAAGAAGCGGTTCAGCAGATAAAAGGCTATTCCCAGGCTCCGCGCGTCGAGGCTCTCCGCCAGGGAACCACCCTGCACAGGATCGTGATGCAGTTCTGCGGTTGGGACCTTGCCCGGATGGAGGAAGTGTAGTTTTGCGATATTCATCAAATATTCTGACGGTTATGGAACAGATAAGACAGATACCCTACGGAGTGTCCGACTTCAGGTCGGTGATAGAGCAGGACTTGTACTATGTTGACAAGTCAATGTATATTGAAGAACTTGAGAAACAGTCCCGGACACTGATTTTCATTCGCCCTCGCCGTTTCGGCAAGAGCCTGTTCCTGAATATGCTTCGTCTTTACTATGACAAGGCAGCCTCCGCGGACTTCGAGAGGTTGTTCGGGAAGTTGTACATCGGTCAGCATCCTACGCCGAACCGTAACCGCTATCAGGTGCTGTATATGGACTTCTCCCGTGTCACAGGCAACATCGATGCGCTTCCTCAGAGATTCAATTCCTACTGTTGCGGCCGGCTGGATGATTTCATTGACACCTACAGGGATGATTATCCCCGAACCGGTGTTGACAAGGTTCTTGCCTCGGAGGATTTTGTGGAGAAGATGAATCTGGTCAACAATATGGCTATGAAGGCTCAGATTCCTCTCTACCTGTTCATAGATGAGTACGACAATTTCACTAATGTGGTTCTGAACGAACACGGGGAGGAAATTTACCACCAGATGACCCACGCAAGCGGTTTCTACAGGGAGGTCTTCAAACTGTTCAAGGGAATGTTCGAGCGCATCTTCCTGACAGGAGTGAGCCCGGTTACCCTGGATGACTTGACCAGCGGTTTCAATATCGGGTGGAATGCATCGACGATGCCTGAACTGGACAAGATGCTGGGCTTCTCGACAAAGGATGTCCGCGAGATGTTCACCTATTATAAGGGTGTAGGTATGCTTCCTGCTGACAGTGACGTTGAGGCTATGATTGAGGAAATGCGTCCTTGGTACGACAACTACTGTTTCGCAAAAGAGTGCCTCGGTGACGGGAACACTGTCTTCAACTGCGATATGGTTCTCTATTATCTTCGCAACTATGTGAATTACAAGCATTCTCCGGAGAATATGCTTGATCCGAACACGAAGACGGACTACAACAAGCTCAAGAAACTCATCCAGCTGGACAAGTTGGACGGAGACCGCAAGGGAGTGTTGCGCAAGATAACTGAAGAGGGTGAGATAATGGCAGATCTTGTCACCTCCTTCTCCGCGGTTGATATGACTCGTCCGGAGATTTTCCCGAGCCTTCTGTTCTACTACGGAATGCTGACGATCAAAGGTACCCGTGGCAGCCGTCTGATCCTGGGCATACCTAACAACAATGTGCGTAAGCAGTACTATGGCTATCTCCTTGAGAATTACGCCCAGTGCAACGTCAACATCAGCAGTCTTCGCGATGCCTATGATGCAATGGCTTTCGACGGCAACTGGAGGGAAGGATTACAGTATATGGCCGACTGTTATGCAAGACAGTCCTCGGTCCGTGACAGCATAGAGGGCGAGCGCAACATCCAGGGCTTCTTCCTTGCGTACCTGAATCTCAACGACTACTACATCACCGCGCCCGAGTTGGAACTTCAGCACGGCTACTGCGACTTCTTCCTCCTCCCGAACCTGACTCACTACAAGTCGGAGCACAGTTACATCATCGAGGTTAAATATCTCCCGAAAAAGGACTATGAATCCAGGTCGGAATCCCAGTGGGAAGAAGCGGTTCAGCAGATAAAAGGCTATTCCCAGGCTCCGCGCGTCGAGGCTCTCCGCCAGGGAACCACCCTGCACAGGATCGTGATGCAGTTCTGCGGTTGGGACCTTGCCCGGATGGAGGAAGTGTAGTTTTGCGATATTCATCAAATATTCTGACGGTTATGGAACAGATAAGACAGATACCCTACGGAGTGTCCGACTTCAGGTCGGTGATAGAGCAGGACTTGTACTATGTTG
>CAMFBM010000011.1 GCA_945948555.1 uncultured Bacteroidales bacterium | reverse complement strand
TGGTAGTTAACTTCCTTAAAGTTACGAAATTTTAAGGTCTTTTGCAATATAATTATTTGATAATCAAAGGGTTAAATAACCCTAATCTAAAAATTGTCATATACTAAGATATATTTATATGGTCAGGATTCCCAATCGGGTCAGGAATGACGACCGCCATATTTTCTGTCCTAAGCGGGCGAAGCCGCAAATTTATCTATTTTTTTTATACCTTTGCGCAGCACATAAAAATTGCTGACGATGAAATCCATCCTTGGAATGGGGAATGCGCTGACGGACATACTTGCAGTCCTCCCCGACGACACTCTTCTGAAAGAATTTCACCTGCCGCGCGGGAGTATGCAGCACGTGGATATGGAAACCGGCGACAAAATCTGGCAGACCCTCAAACCGATGGGGGTCCAGTATGTGGCTGGCGGTTCTGCTGCCAACACCATCACAGGGACGGCAATTTTCGGGATGCGGTCCGGCTTCATCGGAAAGGTCGGAGATGATGAGCTGGGACATCTTTTCAAGAGCGACCAGGAGCAGTACGGAATCAAGTCCACGCTGTTCAAAGGGGTCAATTCCTCAGGGAGGGCAATGGTATTCATAACTGCGCCTAATGCCGAAAGGACTTTTGCAGTCTATCTCGGAGCAGCCCTGGAGCTGGTTCCGGAAGATTTGAAACCGGAATTTTTCGAGGGATATGACTATTTCCACATCGAAGGCTATCTTGTTCAGAACCAGCAGCTGATTCGCAGGGCAGTCGAGATGGCAAAGGCAGCGGGATGCATCATTTCAATCGATATGGCTTCCTACAATGTGGTGGAGTCGAACTATGCCTTCCTGCACGACATCGTGGATGAATATGTCGACATCGTCTTTGCAAACGAGACTGAGGCAAAGTCCTTCACGGGACTTGAGCCGCGCGAGGCACTTGACGAGTTGGCATCCCACTGCAGCATCGCGGTCGTGAAAATCGGCAAGGACGGTTCAATGGTCAAAAGCGGGGACGAGTACCATTTCATCGAGGCCTGGCCGGCCAGTCCGGTCGATGCGACGGGAGCCGGTGACACCTACGCTGCCGGATTCCTCTACGCACATTCTCTCGGAATGCCTCTGAGGGTCTGCGGTGAAATCGGCTCGATCATCGCGGCAAAAGTGGTCGAGGTTGTCGGTACGAAGATCGACATACCGCGTTGGAAATCAGCCAAGAAGGAAATCCGCGAACTGATTGCGGCAAACACTTTTGCCCAGGATAAGGAATGAGTATCTGGACACCTCTCAGAAAAAGGCGGCTGCGCAAGGATGCGAGCGATATTCCCACAGGGTTCATTCCACTGAGGGATGTCCATCGTGCGGCCGTGCTGATTGACTCTTCGAATCCCGAGTGGATGTCCTGCGAAAAGATGTTCAGGGAGTTCTGCTCCCGCAATGGAATCAGTCCGCTTGTGGTCTATGCGGATTTCAGGAAATTCAACAAGGAGACCGTGCTGGAAACCCCGCGCGGGGTGACTTTCACGAGAAAGGACCTCAACATCATCGGAAAGCCGAAAAAGGTCAGGGCATCCCTGCTCACAGGGGTATGCTGCGATGTCTTCCTCTGCCTTAGCCCGGACGGAAGATTCTGCATTGAATACCTTTCCAAGGCGGTGAAGGCCAGGTTCAAGGCGGGCAGACAGCCTTTTGACGGCGAGACCTACAATCTTGTTGTGGCATCCCGGGAAGAAGAGAGACAGGACGGGTCCGGTGCCGACACCCTGATGCTCAAGACACTGGATGCAATGCTGAAACTTCTGGGGCAGATGGTTTGACAGCCGACGGCTTCCGGAGACGATGCCTCCGATTTCTAAATATTCCAGAAAACAAAGAAAATGAAGAAATTACTGAAATATCTTCTGGTGAGCCTCAAAGGAATGTGTATGGGGGCCGCCGATGTGGTGCCGGGTGTGTCCGGAGGGACGATTGCCTTCATGACCGGCATATATGAAACCCTTGTCGGGTCCATCAACTCCATTGACGCGACAGCGGTGAAACTGCTTTTCACCGGCAAAATCAGGGACTTCTGGAAGCACATCAACGGGACCTTCCTGGTGTTCCTCGCAGCGGGCATACTCATCAGCGTGTTCTCCCTCGCGAAACTGATGCAGTTCCTCCTCGCAAACCATCCGATTCAGACCTGGGCGTTCTTCTTCGGGCTGATTGTGGCATCGTCAATATTCATCCTGAAAGGAATAAAGGGGTGGAAATGGCAGGATTTCATCATACTTGCTGCCGGCATAGCCACAGGTGCAGTAGTCTGCACACTCTCCCCCACCGAAACACCCGACTCCCTCTGGTTCATCTTCATCTGCGGGGGAATCGCCATCTGCGCGATGATACTCCCCGGAATCAGCGGAAGTTTCATCCTTCTGATTCTCGGGAAATATGAATACATAATGGGAACCATATCCGGCCTCACCTCCGGTCAGTTCGGCCACAATCTACTGGTACTGGGTGTCTTTGGAGCGGGAGCCGTGGTCGGCCTGCTCTCATTCTCGAAATTCCTGCACTGGCTGCTCGGACGCTGGCACAAGCAGACCCTGCTTGCCCTTGCGGGTTTCATCATCGGTTCCCTTGTGAAAGTCTGGCCGTGGAGCAATATTGAAACCGCACCCGGGACGGATCTTCACATCTGGGGTGCGGTCTGCTTCGCCCTTGCGGGGCTGATTCTGGTTACCGGCATCGAGATTGCCGGCTCTAAATTGTCTTCAAACAAAAGTAACGGATAACATCCTTGCCATCCCGTGGATTAATCCATATGTTCCTTTGTGGATGTCAGCATTGAGGGTATGCCCTTGAAAGACAAGGAAGAACGGACTTCCCTATTTCTCGTCCGGAGCGTCCTCAGCCTTCAGGGAAGGCACGAGATGGAGCACTTCCTTGCCTTTGTCATTGCGCAATGACACTCCGTCCTTTACAGCCACAGCCTTTACCGATGCTTCCAGGGCATCCAGAAAACCTCTCTCCTGGTCCATAGCCTCAATCTGACTTGCCATCATAGTGGTGGCAACCTCACCGAACTTGATTTCAGTGCCATCTATCGTGAAGCTTCCGTTGCAGCGGTTTACTCCTGTGTATCCATATACCCTCTGATTCTCCGTGTCAAAGACAAGACCGGGAAGTGCAATCTCGTAACATACAGTCGGCTGACCGTTGATTGAAACCACATCCCATCTTCCGTTAATATCGGGAGCCTTGCTCCCGCAAGATGACAATGCCATCACAAAAGCTGCCATAGCAGCCACCACAAAACTTTTTTTCATAAACATTTAATATTTACTAACTTATCAATCCAATGTCAGGAGAACCGGGCAATGGTCGGAACCGAAAACATCGGTGAGGATTTCTGCGGAGCCGATCCTGTCTCTGAGGTTCTCTGAGACAACAAAATAATCTATGCGCCAGCCGGTGTTCCTTTCGCGGGAACGGAAACGGTAGGACCACCAGGAATATATGTCCTTCGCGTCGGGATGGAGATATCGGAAGGTGTCAATGAATCCGGCCGAGAGGAGTTGTGTGAACTTGTCCCTTTCCTCATCGGTAAAGCCGGCATTGCGACGGTTGGTATTGGGGTTTTTGATGTCTATTTCCTGATGGGCCACATTCATGTCTCCGCAGACAACAACACCCTTTGTCTTGCCGTCGGCCCCGGTTTCCGATGCAAGAGAGGTCAGATAGGAGCGGAAGTCATCCTCCCATTTCATCCTGTAGTCCAGACGGCGGAGTTCGTCCTGGGAATTGGGGGTATAGACGCAGACAAGATAGAACTCCGGCATTTCAAGGGTTATGACACGTCCCTCGGTGTCGTGCTCGGGGATTCCCATTCCGTAACTCACTGACAAAGGTTCGTGGCGCGTGTAAACCGCCGTCCCGGAATATCCTTTCTTCTGAGCATAATTCCAGTAAGAATGATATCCGGGAAACTCCAGGTCAAGCTGACCTTCCTGCATCTTTGTCTCCTGCAGGCAGAAGAAATCCGCGTCCAGCTCATTGAAAATCTCCTCGAAACCTTTGGTACACACTGCCCTGAGGCCGTTCACATTCCACGAAACGAATTTGTACATATCCCGTTGATTTATTTACAGACTGCGAAGATACGGATATTTGGAAAAAATAAATATATTTGCGCTGATATTGTGGTTAGTAGTATATGAAAAAAAAGTTCATCATCTCTATAGTTGCAGTGATTGCAACGGTTTCTCCGGCGTTTGGACAATCCTATATGGACCGGGCCGAATCATTCTCAAGCGACAGCCTGGGCAGACTTGTCAGGAATCAGGACCTGTGGTTCGAATGGTACGGCAATGATGGGGAATTTTTCAGCTATTCAGATGAGACTCCCGATGGGCGTGAGTTTTTCCTGAAAGAAACAAAGACCGGAAAATCCGCCAGATTCAGTGAGAGGCAGAAACTCAGGGAAAATGTTGACAGCATACTATCCGGAAGGGGTTGCAGTGTTCAAAACAGCAATAATACCTTCAATCACGGGCGCGACTGGAAAAAAAGTTGGACTTCAGACAGTCTTTTTGCCATTACGGCACATTCCCACAATCTATGTCTTCTGCGTTACAATTCCACTGACCGGAGCATAATTGACAGCATCAGGCTCAGCTCTGACGGAGGACCTTACCGTTCATTCGCCACCGGAGGAAATTCCAAAGACTCCAAAGGAGAGGGCAGCGTAGTGGGCTGCTGGATAGGCGACACCCACAAATTCTTGACTGTCAGGGAGGACCAGAGGTCTGTCGGAACATTGTCACTGATCAACAGCCTTTCCGATCCCCGACCTAAAACAATCACCTACAAATTCCCTATGCCCTCAGACACGGCCGTAACCAGATTTGAAGTATTCCTGTCCGATGCCGACAGCGCGGCAATGTACAGAATCGACACCGGACGCAAGGACCAGACATTCCTGCTTCCCCGCTTCAGTAAATATGTTACGGCGAAAAATTACGCCTATCTGTTGAGAATCAACCGCACAAGGGACACCCTTGAACTTGTCAGGATAAATGCCCTTGACCGAAAGACTGACGTACTCATCAGCGAGCCTTGTCCGCCACATCTCAACGAACAGCTTTTCGGATGGCACCTTCTTGAAGAGGGCAGGGAAATACTCTGGTGGTCGGAACGTAGCGGGAAAGGACGGTGGTACCTGTACGACGGGAACGGCAGGCTCAAAAAGGCTCTGACACCTGAGGGTATGGTGGCCGGACACATAGAAAGAATCGACACGGCGGGAAGGAACATCATATATGAAGGATATGGATTTGAAGAAGGAATCAACCCGAATTACAGGTTCTACTACAGGGCTACGTTCTCCGGCAGAAACACCCTTATTACTCCGGGAAACGGAAACCACGACATAATAATCTCACCGTCAGGGAAATATATATATGACACATATTCACGAATGGACCTGCCTCCAAGACACAAAGTGGTTTCAGCGAGCGGGAAGGTGCTTTACAACCTGCCGTCCTGCGACGTTTCCGCCCTTCAGGCGAAAGGATGGAAGGCACCGGAGGTCGTGAAGGTGATGGCAGCTGATTCCGTTACCGAACTTTACGGCGTGGTTTACACCCCGTTCGACATCGAGCCGGGGAAAAAGTACCCTATCATCAGCAATGTCTATCCGGGACCGCAGACTGACCTTGTTCCGCAGTCCTTCTCTCTGGACGACAACGGGAACCAGTCTCTCGCACAGCTTGGATTCGTCGTTGTCAACTTCTCGTACCGAGGAAGCAGCCCTCTCAGAGGCAGGGACTTCTACACGTTCGGATATGGAAACCTCAGGGATTACGCCCTTGAGGACGACTATGCGGCAATCTGCCAGACAGCCAGGATGTATCCCTATGCGGACACGACCCGCGTGGGAATCTACGGTCACTCCGGAGGAGGATTCATGGCTGCAGCGGCAATGCTCACAAGACCGGATTTCTACAAGGTCGGGGTTGCATCTTCAGGAAACCACGACAACAACATTTACACCCAATGGTGGGGCGAAACCTTCCACGGAGTGAAATACAATCCGGACAAAGGTTGTTATGAATGTAAAATACCCACCACCGTGGAACTGGCTGCAAATCTCAAGGGGAGACTTCTTCTTGTCACGGGAGATATGGACAAGAATGTCCATCCGGCAAATACCCTCAGGCTGGCAGATGCTCTCATAAGGAACGGGAAACGGTTTGATATGATGATTATTCCCGGAGCGGATCACGGGCTGCCGGTAAAATATCACGACAACCTTATAAGATATTATTTCACCGAACATCTTCTCGGACTGCCGCAAAAAGACATCGACATTGTCCGTCACAAATAAAAGATTGAGTATGATGAAACTATTGAACACCATAATTGCGACCGCACTTCTGCTGCTCCCGTTGACGGCCCTTGCCGGGCTCTCCGGACAACAGGATGAAATCAAGGTGTCAGGAACCGTCACCGATGCGGCAGGCGAACCCCTCGCGGGAGTGTCCGTCATCATTGAGGGAACTATGACGGGTGTGAGCACGGGAGTTGAAGGAGAATACTCCATCAATGCCGCCGTCGGGCAGACCCTCAGATTCAGTTTCATCGGTTTCAAATCCCTCGAAATAAAGGTGACAAAGGCAAGGTATGACATAGTGCTTGAGGAAGAAGCACAGACCATCGACCACGTGGTTGTCACAGGCTATTCCAATGTTGAAATCCGCAAGAGCACCGGAGCGGTGGCAATAATTTCAGGAGAAGACCTGAAAGACAACCCTCTCAAGAATATGGACCAACTGCTTCAGGGAAAACTCGCCGGAGTCAACGTTCAGATGACTTCCGGAAGGCCGGGAGCCGTGGCCAAGGTCAGAATCAGGGGGACCAACACCATAACCGGCAATGCGGAACCGCTCTGGGTGATTGACGGAGTCCCGATGCAGAAAAACTTTTCCGCCCCGAGTGTGAACAGAAGCCAATTGAAGTCCGGTGACTTTGACAACATCTTTGCAACCGGAATCGGGAACATCAATCCGAATGACATCGAATCAATCACCGTCCTCAAAGATGCCGCGGCAGCAGCCATCTACGGTTCCCAGGCAGCGAGCGGGGTCATTGTCGTGACCACAAAACGCGGAAAAGCAGGCAAGACAGATGTAAGCTATATGGGTTCCGTAACCGTACAGACAAAGCCCTCAAGGGATGCCAACCTGATGAACTCGTCGGAAAAACTCGCCTGGGAGCAGGAACTGTGGGACGAATTTGCAGCTGACGGCTATGCGGCTACACTGAAAGGAGGAAGCGCACATTACCCTGTTGTGGGTATCGTGGGACAGATCCGTTCCGGCTACGGCAAATACGCAGGTCTGGGAAAGCAGGAGCAGGATGAGCTCATTGAATCTCTGGGCAGAAACACGACGGACTGGTTCGACGTGCTCTTCAGGAACACGGTTTCCACTTCACATTACCTTTCGGTTTCCGGAGGCTCGGACAAACTGACCTACTATGTTTCCGGAGGATTCAACTACAACAACGGTCTGGTAATCAACACCAGCGCCACTTCGTACAACCTCAACGCAAAAATCGATTCCCGGCCGGCAAGATGGATCAGATTCGGAGTGCAGACCGATTTCAGCTACAACAAGTCCCTCGCCCCTTCCAACAATGTGAATATGTTCAAATATGCATATTTCGCAAACCCATATGAATCCCTCTACAACGATGACGGAAGCTACCGTGCGGACGAGACCTACTTCTCCCTTGCCAACGCCAACGGTTCCATCTCCTCTCCACTTCCGGAGAACGGATTCAACATTATGAGGGAAATAAACGAGACTTCCAGCAAAGCGACAGCTGCATCCGCCAACATCAAGGGAGATGTCACAATCTTCATCACGAAGGGACTTACCTTCAACGGTCTGGCTTCATTCTCACACAACTCGGACCTGTCTGAAAACATCAATGGAAAGAACACCTATGCCGCGTGGACGGACAGACCGTTCGAAATAAACGAGATGACTTCAAAACGTACCTATGGTTCCATTACGCAGAACTCCGGCAGCAACACCTCCTACCTGCTGCGCGGTCAGCTGAATTTCGCCAGGACCTTCAAGGACATACACAACCTGAACGTGATTGCAGGAACGGAAATCCGCAGCTCGTACTCAAAGAGCATATTCTCGAAAAGATATGGTTACGATTCAGTTACCGGCAACCACTCAACCCCTCTGTTCACATCACAGAACGGGACCACCATCGACTACGACAAACTGCAGAGCTTCGGCAGCACACTTGACGGCTGCACGGGACAGAGCATAATCGAAGACGCCTTCGCATCATTCTATGGTACGGCCACCTACGGTCTGCTCGGCAGGTATTATTTCAGCGGAACGGTCCGCAGCGACGGCTCGAACAATTTCGGAAGCGACCAGCAGTTCAACGTGAACTGGTCCGTGAGCGGTTCCTGGAACATTGACGACGAGAAATGGATGAAACCGATCTCCCACATACTCAGCACCTTGAGTCTCAAGGCCGGTTTCGGTTACACGGGAGGAGTAAACAAGACCGTATATCCTGTTCTGATAATGAATTACGCATCCAACTTCAGGACCACGGACGATGATTTCTACAGGATGGGCTACATCAACAATCCCCCGAATCCGAATCTGAGATGGGAAAAGAACAGGACCCTCAATGTCGGCTTGAACTTCGGCTTCCTCAAAGACAGAATCACGGGAGAGGTTTCCTACTACCAGAACAAAAACATCGATCTTGTCACCTTCGTGAGGGTTCCTAAGACCACAGGTTTCAGCACACAGAGCTACAACACCTCCGAGCAGCTTAACCGGGGAATAGAATTAAGTCTTGGCGCAACTCTGGTCAGGGTCAAGGACTTTTCCTGGAAAATAATGGCCAATGCCGCCTACAACAACAATATCCTCACGAAATATGAATCTCCGACAGGAAGCATTCTCGGGGATTACTATGTGGGATACCCTCTTGGGAAAATCTTCACGGGCAAGCTGACAGGAATTGACAGGGAAACCGGAGTGTACAATTTTGAACTGAGGCCGGACATTGTCATTACTGACATCACCGACTACCAGAAATACCAGAATTACCTCTTCTATGCAGGCACTTCAAATGCTCCCTGGACAGGAGGATTCACAACCACCTTCTCCTACAGGAGGCTGTCACTCAACATTGTGGGAAATTTCTCGGCCGGGGCGAAGATTATCAACGACATAACCTGTCCTGTTTCGTACTCCACCCTGAACGGAAGTGTCAGCGAGCCTGTTATGTGCAACAGGAACGACCTTTACGTCAATCATCTGAATGTCAACCGGGATGTCACACACAGATGGACGGAGGCAAATCCTGTCACTGACGGATATCCACGGCTGGTGGATGCCTACGGCAACAGGATTACCGACAGGAACGGAAACTACCTCAACAGAACCAGGCCTTACTCGGACACCGTTACAAGAAGCGCATATCTGGAGAATGTGTCCTACCTGAAAATCAGTTCAATCTCCCTGACATACTCACTGCCGGACAGATGGACAAAGGCAATGAAGATGAGCGGGATGAATGTCAGTTTCCTGATGAACAACCTGCTGATCTTCTCGAACTATTCCGGGATTGACCCGGAAACTCCGGGGGCCGTCTATCCCCAGAGCCGTTCGTTTACTCTCAGTCTTAACATAAGTTTCTGATCTATGAAATATTTACGATATATATACATCTCTGCGGCCCTCCTGACGGCCGGGCTATGTCTGTCCTGTACCAAATATCTGGATATCAAGCCGTACGGAAAGACCATACCTCAAAGTGCGGAAGAATTCTCCGCATTGCTGCACCATCATCTTGACAAAATTGACCACGGAGAGGAAACAATCGTGGGAAACATTTCATCGGTGTGCGACCTGGAATGTTATGCGGACAATCTGGAAGCCAATCTCACCTCCTACCCGGACGGAAATTATATCCCGGTGTATATAGGGGCGGACCTGTCAAAAAAGCAAAGTCTCTACAGCAATCTTTACGAGGTCATACGCGACTGCAACATCACAATAGGCTATCTTGAGGAAAGGGACACCAGACTCGGCAAGGACATTCTCGGAACGGCATACGCCCTGAGGGGAATCTGCTGGTACAATCTGCTGAGGGATTTCTGCGAGCCCTGCTGCAGGAAGCCGGACATCCCGGGAGTGCCGATTGTAACGGAATTCGATATGGAAGCCAAGCCTCTCAGAAGCACTGCAGGACAAACGGCCGCACAGGCGGAATCAGACTTTCTGAAAGCCATCTCCTACGACATCAGCGACCCGGTGCTCCGGTTCAACAGCGATGTAATGAAAGGTTACCTTGCAAGACTTTATTTCTGGATTGGAGACTATGCCAACGCCGCAAAATATGCGAGGGAAGTCCTTCAGACCTATCCGTTGCTTTCAGGAAACGCCTACACGCAGATGCTCGCATCCGAAACGGCAAAGACTGGCAACATTCTCCTGAAAAGCTGTCTGCTGCTTGACAGCAGCGACCGTCTGTCCTACAATGGGGCGAAGAAATACACTGCATCCCGTCCTGTCAGCAAACGTTTCGTGGATCTTTTCGCCGAAAAGGACCAGGATGTCAGATACAGTCTGAGTTTCAACCACAAAAGGACATTCACTAAGAACGTCTTTGCCTGCCTGAGGAGTGCGGAGATGCAGTGCATTCTTGCAGAGAGTCTTTACCACACGGGGGATAGCGAAGGTGCACTTGCCGCCTTGAACGAGTTGAGAAGAAACAGAATCACAGGCGTGGCAGACTACACGAAGGCTAACCTTCCACAGGTTGACCACGATGACCTTGTCAAATCGGATGCTTTGGGGAATGAGCTCACTCCCCTGCTTTATGCAATCCTATGCGAAAGGCGGAAAGAGCTTTTTATGGAAGGAGACAGGTGGTATGAACTCAAGCGCAACGGGCGTCCGGAATTCTGGACTGCCAAGCAGGGCAGCAAATACACCACAATGAAATTTATGTACACCTTCCCGCTGCCGATCAATGACATCGAGCTGGTGAAGGGTCTTGTGCAGAATGAAGGATACGAAAAGACAAAGTAAAAGATATGAAGAATTTTACAATTGCGGCATCAGCGGTTCTTGTTCTCCTGACATCCCTGGTTTCCTGCAACAACTACAATGAACTCCCTCCTTTGAATGAGGGATATGCAACGGAATTTATTCTGCCTGACCCCGTTCCTCTCACGACGGAGGATCGGGAATATTTACAGGCCCTCGAAGATGAATATGAGCAGGCGACTAAAGCACCCGCATCAAATTGATAATATTTTTCCCTAACTAACATTATTCATTATGAAGAAATTCTATGTTTTGGCATTGGCCGCGATGACATTGCTCGCGGGATGCAAGAAGGACAGCGCAACACTGCCTTCAGTTTCTTTTGAGACAGCTGTTCCGACCACGGTGGACGGGACTTCCGTACTCAGCATTTCAGCTTCTGATTACACCGGGACAGAAGCAGTCACAGTTCCTGTTAAATTCGCCGGTGACGCAGTGAAAGGAACCGATTACACTGTCTCTGCAGAGGCATTCGTCATTGGCGGTGCTTCACCTGTCACATCCATCGTTGTCACTCCTGTTGACTACACGAGCAAAAAGACAGTCAAGGCATCTCTTGAGCTGCCTGAAGGTTTTACTGCAGGTAAATATATCACAAGTGAGTTTGCCCTCAGCGGACCTGTCGGAGTGATTTCATTCTCAAGCAAGAGAGGTATTCTGACTGCAGCAGCGGTCATTTCAGCGGATGTCCTCACTGCTGACGGCAGTACCCTTCTCCCTCTGCAGAACGGAGATGAGATTGCCGTGAGTGTCAACACTGAGAAATCAACCGCAGTGGAAGGAACCGACTTCAAGTTCAAGAACGACAAAAAGGCTATAGTGATTGAGCCTATGAAAAGTTCAGGTTCCGTTGAACTGGAATACATCGGTTCAGAGACAGTGGAAGGAAACAAGACAATCGTCCTCGACATTACCCTGAACGGGAAATACTCAGGAGGCCAGTATATATCGACTACTATCGAGGTTCTCGGCTCCTACTGGAATATGCTGGGTGGAAAATGGGTTATCAATGAGTTGCTTACTGACAAGACTTTCTTTGAGGAGGCCTATTCTACCGGATGTAGTAAATATGATTTACTCCCTGTGCTGAATGCAAAAGACTCCTTTGAAATTGATCTTGAGACCGGTCTCTTCAAACCATCATTTGAATCTTCTTTCAAAGACTATTTCATCGGAGAAGCAAACATTACCAAAAATGCAGAAGTTACCTACCATAGCGGACTTGAAGAAACTTTCAGGGACCAAACTACCGTTCAATCCTTTGTCCTTGACAATGTGAACAGGTATTTCTCGGCAACGGAGAAGAGCGAGGACAAAGAAGGCTACATCGGAGCCAGGATCATTGACGGAGACAACGGAGAGAAACTCCTCGAGCTGCACGTATTCGACCACACTTCCAAATCATTTATGCCGGAATTATTGCTTGTTTATGAAATGTACGGAACAGAAAAACCTGTGGCAACGTTATACGCCCCTACGGCCATCATAGCAACATTCAAAAAAGCAAAGTAAACCAAACGCATTTCTGCAATTTTCCCGGACAGGCATCCAGTCTGTCCGGGATTTTTTTGCCAACGACGAGATTGAGGGTCTGTTTGAGGACAAGGACTCCGGCATCTGGGTTTGGACAAAGGAAAAATCTGGCTGTCAACCTTTGCCTCAGGAATGCTGCTTTAACTCCGACGGAATGGGTTGCCGGAAAACAGCTCTGACGATGCTGCAAGGCGCCTGAGGGAAGTACAAAAATAAACTGACCGTTTTTTTGTGTTATTTGATTCTTTTCTTTTGACACGGGAGAACGGTCCTTTTTAATTTTGTCCCGGAGTCAATGCCTTTACCTGGAATATCAACTAATTTATATATATGAAAAAAATTCTTCTATCAACCATTTTGACGGCTCTGGTTCCTCTTGCCGCCTCAGCACAGGAAGTCAAGGCATACGAGGGAACAATCACAATGCCGACATATCTCCTTGATCCGGCGGAGAAAGCCCCTGTTTTCGAACGTGACTGGTCTTACCAAAGGGCAAAGAGAAGCGTTTATCCATATCCCCTCAACGACAATATGACGAGGGTGAAGAAAGACGTGACATACGATTGTCTGTATCTCGAAAATGAATATGTAAAACTGTGCGTCCTTCCTGAAATAGGAGGAAGGCTCCTTTATGCCGTGGACAAGACCAACGGCTACGACATATTTTACCACAATGAGGTGGTGAAACCGGCGAACGTGGGAATGACGGGTGCCTGGATAAGCGGAGGAGTGGAATGGAATGCCTTCCACCATCACCGACAGACCAGTCATATCCCCTGCGACTGGAAAATAGAGACCTCGGACGACGGTTCCAAGACAATATGGATTGGTGAAACCGAGTACCGGCACAGGATGCAGTGGGCCATCGGTATAACCCTTCATCCGAAAAAGTCCGTAATCGAAATAAGCGGAAGGCTGATAAACTCCACATTCAACAACAACTCGATGCTCTACTGGTCGAATGTCTCCACCCTCGTGGACGAGAACTACCAGATCTGCTTCCCGCAGTGCACCGAATTTGTGACCTTCCACTGCAAGAACTGGTTTGCCCACTGGCCTGTGACACACGAGCCTTTCAATGATATGGACTTCTACGCGGACGGGATAGACGCCAGCTGGTGGAAGAACCATTATATGAGTAACTCGATGTTCATCCACGACCAGAAGGCGGATTTCGTCGCAGGCTACGACCACGGAAGGAACGCGGGGACCATGCTTGCCGGGAACCACAACATCAACAAGGGCGGAAAGTTCTGGCTTTGGGGTCCGAACAGTGAATGGGACACCAAAATACTTACCGACAACTCCGGACACTACTGTGAACTGATGGTCGGTGCATATTCCGACAACCAGCCGGACTACAACTGGAATTTTCCATACGAGACCAAACAGTTCAGCCAATACTGGTACGGACTGAGGGACATCAAGGGTGTCAAGGCAGGAAACCGCAGGGCTGCCCTGAATATGGAAATCACCTCTGCAGGCAAGGTCTTCATCGGGGCAAACGCCTCGGAGGAGATTCCGGGGGCCGTTCTCACCCTCAGCAGGGGCGGAAAGGAAATTTTCAGCCGCAAGGCACTTCTCTCCCCTGCCTCACCGATTGTGGCAGAGGCAGTCACCGATGCAGATGTGAGGGAGGAGGAACTCACCCTGACTCTTACGGACGGGAACGGTAAAGTAGTGGCATCCTACACACCTCTCGTCAAGGATCCGACAGCTCCCCTTCCGGAGATTGTCGAAAGGCCTCTGCTTCCAGGTCAGATAGAGAACACGGAGGAATGTTTCCTTGTTGGACTGCGCAATCTCCAGTTCCACAATCCTTTCGTCAACCCTGTGGATTACTTCGAGGAAGTCCTCAGACGCGATCCGGGCGACACCAGGGCCAACACCCAGATGGGAGTTTACTACCGGTTGAGGGGAGAATATGCCAAGGCGGAGAGTTATCTGCGGACCGCCATCAGAAGGCAGACCAAAGACTACACCCGTCCGAAGGATGCCGAAGCCCTGTACAATCTCGGACTGATTCTCAAACTGACCGGCAAGAGGGAAGCTGCCTACGACACCCTCTACCGTGCAACCTGGAACTACACTTACAATTCCGGGGCAAATACCCAGCTGGCTCAGATGTACGTTGAGGACGGAGACCCGGAGTCAGCACTTGAGAGAGCAGACGAGGCGATTGCCTACAACGGACGCAACTACACCGCCATCAACCTCAAGGGTTCGATTCTGAAATCTCTCGGAAAGACAGCCCAGGCAAAAGAATGTTTCAGAAGGGTACTTGAGGAAGACCCGATGAACGCGTACGCCACAAGGGAGACAGCCTCAGCCGAAGCATTCCGCAAATTCATGAGAGAGCAGCCCGAGTCCTATCTTGAACTGGCCCTTCAATACCTTCACAACGGGTTCAGGGACGATGCAGTGGAATTGCTCAGGGATATTGACTCGCGAGTGGCCTACCCTACCGTGAAACTCAACCTGGGCTATCTGACCTCGGAAGAGAAATACTTTGCGGATGCACTCGCACTGCCTGTGGATTACTGCGCTCCGTTCAGACTTGAAACAATTGATGTTCTCAAGAAGGCAATGGAGGTCTGTCCTGAATCCGAAAGGCCTTATTACTACCTCGGTAACCTGCTCTACAACATCCAGCCTGACAGGGCTATGGAGGAATGGAGCAAGTGCGTGGAGATGAATCCTCAGGATGATCTTGCCTGGAGAAATCTCGGATGGGCGAACTGGCTGCACACCAAAGATTACACAGCGGCCGCGGCCTGCTACAGGAAAGCCATCGAACTGAATCCGGACGCTGCCCTCTATCTGGAGGAATGTGATCAGGTCCTTGAGGCCGGTGGATTCCCGGTAAGTGAGAGATATGAAATCCTGAAAGGGCACCACAACACGGCGGTAAAAAGATATTACCCTATCGCACAGGAGGTTGTCACCGGAACATATATGGGAGACTACGACTATGTCCTTGAACTTCTTGACAAATGCTATTTCCCTACGAGAGAGGGTGTGGCCAATTTCCACGACACTTTTGTGGATGCACTCCTGCTTGCAGGAAAGGCAAAGATCAGGGAAGGACTCACCCGGGATGCCATAGCCCTGTACAAGAAAGCATTCACATATCCGGAAAACCACCAGGTCTTCCTCGTTGACGAGAGGGCAACCCACGATGCTCAGATAAACTACTTCCTCGGAGAGGCTTACGAAATCCTCGGAGAGAAGGAGGAGGCCCAAAGGCATTACACCCTCGCTGCAGACCAGGACTACAATCTTAAAGGCAGCAAGGACTACAGATACTGGACGGCGCTCGCGATGAAGAAAATCGGCAGGAAGGCCGAGGCAAAAGCCCTCCTTAAGGCTATGGTGGCAGACGGAAAGGCCGGAGTGGTGACCCAGTTCGTCAATTTCTACGGTGCCGAGGGAACAACCGGAAGGACAGTCGAGGCAATCAATGCGGAAGCATATTACACCCGTGCGCTCGGAGAACTCGGTCTCGGACACAGGTGCAAGGCACGCAGACTGTTCAAAAAGGTGAAGACACTGAAGCCTGACCACCTCTGGGCGAATGAAATGCTGAAAAACAAAATGAGATGAAAAAGATATTTACTTGTCTGATGGTGACGGCAGCCCTTTCCTGCGGATGCTGCCGTAACGGTGGGCACGGGGACATCAACGTCAGAATCAGTCTTGACGGGAACAGCCACAGAATCATTTCCGAAGTGCCTGTCGAAGGGGAGGACGAAATGGAGGCCAACCTCTACTACCCAAGGGTGAAAAGGCTCTCCGACGGAAGTCTGCTGCTTTCCTTTATGAACGACTTCTACGGCTGGGACCTCTATGTGATGCGCAGCGTGGATGACGGGAAGACCTGGAGTCCGGCAAAGAGGATTCTCCAGCGGGAACCAGCAGTCTCCTCCGTAGGGGAAGATGAGAAAGTCTATGTCAATCCTGACTTCATCGAACTGCAGGACGGAAGACTGATGCTTGCCTACCAATGGCGTTACAAGAAGGGATACAACGACATTCCCAACACCAATGTGAACTGCGGGATTGGGATAACCGTCAGCAATGACAAAGGTCTGACCTGGGATTCCGGGCGTTCGGTGTACAGGGGGAGATGCTGGGAACCGGCTCTTCTCCAGCTGCCTTCCGGGGAAATCCAGATGTACATTACCTCAAGCCAGAATGTGGTGGACGGGCTGTCCTGTCCACGCACGGTCCTGATAAGATCATTCGACGGAGGAAAGACCTGGCAGGGAAAGGAGGAATGCGACATCAATGACAATGAACTGATTTCATACACCGTTGACGACAGGTTCGGATATGACGGGATGCCGACGGCAGTCATCCTGGATGACGGTTCCATTGCGATGAGCCTTGAAGTCTGGAGCGGGAAATATGTCGTGGACCAGACCCCGGTCATTGTCAAGACGACCGGGGAGGAAAACTGGAGGCTTGACACAGAGGCAATTCTCCGCGAAGGCGGTCCGGCCTATCCTCAGAAAAAACAGGCCAACAAAGACCTTGTGGCCTATGGTCCTTACATAGGCAAACTTCCATCCGGGGAAGTACTTCTGCTTTCCGGAGGACTCTACAAAGGAGAAAGCGGTTCCTGGCTGCTTGTCGGGGACCGTAATGCGGACAATTTTTCCCATGCCGTCCACGGTTTCAACTGCGTCTGGGGTTCCGTGGACTATGTCGGGGATGACAAAGTCATAATAACAGGACAGGAAGGCTACAAGGACGGAGAAACAAAAAGAGGACGGATTCACCTGATGACAGGTAGGGTCAACAGGGCAAAGGAAATCCGCAAGGGTTCTGAGCCTCTCACACCGCTGGAAGAGTTCAGTCCTGAAGGGCACTGGTTCCTCGGCAAGAAGTCCTCTTCAAGCGTATTCTACGACTTCAACTACACCGACAGCGCATTCATTTTCGACACCTGGTATCTGACTGACAAGTTGACGGCATTCACGGTGGAGAACTCCGATGCATCCGTCATCCTCATCTCAAGGGGAGAGGATGTCTACAAAACGGCAGTCTGTCCTTCTGGGAAATACGAAGTCTCCATTCTGGAGGGTAATTCCTGGCACATCATCCACACCGGTCAGACCAGTGAGATTAAGCTGTGCGGGACCATAAACGATGATGCAGACACAGACACGGGATATTCAGCACAAGTTGCCATCCCATGGGAATTTCTTGGAGGAAGTCCCCGCAGAGGAGAAGAAGCCGGAATACACATAGCACGCTGGTACAAGGAGAAATCAAAAGAAAAGCATCCAAGGCAATGGGAGGAACTGGAGGGGGAATCCTCCGACATCCCGTCCGAATGGCTGAGAGTAAGATTCCGATAGCATTCACCGATGTACTTGATTTTCCCGGACAGGCATCCAGTCTGTCCGGGATTGTTTGTTTTGTGGCACAAAAATCGTATTATTGCAATCCCGGTCAATATTTGACAACGAGACACAATGAAAAGATTCGCCATTTTTCTGAGCCTGATGGTCTTGTCGGCCAGCATCTCAGGCAGAGATTTCAGAGGGAGGGTTTTCCTGAAAGACACGACAACGGTGCCCGGGGACTATGTTATGGTCTATTGCCAGGCCATCGGAACTGGCGCGCTGACTGACGAGCAGGGTAATTTCCATCTTGAACTGGGGAATTTCCCCAGGAATGTCAGAGTTGAGTTTTCCAGAATCGGATACAGAACGGTTTACAGGGATATTCCCGAATCTTCCGACACAATTCACATTGAAGACATAATCCTTGAACCGCAGGAGCTGATGCTGACAGCTGCATACGTGACACCTGAAGGAATGGACCCGTCGCAGTTCATCCTCTCCAAAATGTGGGAGACTGCAAAAGGGAACCGGAAAAAGCAGATGGACTACAGCGCCGACATCAGTTATGACGTGGCAACGCACGAGATTCCGCTGATTGCCGGGGTGGTTTCCAAGGGAATGATAGGAATGGTCAAGTTCGCCGCAGCGATGAAAGGATATGGCGCACTTGTCAGATACTGCCTCAAGAATGACGATTTGTCAGCCCGGGTTACCCTCACAAGGGACGTGAAGAAGGGAAAGGCAAAAGATTACAATCAGAAAATCCATTGCGATGACCCCGAACTTCCGGAAAACGTTCAGGAAGACATTATGTCCCTTTTCAAGTTGGTCAATCTCTTCGAGATCATCTACGGGGAGACCACCAACTGGGGGCAGAAATTCTCCAATGACCATCATTTCGACCTCGTCGGGACCTATGAATACGGAGAACATCTTGTGGATGTCCTTGAATGGAACGACCCCAAAGAAAGGGTGAAGGCAACTGTCCACGTAGTTGAACAGGACTGGGGGATTCTCAAAGTCCAGATGTACACGGCCGAAGGGGAAGTTCTCCGCTGCGAAGCCCGTGATGCGGGGAACGGAGTGTATATGCCGGTAAGTTTCGTGCTCAAGCCGACCATCACAATGATTCGTGCCGAACAGATCCCTGAACTGATTGAATATGTAAGAAACTCCGACAGATTCAAGAAAGGGATGAAAGAGAGGGCCATCAAACTCCTTGAAAGCCGCCTTGGAAGCGACTTCAACCCCTACGTTTCCTTCGGATTCAACATCAGGTACAGATACTGACAGGGAATATCGTCCCTGCTTCTTTTCCGATTCTTTCCCCGGACAACCTGTTTTCCGGAGGACCTGTCAGGTTTGCAGCCTGCCAGGTCCTTTGGGAATCAAACTCTGACGAGCTTGTAGTCCCTGCTTCCCAGACCGATTTTCTCACCGTGTTCCACCCCGGCCTGCCAGCAGGTGTCAGGATGGATTCTGTGGAACTTGTCCTTATGGTGGCAGCAACCCTCCGAAGGACCTTCCCTGCCGATTATGTCTGCCAGACGGTTCCCCGAAGAGATTGAAGGTGCGGCATTCACAATGTCGGCACAGGCGCAGTCCAGAGCAACCGGGTCGAATGAGGCGGCAATGCCAAGATCCGGAACAATGGCAGCATCATTGTGGTTCCAGCAGTCACACTCAGGAGAAACATTCATTATGAAACTGATGTGGAAATGCGGTTTCCCAAGCACAACGGCCTTGGCATATTCGGCAATCTTGTAATTGAGTTCCTCGGCACTGCTGCTGCTTCCCATAACTGCCCCGCTGTGCTGGCAGACTGCCACGCACTGGCCGCATCCGACGCATTTCGAATAGTCAATCACAGCCTTGCGTCCCTTCCCGGATTCTGAAGTCACCATTGAAACGGCCTTGTGACTGCAATATTTCACACACATACCGCATCCCGTGCAGGCATCCGTGTCAATCCGGGGCTGGGAGGAGCAGTGCAACTCCAGCTTTCCACCGACACTTGCAGAACCCATTCCGAGATTCTTCAGAGCTCCTCCGAAACCGGCCTGCTCGTGCCCCTTGAAATGGTTCATCGAAATGATGATGTCAGCGTTGGCAATCGCCGTTCCGATTTTCGGAGCCTTGCAGTACTCCCCGTCCAGAGGGATTTCGATGTACTCCGTTCCCTTAAGTCCGTCGGCGATAATCACATTTGCATGTGCCGAAATCGGATTGAATCCATTGTTCATTGCAGCATCCAGATGATCCACCGCATTGCTCCTGCCACCACTGTAAAGAGTGTTGCTGTCTGTGAGGAAGACCTTGGCCCCGAGGGAGCGCAGGTAATCCACCAGTTTTGCTGCATAGTTCGGGCGGATATATGCCAGATTGCCCGGCTCCCCGAAATGAATCTTGATTGCAGTGAACTTTCCGTCAAAATCCACAGACTCGATTCCGGCTGCCTTGACAAGGCGTATCATCTTGGTCATCAGGTCCAGACCCGGTCTGGTCCTTAGATCCGTAAAATATACTTTTGACTTTTCCATCTGTGCCTGTTGGATTAGTTATTCCCTGACATTCCGATTCGTTATCAGTCTACCAGCCCGAGTTTTACCATAAGGGCCTCAGGCTGAGGGTCGCGCCCCCTGAAATTGCGGTAAAGGACTGCCGGGTCCTCGCTGTCACCCCTCTCGAGGATGTTCCTGCGGAAAGAATCGGCCACTTCCTTGTTGAATATACCCTTTTCCTTGAACAGGGAGAATGCGTCAGCCTCCAGAACCTCAGCCCATTTGTAGGAATAGTAACCTGCTGAATATCCACCTGAGAAAATGTGACCGAAAGAAGGTGAAACTGCACATTCCGGAACATCCGGCATAACAGAGTAAGGCTTCAGGGCAGCCTTTTCAAACTCGATGGTACCTGTCTGCGGCATTTCCTTCAAAGTGTACCAGGCCATGTCAAGAACGCCGAAGTGAAGCTGTCTCACCTGTGAATATCCCGAAAGGAAATTCTGAGAGGCCACAATCTTCTTCACAAGTTCGTCGGGAATGACCTCACCCGTGCGGTAATCCCTTGCGAAAGAATCGAGATACTCCGGCTCGAATCCCCAGTTCTCCATAATCTGAGACGGCAATTCCACGAAATCCCTTGCCACATTCGTTCCGGTGAGTGACTCGTAACGTCCCTTGGCAAGCATTCCGTGCAGTGCGTGACCGAACTCGTGCAGGAAAGTGGTGAATTCGCTGTGGGTTATAAGGGAAGGATCCGTCTCGGTCGGCTTCGTGAAATTCGTCACGATGCTGATGAAAGGACGGTACTCCACACCGTTCTCGATTCTCTGTCCCCTGAACTCGGTCATCCAGGCTCCCCCTCTTTTGGTCTGGCGAGGGAAGAAGTCCGCATAGAACAGAGCAAGATGTTCCCCATTCTCATCCTTGACATCATAGACCTTCACATCCTTGTGATAGACAGGAATGTCAGTCCTTTCCTCAAATGAAATCCCGTACAACCTTCCAGCAAGCCCGAACACGGCATCAATGCAGTTCTCCAGTTTGAAATAAGGTTTCAGCTGTTCCTCATTCAGGGCATATTCAGCCTGTTTGTATTTCTCTGACCAGAAACTGAAATCCCAAGGCATCAGGACATCCCCTTCAAATCCGTTCTTCACCGCATAGTCCAGGACTTCCCCGACTTCCTTCCTTGCGAACGGCAGAGACCTTGTCATCAGGTTGCCCAGGAAGCTTTCAACAGTGGCGGCATCCTTGGCCATCCTCTCCTCAAGGGCATAGTCGGCGTATGTCCCGTAACCGAGAATATTTGCAATTTTCAGACGCAGGTCCACAATCTTCTTCACAATCTCAAGATTGTCCGTCTCTCCTCCAATTCCCTTGGAATTGTAACCAAGGTACATTTTCTTGCGAAGTTCCCTGTTCTCGCTGAATTTCATAAACGGGCTATAACTAGGATAATCCAGGGTGAAAGCCCATCCTTCCATACCCTTCTCCTTAGCAGCAAGAGCTCCCATATCCCTTACGTACTGCGGAAGTCCTGCAAGGTCAGCCTCATCGGTCACATTCATCACGAATGCATTTGTGGATGCAAGCACATTCTTCTGGAACTGAAGAATTGTCAGGGAAAGTTCTTCGGAATACTTTGAGTAAACTTCCTTGTCCTGCGCCGAAAGATTCGCTCCGTTGCGTGCAAAAGACCTGTAGGTGTCCTCCAGAAGCCTTTTCTGGTCTGTCTCCAGATTGAGGTCATCCTTCACGGCATAGACTGCCTTGACCCTCTCGAAAAGTTTCTCGTTCAGGGAGACATACAGCGAATACTCCGTCATCAGCGGAGACACCTCCTCCGCCACAGCCTGAAGGGCATCGTCGGCATTTGCTTCGAGAAGGTTGTAGAAAATTCCGGAAACATTGCTCAGAGTGCGTCCGCTGTAGGCCAGAGCCTCTATAGTGTTCTGGAAATCAGGGGCCTCGGCATTTGAGACGATTCCGTCAATCTCCGATTTTGCCTCTGAAATCGCCGCCTTGAAAGCCGGCAGATAATGCTCTGTCCTGATTTTGTCGAACTGAGGCGCGCCGTATGGCAGCGTTGACTCTTCCAAAAGTGGATTTCCCATAGTGCAAGAATTGATTGCAGCAAGGACGGCTCCCGCCGCAAGAATCATTTTTTTCATTCGTAAATATTTACATAATTTTCAAAACCCCGCAAATTTACTTAAACATTCTGAATATTCCCAAAATCCCTGAGGGAGACTATCGGCAATTTCCGTATTGAAACGACTTTATCACCCATTAATGTGAAAGTAATGTCAAAACAGACATATTCATCGTGCCGGCGGACTTTGTGATAGGAAGTACAGTATCCGAAATTGAATCCCATACCCTTCAACTGCTCCACTCCGGCAGATGTTCCTCCTGCCTCAAGAATACCGCTAAGAATCGCATAGTTCCTGTTCAGCACAGTCATCACACGCGACTTTGCAAGCCTCTCTCCCCTTGTTCTTCTGTTGTGCCAGGTGTTCTTGCATTTCTCACAGCAGAATTTCCGGTTTCTCCTCCCGTACGAGATGTCATCCCCGCATTCAAGACATCTTGACATTGCTTCATGCTCTCCGTAATCCATCGCTTTTTTTCCGGCAAATATGAAATCCGGCAAAATAAAAGTCAAGACTCAGGAGAAGATATTTCTGATTTTTAATGTTTTTTCTTTTTTCATCATTACCGGGGAAGTATCCGGAAAAAATTTTAAAAATATTTCAAATATTCAGCAAAATATCAAAAAAAGAAAAAACATTAAAAATCAGAAAAAGTTGCAGGGCGGATATGGCAGGTCACTCGTAATCACAAATGTTTTGCTTTACTTTGTCCCTGTCCAGAATCGTGCGCACAGGGAAGGACAGACTAATTTTTGAGTTATTCATCAACTAAACAGCTGGTTTATGGAACAGTTTAACAGAATCGAATTGAAGGGAAATGTCGGAAATGCCAAGATTTCGGCAGTGGGTTCCGGAAGAGTGGCGAATTTCTCCCTTGCCACGAACTACATGTACAAGTCAAGAAGCGGGGATGCCGTCATAGAGACGACCTGGTTCAATGTCGTCGCCTGGGAGGGCCGGGAAATACAGAACATCGACAGAATCAAGGTCGGAGCAACGGTAAGTCTGACAGGAAGGGTCAGAAACTACAAATACACCCCGTCTGACGGAGGAGAAGAAAGACAGGGGTACGAGGTTCTGGCAACGAAACTTAGCGTGGAAGGTCAGGATTGACCGTACATAACTTGTGGATAAAACCTGCCGGAGCGGATTGAAAAATCCGATTTCTGCATATATCTTTGCGCCCGTAATCAAAGCAAGGTATTTTTATGGGTATTTACGGAGATTTCAAACCGGGAGTTTGGAAAGAGACAATCAATGTGTCGGATTTTGTTTACGGAAACATCACTCCCTACACGGGGGACGCATCCTTTCTGAAAGGAGCATCAGAGAGGACGAAAGCCCTTTGGGATGAATGTCTGAAAGCGATTGAGGAAGAAAGGAAGAACGGAGGTGTCCGGGAAATTGACGCAAAGACGATTTCAACCATAACATCCCATCCGGCAGGTTTCATTGACAGGGACAAAGAGCTTGTCGTCGGGTTGCAGACCGACAAACTTCTGAAAAGGGCTATAAAGCCTTTCGGAGGGTGGCATGTAGTAGAAAGGGCCTGCAATGAGAACGGAGTGGAACTTGACCCTGGGGTCAAGACGATCTTCACTCACTACAGGAAAACCCACAATGACGGGGTTTTCGATGTCTACACCGAAGAAATCAGGAAATTCCGTTCACTTGGCTTCCTCACGGGCCTGCCTGACAATTATTCAAGGGGGAGAATCATCGGAGACTACAGAAGACTCGCCCTTTACGGAACGGACAGGCTGGTTGAGGCAAAGAAGGCGGATTTGAAAGGACTGACCGGTCCGATGACTGAAGACAGAATCAGGCTGAGGGAGGAAGTCGCGGAACAGATAAAGGCCCTCCAGGAGATAAAAACACTCGGAGAGTATTACGGGCTGGAACTCGGGAGGCCTGCCGAAAATGCCAGGGAGGCGGTTCAATGGGTGTATATGGCTTACCTGGCTGCCGTGAAGGAACAGGACGGAGCTGCGATGTCGCTTGGCAACGTTTCATCCTTCCTTGACATATACATCACACACGACATCGAAAAAGGACTGATTGATGAAGAATTTGCACAGGAACTCATTGACCAGTTCGTAATGAAGCTCCGGATGGTCCGACATCTCAGGATGAAATCCTACAACGACATCTTCGCGGGAGATCCGACCTGGGTGACTGAAGCCCTCGGAGGAAGGTTCAATGACGGAAAAGTCAAGGTAACGAAGACATCATTCCGTTTCCTCCAGACCCTCTACAACCTCGGACCGGCACCCGAACCGAATATGACCGTGCTCTGGAGTCGGGAACTGCCTAAGGGTTTCAAGGATTTCTGCGCCAGGGTCTCAATTGACACGAGCTCTGTTCAGTATGAAAACGACGATCTGATGAGGAACGTCCGGGGGAACGATGATTACGGCATAGCCTGCTGCGTTTCCTACCAGGCCATAGGCAAGGCGATTCAGTTCTTCGGGGCAAGGGCTAACCTTGCCAAGGCTCTCCTTCTGGCAATCAACGGAGGAAGGTGCGAGAACACCGGCACACTGATGGTGGAAGGCATTGAACCTCTCAAGAGCGACAGGCTTGACTACGGAGAGGTGACGGCAAATTACCGCAAGGTGCTTCACCAGGTCGCAAGGGTTTACAACGAGGCGATGAACATAATCCACTACATGCACGACAAGTACGATTACGAGAGGTCACAGATGGCTCTCATTGACACTAACCCGTCAATCAATCTTGCCTACGGCGTGGCCGGACTCTCGATTGCAGCGGATTCACTTTCTGCTATCAAGTTTGCGAAAGTGACCGCAGTCAGAAATGCTGAGGGTCTCACGGAAGGTTTTTCCATCGAAGGAGACTACCCTTGTTTCGGGAATGATGACGACAGAGTGGATGACATTGCAAAAGACATAGTGAAATGTTTCAGCGACGAACTTTGCCGCCTGCCGGTTTACAAGAATGCCCAGCCAACCCTTTCCCTGCTGACCATTACCTCGAACGTGATGTACGGCAAGAAGACCGGAGCCACTCCTGACGGCAGGGCAAAAGGAACTGCTTTCGCTCCGGGAGCCAATCCTATGCACGGAAGGGACTGTCACGGGGCAATAGCCTCCCTGACCTCTGTCTCGAAGCTCGACTACCACGATGCGAAAGACGGAATCAGCAACACCTTCTCGATTGTTCCCAAGTCGCTCGGACCTGATGAGGAGTCAAGGGTGGAGAACCTTGTGACAATGATGGACGGATATTTCACCAAGGGAGCGCACCACCTGAACGTGAATGTGCTCAACCGTGAGATGCTTGAGGATGCGATGGAACATCCTGAACTCTATCCTCAACTGACCATCAGGGTGTCCGGTTATGCAGTAAACTTCACGAAACTCAGCCGTGAACACCAACTGGAGGTAATCGCAAGGACCTTCCATCAGTCAATGTAATGTCCACGGTGACAGTACAGGAATGATAAGAGTCCATTCATACGAATCCCTCGGGACCTACGATGGCCCGGGAATCAGGCTGGTGGTCTTTCTGCAGGGATGTCCATTCAGGTGTCTGTACTGTGCAAATCCCGACACAATCGGCTTTGACGGTGGACACCTGACTGCTCCCGAGGAGATTCTGAGGAGGGCAGTCAATGAACAGCCGTTCTTCGGGAAAAAGGGAGGGGTGACATTCTCGGGCGGCGAACCAACCGCCCAGGCAAAGGAACTCCTTCCCCTTTTCAGAATGCTGAAAGAGAACGGCATCCACATCTGCATCGACACAAACGGAGGAATCCGGAACGGATATGTGGAGAAGCTTCTCTCCCTGGCCGACCTCGTACTTCTTGACATCAAGGAAATGGATCCGCAAAGGCACAAAAAACTGACCGGGCAGGACAACTCACGGGTACTGGAAACTGCCCAATGGATGGAGAAAACCGGGAAACCATTCTGGCTGAGGTATGTTCTCGTACCGGGACTGACGGACTTCACTGAGGATCTGCACGCCCTCGGAAAGCATTTCAAGGACTTCAATATGCTCCAGAAAGTGGACATTCTTCCGTACCACACCCTGGGGGCTCACAAATACGAGGCACTCGGAAAGGAATATCAACTCAAAGGCACTCCTCTCAACACCAGCGCACAACTGGAAGAAGCCAAAAGCATTCTTGAAGGATATTTCAACGTAGTAACCGTCTGCTGAATTCAGGATTTCATAGTGAAACGGTACTCCAGTCCGCCTCCGTTATGTCTGTGAGCCGTGATCTCCCCTCCGTGGAATGCGACGGCATTACGCACTATGGAAAGTCCGAGACCCGATCCACCGGCATCCCTCGTCCTTCCCTCCGAGACACGGTAGAATCTCTCGAAGATCCGTTTCAGATGTTCCTGTCCCACCCCTACGCCTGTGTCATAATAGACAAACCGGATGTTCCTTCCCTTGAATGAAGAACATTCTATGTGCAGGGTGACATTGTCCCCTGCATATTTAAGGCTGTTCTCAATCAGATTTCTGAATATGGCATAAATCAGAGCCTGGTTACCGTCCATGGTCAGATCTTCCGGAAGCATATTCTCCACTACATCCCCCCTTGCCGCAATCTGTGATGAATACTCCTCCAGGACATTCCCGACAACGGTCCGGACATTTAGCTTTTCGGTGTGAAGCTGCTCCGGAGCATCTTCAATCATACTCAGCAGGGCGATATCCCTGATCAAATCCGAAAGCCTGATTGACTGGGCGTATGCCTTGTCTATGAAAGACCGGCGTCTTTCCCTGTCAAGATCGGGACAGTTTGACAAAGTTTCCAGATAGCCCCTTATGCTGCTGACCGGAGTCCTCAGTTCATGAGCTATGTTGTTGGTCATCTGCTGCTTCATCTGGCGGTATTTCACCTGCTCCTGTGCCATCTTTTTGTTGAGATTGGACACATCGCGCCCGAAACGCTTCGACAGGACAAGGGAAATCCAGACTGACACAAGGATTACCAGGGCAACAACTAGAAGAAGGACCTCAATCTTGACGAACATAGTTCAATATTTGTAAATATTCAGAAAAAAAATATCAGTTTTCATTGAACGAATAGCCGTAACCCGACCTGTTCGTGATATGGTTCTTGTATTCCCCGAGTTTGCTCCTGATTCTTGCAATGTGCACATCCACCGTCCTGTCAAGGACATACGGGGCATCCTTCCAGAGTTCCTCGATGATTTTCTCCCTTGAGAACAGTTTCCCGGGATTCGATGCAAGAAGACTTAGAATCTCAAATTCCTTCTTAGACAGAACTACCTGATTTTCACCGGCAAATACTAGCTTTCTGGACATATCTATTGTGATTTGTCCACAGACCACACTGCTTTCCTTCCTCTCCTCCGCTGGAGTTGAACTTCTGCGGAGAACCGCCTTGACCCTGGCAATCACCTCATATACGGAAAAAGGCTTGGAAATGTAGTCGTCACCGCCTGCCGAAAAACCTGTAAGGAGGTCGTTTTCAGTGTTCTTTGCAGTCAGGAATATAATCGGCACCATGTTCTTCCTTTCCTTCCTGAGCACCTCTGCCATCCGGAATCCGGACATACCCCTCATCATCACATCAAGGAGAATCAGAGAATGGGATGGTGTGAGAACCTCAAGAGCCTCCTCCGCTGAAGCAGCCGTGTCAACTTCGAATCCGGCATTCTCCAGATTGAACAACAATATCTCCCTGATGTCCGCCTCGTCATCGACGATCAAAATGCGTTCTTTTTCCATATTATTTCAATTCAGGGACAAATATATTGTTTTCTTCCCAAAAACACCCCCGGCCGGCTGTGAATATTTTGTTAAGCTGTGTATGCGCCGGGCAAATCAAAAAAGAGGACGATCTTTTCAGACCGTCCTCGAAAACCTGACCTGAGTCAGGATTAGTCGTTAAGAGAAAGTCTCTTGAAGCAGAGAACCTTTGCCTCTTTGTCAGCAGCGGCAATGATGTCCTTTACAGGAGTCTTGCCGTCACCCATCTGATAGCCCTGTTCAACGAGGGTCTGCTCCTTGAAGAATTTCTGGAGACGACCCTTGGCGATGTTCTGAATCATCTGCTCGTTGAGGTTTGCAGCCTTCTCGGCTGAAACGGTCTTGATGATCTGGCGTGCCTGCTCTGCCTGCTCCGGAGTAATCCAGCCTTTTGCAGTGTTGGACTCGATGTGAGCCTCGCTATCCACGTGTGCAGGGTTGATGCCGGCTTTCTCAAGAGCCGAGTTCACTGCTTTCTGCACGAGTTCCTCACGGGTCTTGTCAACAGCGACCTTGAGCTCGTTCTCAACAACCTCTGGAGAGCAGTCCTCAGGAGAAACTGCGACAGGGTTCATTGAAGCGACCTGCATTGCAACACCCTTTGCGATGTCGGCAGGAACTTCCTTGCTGAATCCGACAACTGCACCGAGCTTGCCGTTGATAGTGTGGATGTAGGCAGAAATGAAAGGAGCCTCTACCGGATAATATCCAACGAGGACGTGTTTCTCACCTGTCTTGCCGGTCTGCTCAGTCACGGCAGCCTCAACAGTCCTTCCGTCTGCGAGAGTGCAGGCCTTGAGAGCCTCGACATCAGCAGGGAAGGCAGCGATGGCAGCATCTGCAATTGCATTTGCAAGTGCCTGGAACTCAGCATTCTTCGAAACGAAGTCAGTCTCGCAGCCAAGGCAGAGGATAATTGCCTTGTCACCCTGAACCCTTGCGATGACAGCACCTTCCGTTGTCTCACGGTCAGCCCTCTTGGCAGCTACGAGCTTGCCTTTCTCACGGATAATCTCCTGTGCGCGGGTAAAGTCGCCTTCAGCCTCTACAAGGGCCTTCTTGCAATCCATCATACCGGCGCCTGTCATTTGACGCAATTTTGCTACGTCAGCAGCTTTAATTTCCATTGTAAAAGTTCTTTTGAAATTAACAAACAGGAGTTATTCCTCAACATTTTCTTCAGCGGCCTTTGGCTCCTCAACAACCTGTTCAGCAACTTCCTCTGCAGGTTTTGCAGCCTTGCGTGAACGGAGTTTCTTGCCAGCAGCAGCCTGCTCAGTCTGCTCAGGAGCCTCTTTCTCCTTCTCGAGCTTCCTCTCCTCAAGTCCCTCGCTGATTGCGCCGCAAACAGCATCAAGGATTACGGAGATAGACTTCACAGCGTCATCATTTGCCGGAATCACATAATCAATCGGTGTAGGATCGCAGCAAGTATCAACCATTGCGATTACCGGAATATTCAGACGGTTAGCCTCTTTTACTGCATTCATCTCTTTCTGCACGTCAATCACGAAAAGTGCTGAAGGGAGACGGCTGAGGTCCTTGATGGAACCGAGGTTCTTCTCGAGTTTTGCCCTCTGACGGGTGATCTGGAGACGCTCACGTTTTGCAAGAGTGTCGAATGTGCCGTCCTCGATCATCTTGTCGATGGTGTTCATTTTCTTGACGGCCTTGCGGATTGTAGGGAAGTTGGTGAGCATTCCGCCCGGCCAGCGCTCCGTTACAAACGGCATATTGACTGAGGCAGCCTTCTCGGCAACGATTTCCTTGGCCTGTTTCTTTGTAGCCACGAAAAGCACCTTGCGGCCTGAACGTGCATACTGTTTGAGCACCTCTGCAGCCTCGTCGATTTTTACTATACTTTTATGCAGGTCGATGATGTGGATTCCGTTCTTCTGGTCGAAGATATATGGAGCCATCTTAGGATTCCACTTCCTTGCCAGGTGGCCGAAGTGAACGCCTGCATCAAGCAATTCTTGGAAATTTGTTCTTGGCATTGTTTTAATTTTTTCTTTGTTGTTACTTGCCCTTAAGGCTTTTGCCATACCTTTCGGGACTCTTTTCTTCAATTCGGAGTAGCGGCAGCAGCCGGTCTCCTGAATTTTCCGCAGTCCGGCAATCTCAGGCAGCCTGTCCCGGCTCACACCGGAGTTCAGGGTCCATTGATTTCAAACCTGACTGTGCTTTTTTGTAAATCAGTTCCGTTCGATTAACGTTTGCTGAACTGGAAGCGCCTGCGGGCACCCGGCTGACCAGGCTTCTTCCTCTCGACCTCACGTGCATCACGTGAAAGGAATCCGGCGGCCTTGAGAGCGGCACGATACTCTGCATTCACCTCGCAAAGAGCGCGGGAGATGCCAAGTCTCATAGCCTCTGCCTGACCTTTGACTCCACCACCGTCAAGATTAGCCTTGATGTCAAACTGGGCAATCGTACCGGTGACCTCAAACGGCTGATTTACAATGTAGCGGAGAGAATCAAGAGTAAAATAATCATTGAGATCCCTTCCGTTGATTGTAATGTTGCCTGATCCAGGTACGACATAAACGCGAGCGACTGCTGATTTACGTCTTCCAAGTGCGTTTACTGCTTTCATTTGATTAGATTTCGTTTAATGTAATTGTTTTTGGTTTCTGAGCCTCGTGCGGATGCTCGCTTCCCTGATAAAGGTAAAGATTGTTGAGAAGCTTTGATCCGAGACGGTTCTTAGGGAGCATTCCCTTGACTGCCATTCTGACCAGTTCGGTAGGTTTCTTTGCAAGAATCTCCTTAGGCGTGCTGAAGCGCTGTCCGCCCGGATGACCGGTGTAACGGACATACACTTTGTCAGTCATTTTCTTGCCGGTAAGTTTCACCTTGTCAGCATTGAGGATGATGACATTGTCACCACAGTCAATGTGAGGAGTGAAGTAAGGCTTGTTCTTTCCGCGGAGGATAAGGGCAACCCTTGAGGCAAGACGACCAAGAGCCAAGTCAGTAGCGTCAATGACGACCCACTCTTTGTTCACGGTAGCCGGAGTGGCTGACACCGTTTTGTAACTCTGTGTGTTCACTGTCTTGTGTTTTAATTAGTTAATACTTTAATTTGCGATCCCTACACTACATAGGGGGTGCAAAGGTAGCAAATATTTTAATTCCGGCAAAAATTTTCTCGAATCCTAAAAATTCCATCCCTTATTTCAGAATCCTGCCCAGGACACGACGCAGGGAAGTCTCATCCGTGACCTTTTCTGTCGAGAATGTCCCGTTCACGAGCAGATATGACACCGGAAGGGACGCAAGATTGTAACTGCCCACATACGGAGAGGCCGCAGCACGGGAATCACAGACATTCACCCACTCAAGTTCCTGGTTCCTGACGGTCCTCGCCCATTCGGCCTTGTCAGAATCAAGAGCCACCTGGTAGATTTCAAGCCCCTTTGAATGAAAATCGGCATACACCGGTTTCAGAACATCCTGGTTGAACATCTTCTGAGCAGCATTGGATGCCGTCCAGAAATGCACGAGCACCACTTTCCCGGAAACCTCGGAAAGCTTTTTCTTCTCTCCCTTCACATCCGGCAGTTCAATGTCCAGATAGTCAACAGGTACCGTATTCTTGATCTTCGAGTCCAATTCCAGAAGACGGAGCCTCTTTTCAGCTTCCTGGCTGAGGGCCCGGACATACTTCGAATCAGGATATACAGTTGACAAAGAGTCGCTTGCGTTCCTGAAATGAATGGCATCAGTCTGCTGTCCGAAAAGCGGGAAGCCGGGAGCAATCGTCTGATAGAGAACGGGTACGACGGTCAGGGAATGTGAATTTTCCATAACATATTTCATCCTGTCCCTGTAATATCTTATATATGACTGGGCAAGGTCCTTTCTCAGGTCTGCCGCCTCTGCCGAATTCTCCCCAGCAGCCACCAGGGCATCAGACAAGGCGATGAATTCCCTCGAAAATTCCGAGAAAGACTTCTCCACCTCCATCAGTTTGAGACTTTCTTCAGACCCTTTCACTGAGTAATGCCCGAGAGTGTCCGCCGTGACCTCCACCCTGTCTCCGCTTTCAAGCAGAAGGGAAGCGATTTTCGTGTCCGAGTAAAAGACATAGACAAACTCCGGATTGCCCTTCGCTACGTCCACCTTGAAAGAGAAAGATCCGTCCGCAGCAGTCCTGACAGTGTCCAGTGTCTCATATCTGTTGACATCGAGCAGTCTGACGATGACGTCCGAATCAGGAGCATCCGCCAGTGTTCCATTGACAGATGCCGTCCTTGAGCAGGCTGCCAGAGAAAACAAGACGGCGCAAACTGCCGCCGTCTGAAGAAAATATCTATAGTTTTTCATATTCCGCTAATATTGAAGAGGCGATTGAAGAGAACTCTTCAGGTGTCAGTTCAAGTTTGGCTTTTCGGAAGTCCATATCCGACTCTTTGTTCAGAGGAACAAGATGGATGTGCGTATGCGGAACTTCCATTCCCAGAACGGCGACCCCTACCCTTTTGCAAGGCACCGCATTCCTGAGTGCCGCAGCCACCTTGCGGGCAAAGGACCACAAACCTGAATATGTCTTTTCGTCAAGGTTGAATATGTAGTCATCCTCCACATTCTTCGGGATGACCAGCACGTGACCTTTGGCAAGAGGGGCTATGTCGAGAAAAGCGTAGAAATCCTCGCTCTCAGCAACCTTGTAGGAAGGGATTTCTCCCTTTGCAATTCTGGTAAAAATCGTCGCCATAACCTAAAGAGTAATGTCAAGGATTTCGAATTTCATTATTCCTGACGGAACGTGAGCCTCAACCACATCGCCCTTGGAGTGCCCCATAAGGGCTTTCCCGATAGGAGTCGTCGCAGCGAGCTTGCCGTGTGCAAAATCAGCCTCGTTCTCTCCGACGAGGGTGAACTCCATCACAGAGCCGACGGTCAGATTCTTCACTTTCACCTTGTTGAGCATCTGAACCTTTTCAGTACCTATCTGCGACTCGTCAATTACGCGGGCATTTGCCACAAGATCCTGAAGTTTGGATATATTAAGTTCCAAAAGTCCCTGGGCCTCCCTTGCAGCCTCATATTCAGCATTCTCGGAAAGATCTCCCTTGTCTCTCGCCTCTGCAATCTGGGCAGATATCACAGGACGCTGCGCCAATGCGTCAGCCAGGTCCTTCTTCAATTTGTCAAGACCCTCCTGGGTCATATAATGTACTGCCATAATAAAATATTGTTTTTGTTACATAATTAAAAAGGAGTCCTGTTGTATTCCTACACAGAACCCTCGTCATTTGCAAAGATAGTAAATATTTTCGAAAAACAACCCTTGGCCTATCCGTCAAACTTAGGGGTCATCAAATCTGAGAATATCACCAACTTCTTGAGGTCCTCACCCTTCAGGAATCCGGATGCCCCGGACTCCCCGCCGGCAAAACCATCCTTGCGGGCAGGCGTCATATTTCCGGCAATGTTCTGGCCTACGGCCTGTTTGTCAATATCTTCCATATTCTTTTATTAAATCCTGACACAAACTCCTGTCTTCTTCCAACTGGGCCTTCAGCGCCTCCAGAGAGACGAACTTCACCTCCGGCCTTATGCGGTGAAGGAAGGTGACACTGAGATCCAGTCCATATATATCCTGGTCAAAATCAAATATATGTGTCTCGATTGTGGTGGCATTTCCAACCCTTACGGTCGGACGGATTCCGATGTTGCACATTCCGTAGTGCTGCTCTCCGAGTACCGTCACCCTCACGAGATAGGCTCCATTTCCCGGTACAAGTTTCAAAGGTTCGTACAACTGCATGTTAGCAGTGGGAAATCCGAGAGTCCTGCCTATGCGGTCACCTGAAACCACTACCCCGAAAAGACTGTAATTGTAGCCAAGCAGCCCGGAAGCTTCCTCTACGTCGCCCGCGGAAATCATTGTCCGGATCCAGGTGGAACTGACCGCCATACCGGTCTCCGAGGAGCACTTAGATGCATTCACAACCCCAAGACCGAGGTCAGAAGCCACTGCAGCAATGTTTTCCGAATCATCCTCGCAACCGAACCTGTTGTCATAACCGAGGACGATTATTGTCCCTCCGAAGCGCTTAATCACATACTCGGAAAGATACCGGCGGACAGTCAGGCGGCTGAATTCCCGGGTGAAAGGAATGACCTCAACCCTGTCGACTCCAAGGTTCCTGAGCATTTCCGTCTTTTCGTCAAGTGAGGAAAGCAGACGCAATGAATGCGCCTCCTTTTGAAGCACATTTCGGGGATGAGGCCAAAATGTCACCACAAGGCTTTCATCCCCGAACAGCTTCGCCTGCTCGACAAGCTGTGCGATCACAAGACGGTGTCCGATGTGGACACCGTCAAAGAATCCGGTCGCTACAACCATCTTACGAGTTCAAAATCCTGTCTGTGTGGCAGGAGGGAATTCTTCGCATAAATCCTTGCGGCAACCTGGTACAGGCCGGTTGTCTCAGGAAGCAATGCAGCCTTGTAAGTAGCCACACCATTTTCGCAGGACACAGGAGTGAAATCAAATTTCTCCTGTATATGGAGCTTGCCCTTGTTGTCTGCGGTTGCGAACAGCATCTCAACTCCGATTTCCTCAGGTTTGAGTCCTCCTATGCTGAGTACCACCTCTGCATTGAACTCGTTGCCGAGAGAGAGGTTGTTGTAGGTACTGTCCGGTTTCACCATTGAAATCACGCCGACATTCTGCCACTCGCAGCGCATATGTTCCTTCCAGGCAGAAATTTCACGGGCAACCTTGTAGTCATCAGCCACCAGAGCCTCAACTCTTTTAGACTGAGGATCGTAGTACTGGTTGATGTAGTCCGTGAGCATCCTGTTGGTTGTGAAGTTGCAGGCAACCATTGCGACTGTGTTCTTTATGTACTCAATCCAGTCTGAAGAACGGCCGGTGGCAGGATTCACGTTGTAGAAAATTGGAGCGATTTCATTCTCGATGGTTCCGTAAATCGTTGCGGCATCGAGTTCATCCTGATAGTTCTGGTCATCGTAGGTCCTTTCCATCGGAAGAGCCCAGCCGGCACCCTGCTTGTAACCTTCAACCCACCATCCGTCAAGCACGGAGAAGTGCATTACACCGTTCATCGCAGCCTTTTCTCCGGACGTTCCGGAAGCCTCGAGAGGTCTTGTAGGGTTGTTCATCCACACATCGACACCCTGTACGAGATATTTTGCAAGAGTGATGTCATAGTTTGGAACGAAGACAATCTTTCCGATGAATTCCGGTCTCTTGGAAATGTCCACAATCATCTTGATGAGGTCCTGTCCGGCCTTGTCTGCAGGGTGAGCCTTTCCAGCGAACACAAACTGTACCGGACGGCGAGGATCGTTGACAATCTCATTGAGCCTGTCAAGGTCACGGAAAAGCAGGTGAGCCCTCTTGTAGGTGGCAAAACGCCTTGCGAAACCGATTGTAAGGACATCGTCACGGAGAGTCTCCTTGATGGTGACAATCTGGCGCGGAGAATAGTGGTTTGTCTCTGAAGGATTTGAGAGCCTTTCCTTGATTTCCTCGATGAGTCTCTTGCGGAGAGCTGTCCTGACAGTCCAGACCTCTTCATCGGAAATCTTGTAGATTCCCTCGAAGCAGGACTTGTCATAGTGATGGGTCTTGAAGTCATCGCCGAACACGCGTGCGTGGATGTCCTTCCACTGCGGAGCAGTCCAGGTCGGATAGTGAACTCCGTTTGTCACATAGCTGACGTGGAGTTCCTCCGGAAGATAGCCAGGCCACATATTCGAAAGGATGTCACGGCTGACCTTGCCGTGAAGCCAGGACACTCCGTTAACTTCCTGAGAGATGTTGGCTGCAAGGATGCTCATCGAGAATTTCTCGTTCGCATCATCTGCCTTGATTTTTCCGAGTCCCATCATTGTGGTCCAGTCAATCTTCAATCTTCCCGGATAGTGGTCGAGATATTTTCTGAGAAGCCCCTCATCGAATGAGTCGTGGCCAGCAGGGACAGGAGTGTGTGTAGTGAAGAGCGATGAAGCCCTCACTACTTCCAGAGCCTCGTTGAATTCGAGATTGTCCTGGTCGATGTACTCGCGCAGTCTCTCAAGGCCGATGAATGCGGCGTGACCCTCATTGCAGTGATAAACCTGTGGATTCATGCCAAGTTTGCGAAGTGCGCGGATACCGCCCACACCCAGGAGGAGTTCCTGCTTGAGCCTGTTCTCCCAGTCACCTCCGTAGAGATGATGGGTGATTGACCTGTCCTCAGGAATATTCTCTTCGTAGTCTGTGTCAAGCAGATAGAGCTCGGTCCTTCCGACATCCACTCTCCAGAGTCTTGCATTGAGATACCTCCCAGGGAAAGCAATGCTGATGGTCATCCAGTTTCCGGAAGCGTCACGCACCGGAGAGGCAGGAATCTTCATAAAGTCCTGCGCGTCGTATTTTGAAACCTGCTCACCCTGTGCAGAAAGCATTTGGGTAAAATATCCATATCTGTAAAGAAGACCGACAGCCACAAGATTGGTGTTCATATCACTGGTCTCCTTGAGATAGTCTCCGGCAAGAATGCCGAGACCTCCGGAATAGATTTTCAATGAAGTGTCAAGACCGTATTCCATACAGAAATAGGCGATTGACGGAGTCTTCCTTTCAGCCTTTAGAGCCATATATGAATTGAACTCCTCCATCACCTTTTTCAGATTTCCGAGGAAGGCTGAATCTTTGGCAAGTTTCTGGTACCTTTTCAATTTCACTTTGTCGAGCATCGCAATCGGATTCTCACCGGTACTTTCCCAAGCTTCCGGATCAATGGATTTGAACAGTTCCTTGGCGTTCTCGTTCCAGCACCACCAAAGATTTCTCGACAAAGTTTCAAGATCTTTTAGACTGTCCGGAAGGTGTCTTGAGACAAACACGCTGTTCCAGGACGGTTGGTTTACATCAATTTTATTGTACTGCATATAAATAATTATAATGTTCTGTTTATAAAACCGCAGTAAAGACACCGGCTTTGAAGGCCGATGTCTTTGCTGAAGGTTCAATTGTCAAAAATCCTTATTTGTTCTTCTTCGCAGCAGGTTTCTTTGCAACTGTCTTCTTCTCGGCAGGAGACTCTTTCTTCGCTGGAGCGGCTTTCCTTGCTGCCGGTTTTGCAGTTGCTGCAGCCTTGCGGACAGGTTTCTTCACAGCCTTCTCCTGATTTGAGGGTGCAAAGTTAGCATCAGAAATTGAAATTGCATCATCTACCCTCAAAATAAAATCACTGAGAACATTCATGTAATTTATAAATGCCTCATACGGAGTATCATACGGATTGAAATATTTGTGAACTGCCCCGTCTGAGAAGAACTTCGTACACATATAATAGAAGTGGTCGCTCTCCTGAAGATGACCGAAATCAGCCCAAAGATCCTCGTTGTTCAGGATGGAAAGTTTCTCAGTCAGACCGTAAAGTTTGCCGTAAGCGTCGTTCTGAAGTTCATTTCCGAGCCAGGCAGTCACGTCACGCTCCTCGTCCGCCCATGAGATTGGATCCGGAACATCCAGAGTACCAATGGCTTTGTGCTTCTTTGTAGCCTCGGAAGGAGTCACGAACTCGAAGGTGCCGTCATTGAGGATTACCTCAGGTAAGAATTTCATAAATTCGAAGATTCCGCTCTGAGCCTTCTGGTGCTCACCGAAAGTCTCGTAATCCATAAACAGATTCACGATTTCATCCTTGTCGGCAGCGGACTTGATCCAGCCCAGATACTTTTCACCCGTCAGAGGCCAGTTGTTCCAGGACCTGTCAGAGAAACGGAAGGCGATGTCATCGCTCAGGGAAGAATTCTTGAGAAGGAGGTTCAACTTTGGTGCCAGTGCACCTGAATACACATAATTCGGGCTCTTCCAGGCGAGGACGTGTCTTGCTCCCTCAGTGAGCATTGTCTTGAAGCCCATCTCGTACACCATCTCTCCGATGGCATCGGAATAGATCAGCTCGGTGTTGCGGAAAGCCTTCGGAGTCACTCCGAAATAGTGCTCGATGGCAGCCTTGTGCTTGAGAACCTGATGTTTGAACTCAGCCGGAGACGCGAGAGACGCGAGGGAGTGGTAATAAGTTTCTGACAGGAACTCCACACAACCAGTGTCGGCAAGACGGCGGAAACTGTCAATCACCTCCGGAGCATACCTGTCGAACTGCTCGAGGACTGAACCCGAAATCGAGAAGGCTACCTTGAACTTGCCTCCGTTCTGTTTTATGAGATTCAGAAGGAGTTCATTCATAGGGAGGTAACACCTATGTGCGACCCTGCGGAGGATGGTCCTGTTCGCAAAGTCATCATAATAATGTGAGTCCTTGCCGATGTCGAAGAAACGATACAGTCTGAGTCTGGTCGGCTGATGGACTTGGAAATAAAAACATATACTTTTGCTCATAATCTTTCGTATTAGTGGTTAAAGAACTGACTCATAAACTTTTTTGACCTTTGCTGATGCAGCGGTCCATTTGAGGGAATTTACCTCGTCATAGCCGCATCTTGCAGCAAGGGCGGAGATTGCAGGATATTTCAGAAGTCCGTAGATGGCATCCGACATCGCATCGACATCCCAGAAATCCACCTTCAGGGCATATTTGAGAATCTCTGCACAGCCTGACTGCTTTGAAATGATTGAAGGCACGTTGGTCTGCATTGCCTCAAGCGGAGAGATTCCGAAAGGCTCGGAAATGGAAGGCATCACATAGACATCCGACAAAGCGAACATCTTCTGAACCTCCTGTCCCCTGAGGAATCCCGTGAAATGGAACCTGTCGGAGATTCCGAGGCGGGCCACGTGGCGGATACAGCGGTTGAGCATATCACCGCTTCCGGCCATCACGAAACGGACATTGTCACATCTCTTGAGCACCTTTGCGGCAGCCTCAATGAAATATTCAGGACCCTTCTGATAGGTAACACGTCCCAGGAAGGTAACCACCTTGTCAGCCACTCCCCTCTCAACCTGGATGTTCTCCCTTCCGCTGAAGTCAACGGCATTGTGAACGGTTACGACCTTGTCAGGATCGATCCCATAGCGGTTGATGACGATGTTCCTTGTCAAATCACTCACGGCAATCACCTTGTCGGCAGCCTCCATTCCCTTCTTTTCGAGGTCCACCACCCTCGTGTCAACCTTGTCGTCGCTGGCACGGTCGTAAGAGGTGGCGTGAACGTGTACCACCAATGGTTTGCCTGTCAGTTTCTTGGCTCCGATTCCGGCAAGATAGGTAAGCCAGTCGTGAGCGTGGATGACATCAAACTCATCCTTATGCTGCATTGCGATTGTCGCTCCGACCATCGCATAGCGTGCAACTTCTTCCATCAGATTCGCGCCGTACTTGCCGGAGAATTTGTATTTCTGGCCGTACTGAACGCGGAAACTCTTGATCTGCCTTTTTCTCTCCTCTTCGACAACGGTTTTGAAGTCCTGGGGATCGACGTATGGAACCATATTCGAGCCGATATGCACAAACTGGACCTTTCCGAGGAACTCGTCCACGGAAGTAGTCATAGTGTCAACTGCAACGTCACTCGCATTAATAATCTTAACGGAACTCTGGTCCTCGTCTCCCGAAGCCGAAGGCATAACGAAAAGCACATCGACGTCATTCTCGGCAAGACCCTTTGTCATTCCGTAGCAGGCAGTTCCCAGACCTCCCGCAATGTGAGGAGGAAACTCCCATCCAAACATCAGAACTCTCATTTCTTTTCCTCCTTATATTTGTTCATAAGATAATCTATCCTCAACAGGGCGGCAGTACTCTCTGCACTGGAAATTGCACCGTGAGGCTCGTGAGGAGGATCTCCGTCGTAAAGTTCGGAGAACACTCCGACACCGTGCTTGCTGATGTCCTCGTAGAAGCCTTCGGTAAGGTAACCGGCCCTCTTGTAGAATGAAGGTCCCATCATCTTGAAGCATATATCGATATAAGGTGCGAGGAGCGCAGGGAAGGCGCAACCGTTGTGGTAAGCCATATCCCTTTCAGGCTGTGAGCCCTCGTAAACGCCTTTGTATTTGACGTTTCTTGGAGAAAGAGTTCTGATTCCCCTCCTTGAGAGAAGTTCATTGGTGATGACGGACACCACCTCGGACTTGATCTCATCCTCAACCGGGGAGTATTCCAGGCAGACTGCGAAAAGCTGGTTCGGACGGACATCGAGATTCTGTCCGTTGCCGTCCACATAATCGGCAAGGTAACCTGCCTCGGCATTCCAGAATGTAGGCTGGAAGTTCTGCAGAACCAGGTCACGGACAGGAGTCCACCTCTGGACGAAATCGCTCTTGGCAGCTCCGTACTTCTTCTCCATATCGATTGCGAAGCAGAGTGCATTGTACCACATAGCATTGGTCTCGACCTGATAGCCCGCCCTTTCATTGACCGGCTGGCCGTTCACGTATGTGTTCATCCAGGAAAGTGCGGTCCAGTCCATCTGTGCCCAGAGCAGTCCGTTCGGATGCATTGCAATCTCTTTCCTTCTGCCCGGGAGATAGCTCTCGATGATTCCCTTGAGGGTAGGGCCGTATTTCTTCCAGATGCGTTTTTCCTCACCGGTGAACTCGATGTACTGCTGGATTGTATCTGTCAGGCGGAGCGGAGACTCGACCTGTGTAGTCCTGTGGAAAAGTCTCTCCTGCTCATCCGAGATGAGGGTGTCGAGAATCTTCTCGAACTCTGCCTTTCCGCTTCCGGCGTAGAGGGTAAGACCAGGAAGGGAGACTATGGTCTCGCGGAGAAGTCCGGTCTCCAGCCATGAGAATCCGGCCGTGATCTTTTCCTTGCCGCCCCTGACGCATTTGAGCATATCTGCATCGTGCACAAGAAGATCGTGGTAGGAAGTGATGTTGCCTTTCTTCCTGACAATTTCGTCGAATCTCCTCTTGAGTCCCCTTGCGCTGATTTCTGTCAAGGATGCGGACAGGACAACAGACTCGCCAGGTTTCAGCTCTGTGGTGAACTCACCCGGAACAAAGAGGTCCTCACGGCAGTCGAATCCCCTGCGGTACTCATCGGAATATGTAATCCCGTTGTACCAGTAAGGAGATGACTTGAAAGAGGATTTGGAACTCATCTGAAGGTGGAGACGAGGGAAACCCGGGTAGAGGCAGTAAGACATCCCGTCAGAAACAGGGGTACCTTCCGTCTTTGCCTCCCCGTTCTGGCTGGTCAGGCTGTGGACGTTTCTGAATGCAAGGAAAGGTTTCAACTTCAGAGTAGCCTTCTGAGGGGCATCCAGGAGAGTGTACTTGATGAGCACCTGGTCATTGTCAGGAACAAGAAGGATGGTCTTGCTGAAAAGAATGTCCCCGACCTTGTAAACCACTTCAGGCACAGGGTCGGCATCGAAGTCCACAATGTACTTGTGTCCTCTAGGCTCATAGACATCCCCGTAACAGTGGATTCCGAGGTTGAACTGCTTCCCTGACATAATCAGACTTTCGTCAACGGAAGACAGGAGCATATACTTTCCTCCTCCGAAACTGTCAATCGGAACAGCAAGAAGCCCGTGATAGCGTCTCGTATTGCAGGTCACTATGGAAGTGTTGCAATAGGCGCCCGTCCTGTTGGCCTCGATAATCTCGCGCTTGAGCGAGTATTCAAGGTTCACAAGCTCGGACTTGTTGAATTTAAGAAAAGGCATATAATCTATATTTTAGTTAATAATTTACTTTTTCAGGGATTCCTCGCGGTTTCCTCAACACAATAAATCAGTCGACCTTTTTGAGGACGACCGCACAACGGCTTGGCAGATACAGCATCAGTGTGTCGTCATAGACCGCCGGGCCATTTTCCGACTTCCTGTGAACGGAGAAATGCTCCTCACCGCTTTTGATGCGGGAAAAGCCATTGAATCTTTCTTCGTCCGAATCAAGGACACACACATATTTCCCTGCCGGAGCAGCGAAGGCATAGTCGGTGAAAGACTGTACCGGATTGAAATTGAGCGCAAAGATACAACTATTTCTTTTGAAAATCAGAATTTTTTTCTGTTCATCCTGCACAAGAAGTTCCGGTTTCCCATCCAGGAGGTCCTCCTCGCGGCAAAGTTCCACCATTGCACGGTCAAATTCATTCAGGCTCCTGTACCTCAGATAGTCCGGTTTCATCAGTGACCACTGTCTCCTGGCGTATTTGTAGGACCATCCGTTCCCCTCCCTCGGGAAGTCAATCCACTCCGGATGTCCGAACTCATTGCCCATAAAGGTCAGGTAGCCGTCCCCGGCGGTTGCCATCGTGACGAGTCTTATCATCTTGTGCAGGGCAATACCCCTGTCAACTATCATTGACCGGGACTCCGTATTCATCGAAGTGTACATTTCCTTGTCCATCAGGCGGAAGATGATGGTCTTGTCTCCCACCATAGCCTGGTCGTGACACTCGGCGTAACTGATGGTCTTCTCGTCAGCCCGCTTGTTGGTCAGCTGCCACCACATCTCGCCGACGCTCCATTTCTCGTCGGGAACCTCCTTGATCCATTTGATCCAGTTGTCAGCCACTCCCATACTCATCCTGAAGTCAAAGCCGACACCTCCCTCCTCGAAAGGAGCCGCAAGACCTGCCATACCGCTGACATCCTCCGCAATCGTGAAAGCATCCGGATTGACCTCCCTCACAAGCATATTGGCAAGTGCAAGGTAAGTCACGGCATTCTCGTCCACCCCGTTGTTGAAATACACGTCATAGCCGGAAAAAGCCGTTCCGAGCCCGTGGTCCCAATAGAGCATACTAGTCACCCCGTCGAAACGGAAGCCGTCGATGTGGTACTCCTCCATCCAGTACTTGCAATTGGACAGGAGGAAGCATTTGGTCTCGCCCTTGCCGTAGTCAAAGCAGCGGGAACCCCAGGCAGGATGTCTGCCCTGAGGGCCCTTGTAGAAATACAGATCCTCCCTGCCATCGAACATTCCGAGTCCCTCGGCTTCATTGTCAACCGAGTGGGAATGAACGATGTCCATCACGACGGCAATCCCGGCACCATGCGCCTCGTCCACCAGTCTCTTGAACTCCTCCGGAGTGCCGAAACGGGAACTGAGCGCGAAGAAATTGGAAACCTGATAGCCGAAGGAACCGTAGTAAGGATGCTCCTGAAGCGCCATTATCTGGATTGTGTCGTATCCGAGGTCCTTTATGTGCGGAAGCACGTCCTGACGGAATTCCTCGAACGTGGCCACTTTCTCCTTCTCGGAGCTCATTCCAATGTGGCATTCGTAAATCAGCGGATGCGGACGTTTTCCAGGACCCTTGTGCTTCCATTTGTACGGAGTGTCAGGGCTCCACACCTGTGCGCTGAAAACCTTGGTCACAGGGTCCTGGACTGCACGGGTGGTGTAGGCAGGGAGTCTCTCCCCTCCTCCGCCGGGCCATTCGATGTAAAGTTTGTAAAGGGAACCGTGGGATAGGAACATCTCCGGGAGCGAAATTTCCCAGTTTCCGTTGCCGGCAGGCTTGAGTGCGTATGCCTCGGCCCTCTTCCAGTTGTTGAAGTCACCTATGAGATAAATTTTTGAGGCATTGGGAGCCCACTCTCGGAACACCCATCCGTCCTGCGTCCTGTGCATCCCATAGTAAAGGTGGTTGTTGATTCCAGCTGCAAGGCTGCCGTTCACGGACAAACTCTCCTTTGCGGCAAGAATCCTCTCGTGACGGGCATCCACTGCCTTCTTGTAAGGAGCAAGCCAGGGATCCCTGTCGTAAATCATCTTTGCTTTTGTTTCGGTCATAGTAAACAATAGTGTCCGCAGACGATTCACTGACCCGTCTGCGATGAATTAATGTGGTCTTTCATTCCGCGCAGATATGCGCGACAGTCGGAAATCAGTTCATCCGACTTTTTTATATATTTGTCAATATCTTCTATACCTGTGTCGGGATTCTCGACAATCTCCGCAATACGCTCGAGTTCCCTCACCGCCTCCGTGTAATTGAATCCTTCAGTCATATATAGTATATTATATATATTATATTTTATATGTTATATATTTCATTATATATCAATTCCTTTTCACCTTCTCGACGCGGCAGTCAAGCATTCCGTCGGCGAACATTACCGAAACGGCGTCTCCTTCGGAGCAGACACCCACCCCTTTCATCGGCACTCCCGTGCCGGAAAGGACAAGAGAATAGCCTCTTTTGAGGATTGTCCTCGGGTCAGCACCCTTTATGCGGGCTTCAAGGACATTGACGCGATTCTCCATCAGGGAGAGTTTGGAAAGGAAAGCAAGCCTCAGGCGTGAACCGAAATCCAAAAGCCTCGCGTCCTCGTCCGCATAGATGGAAATGATTTCGTCGGCAAGGGCAGTCGGGGTCTTCAGACTCCTGAAGGAGACCATGTCGCAGATATGGTAATCCTGGTCATGTCCCACAGCCGTCATCACCGGAAGCGGACAGCGGGCTATTGCCGCACACAAGACATAATCGTCATAGCAGGCAAGGTCAAGCCGTGAGCCTCCTCCCCTGAGTATCAACACCATATCGAACTCCTCCCCAGACGAGAGCACAGCTTCGAGAGCCTGAGCCATCGAGGAGGGAGCATCAGGTCCCTGCATCAGGGCGGGGAAAAGTTCCGTCGTGAAGGAAAAGCCGTACTCATTCTCGTGGAGATGCCGCATAAAGTCCCTGTAACCGGCTGCATCCTCTGCCGAAATGACCGCGAAACGCTGCGGGAGGGACGGTTCCTCAAGGGATTTCTGCAGGTCCGTCAAGCCTTCATCCCTGAGCCTTTCGATGGTCTGAAGCCTCTGTTTCTCGCTCTCTCCGAGAGAGTATTCCGGGTCGATGTCGTCAATGGAAATCGTCAGTCCGTAAAGCTGGCTATAGGTAACCTGAGCTCTGACAAGGACAGTCAGGCCCTCTTTGAGCGGCGAGCCGGTAACTGATTCAAAATAAGGGGCTATTACCCTGTAGCGGGAGCTCCAGATGGCGGCCTGTGCCTTTGCCACGAGAGAGTTTCCTTCCCTCTGGGAAAGTTCAAGATAACAATGCCCTCCGGGACGGGCTTTCAGCGCACTGATTTCGGCGCGGATCCAAAGTCTGGACGGGAAAAGACATTCTATACCTGATTTCAGCCCGGACTGAAGATCGTAAAGAGTGATAATTTCCTTTTCCATCGCGCCAATCACTTTTGAAGCGACACAAATTTAGAAATAAATTTTAATTATTTTATGCTTGCCCTCCTTTTTTGATTATCTTTGCCACCTGATTTTTGAAAGTCCTTTGTCAAATGAAGATTACAAACGCAACATTCGCCGGAAGCAGCACGAGAGTGTCAGAAAGGCCGGCGGCCAGATTGCCGGAATTTGCGTTCATAGGCAGGTCAAACGTGGGAAAATCCTCGCTGATCAACATGCTGACAGGCAGGAAGAAACTTGCAATGACCTCCTCAACGCCGGGAAAGACCAGACTCGTGAACCATTTCCTCATCAATGAAGAATGGTATCTTGTCGATTTGCCCGGCTACGGCTATGCAAAGATGTCGGGGAACGGGAGGAAGAAACTGGAACAGGTCATCCGGAACTACCTGAATTTCTCAGAGGAAATGCAGTTGCTCTTTGTCCTGATTGACTGCCGTCACGACCTTGTCAGTACGGATATGGCATTTCTTGACGAACTCGGCACGGGCAACATCCCTTTTGCGATAATCTTCACCAAGGCCGACAAGCTCGGTACGGAAGCAAGATTGAGACAGACGGAAAGAATCAAGCAGCAGATTTTGGAACATTGGGAAGAACTGCCGCCTGTTTTTGTAAGTTCTTCCGAAACAGGAATGGGGAAGGAGGAGATTCTCGACTACATCGGGGAGGTCCTTGAGTTGGCAAAGGAGTGACAAGCAAGACCAAATCTCTAAATACGATGCACAACGAACACAAAATGAAATTGTTTGCCTGCAGGGGCTCACGGCCGTTTGCAGAGAAGATTGCCAAACATCTCGGGATTGACCTCGGTCAGTCTGATGTGCTGACTTTCAGCGACGGCGAGTTCCAGCCTTCATTCAACGAAAGCGTCAGGGGCGCCACCGTCTTCATCGTACAGTCAACTTTTCCGCCTGTTGACAACCTCTTTGAACTTCTCCTGATGATTGACGCGGCAAAAAGGGCATCAGCCCACACCGTGATTGCAGTAATGCCTTACTTCGGCTGGGCACGCCAGGACCGCAAGGACAGGCCGAGGGTATCCATCGGGGCGAAACTTGTCGCCAATGTCCTCCACGCCGCAGGCTGTGACAGGGTAATGACCTGTGACCTTCACGCAGACCAGATTCAGGGATTCTTCGATTTCCCTGTGGACCACATATACGCCAGCACGGTGTTCCTGCCGTATCTGCGCGACCTCAATATTGAAAATCTCGCGATAGCCGCTCCAGACATGGGAGGTGCGAAGAGAGCCAATGCCTACGCAAGATACCTCCAGTGCCCTGTCATCATCTGCCACAAGTCCCGCGAGAAGGCCAATGTGGTCGGATCCATTACGGCGATCGGTGACGTTGCAGGCAAGAATGTCATCATCGTGGACGACATGATCGACACTGCAGGTACCCTGACCAAGGCAGCCAATGTACTCAAGGAAATGGGAGCAGCCAGTGTTCGTGCCTGCGCCACACACGCAGTCTTCTCAGGCCCGGCCTACGAAAGAATCGCCGAGTGCGCACTTGAGGAAGTGATTGTCACCGACACAATTCCTCTCAGCAACAATCCGGAGAAACCTAAGGACAAGATCACGGTCCTGTCAATGACCGGTGTCTTCGCCGATGTTATTGACAAGGTTTACAACTACGAGCCGATCAGTCCAAGCTTCATCAACTGATTTCCATTGACTGCCTGCGATTCACGACAAGAACTTTGGAAGATATGGAGATTTTCATTGCCGCCGTCATACTTGTGGGCCTGTGCGTCATCGGGATGTGCTTCAATATCATCTTCCGCAAAAACGGGAAATTTCCCGACACGGAAATAAGCACCAATGTCGAGATGCGCAAAAGGGGCATAGTTTGTGCCAAGGAGGAAGAGATGAGACTGTGGGGGCGGAAGAAGGGGACAATGTCCTGTTCCGACTGCGGGGACTGCACCAGTTGCGGCATCGGGGCAAGGAAGGCGCAGGACGCGGACAAGGAGGAGACGACCGGAAAGGAAGAAATCCTGGCCGGAAAGGAAGAAATCCTGGCCGGAGAGGAAGAAGTCCCGGCCAAAAAGGAAGAAGTCCTGGCCGGGAAGAAGGATGAAAAAAATTCCCGTGAGGGAACGAATAATATAAATTAAGTACATATTTATGAGCCTAGTAGCGATTGTGGGGCGCCCGAACGTGGGCAAATCCACCCTTTTCAACCGCCTTGTCGGAATGAGGCAGGCAATAGTGGACGAGACCTCTGGTGTCACCCGTGACAGGCATTACGGCAAATGCGAATGGTGCGGTCACGAGTTCTCCGTTGTTGACACGGGAGGTTACACCAGCAATTCCGATGACATCTTCGAGGAGGAGATCCGCAAGCAGGTAGTCCTTGCAGTGGAGGAGGCAGACCTTGTGCTCTTCCTGGTGGAGGCGCAGACCGGAATCACCGACTACGACAGCGAGATTGCCGATTTGCTCCGCCGTTGCGGAAAACCGGTGGTCACGGCCGTGAACAAAATCGACTCCGGAGAAAAAATATATGATGCCTTCCAGTTCTATTCCCTCGGACTTGGGGAAATATTCAGCATCTCGGCAGCCAACGGAGGCGGCACGGGAGAGTTGCTGGACGAGATTGTCAGGGTGCTTCCGGAAGACGGAACCACTCCGGACAAGGACCATCCCGAACTTCCGCACATCACCATCGTGGGAAAGCCGAATGTCGGCAAGTCATCTCTGATCAATGCCCTTCTGGGAGTTGACAGGAACATTGTCACCCCGCTGGCAGGAACCACGAGAGACTCAATCTCAACCTATTACAACAAGTTTGGGCACAATTTCATGCTGGTGGACACGGCAGGGATGAGGAAGAAGAACAAGGTTCACGAGGACCTCGAATTCTACTCCGTGATGCGCTCCATCAGGGCCATCGAGCATTCCGATGTCTGCATTCTGATGATTGACGCGAGGACAGGTCTGGAGGCCCAGGATATGAGCATCTTCAACCTAATCCAGCGCAACAGGAAGGGCTGTGTGATCGTGGTCAACAAATGGGACCTCATCGAGAAGGACAGCAACACGATGAAGGAGTACCGCGAGGCTCTCCAGAGCCGTATCTCCCCGTTCAATGACATTCCGATTGTCTTCACCTCCGTCATCAACAGACAGAGGATTCTCGACGTGCTGAACGCCGCAGCGGATGTCTATGCGAACTACTCCCGCAAAATCTCCACATCGGTGCTCAACGAGGCAATGCTCCCTGAAATAGAGAACTTCCCGCCTCCTGCCTGGAAGGGCAAGTACATCAAGATCAAGTACGTGACCCAGCTGCCGACAAGGTTCCCTTCATTCGCTTTCTTCTGCAACCTCCCGCAGTACATCCGCGAGCCTTACAAGAGGTTCATCGAGAACAAGCTCCGCTCGAAGTTTGATTTCTCGGGCTGTCCTATGGAGATTTTCTTCCGGCAGAAATGATTTTCTCTGACCAGCATATCATAAAAGAAAAGCTCAATCTGCCAGCAATTCCTATATAGTTAGGTAACCTTCAGAGCATCAAGGCTTAACATATCTGTAAGGTAAACGAGGACTCTGACTTGCTCCTCATCGTAGTATTCGATTTTGCGAAGCACAACCGGATAGTCTTGGCTTGACTTGTAAACTGTCAGCCTGATAAACGGATCTTTCAGGACATTCTTCGGCTTCTATATTATTGATATTATTGATGTCATTGACCGGAAGCAGCTATCAGTCCCTGAACCTATACGCCCATCCCGATATGGAGCAGAAGAAGATATGTGTCGAACAGACGTACAGGGCATTGGGATAGAAGACTTCACAATGGGAGATACGAAGTATTCCTTAACATCTTTTTAACTATATCTTTATATTGAAGTAACATCCAGTCCATATTTTAGCATACTGAATTCTAACAATATAAATATGGACTGGATTTTTCTGGCACTGGTCGTATTCCTTTTCATACTCGCGGTCTCGGACCTGTGGGTAGGAGTGAGCAACGACGCAGTCAATTTTCTCAATTCGGCAATAGGCAGCAAAGCCGCAGGTCTTCGCACGGTTATAACTATCGCGGCTGTCGGGGTCTTCTGCGGGGCGGTGATGAGCAACGGTATGATGGATGTCGCACGGCATGGCATCTTCAGGCCCGAACAGTTTAGTTTCAATGAGCTGATGTTCATATTCCTCGCTGTAATGGTGACGGACATCATCCTGCTAGACACATTCAACACCCTCGGGATGCCGACCTCGACAACAGTCTCTATGGTCTTTGAGCTGCTGGGGGCGACATTCGCATTCAGCATCTTCAAGCTCGGAGGAGACCTTTCCGGGGAGGGGTTGTCACATTATATGAACACGGAGAAAGCCCTTTCCGTGATTATGGCAATCTTTGTCTCGGTAGCAATCGCCTTTGTCACAGGATCGTTTGTCCAGTACATAGCCCGTCTGATCTTCAGTTTCAGGTACTCAAAGGGGCTGAAATGGAAGATAGGACTGTTCGGAGGCCTTGCCGCCACGGCAATCCTTTATTTTATGCTGTTCAAGAGCATCAAAAGTATGTCCTTTATGACAGAAGGTATGAAGGACTGGCTCTCAGCTCACACCCTGGCGATACTCGGATGCAGCTTTGCCTTCTTCACGGTGCTAATGCAGGTCCTCCATTTCTGCAAGATAAACGTGTTCAAGGTCATCGTGTTGATGGGCACATTCTCCTTGGCGACTGCATTTGCCGGGAATGACCTGGTGAATTTCATCGGAGTTCCACTCACCGGACTTTCCGCCTACCAGGATTTCACAGCGAATGCCGCAGGAGCATCACCAGAGGAATTTCTGATGGGATCTCTGAATGAACCGGCCTCGACGAATCCTCTTTTTCTCGGGGCGGCCGGACTGATTATGGTCATAGCACTCTACTCCTCTAAAAAAGCTCAGAACGTGACCAAGACTGAAATCAACCTTGCCAAACAGGATGAAGGCGAGGAAATGTTCGGCTCATCGAAAGTGGCAAGAAGCCTTGTGAGAATGGCGAACATCACCGCAAATGCAATCGTGTCGGCCACACCGCGGAAGGTCAGGGGCTGGATTGACCGGAGGTTCGACAAGACGGATATGGAGATTGAAGACGGTGCGGCCTACGACCTTGTCAGGGCCTCTGTGAACCTGGTGACTGCCTCCTTGCTGATTGCGCTCGGAACATCCCTTAAACTGCCTCTATCCACGACTTACGTCACCTTTATGGTGGCTATGGGTACATCCCTTGCAGACAGGGCATGGAGCAGGGAGAGCGCAGTGTTCCGTATTACCGGCGTGCTGTCCGTCATCGGAGGATGGTTCCTGACTGCAGGAATAGCGTTCGCAAGCAGTTTCATCATAGGGTTAATAATGCATTTCGGAGGGGTTCCGGCCTGCATTGTCATCGTCCTCGGCGGGCTGGCGGCCCTGGTTCACAGCAACATCAAATCCAAGAAAAGCCTCCAGGAGAGTGAGGGAGACAGGATGTTCAAGGAAATAATCAACGGGAAAGGAGACTCACAGAGCTGGAGAATCTTCGGCAACTACGTGGCTTTCAACCAGTCAAACCTGCTCAGGAGCCTCGCCAAAGACTATGAGAATGTAACGGACGGATTGATCTGCGAGAATGTGAAACTCCTCAGGAAGGTCAACTCAACCATCCGCGACGAGAAATCCGCAATCAAGAACATCAGGAGAAAAGAAACGGTCTGCCTGAGGAGAATCCGCCCTGAAGTCCTCCTCGGAGGAGGCACTTGGTTCCACTCATCAGCTAATGAACTGGAGGAAATTTACTATTCCGTAAGGCGAATCTGCGAACCGGTGTACGAACACATCGACAACAACTTCTCGCCTCTCCCGGCAAGATATGTCTCTGAATTTGTCCCCCTGCGATCACGCCTGGTGGATTTGATGGAGAACCTCGCCGACATCTGCCAGAAAGGAAACTTCGAAAGGATGCGCGACTGCACCGACAGTCTGAAAGAGCTTCAGAAATCCCTCTCAGACAGCAGGAAGGCCCTTCTGGAAGACATACAGAAAGAGGAGACCAACATGACGGTGTGCTACCTGTATCTTGACCTCCTCCTTGAATCAGAGCAGATGGTTTTAATACTCCTTCAATTTACCCGTTCCGCCAGGAAATTCCAGCTTGGATAATCCCTCAAGCCCGGCCGGGATGAAGAACACGCTTGTGGAGTACATTGACTGAGGCTTTTCCCGTGTCAGTCAACGCGTGGCAAGAGTGGTGGTCTTCCTGGTGCCGGACGGAGGAGAGAAAAGCGCAACGCATAAACAATCCTTTCCGTTTTAGGAATATGTAACCAGGTGACCCGATGTCCGGTCATTTGTGAACAGGTAACCCGAAACATTTGAATAGTATTCTATAACAATCACCGCGCAGCCTATCAGGTTATAACAATCTGTTTATCAGCATTCTAGCAATTTAAAGTTCGCTCGGTCACATCAATTTGACCTCACCTGGCGGGTCTGTCGTCCATAGAAAGGTCTATAGGGCACATCAGCTTGCCCGGTGATTAGCTCGAAAAACAAGAAACGGGCAGGCATGTAAAACTGACATCAAGACCTCAAAGAAGATCAATCACCTCATTGTAAACCAAACCACACAACTTGGCAATCTGTTTTGGAGAACAGTCAGGTGGGATATTGCACCGCCACGAGACTCCACATCGATATCTTTTGAGATTGACATAAAGAAATTGAATGCCTTATGACTTCTGAATAGTTTCTCCACGACATCAACTGCCACATACTGGCTCGGGAGTATCAGCCCGTCAACCACCCGGATTCCTGGTTTAATCTTCACCCTGCTTTTTGCCAGTTGTCTGATCTCATCAACCTTCTGGACCATATAATCCATCCCGAGCATCCACTTTGGACTGGTCCAAGAGTTTGAGTGCCTGAAATATAACGGCCCGCTTGACCAGGGATAATCCCAGGGATTGTACGGCAGCCCGGCAGACACAGGATTTTTAAACCGGTTACAGGAATCAAAATCGCCATACAGGACAAAGTGTACCTGAGTGTCCATCAGGACAAATGCCAGAATCAGGACATCGTAGCAGGCAACGACCGGAAGAATCCTGTTCATCCCGTCCAGAAACTCATTATCATCGTGAAAAATTACATCTACAGAATCTCCCGCAGTATAGAAATGCCAGCAGTTTTTAATGGAAACACTTTGGCCCTTTGCGACGGTCAGTCCAAGACGCAAATCGGAAGAGATTTCCGACTCAATTATGTTTAGGTGGGTTTACGGATCCTTACAACCCGGTGACAAAGCACTGACTTCTTTGCAAGTTTATTACTTGTCGGAATTTACTGCAAATGTGCAATAAATTCCGATTCAAACTGAAGACAAAGGCGAAATCCTGTCCGACCGGTAACATCGCAACATTTTGCAGGTCCGGGATAATACACGATTAAAAACGAAACCCGGCGCTTTGTCGTCATCCGGAAATTCCTGAATCGGATAAAGCGCCGGGGTCAAGGCGCAGAAATCGGCGCTTTTCGTCATCCACAATCTTCGGAATCGGATAAAGCGCCGAGTTCAAGGCGCGGGGCGAAGTCAAATACCGCAGCAACCTTTCGGTTGTGAGGATTTTGACGAGACCCGCAACGCGGAAATCGGCGCTTTTCGTCATCCACAATCTTCGGAATCGGATAAAGCGCCGAGTTCAAGGCGCGGGGCGAAGTCAAACACCGCAGCAACCTTTCGGTTGTGAGGATTTTGACGAGACCCGCAACGCGGGAATCGGCGCTTTTCGCCGATTCCGACTAATATGACTGTTCGATATTCCAGGTGTAGGCCCGCAACCCCAGCCCCGGCGTCTCCTTGTCCTTGGCACTGACAAAAGCCATAATGGAAGCAACCTTGTCGTCAGGCACAATGGTCAGAAGGGCATTGTTCATAGTAGGCCAGGCGTGGTTTCCGAGATGAGGCTCGCCCCCGACGGAGCCGCGGCCTTCGATGTCCCTCCACATTGTGAAGCCTCTCTGGCCGAACTGCTCCAGAAGCGCATCGGCGATTTCCATATTGTATGCCTGGTTGTAGGCTATAAATACTGCTTTCATAATTCAATCAATTTTAGACGGTTAGGCATTCTCAAGTTTCGCAAGTTCATAATTATCTGTTATCGTGAGGGTTGTGCGTCTTGCGAAACTTCTTCCCACCGCACAATTCTCATCTACGTTACCCCTATCCTAAATCCTTTCCCTCGGGGAAAGGACTTACTATCGATGCTAAAGCATCTCCAAACAAGGTGTTTCGCATTGCGAAACTTAAGTTAGGCATTCTTTGCAGCAAGCTTGGCAGCCTTTCTCTTCTTGCGGTTCTCCTGCATTGTTGCGAAAGAACAGTACAATGTAGGGATGATGACAAGGGTTACGAGAGTTGAGACTGAAAGTCCCCAGGCCACTGTCATACCGAGAGAACGCCACATTTCTGAACCTTCTCCGCGGCCGATTGCCATCGGGATCATACCGAGGACTGTGGTAAGGGTTGTCATCAGAATCGGACGCAGACGGCTTCTTGCAGCATTCACGCAGGCATCCCTGATTGTCATACCCCTCTCGCGACAGAGGATGGTGTAGTCAATGAGCACGATACCGTTCTTCACCACGATACCCATCAGAATCAGCACTCCGATCAGGGCCATCACACCCATAGGGGTTCCGGTTATTGTCAGACCGAGAATCACACCCACAAGGGCAAACGGAATGGAGAACATTATCACGAACGGACTCATAAACGATTCGAACTGCGATGCCATCACGATATAGACAAGGATGATGATGAGAACAAGGAGCATTATCAACTGTCCGAACATCTCCTGCTGGTCCTCGAACGAACCGGCAATCTTCACGGATAGTTCAGAAGGGATGTCTGTGGTGGAGATGATGTTCTGAGTAGTTGCAACCACATCACTGAGGGCATATCCGTCGGCAACGACTCCGGAAACGGTGATCATCCTCTCGCGGTTCTTCCTCTCAATCTGAGGCGGAGTTGCACTCTCAACCACGGTTCCGAGATCCTTGATACGGATTCCCCGGCCCTGATTGTTGTAGATGATGATGTTCTCTATGTCCTCGATGCCGGTACGGAACTCCGGGGCATAGCGGACACGGATGTCGTACTCGTCACCGTCCTCACGGTAATATGACTGTACCGAACCGTTCATCGCCGCGCTCAGGTAAGATGCGGCCGTCGTGCTGTTCAAGCCGTTTACGGCAAGCTTCGTCCTGTCGAAATCCACCTGATACTCAGGGGTATATTCATCACGGCTGAGGGTGACCTGTGCACATCCGCCGGCCTCAAGCATCTTGTTTTTGATGACATTGGCAATGCGGTCGGTAGTCTCAAAGTCGTAGCCGTAAATCTCGACGTCAACCGTTGAGGCTCCGCCCTGTCCACCGCTTCCTTCAGTCACCTTGGCTTTCTTGACCTGAGGGTACTGTGCTATGATGCCGCGAATCACATCAGCAATCTCCGAGCAGGAACGGTCCCTATCCTCCATACTTCCGAGGTCAATATTGTAGGAAATAATGTAGGTTCCATTGGTCTGCATTGAAGCAAAGGCATTTTCAGTGTCAGCCTGTCCGAGAGAGTAGGAGCAAACCTTCACTTCCGGCGCTGCCTCTACTATCTCTTCGTAAAGGTTCTTCGCAAACTCCCTTGTGACATCCTGTGCAGTTCCCACAGGCAGTTCAATGGAGATTGAAAGCCTTCCTGAGTCGGATTTCGGGAAGTACTCCGTCTTCATAACCGGGAAGAGGAAAACGATGCAGGCCGCAAAGACTGCGAGAGCAGTGCAGACAACGACGGTCCTGTGTTTTAGAGCGCCCCTGATCAGGCGTGCATATCCCCTTGAGATCCAGTTCAGGAACTTGTTGAATGTTCCGAAGATAATCTTGTGGACCTTGCCGGTCTTCGGCTTGGTGGAAAGGAACTGCGAGCAAAGCATCGGGATGAGGGTGAGTGCGCCGACAGTTGACACAATCATAATGATGCTGACAATCCATCCCAGCTGACGGAACATGATTCCGGCCATACCGCTGATCATTGTCAGAGGGAGGAACACAGCGAGCATTGTCAAGGTCGAAGCCACGACGGAGATACCTACCTCCTGTGTTGCATGAACGGCCGCCTCCTTTGGTTTCGCACCCCTCTCCAGATGGGTGGAGATGTTCTCCAGCACGACGATGGCATCATCCACGACCATACCGATTGCAATGGAAAGGGCGGACATCGAAATGACATTCAAGGTGTTGCCCGTTGCCATCAGGTACATCAGGGATGCAAGCAGTGAAATAGGGATTGAAAGGATGATGATGAAAGTGGCCCTCCACCTTCCGAGGAAGAGATATACCACAAGCATCACGACAAGGAAGGTGATGATGATTGTCTCCTTCAGAGAGTTGATACTGTTGATGATATTCGATGAAGAATCGATGACGGTTGTGATGTGAACATCTGAAGGCAGATCCTTCTCAAGTTTCTTGAGTTCTTTCTTGATGCCTTTGATGACATTCACGGTGTTGGCGTCAGCCTGTTTCTGGATGACAATCTGGGCGCAACGGTTGCCGTTGGTGTAGGCTTCCTGGGATTTCTCCTCCGGGCCGTCCACAACCCTTGCCACATCACGGAGATAGACTGCATTGCCTCCGGCATATCCCACAACCACATCCAGCATCTCCTCTGCATTGCTGAACTCCTTCTCCACACGGAGAGAGTAGGTGTTGGACCCGATGTCGATGCTTCCGCTCGGCACATTCCTGTTCTCGGATGCGAGGACGCCAGATATGCCTGAGATTGTCAGACCGTAGGCCTCAAGTTTGTTCGGGTCGCAATATACCTGAATCTCCCTTTTCGGCGCACCGCTCACTGACACGGTACCCACGCCTGAGACCCTTGCCAGAGGGGTTGCGATTTTGTCGTCCAGAATCTTGTCAAGGGCAGGGAGACTCTCCTGAGCCGAAGCGGCAAGAATCATAATCGGCATATCGTCCGCACTGAACTTGAAGATCACCGGAACGGAAGCTCCGTCAGGCAGCTGTGAGTTCACGAGGTCCAGTTTGTCACGCACGTCGTTGGTGGCGACATCAATGTCAACACCCTCATTGAATTCCATAAAGATGACGGAGACATTCTCCTTTGACCTCGAAGAAATGTTTTTGAGGTCGCTCACTCCGTTCAGAGAGTTTTCCAGAAGCTTTGAGAGGTTCGTCTCAATGTCTTCCGCACTGGCACCCGGATACGATGACATCACCATCACGACGTTGGCATCGAATTTCGGATAACGGTCAATTGATATGTTTATCAGCGAGAAAATTCCGAAAATCGCCAGCGCAACAAAGACGAGCGTCGTGGTGACCGGATTGTTTACCGCTTTTCTGTAAATGCTCATACTGTTATATTATTTTTCTACGGTAACTTTTACTCCGTCCTTCAGCCTCACCTGGCCTTCGGTAACGATTACTTCTCCGTCGCTGATTCCTTCCAGAACCTCATATTCGGCTCCCAGACGGCGTCCAAGGGTGATTTTCCTGTACGAAACCGTGTTGTCACCATTCAGTACGTACACGAATCTATCGCCTGAACCTGACTGTTTCACAACGGCAATGTCAGGGATGACCACATTGTTCTCAGTTCCGAACTTGACAGTCACGCGGGCATACATTCCCGGACGGAGGGACTTGTAGTTGTTGGCAACCAGAATCTCAGCCTTGAAAGTGTGTGTAGCGGCATCGATTGTCGGATTGATCCTGTTGACCTTTCCGTAGAACACCTTTCCGGGGAAAGCCTCGACGGTGATTTCCACAGTGTCTCCCTTCCTTACCCTGGTGTACTCTGATTCGGAAATCCCGACATACAGTTTCACAGGCATAATCTGCTCAACGATGTAAATAGGCTGACCCATTGTGAACATATCACCCTTGTCGTAATTGCGGGCTGTGATCACTCCGTCAATCGGTGAGCGGAGAACGGTGTTCTCGAGGAGGTTCTCATAGGAGGATTTGCTGACATTGTAGGCGAGCTCAATCGCATCAAGGTCTGACTTTGAGAGTCCGCCTGCCTCATAAAGGCCTTTGAGACGCTGATATTCAATCTCCTTGTTCTTCATCTGAAGTTCTGCCTGCTGAAGGTTCACCTTGTCGATTTCAGCGACAATCTGTCCTGCCTTCACAAAATCACCGACCTCAACGTTGATTTTCTGGATTCTTCCTACAGTCTGCGGAGCAATGTTGTTCTTGATGTTGGCTTCAACAGTGGAAGTGTAGGTTGCGAGCTGATCTACCGCACGCGCGGAAACGGTTGTTACAGCTACAAGCGGAGCGACCTCGGCAGGCTGCGTCTGAGCCTGCGTCTTGGACGATTTTCCGTTGCCACATCCGGCCATCAATGGAAGGAGTGAGGCAAACAACAGGGTTTTCAATACTTTTTTCATATATTTCTCTTTTTTTATTATTCAACAAAATCCTTTCCGAGAGTCTGCTCAAGCTGAGCCTTGGCTACCACAAAATTGTATATCGCCTGAGACTCGCTAAGTTTTGCCTGTGTCAAGGCGAGCTGGGCGTCATTCAGTTCTATGAGGGTGCTGCGGCCGACCTGGTAGGACCTTTCCGCAATGTCATATCCCTTCTGTGCTGTCCCCACTGCCTCCTGCGCAGCATAGTAACTTTTCATGTTCGTCTCCATAGTGTTCAGACTTTGGCGGATGGCAATCCTCAGGTTGCGCTCGGTGTCCTGGGTCTGGAGCTGAAGCTGGCTGTACTGGTTCTTCGCCTGGCGGACATCGTTGATTCTCTTTCCTCCGGTGATAATCGGAATGGAAAGTCCAATGCCGACGTAAGAATATGGAGTCCATCTGAACTCGCTGACCTTGACATCGTTGGCCATTGAGTTAACGCTGAAGTTGAACTGTGCGGCAAGGGTCGGGATGTAGGCATATTTCTGAAGCCTGATATTCCTTGCGAGCTGCTCGGCCTGGATGGCAAGCTGACGCATTGTGGTGTTGGCATCCAGGGACACAGAATCGTGCTGATGGATGTCGTAGAACATATGCTCAGAGTAGTCTTCGAGACTGCCTGCAACATCGATTTCCGTGTCAAGGTCCACTCCCATCAGGGCCTTGAGCTGCCACAAGGCGAGAATAACGGAACTTTCCGCATTGTAAACGTTAGGAACTGCATTGGCCACCGTAGTCTTGGCGCGGTTCAGGTCAAGGTCAGAGGCTTTCTGCGCATTGTACTTCTTTTCAGTCTCTTCATAGTTCCTCAGCGCGTTCTCATATACCTCCTTGTAAACATTGAAAGCCTCTTTTGCAAGGAGAGTGGTGTAGAAGGCATTCTTCACCTGGGTAATCATATCCAGACGGGAAGCACGAGCCTTCTCAACGGCAAGGTCAACCGATTTTCCGGAAATCTTTATGCTTTCCCACAACTGGGCATTCACCAGAGGAAGGGCTGCGGAAACGCCGAAACTCAAGGTGTTGAGACGACCCACTTCCATTCCGTCCGCAAGGGATTTCCCTGCAGAGGCTGAACCTTCTCCGCTGCCTGAGCCGCTGCCAGTACCACTGGATGAGCCCGTACCGCTGCCTGAGCCTGTTCCGCTACCTGCACCGGCACCGCCTGTCAGGGCACTCATATCCACATCCATATACATAACCTGCCTCTTGATTGTCCTCTGATAGGACCCTGACAGGTCAACCTGAGGAAACAGGGACGAGTATGTGCTCTTCTTTGCATACTCGGTACGCCTGATTTCCATGTCTGCCACCTTGACAGACAAATTCTCACTCAGCGCAATCTGAAGCGCCTGTTCCAGAGTGATAACAACGGGGGCTCCGACAGTGTCGGCCTTTTCAACAGCCTGAGGCTCCTGTGCCGCCGTGTCCCTGTACTGCGCTTTGGCAGAGAAGGATACCAGCATCAGAGAGGCTGTCCCCAAAAGTAATCCAAACTTTTTCATTCTTTCCTATTAAATCTATTCTTAAATGCGCGGCGGACTATTTCACTATAATCGTGCCACAGGAATATATCATTTTAGTCAATATTTCTAATCTATTGGTCATTTTTGATAAATAAGTTATATTTGCATCCTAACATTCCGAAACAACAGAAAAATGAGACTTATTTCATCCGGACAGATCTTGAAATACAACTTCATCGAAGACTACATCTACGGCTGCGAACTGAAAGGGGGATACACCGGAGATTTGTCTGACAACACGTTGAGCGGGTTCAATATGTTTATGAGCATACTCCGCGGACGAATATACTGCACCTTCGGGGACAAGGAATATATGCTGGAACAAGGGCATTTTGTGAATATCCCGAAACTCGGTCAACTTTCCCGAATCAGATACAGTTCCGATTTCCACGGCTTTGCCATTATGGCAAACGACAAACTGACAAGCGACATCTTCCTCAACAAGCCGCCGTTTCCGCCATCACTGATCGAGAAGATGAGGGGGCAGGGGAAAGGAAATTATATTCCTTTGTCATTCAAGGAGTTGAAGATTCTTTCGGAGGATATGAACAACCTGATAGGATCGCTCGGAAACAAAAATCACCATTTCGCAAAGGAACTGAACTATGCCCTTTACTACATCCTGCTGATTGATTTTGCCAGTGCCCTGTACGAAAAATACGGAGACGACAGCAGCCTGGACCACACTGACAATCTGTCACGCTCGAATCTCCTGTTCAGGAAATTCCTGCTGCTCGTCAAGGAACACATCACCAGGGAGGGCGGAGTCGCGTTCTATGCCGATGCCCTTTTCATTTCCAAGCAATATCTCGCAATGATTGTCAAGGAGAATGTCGGGAAACCCATCAGCAACTTCCTCTCGGGAGCCAGATATGAAATCGCCGCCCAGATGCTCAGGGACGCAAAAATGAGTATCCAGCAGGTTTCCGATGCAATGAATTTCCCGGACCAGTCCACTTTTGGGAAATTTTTCAAGAGGCATAGCGGAATGTCCCCTCTGCAATACCGGAAATCAATCCTTAAAAATCTTCTGATCAACAGGGGCGGAACGAACTTGTGACAGTGACCTATTTCAGGCTCCTTGCGTAATGCGTCGGTTCCCTGTGGGGTTTCTGTTGGCTCTGAGGCTGTTCTATCATTGCGCTCTGACCTTTTACAAGACTGTAAACAATCAGGCCTATGCCCAGAAGGATGAAAGGAATGCTGAGAAGCTGGCCCATATTCAGCGCCATTGACTCCTCGAAGCCCACCTGAGGTTCCTTGATGAATTCAATCAGGAAACGCATTCCGAAAAGGACGGTAAAGAAGATGCCGATGATGGTGCCCCTCTTGAGTTTCGGCAGGCGGTACTTGTAAAGTCCCAGAAGGACGAGTCCGAGGATGAGGTAGCTGAATGCCTCGTACAGCTGGGTAGGGTGTTTCGGAAGAGTCTCTCCGCGCAGTTCGAAGACAAAGCCCCACGGAAGATTTGTCACATCCCCGTAAATCTCTGAGTTGCAGAGGTTTCCAAGACGGATAAACATCGCCGCGAAACACACCGGGATGCAGAGCCTGTCCAGAATCCAGAGGAAGTCAAAATTGTATTTCCTGCCGTAATGCTTTGCGAACCACCACATTGCAATGAAGAGGGCTATGGTTCCCCCGTGACTTGCAAGACCGCCTTTCCACGGCATGAATATTTCCCAGAAACCTTTCCAGCTGCCGAAATAGTAGTCAGGCTGATAGAAAAGGCAATGCCCCAGGCGCGCTCCCACGATTGTGCCGATGAGCAGGGTGTAGAGCAGCGGGTCAAGAAGGGTGACAGGAACGCCCTCCCTTTTGAAGAACCATTTGAAGATGAACCATCCCAGGACGAATCCCGCCACGAAAAGGATTGAATACCACCTGAGTGAGAAAGCCCCGATGTGGAAAATCTCGGGGTTCATGTTCCAGTGCACTATAAGATCTGTCATCATAAAAGTCATTTGATTTTTCCTTCGCCGTTTGTCATCGGCCGGCAACGACCTGCAAAGGTAACATTTTTTCTGACAATCCTTCAGGCTGACCGGCTGGAACTCACTTTATGCCCGTAAGTTTGTGGGTCTGGAGTGAGAGTTTCCACACGGGATGGGCCTTGATGTAGTCCACGGCCCGGGCGAAATTTTCTGCATTGCGCACGGGATCGCGCTCGTCGCAGGGCTGAAGATAGCGGCACTCAGGATGTTCAATCGGTATTTCCTCGTAAAAAGAGAGGGCCTGACCGGTGTGCACCACTTTCAGCTCGTCAATTCTCTGAATGACAATATTCTGTGACTTTGGAGAGCAGGTCACCCAATCCACGAGTTCCGGGAGAGAGCCGTTCAGCCTGAGGGTCCCATTGGTTTCAATCTGAATGAAAAATCCCTTCTCATGCAGGGCGGAGGCAAGACTGTCAGTCAGTTGCAGCAGGGGTTCACCTCCCGTGATGACTATGTGCCGTGAAGGGAAGATGCAGACCTGTTCAACTATCCGGTTCAGCGACAATAGTGAATATTCCGTAAATTCAGTGTCACAGAAACTGCAGGCGAGGTTGCATCCGCTGAACCTCAGGAAAACCGCCGGCGTTCCGGTAAAGCGTCCCTCCCCCTGGAGGGTGTAGAAAATTTCGTTGACCTTGTACATATTACCTATTGAGCATCAACGACATAGGTCGCAATATTCCCCTCTGATTCCTGCACGCGTGCCTTGTAGCAATTCGGTACCTGCTCGGTAACCCAGCGGGCAATGTTCTCAGCAGTCGGGTTGAAAGGTAGCAGTTCGTTGAAGTTCCCGTGGTCCAGATAGCCGTGGATCCGTTCCTTGACGTGGGTAAAATCAACGACCATCCCCTCTTCATTGAGCGCCTCGGCCTTGCAATAGACAGTGATTATCCAGTTGTGTCCGTGCAGGCTGGTGCATTTGCTCGGGTACGGGAGATTCAGACGGTGGCATCCTGCCACCTCGAAAGTTTTTTCGACAAAGTACATATATATTCCTCTATTTTATATTTCCATTCTTAATATTCAAAATATTGAATATTAAATATTTAATATATTCACATCAAAGACCTTCAGCCTTTAAGCAGACGTCCCTGGAAAGTATTCCTTTCTTCCAGCCTAGCGTCAAGCATACGGAGGATTTCCACGTTGCGGATCAGGCCCCAGGGGGTGCGGCTGACATATCTCGGAGGCACTTCGGAGACGAATCTTTCAATGTAGAGGTCGGGGCGGAGACGCTCGAGGATGTCCACAAAGAAATCTATGTATTCATCAAGGCCAAAGGTCACGAAATCCTCCGGTCTTTCCTCAAATTCCCTTTCCATCCGCGTTCCTTTGACAATCTGCAACTGGTGGAATTTTGCGGACAGCAGCGGGAGTTCATTGATCAGGGCACACTGCTCCAGCATCATACTGCGACTCTCTCCGGGCAAACCAAGCATAAAATGGGCCCCGACAGGAATGTTCCTCGCCGCTGTCCACTCGACTGCCTGCCTTGCAGTGAGGAAATCGTGGCCGCGGTTGACCCTCTCGAGCGTCCTGTCGTAGCAGGATTCTATTCCGTACTCCACTATGACGATTGGTGCAGTCAGGATTCTGCCATCTGCCAATGTCCTGTTCCACAACGGGATAGCCCTGCCTTCCGCAAGGTCCTCCAGAAAATCCAGCACTCCGGGACTTACGCAGTCCGGACGGGTCCCGATGACAAGACCGACCACCTCGGGATGGGATAGGGCCTCGCAGTAAAGTTCCCTCAATCGCTCCAAAGGAGCGTAAGTGTTTGAATAGGACTGGAAATATGCGAGATAATGCATTGATTTCCTGTACCTTACCCTATGAAACTCTATACCCTCGTCCAATTGCCTGAGAAGGGGTTTCCCCGCGGTGCTGTAGCCCGGATGGAAGGCATTATTGTCACAGAAGGTACACCCTCCCCTGCCGAGCTTCCCGTCACGGTTGGGACAGGTAAAACCGGCATCAATCACCAGTTTCTGAAGCCGTTCACCGTATTTCTCACGGAAATATCCGGCAAAGGTATTGTATCTTTTCGCTATATTTGCCTCGTTTTTATACATATCGGGAATTATGGGCGCAAAAATAATAAACATATTCCAAATGACGACCCTCGGCATCCTGCTGTCGGCATTGATTTGTCTGCAGGCGGCCGGGCAGGATGGTGGAAGGACGGGTGAGTTGGCTGGCGGGCAGACCTGTAAGCTGGCGGGAGGGCGGACCTTTGGGCAGGCTGGCGGGCGGACCTGTGCCGAAGGGACTGCGGCGGTGCAATCGGAGGAAAATCCAGGGCGATATGCCGTGGTGAACCTGTCCGTGAATTTCCTGAGGGAAGAGCCGGACTACACTGCAGAACTCGGCACGCAGGCATTGATGGGAACCGTCGTGGAAATCAAGGAGGAAGAGAGTTACTGGAGAAAGGTAGTCACACCCGAGCCCTACACGGCATGGTGCACGGAGAAAGGGCTCGTGGAAATGACCGCTGAGGAAATTGACGATTACCTCGCTGCTCCGAAATATATCTGCACGGCCTGGCACAGCACCCTTTTCTCATCCCCTTCGGAGAAATCGCCGAAAATCTGCGATCTGGTGCAGGGTGACGTTCTCAGGATGGTGTTCAGATCCGGGAGGCACGGGAATTCCGGGAATTACAGGAACTCCGAAAAATACGGGAACGCGTACCCCGAAAGTGGGAAGAAGGAAAAGTCCGGGGGAAGGAAAGCCGGGGATTCCGGAACAGGAAGAAGGGCTGAGTCCAAAGGAGGTTTCGCAGAGGCAATGCTTCCAGACGGGACCTGCGGATATGTGAAGGCCTCCGATGTGGAGGACTATTCACAGTGGAAAGCCACAAGGGTGTTCTCGGGTGAGAATGTCATCAGGGAGGCCATGAAGTATGTCGGAGTGCCATATCTCTGGGGCGGGGCTTCCCCGAACGGTGTGGACTGCAGCGGACTCGCCCTGCTTGCCTACAGGTTCTGCGGAGTGGACCTTCCCCGGAATGCCTCCCAGCAGGCAAGGCTCGGGGATATGCTGAAAGTCCGGAACGGAGAGGATTTTGTGCTGGATAGCCTTCAGGCAGGCGACCTGCTGTTTTTCGGGAGCTGGCGGGAGGACGGGAGTGCGAAAGTCACCCACGTGGGTATATATATAGGTGACGGGCGGTTCATTCATTCCTCACAAGTCGTGCGGGTCAATTCCCTGCTGGCATCCCGGGAGGATTACTACGAAAACTCACACCGCCTTCTTTTCGCTAAACGAATATCAAAATAATTACTATATTTGCAGCCGGAAAAACAATTAACACCAAATAGATATGAACCTTAGAGTTATCAAAAAAGACATCGAATACTTCATAGGTGAGTTCATTGATGACTGCTCACTTTACGCAGCTCTCAATCCTGAAAAGAACGCAGACGAGGTTTCAAAGATAGTTGAAGAGGCGATTGACCTTTACAACACATTGAAACACAAGGTTAACCATCCTGAGGGAGCAACCCGTGCCTACTATGCCGGCATCCGTGCAGAGATGGACTCCAAAATCGACGAGCTCTTCGAGAGGCTCAGCGCCATCGCCGGAAAATAATCCGCTCCGCCGTCACGGTACGGGTGCTCGGCATAGATAGCACCCGCGAATCGGAGTGCCAGACAAGCCGGTCAGAAAGGTTTCTGTCCGGCTTTTTCCATTGAATATCCTAAGTAAGGAACATTACGGAGTCTTCAGAAGATCCCAGTTAGTTATGAAAAACGAAAGAATAACCTTCCTTGACTACGTGCGCGTCTTCGCCTGTTTCCTTGTGATGCTCGTGCACGCCAGCGAAAACTACTATCCCGGACCCGGTTCGACGGATATGGCAGGTCCGCAGGCCGTCATCGCCAACCAGACAGACCGGATCTGCGTTTCGGTCTATGACGGTTTCTCAAGAATGTCCGTACCGCTTTTCATAATTGTCTCCGCATTCCTGCTCGTGCCGAAAAAAGAGGAGCAGACAACCCAGGAATTCTACAAAAGACGCTTCAAGAGGGTACTTCCACCATTCCTGGTGTTCTCCGTCCTGTATGCAACCCTGCCTCTTCTCTGGGGGCAGATTGACAGGGCGACCAGCCTGCGGGACCTCTCAAGGATTTTTCTGAACTTCCCCACCCTTGCAGGACATCTGTGGTTCATGTTCCCGCTTTTCGGACTCTACCTGTTCATCCCTGTGATTTCCCCGTGGCTGAGCAAGACAAGCGCCCGGGAGGAAAGATTCTTCATCCTGCTCTTTCTGATTTCCACCTGCATACCGTTCCTCAACCGCTGGGCAGGCGAAGTCTGGGGGCAATGCTTCTGGAACGAATTCCACCTGCTCTGGTACTTCTCGGGCTATCTGGGCTACATCGTCCTGGCGCATTACATAAAGGTCCATCTTCAGTGGAGTGACCGGACAAAACTCCTTGCCGGCGGTGCAATGGTCCTGGCAGGAGCTGCCGCCACAATCCTGTCCTTCTACATCCAGGCCGTCCCGGGAGTAATCCACTCCACCCCTGAACTTGAAATAGGATGGTCCTTCTGCACCCTGAACGTGGTCTGCCTCACGACAGGAGCCTTCCTGATGTTCTCCTGCATCCATCAGGCAAACCCTCCGCGCATCATCCTCTCCCTCTCAAAACTCAGTTACGGGATGTACCTGATGCACATCTTCTGGCTCCACCTCTGGTCAGTAGTCTCAATGCAGACCCTCCATCTCCCGACCCCTGTGTCAATCCCTTTCATCGCAATCTGCACATTCATCTGCTGTGCCCTCACAACCAAGATAGTCTCATTGCTCCCGGGCAGCAAATGGATTGTGGGATAAGATGATTCGATTCCCAGGACCAGACCAGGACAAGCCCTGAAGCAGACCAAGACAAGCCCAGGAACAAAACAGGACAAGCCCAAGAACAAACCAGGACCAACCTGAACCAGCCCAGAACCACAACGGCTGAAAAATTTCACAAAAAATACTGATTTTTTTGCCGAGAATAAAATTTTTAATATCTTTGCAGTCCGTTTCGGAAGAAACCCCGGCGCACTGCACCGGCAAAGTCAGATTGAAATACTGGAGAGATGGTAGAGTGGTCGATTACGGCAGTCTTGAAAACTGTTGAGCTGAAAGGCTCCGGGGGTTCGAATCCCTCTCTCTCCGCAATAAACGCTGAAAATCAGCAAATT
>CAMFBM010000010.1 GCA_945948555.1 uncultured Bacteroidales bacterium | reverse complement strand
TTCTTCATGAATTTCTCCTTGTTGATTCTCCAGGCTGCGGAGAATGACGGGAAGAAACCCCATTTGTTGTTCTCGGAGAAGACAGTGGAACCGTCGGCACGGACCGTGGCAGTGAGCAGGTAGCGGTCATTGTAATTGTAGTTCGCCCTCGCGAAGAATGACAGGAGGGAGTTCTTTGCAGCGTAGGAGCGGACTGCGCTCGGGGTTGCTCCGAGGCCGAGGTTGTCGTTGCCAAGATTGTCAAAAGGGAAGTCCATTGCCTGGCCGTAGATGTACTCCTGCCTTCTTGAGGAGGCTTCCTCGCCGATCATAATGTCGTAGGAATGTTTCCCCTTTTTCTGCCTCCAGGTGAGCTGGTTGTAGTTCACCCAGCGGAGTTCTTTGGTGTACTGGCTTGAGCCGTAAGGACTTTCGCCGTTCCTGTAGGCTTCCTTCGACCCGTTCTTGTAGAAGACATCGTTGCGGGTGAAGGAGGTGTTGTAGGTGGCTGCGGACTTGAATGTCAGGCCTTTGATGATTTCCCAGGTGAGGGCTACGTTGCCGGACCACTGGTCAGTCTTTTTGGTGTTGGTAACATTCTCATTCTGGTGAACAGGGTTCACCTGAGCAAGGCTTTCACCGGTCTCCAGCATCTCAAGGTCAATCGGGGAGTTGATGAGTTCGTCAGTTGTCATCTTCAGGCCTCCGGTCGGCCTTGCACTGAGAATCTGGGCAAGGGTGTTGAAACGGCCGTTGTCCGCCGTGGTACCCGCTCCCCTCTTGTTTGTGTTGGCATAATTGACTGTAGCGTCCAGGGTTACGTTCTTCCAGAGTTTCTGTGTGAAACGCACCTTTGCGGTGGTCTTGGTGAATCCGCTGTTGTTGAATATTCCGTCCTCGTCATAGTGCGAGAAATTGATGGAATACTTGGTCTGGTCGCTTCCTCCGACAACCGACACGTTGTGGTCCTGGGACCAGGTCGGGCTGAAGGTAAGGTCCTGCCAGTTGACAGTTTCGGCTCCACGGTAATCCTCAAGGGTGTTGTAGCGGAATGTCTCAGTCTCGGTGTTCGGTTTGTAATATGCCGAGGTGTAGCTGCTGTTGATTTCTCCCTGAATCTTGACAAATTCGTAGGTATCGAGGACATCGAGATATTTCGGAATGATTCTGTAGGAAGCCGAACCGTTGTAGGAGATTACCGGGCGGCTGACCTTTCCGGACTTGGTGGTAATCAGGAGCACTCCGTTGGCAGCCCTTGAACCGTAGATTGCGGATGAGGATGCGTCCTTGAGAACCTCGATGGACTCGATGTCCGAGTTGGAAAGGAACTCGATGCTCTCCACCTGGAAACCGTCCACGATGTAGAGCGGAGAGTTGTCGCCGTTCAGGGTTCCCACACCACGGATATTGATCTGGAAGTCAGAGCCCGGCGTTCCGTCACTCTGGGTGATCTGCACTCCGGCGATCTGTCCTCCGAGGGCTCCGGCAATTGAACTTGCCTGGTAGCCCTCGATGGCCTCGGATGAGACGGATGCCACTGAACCTGTCAGGTCGCTCCTTTTCATCGCGCCGTAGCCGACCACAACGATTTCGTCAAGCAGCTGAGTGTCAGGCTGGAGTTTGATTGTCACATTGGTCTGTCCCATTGCGATGAGTTCCTGCTCCTTGTAGCCGATGTAGGAGATGATGAGCTTGCTCCCCTTTGAAGTCTTGATTGTGAAGTTACCATCAAGGTCGGTAACCTCTCCGGAAGTGGTGCCGGCAATGGTGATTCCGGCTCCGATGAGCGGCTGGTCATTCTCGTCGATGACCCGTCCTTTGATTGTCATATTCTGAGCCAGCGCTGTGGCTGCCAGACAAAGCGAAAGGATTACGCAAAGTATTCGGTTAGTTGTCATATCTCGTTTCTATTTTTCAAATGTTTGGTCAAACCAGATTATGAAAGGTCTGGAAGCTGCGGTGTTCGGATTTGTATCTGCGTTGTATCCCTTATCCAGTTTAGTAGGGTCTCCGGTATCCGTTGTGGCAGCCTGACATAGGAACACTCCGTTTGCAGCACGACCCGTCCCCTTGTCAATCCACTTACCCGGATTGACAACAACCTTATAATCATTTGCGTTGTCAATATAAGCAAATGTTTCAGCCAGCTCTTCCTCCGATTTCACTTCGGAGAAACCTGTCTGGAAATAAGACAACGGATTGTTGGAAGAATAAGAGAGCGACGAATCACCCCAGGCGTACTGGCTCCACAAAGCAGACAGGAAATCACCTTCTGTAATTGCAGCGTCCGTATCTAAAGAGGTATTGCCGTCAAAATCCCAATAGCGGAAATCCCTGCGGAAATCCATACAGAAAAGACTCATATCCGCCACTCCTGTGACTGTAGGTTTTTCTGACACCCTTTGGCCGTTATGAGGATTGACACGCAACACGAACGGGCTATAGTTCACACCCCTGCCGAGTGACGTAGGATTCATAGCAGGGAAGATAAAAAACACAGGCATTTTGACAGTGAACGTATTTGCAGCATCATCAGGGTCAACGGAAGTAGCCGTCACAAAGAGGACACCACTCTGATAATTGGTGAACGACTTCGTTGTGAACGAGAGTTTACCGGTCCCTGAATCAATTGTTGCGCCCGAAAGATTTGACTTGATTTCAATAGTGTATGTCACATTATCCTTTCCGGAATCAGGCAAGTCAGTATACTGAATTTCAGGAGATGTCGCAGCCATAGTATTTTTGTTCGGAATTCTGAACTGGCTCACCCCGTCAGTCTGCTCCTCGGTCAGCCCGAGGTTGTTTCCATAACTGAAATATGTAAAATAATAAGGATTCTCAACCACCTCAATGTCACATTCAGCAATGCTGCTCTCCTGACCCGGAGCAGATGCAGTGACGCTGACCCTGTGGATTTCTTTCGAAAGGTTGTTGCCCTTGAGGGCGCTCAGAACTCCCGTGGATGGGTCAAGGGAGATGAAGGAGGTGTAGGATGCCGCAGGGTTTGTGAATGAATAAGTGTAACCTGCAGGCATAGGCGTCAGAGGAGAAATGCTCCAGAGAGTGTGCTCCTTCTTTGTAGCGGAATCGTATGCAAGTTCGATCTTCTGGAAGACGGTGAGAGTGAACACATCTGTGAAAAAGCCCTTGTCGGAATCGGTTCCGAATGACTCGGTGTTGACCTTGACGTCAAAGGTGTAGGTTCCCAGAGGCCAGTTGCCGTTCTGAATGTGCACCGTGTTGTGTTCCACAGTCACAAGGCCGCTGAATGCGAAGTCTGCCCCGTCCTTGCGGACAGCCCTGATTTCATAGCCGGTGACGGCTGCACTCTCCCCGTTCGCAGTGAGGGTGAACACAGGAAGTTCCGTTGAAGAACCCTCCGCAATGTCCTTGTCCTCAACAGAAGCCGCTGGAGGAGTCACAAGGAGTCCCTCCGGTACGCCTGGGAGGCATTTCACAGTCAGGACATCATCTGAGGAAAGATCCTGGCCGGCATATTTGTAAGTAATTGAAACCTTGTACTCTCCCGCTGCGGTGTCCTCCTTGCCTGAAGCTGTCACGACACCTGTTGCAGGGTCGATGGAGAACTCCGCCCCGGAATATTCCTCTCCTCCGAGAGTGACCTTGCTGATTGCATAGCCGGAAGGAACAGGTCCTGTGACGGTCGGAGTGTAGGTCTTCGGGATGTTCGGAGCGAATGCCGGAGTCTCAGTATAATTGACGACCACAGGCTCAGCGGAGACATTGACAGTCAGCGCGTTTGCAATGAGACCCTCCGTGCTCTCCGTTCCGAAAGACTCGGTGTTGACCTTGATGTCCATCACATATTTTCCAATAGCCCAGGCATCTCCCTTGACGGCTGAGACCATTCCGCTTTCGTCAATGCTGAAAAAGTCCCCGATGGACTCCACCGGTTCGCCGTCCTTGCGCAGATTCCTGAGTTCGTAGCCGGTAACCTTGGCGGCATCACCTGTCGCAGTCACCTGCGCGTTCAGCAGAATGGCGTCACTCGAAGGCTGAAGGTCCTCGTACTTGAGATTGAGAGTGGATGGAGTGACACTCAGCTGAGGCATTCCGCTGATGACGGTCGCACTCAGGGCATTCTTGAAGATGTATTTCTTTCCTTCAGGAGAAACGCAGTTGACACTGACCAGATACTCACCCTCAGCGGCATCCGCAGCAGGAGTCACAGCAATTTCACCTGTCTCGGAGTCAATGCTGAACATTCCACCCTTGTAGGCGAACTCACCGAAAAAGACGGAACTGATTGAAAAATCCGTCGGCTCCCCGGAAGTTATTTCCGGACTTGCGGTCACACGACCGTTTGGAACCAGACCTGTGAGACTCTCGTAACTGAGTTTCACGACAGGCTCTTCCTGCACCGGAACCTCCTTGCGGCATCCGGCGAGAATCGCGGATGCGGCGCAGAGGGCGGCGAGGGCTTTTGTATATATGTTTGTTTTCATCGTAATATTTTTTATTCCTCAAAATCCTTGTCTATCCAGATGGCCAGCGGCACGATCTTATTAGGATTGCTGCTTGCTGACAAGTCAGTCGTGGAGACCTCACTGAATGTCATCTGTGCTATGAATGTTCCGTCCGCCCATCCGTTGTCACGCCACAGTCCGGGATTCACAACGAGAGAAAGATGGTTAGTCCCAGTGGTATTGTCCACATAGGCAGGAGTCTTTGACAGCTGTTCCGCAGTCTTTTGCACATTGCCGTTCCAGTAGGAAACCGGGGTTTTGGAACCATAATTCGCCACCTGGTTCGGTTTTAACGGATTCGATGACTTGTTCAAGCCTGTCGCAGAAGTGAATGCCTCCCAGATGTTCTCCAGGAAAGGAGACGAACTCTTTGCCGGGTCATTGTTCAAGCCTCCACTCTCCATTTCAGAGCCGTCCTCCCTGACTCCGCTGATGTTGTCGTAGTAGAAATCTCTCCGGAAGTCAAGCAGGAACTTGGACAAATCAGCCCCGGTCACTGCCGGTGAGACTGACCGTCCCCCGACCTTAGGATTGACCCTGAGCACGAATGGATTGTACTGCACGGACACCCCGTTGATATCTCCGGAGAAGTCCACGAACACCGGAACCGTCACCTTGAATGTATTCTCGGTATCATCCGGGTCCGAAGTTGTAGCCGTCACAAAGACAATTCCCATTGACTGGGAGGTAAATCCACCCGCATCGAATGTAAGTTTTCCTGTTGCCGGATCAATGGTAGTGTTCTTCAGCTGGCGTTTAATTGTCATGCTGTAGGTCGCAGTGACTCCCGCCTTCAGGTCCGTGTCAATGATTTCCGGACTGAGATTGGCAAGTTCGGAGTCGGAAGTCACCCTGAACTGGCTCACGCCACTGGTCTGCTGCTCGGTGAGGGAGAGGTTGTTTCCGTAACTGAAATATGTGAAGAAATAAGGGTTCTCCTTGATTGTGAGACGGAGCACTGCCGTACGGGTGTCCTGTTCCTTGCCGTTGCGGGCAGTCACACTGATCTCGTAGGTACCCTCAGGGAGAGTGTTGTATTTCTCGGCTGAGAGGGCTCCTGTCACAGGGTCAAGGCTGACATATTTCGTGTAGGCGGCATCCGGTTCTGCGAACTCGAAGCTGCGTGCTCCGCTCTGTGTAGGAAGGACTTTCCATCCGAGGGCCTTCTTCTTCGAGAAGTCAGAGTAGGAGAAGTTCTCGATCGGGTCGATGAAGTCCACTACATCGATTCTGTACGCTTTTGCAAACCTCACAGGTTCAGTGGTGAAGTCATTCTTTACCAGCACGTCGATGTCATAAGTGCTTCCTTTGACAAGACCGTGGCCTTCGGCAATCGAAATCACTCCGGTCACAGGGTCGATGGTGATCTTGTCGGTCTGAGGAGTTGTCTCAAGGGAATATTGAACTCCGTCGGTGGAACCCGTAAGGACAGGAACCGCACTGGTATATGAAGTCTTGTAAATATCCTTTTCTTCCTCAATGAGTCCGTTGTCAGGAGTATAGGTCAAGGCTGAAGGAGCAGACACGATCCTGATTGAAACAGCGTTGCCGAAAAGGCCTACGGCGCTCTCGTTGGAATATGAACGGGTGTTGAGTTTCAGATCAAGGGTATATGTACCAATCTCGAAAGGTCCGCCCTTTACTGCGGAAATCACTCCGTCTTTTGATATGGCGAACAGAGGGCTGGTCACATTGTCCACAAGGACACCCTCCTTCTTGACATTGCGGATTGCGTAACTGTCGATTGCAATATGTTCGCCTTCAGTGATGACCCTTGCAGTAGGGGTCTCCTTCTGACTGTCTTTAGAAAGGTCTGCGATGTCAATCACAAGCTCAGAAGGCTCGGTGGTGATTCCCTCAGGGATTCCGTTGGAGAAAGTCACCTTCACCTTGTCAGGATATGTGAAAGACTGTTCCCCGACATTGCAGCTGAGAGAAATGAGATACTCGCCCGGAGTGGTGTTCTTCGCCCCGGCTATGATGAGCATTCCGGTCTCAGAGTTGATCGAAAACTCCGGTCCGGAGTAAACGGCGCCATCGAAAGTGACCTTTGTGATGGCAAAGTCTGAAGGCGTACCCCCGAACCAGGTCGGAGCGAGATTCACAGTGATGTTCTGCGCAATCTCCACGACATCAGAATAGTAAAGTTCAAAGCCTCTCTCCTTGAGAGAGTCCCTCTCACAGGCGGTCAGAAAGGAGATGACTGCAAGTGCAGAGGCAATGAGTCTGAATATCCTTGATTTCATATTCTTGGTTTATTGTTCAAGTTGGTAATTAAGGGCATATTCTTTTGAACCGACGGTTACCCTGACGGCAGACCCCTCAGGATGAAGGGCAGCCACCCCGCTCTGTTCATTGTCAGTAAAGACGGCATCGACGGAGATTGACTCCGGAGCGCCTGAGAAAGGAAGGATGACGGTAACCAGGCGGACTGATTTGTCGGCAGGCTTGCGGTTGGTGAACTGATAGCCAACCCTGTCTCCGGTTTCCTCACCGAGGGCGGAGGAGAACTTTGAGGTTTTCTTCACAATCGCAAAATCCTGCTCATTTTCCACGAAAGTCTTGACATACATATTGTTACCATCAGAGAACGTCGTGTAGAGGCATCTTTCATCCTCGGAGAAGACGGTCGGATTCGCCGCAGTGCTGAGAAGATGTATGTTGAAATTGGCCTTCTCGCTGGCCCCTCCGAAGACATCATCCACAATCACGAAGAACTCCTTGTCGACGAAAAAGACGGCCCTGCGGTGGGTAACCCCTTCCTTGATAAGATGAGATGTGACAAGCAGTTCCGTGCCGTCCTTCGTTTCCATCTTCACGAGTTCACCTCTCATATATCCTGAAGCATAGTCCTTGCTGGACATTGAGATTGTGTTGTGATTGATGGTGGCGGCATATGTCGTTCTGTCGGAATCCGTGTTGTAGGAATAGCAACCTGCATCCGGGAAGAAATTCCTGCCATTGCGCCATATTCCGAAAGTGCCGTTGTCAGGCTGGCAGTGCCATGCATTCGATGCATTGTCATTGTTCTTGAGCACCATCATCGTGGATTTGGTGTCCCAGCCGCTGCGGAGCATATAGTAGCCTGCCACGGGATAGGCCTTTGCAAACCATCCCGGATTGCTTCCCTGTGCACCGCCTGTTGCCATCCACTTGAAATAAGGCTCGCCAGGGAAGGCAGCGGCATAATTGGTAAAGTTCCTTGTCAGCACACTCCTGGAATAGGATGCCGAACGGGTGTCGTTCCAGTTGTCAATGGAATAGTCAGGGTAAGTGATGTCCGCCACGAAGGTCATGGCATCCCTTAGTTTTGCAAGAAAATCGTCCCCGAGAAGGTCGGTCCTGCCATTGAGTTTGACAAGGTCGTTGATTTCAAGGAAATCTGCAATCGCAGCAATATGGTAGCTCGGGTCAAGCTCGTACTGGACTCCATCCTCAAGGAACTGGCTGTCAAGGTTTTCCTTCAGTTTCGCGCAGCCTTCTGCAGCCCATTCGCCGGAATTTTTGAACTCAGGCATAAGTATTCCCGCAGTAGCGACAGCCTGAGCCTGGGTAATGAGGATGTTGGAAGTCTGATAGTAATTGTTGCGCATCAACTCCACCTGACCTGCGAAAAGATTCAGGACTGCCGTCAGCCACGAAGGAGTGAAATTTTCGGAATATATATAATAGGAGAGGATGTTGATCTGAGAAAGAACCCTCTCAGCCACCTGCAGGCCTTTCCACTGATAGTCAACGTCATTCTCTGCTCCGCCCTCTGGTGGATATTTTGTGTCCGCCCCCGGGAAAGGATAGGTCTCCATCCAGCTGCCATAAACTTCCACCCAGTTTTTGAAATAGGCCTCGTCGCCGGTTGTGCGATAGGCCTTCGCCTGAGGTTCCATCCATTGATGACGGTGCTTCTGATAGCGGAATTCCTGGCTGGTCACCCCCTCGGGAACATATTCCCAGTCGATTTTTCCGGCCGAACCGAAAGAATGATAAATGTCAAGACCTGTCGCCGCATCGGTCTTCTCCGCAAAATTGCGGACATAAAAACGGTACTCGAGCGCCTGGTCGGCAATGTTCTTCTCGGAAGCGGTACAGGTTGTGGTAATGAGGTCAACATCCGGATTGTAGAGTCCGCTGCGGGTGCGCCAGTAGTCCAGAAGATTCTTTGCGGCACTCACCGTGTCCCTCTCTTCCAGGGCTGACTTCACATTCTCAAGGCCTGGATAATCCAGGTTCAGAAGATCAAAAACCTCACGGCTGACCGCTGCCGCGCCCTCTTCACCGGTTTCATCCTGAGGAAGGTAACGGTCAATGTTCCCATCTTTGGAAAGATGTTCTTTCTGATCGGGCGAACAGGCTGCGGACAATGCCAGACCCAGGGTCAGAATAGAGATTGCAAATTTGTTCATATCAGTTGTCTTAGTGTTTTCAATCAGTGTGTCGGACAGAGTCGGAGACTACCTGTCAACAATGCAAAATTAGTGAATATGGACAGGCCGGGATTACTATTATGTTCCATTCATAGCAAATCCTGTGTTTCTTTCTTCAAATTTGTACAATCATTTTTCAATTTTGTTCTGTTTCGTCCATTCTGTCGGCAGGCAGCCAATATGCTTCTTGAAACAGGTGGCGAAATAGGAAGGAGTGTTGAACCCGACCATATCGCTGATTTCGGACACACTGTAACGCCCGTCCTCCAACAGGCGGCAAGCCTCACTGAACCGGACTTTGTAAATGAATCCCAGGGCGGAATCTCCCGTGATTGACTTCAGTTTGAGATGGAGATTGGAACGGCTCATATTCATCTGGCGGGCGAACTCATCAGTGGAAAATTCCACATTGTCCATATTCCGTTCCACGATGGACACCGCCTTGCGGACAATCTCCTCATCCATAGCATTCAGTGCCGCCTTTTCCGGCGAGAATGCGGTGCTGCGGGTAGCCTTGTCCTCGATTATCATCCTCGTGCGCAGCATATTGCGGATTTTCGCCTTCAGCATTGTCATCGAGAAAGGTTTGGTCAGGAAGTCGTCAGCTCCACTGTTCAGAGCCTTCAGTTGGTCCTGTCCGTCAGCCTTGGCGGAAAGCATAATGACTGGAATGTGGCTTGTACTGCTGTCCTGTTTCAGACGGGCACAAAGTTTCATTCCGTCCATCACAGGCATCATCATATCCGTAATGACCATATCCGGACAATCCTCCCCGACCATCTCCAGGGCACGGGCACCGTCCGGTGCACAGCGGATTTGGAATGAAGATGACAGGGATGTCTCCATATAGGCGCGGATGTCCTCCTCATCTTCCACGACCAGAATTTTGGGACGGGATCCGTCCGGGACAGTCTGAGTGTCCTGAGTTTCTTCATGAGTCTCCTGACTGTCAAGCACATACATCTCTCTGGAGTTTGTGGTGTGAGGAGCATCGTCAGTTCCGTCCGACAGCTCATCTGGAGAATATGCCGACCTCTCCTGAGGGATGCTCACGATGAATCGGGATCCTTTTCCCTCCTCGCTTTCCAATTCCAGGGTCGCGTGATGCAGCTCGACAAGGCGCTGCACGAGGGAAAGACCTATGCCACTGCCTATGTGGCTGTTCTCCAGCTGGTAGAACCTCTCGAAAATCTTGTCCTGACGGTCCAGCGGGATTCCGGCACCTGTGTCCGCTACCTCAAGGATGAATCTGCCTTCAGAGAGGCGTTCAGTGACTGTGATTGAACCTTTGTCAGTGTACTTGAATGCATTGGATAGCAAATTGTTGAGTATCAACTCAATGTACTGACCGTCCACAAGAACCTCAGTCTTTTCAGGGATGTGCGAGATGAGTGAATATTTCAGTTTCTTGCTGGAGGCAAGAGTCTCGTAATAGGAGAAATTCTCCCTGACAATCCTGTTGATGTCCTCCGGCTTGACACTCAATTTGAAAACCCCGAGTTCAGCCCTGCGGTAGTCCATAAGCTGATTCACAAGGTGGAGAAGCCTCTGGGCATTGCGCTGGACATATCTGAGCTGCTTGCGGGTCCAGATGTCGGAAACTCTGTCGAGCATTTCCTGAACCGGATTGAGAATCAACATCAGAGGAGACCTGAGTTCGTGGGATATGTTGATGAAGAAACGCATCTTCATCTGACTGATTTCCTCCTGATGTTCCCTGTCCTTCTTCTCCAGTTCAAGGCGGTTCTGCACGGACTTCTTGCCTATATAGAACCAAACACTCCACACCACAAGGGCAAGGCCGGCAAGCACTAAAAGGGCACGAACCCAGAAAAGCTGATGCCATGCCGGTCTGATCCATATTTCCAAAACCGTAGGATCCGTGTTCCATTTTCCGTCATTGTTGGCAGAAGCCACCTCAAAACGGTACTTCCCCGGAGGAAGGTTTGAGTAAGAAGCCGTCCTTGAGGAAGATGGGGCAGTCCAGTTCTCCTCAAAACCGACAAGTCTCCAGGAGAAGGTGCTGTGCCCTCCCGCAATGAAGTCATTGACAGTGAAATCCACCGAGAATGAATTGCAGTCGTGCCCGAGGGTGATTCTTTCTGTGGATGCTACACTTTCTTCCAGGATTCCACTGTCGTCACCGGGGATTACCCTGTCATTGAAAACCCTGAACCCGGCCAGGATCGGAGCCGGGGAATAAGGGTTGTCTGTAACGCGTTCCGGAATGAAAGTGGTGATGCCTCTGATTCCTCCGAAATACATCCTCCCGGAATCGAGCCTGCAATGCGACCCCATACTGAACTGCCTGCTCGGCAGGCCGTCCTTCACAGTGAAGTTCCGGAAAACTCCGGAATAGGGATTTAGGCAGCTCAAGCCGTTGTCCGTACTGAGCCAGAGCCTGCCGTAGGAATCTTCCTCGATTCCGTTGATTACGTTGCTCGGCAATCCTGAGGCTACAGTGTACCTTTTCAGGGTATTCTCCTTCGGACTATAGGCAAAAAGTCCGTTCCTGGTTGCTATCCAGACAATACCGGAAGAGCTTTCGTGGAATCCCAGAATAAACGACAGGCCGGAGAGTTCATCGCAGCCGGGATTCACCTGAAGCAGACGGCCATCATTCATCTGACGGATTTCCATATCATTCTCGCCGCCTATCCAAAGCCACCCCCTGCTGTCTTTCATCAAGGCCCTTATTCTCAGATTGTCCCTGTCCTCACCTGATGTGGGATAATTGCGAAGTTCTCCATGGGAAGTCCTGTAGGAAAACAGCCCCTGAAGCGAACCTATCCAGAGCAGCCCGGGAGATTCCTCTATTATGGAATAGATGTCGAGCGGGGCTATGCCGGTTTCACCATTGAATTTGCATTGTCTGATGGTTCCGGAATGTGCAGGCAGTACGCAGAGTCCCCCCGCGTGTGCCCCGATGTAGATGTCCGAAGTGACTGAATCGATGTGAATGGCCTTGATGTCATTTGACTCCAGACCGTCCGCACGATTGGCAGGATGGGTCCCGAAATTGTGGAATCTTCCTGTGGCAGGGTCGTAGCTGTTCAGACCGCCGTTGTTGGTTCCTATCCACAGAACCCCGTCCGGAGCAGGTGTGATGCAGTTCACTATGTCATCATTCAGGGAATGTGCCCCGGGGGTCTGCCTGATGTTCTCGAAGCGGCTGCGGAGCGGGTGCCAATAATCGACTCCTCCGAAATAAGTCCCGAGCCACATCCCTCCCTGATTGTCCCTCAGGATGCATCTGACAGAATTTCTGGAAATCGTACCCTCACGGAAAGGGTCGCTCCGGTAACACTCGAAAGTGTCTGTCGCACTGTCATATATGTCAAGACTGTTGAAAGTTCCCACCCAGATTCTGCCATTCGTGTCGGATGCGATGGAGCGGACGAAATTGGAGCCAATCCCACCAGAGGGCACCCCTGTCCTGAAATTGCGGAGACCGCCCTCCTCAAGATTCAGACAGAAAAGTCCGTCTCCCTCCGTCCCGAACCAGACCAGGTTTCCATTCTGGACAAATATTGTCTGGATTGTACTGTTTCCGGAATAGGCCGGCACCCTGATCATCTCCCCGCCTGAAATGGAATATACAAAAAGCCCCTCACCGACACTTCCTATATATATTGAATCAGAATGTCTTGTCATTGACTTTACCCTCAGCCTGGCCGTGTTTTCAGGAAGATTGTCCGTAAAGCAGTCTTTCTCTGAGTCAAAAAACCTCAGCCCCTTCTCAGTCCCGACAAGGAACTTCTGCGCAGAAACCTCCGCAACCGACATGACGGGAGAGCCCGCAGCAAAATTGTCGAACCTCTCCATCCTCCTGTTCCACCGAACAAGGGATGATTCCGTTCCAATCCAGAGAACTCCCTGTGAATCAAGGAACAAAATGTGGATAATGTTGTCAGGGAGACTTCCGGGTTCATTCTCGTCGTGAAGAAAAACCGTGAAAGAGTTTCCGTCGAAACGGTTCAGTCCCTCAAGGGTTGCAAACCAGATGTAGCCTTCAGCGTCCTGACAGATGGAAAAAACAGTGTTCTGCGACAAGCCGTCATCTATTGAAAGATTGGAAAAACGGATATGGCCGTCATTTGCGGCATCAACAGGGCAGGCCGCAACCGTCAAAAGAACACAGACAAGCAGAATAGTGAACATAATTTCAAAATTGTGCTCCAAGTTAGACAATCCTATTGAGAAGAGCAACAAAATATTGATATTTTCACCTGTCAATATGTGCAATATTCAACAATACTGAAAATGTCAACTACAAAAATGGCGGGAAAGATATTTGAATTCAATTTATATTTGCACGTTGACCAACAAGACAGAATATGTACATATTTAATAACACACTCATACGCAAAGGACTGTTTTTCCTGATAGCTGCCATCCTCATTTCGTGCGGCAGGGAAGAAATCGGCGAGAGACCTTCAGGAGGAAACATTGACATAACCATCCCTGACTCACCTTCAGGCGACGAAAATGGCGAAGTGAACCCCAGGCTTGGCGAAGTTCTGAATCTCGACTATCCCGGACTGGAGAAAGTCAAGGAGGCCTGGAATGCCGGGGATTACTACCAGGCTGCGTGGCATCTGAGGGAATATTACCGTGAGAGGACAAATGTCAGGAACCCGCTTGTGGACCTTATCACTACCAGCATTTCGGACAGCGACCTGAATATCGCCGACCAGGCCACAAAGGAAAGCGGCTACAGATTCTATGTAAAGAACTACCAGGAAGTCACTGACCCGGTCACGGGACTTGCCCGCTACTGGTCATTTTCAGACGGCAAAGGCGGAATCAACTGGGAATTCGTGCCCGACGGACTGACCGAGCAGCAGTTCCTCATCCAGAAGCACAGGCATCAGTGGATGGAACCCCAGGCAAGGGCCTATTGGGTTACCAGGGACGAGAAATATATCCTCGCGTGGATAGATGTCTATTCAGACTGGCTTCAGACCTACCCCTGTCCGGGAGGGACAATCCCGGCTTCCAATCCTGTGAGAGACATGTGGACTGACCTGCAGGCTACAAGCAGGACAATGGACCAGATCAATATGCTCCAGTATTTCATCCGCTCGGAGAATTTCACACCCCAGTGGCTTTCCACCGTTCTTGTGGCATTCCACGACTGCGTCGAGAGCATCAGAGCCAATTACTACCACACTTTCACCAGCAACCACAGGCTGTTTGAGGTTCAGGCGGTCTTCTATGCCGGAGTAATGATGCCGGAGTTCGTCAAGGCCCCCGAATGGGAAAGGGAAGCCACTTCGGACCTGCTTGGCGAGTTGGAAGTGCAGTTCCTTGAAGACGGAATGCAGAACGAACTTGACCCGAGCTACCATCTGGCAGTCTTCAACATTTTCCACGACATCTACAGCGTTGCACAGGCAAACGGCAGACTGTCATCCCTTCCTTCCGATTTCATGGAGACACTGCGTAAACCTGCGGAATTCGCCCGGGACATAATGTTCCCCGACTATTCAGTGGAGAAATTCAACGACACAAGGGTAGTCGCATCATCCTATTTTGTGCGCAATTTCAAGCAATTCGCCGAAATGTTCCCTCAGGACAAATCATTCGAATGGCTCGCGACGAAAGGGAAATCGGGAACCCAGCCTGATTATCTGATGGCCGCCTACCCGGCTTCGGGATGGTATATGTTCCGCGACGGCTGGACTTCCTCCTCCACAATGCTCGTACTGAAAAACAATTACAATCCGAACAATTGGTGGCACTGCCAGCCGGACAACTGCCACATAGGCCTATACCGCAACGGAAGGCGTTTCCTTCCGGATGCCGGAGTGTTCTCCTACGGCGGCTCCGCAGCGGACAATGCAGTCAGGGAGAGTTTCAGGGCCACATCCTCACACAACACTCTGACCCGCTCCGGGGCGACCATCGCGGACGGCAGAATGCTCGGGGAATGTTTCCTCTATGGTGAGGCGGCCCTTAACGAAATCACGTCCTGGGGTGCGATGGTTTCAGGGACTCCTACAGCTCCGGCGACTCCGGCAGTTCTGGCAGCTTCTACGGCTTCGGCGGCTTCTACGGCTTCGGTAAGTAGGGCATCCGGCAACGGAACAGTATTTTGTAAAAGGACATCCGGCAACAGGGCATCCGGCAACGGGACAGCGTTCTGTTCCGGGGCATCCGTCTGTGATGTCGCTGTGGTCCAGAACCCTTCCTACACCGACCTGACCCACAGAAGGAGCGTCTTTTTCGTCAATCGGGAGTTCTTCGTCATCGTGGATGAAGGATTCGGCAGCGGGTCAGGCTTCCCGGTCGAGTTGAGTTTCCACCTGTGCGATCCTCTGGAGTCAGTAACAACAGACAGCTACCAGAGCGGCATCTACGGAGCACATACGACCTTCGCAGACGGCAACAATATGCTATTCAAGACTTTCTGCGAGACCACCACAGGTTTCAAGACCGAAACCGGTTCCTCGAAGAAGTCTGACGCAATCGGGGTCAGCGTTGACAGGAAATACTACAGGGTAAGCACCACCAAGCCTTCCGGAGCAGCCTCCCGCTACATCACCGTCATTCACCCTCTGGGGGCAGCCTCCGCCTTCCAGGGCCTCACCGACGGCATCTCCGCCATGTTCCTCGACCAGTCCCCTGCCGACGTCCCGGCCTCAATGAAATGCCAGGTCACAGTCTCGGGAAAGACGTTTGTAATGGGATATGACCTGTAATTTTGATTTTTTCAATACATTTACTACCTTTGAAAGATACCATTCTCTGCCTGACAATATTTCAGAACAAACAAATAAATTGATATTCTTATGGTAAAAATCACAAAATTGCTTACGGGGGGGGTAAAATATGAGTCTCCAGCCTGCTCCGTAATTTCACTAATTGTAAACGACACCGTTCTGGTGGTAATATCCAACCCGAACGACTGGATGTCTGAAGATGACGAGGTCAACGGGAAGTCTGACATTTTCGATGGAGAGTTGTAGTATGAAAAAGATTGCCTTCTTTGCTGCTGCCCTCCTCGCGATAGCAGGATGTCAGAAAAATGAAATTCTGGAAAACGCTTCAGAACAGAAACTAATCACCCACACATTTACAGTTGATTCAGAGGATGCCCAGGTCAAGTCTTTCTTTGACCCTTTGAGCGAATCTGTCAAACTGGACAAGAAGGAGTCCATTGCGGTGGCTTGGGCTCCGGTGAACGATAAAGAAGAGTGGAAAATCAACGGCTTTGTGGAGGCCAAACGAAAAGGAAATACGTTTACCTACAGCCACAATCAAGTTGACACGGCTAATGCATACAACTACTATTTCGTGATGCCGTACAGAGGAACAAGCAATATCAGCAAAAACAGTACAGGCAAATCTGTATATGTCAAACTTGATCCAATACAGCATCCGACAGCGACATCATTCGACCCGCTTCAAGATTATGTCTTAGGACAGTCGGTACTTAACGTCACAGACGAACAAACATCCCTATCCTCATCTGACCTCAAACTAAAAAGGCTATTTGCCCTTGTTCGTGTCACTCTTCGCGACGGAGAAAATGTCTTCAATGGAGACAAACTAAAGAGTGTTTCAATTGGTTTCCCTTTGACTAAAACAGATAACACGGATAAGAAAGAAAACTTGATTTCATTGGTATATCTGAACTATGCTGATAAATTCTCTGACTCCGGTCCGTCAGGTTATGCAGATGTTTACAAAAAAAACGAGGCGAAATACAATGACCAGGTCAGCCCGACCGTGACGGCAGAATATGCCGATGGTCTCCCTACTGCCGTGTCAACAGAAAAAGGCAACACCTACACGGTCTGGTATGTGACACTCCCTGTCCAGAAGGCGATCGGAACGAAACTCACCGTGACCGCCCAGAGTGCAACCAAGAAAGTTACCAGAGAAATCAGTCTTCCGAAGGATATGCAACTCACTGCCGGAATCATCAACGACATCGCCATCAACATTACGGGGGATGGCTATATTGAAGAAGACCTTGTTGACGAGAATGACTACTGGAGCATCTACAATGCTGGTCAGGATATCACCGCTGGTGGACTTACCATCAATAACAGCGAATACCCTTATGCTACTCTTCTTTCAGGCGACCAAGTAACCCAAACTAATCTGCAACAAGGTGGATTGATTTTCGTTGACGGTGATTTGACTTCAACTGGGCATCTCAAATTAGCCAATGGCACAATCATAATTGGAAGATACAAGGATAAGCAACCTTCTATTTCGATGACTTCTAGTCATGCTATTTATCTCGACAATGGTGACATTATTCTCAAAAATCTCAACATTGGAGGAACAAGCACTGCCAGTCGTCTGTTAGTAATGAGTAGCTCGTCTGCTTCCACTTCTGACTATGCTGTTGTTGAAGATTGTAATATTACTGCCCCTAAAACTGTATGTGGATACGCTTCAGGTACTCCGTCTTATGTGATAAAGAATCTATCTTTTATTAACTGTATCATTAAACTGGCTGGTACTGATAATAATTATGTTGTAATCAATATTAACAAGCTTGCTGCAAAAGATACGGATAGTTCAGTATATAATAATATTGAAAAGTTTGAAATTTCGAACTGTGTTATTTATGCAGAGCAACCGTATTCAAATGTAACTAGTGCAACGTCAAGACGAATGCTGATGGATTTGGGAAGCGGCGCATCAGGGGGACAGTATGATTTCCCTCTTGAGAAGGCTAAGATTGTAGTAAGCAATAACACCCTCTATAACATCAATACTAATGGAAATGTTCTTGCCAGAGCATATTATTGTAAGTCTGCGGAGGTTGATGGGAATGTCGTTTATATTGATTATTCATCATTTGCATCAACAGGTACTGATACATATCCATTTATTGCAAGTTATATGTTTGGTATTTACTCTGGTATTGATAATCCTAATAACGGGACTTATAGTGTTGATAAAAACTATTCATATGGATACCATACGGAAGAACAGAGCACGTATATAACTTCTACACTATCCGGTAATACAGTTAAATGGATATACAAAAAAACAGGTTATTCTCCTGATTATAAAGCAACGAACTCCACGCAAGAAAACGGTACGGACCAAAACCATCCATTCATTTCTGTTGACATAGATAAAGGTTATTTCCCTGTAAACAGTTCAAATATCGGTAACGCAACAGGTGCATCGTACGACACCAAATATTGGGTAAAATAATCCACTGAAGTTTGGTTTTGTAGTAATTAGGGTGGCCTCTTAGTTTTTATAACTTTGAGGCCACCCTTTTTGATGGTAAGCATCCGACGAAGTACATATTTCAGTTTGTATAAGTGAGACCTAACTTTGTCGCACTAACACAAACGTAACCATCCGACCAAGTACATATTGACATATTAGCCGCCATTACCGAGGTAGTATAGGGTAGTGGCGGCTAGTAGTAGGTAGTAGCTGTCTATTACCTGCTATTAGCGGGTAGTACCTGCCAGTTGCATGGTAGTAGTCGGTCAATGTTCTTTTCTGTAGGGATTCTTTTGAGAGTGTCCTCAAGCCATAGTCTCACATCAACATTGTGAGCCTTGCAACTGCTGAAGAGTGAATAGACGATGGCTGCTCTGACTGCAGCGTCATGGTTTCCGCAGAAGAGGTAGTTCTTTCTTCCGACGGCAATAGGACGGATTGCATTTTCCACACCGTTGTTGTCGATGTTGTATCTACCGTCAAGGACATAGCGGCTCAGTCGCGGAAGGAGTGTGTATGCATAGACCAGGGCCTTCCCCATCCGGGATTTAGGGGTGAAGGATCCGGACACGGAGTTCATCCAGTTCTCGAACTCCTGGATTATCTTGTAGGACTCCTCATGACGGCGTTTCTGGATTGCATCATAATCAAGACCGGCTTCCTGCATCTCCTTTTCGATGCCGTACAGCTTGCCGATATATACAAGGGCTTCGCTTGCGCGCTTCTTGTCCTCATCGAGGGCTTCAACGAACTTGCGTCTTGCGTGGGCCCAGCAGCCGATCATTCGCTTGCCTGGTGCGCCCTCGTATGCCTCGTAGACCTCATAACCGTCCGTCTGGATGGTTCCACGGTAGCCTCCGATAAGTTTCCTTGCCGTATCACCGCCACGTGAGCCCATGTCATAGTGGAAGTATACGTCACCGCATAAGGCATCCCTTACCGCCCAGATGTATCCCTTGACGGCACGATGTTTCTCGTTGTCGATCACCGGCAACGTACTCTCATCAACCTGTATGTATTCAGATGACATGATTCTTTCACGGAGCTTGTCGTACAGTGGCCGAAGCCTCGAGCATACCGCAGTGAACCAGTCTCCGATGGTGGAGTCACTAAGGAGGACTCCCAGCTCCTTGTATTTCTGTATGACCCTGTAAAAAGGGAGATGATAGACATATTTGTCAATGAGGATGTCAGCCAGAAGGCTCTCCGAGGCCATTCCCTTAGGGATTATCATCTCAGGAAGCGGAGCGATGATGAAAGTCTGCTTCTCAGGCTCCTCGATCTGAAGGCTCGACTTGAGAACGAACTTATGACGGACTGTGCGGTCGATGTACATCACTGCAGGATGGATGGCGATCCTGTCTGTTGTTTCAACTCCAATCTCAATATATTCATCAGGATTGATTCCTTCCGGATAGATGTGAGTCTCCTCTACAGGAAGGTCCTTCCTCATGACAGGCTTACGTACTTCACGTTTGTGGGACTTTACCTCAATGACTTTCGCGTTCTGCTCCTCCATCTTCTTTACCTCTGCATCAAGATCTGACTGCTCTTCTTCCGACAGCGACATATCAAAGAGTGTAGGCTCAAGGACAGACGGATCAAGAGGAAGGTTCTTCTCGCTCATCGAGCCGAACATCTTCTTGCGGAACCATGCCATCATATTCTGGAGACTGTCGATTATACCTTGCATCTTTTCTTTCTCCACCTCAAGATTCAATATTGTGGAGTTCGCTGCTTCCAACTTCTTGTTCTTTGCCTCAAGATCCTTGCTCATTTCTTCAAGAGTCTTGCTCTTCTCCTTAAGTTCACGGTTGAGCTCCTCAAACTTCATATGTTCTGCCTGAAGTCTAGCAAGTTCCGCCTGAAGGTGCAATATTTCCTGATCCTTTGATAACATTTTCCGTTCAATTTCTAAGTATAAAGATACGAAAAATCGGCATTCTACGCAAGTAAAATACCGATTTTCTTTGTGTAACATGTTGTATTTTAGAGACTTTTTGAGAGCATCTTAATGCGTCTCACATAAGGACTTTCCAATGCAGATCTGGCTGCAGATATGAGGTCTGCATGGCCGAAGCTGCAGGCTATTTCATCAGGCTCACCGGAGAACGGCATGCGCATTCTACCCATCTCTATGCGCAATGCATACAGCACGAGACCGCCTTCCTCGCGGTGCAGGATCTTCATCCTGTTCCTTGTGGCATTGACGAACACGAACACGTCTCCGCTGCGCATGCTCATTCCCATGCTGTTGTTCACTATGCCGCTCAGTCCGTTGAAGCCCATGCGCATGTTAACCGGCTTATTGTACAGCCAGTATCGCATGGTATTATCAAGGCTAAACATTGCCGGCTGCGATTAGCTCCCTCAGATGGGCCGGAGTCATAACGCCCTGGATACGCATAGCGGTACCGGCGCGGGTCTGCAGCTCGACTGTGAGATAGCTCTCGTTCTTATCTTCGGCCGGCTTGACCTGCTTGCCGGATTTGCCTGCAGTTCGGGCTGGAGGCATTGTCTGAGGTACATATCGTCCTGAAGCCAACTGGACAAACTGTCCGGGTTGGGTGTCCTGCTCGTCCGCCCTCCTGTACTTCTGCTTTGCCTTATAGAAGTTCCAGAACGGTATTCCGAGTTCTTCAAGACGCTTCTTGTGCGAGATCTTATGCTCTGCACAGTACTCCTCGATTGAGAGGATTTCTTCACGTGTCATCATATACTTTCCTTTTTTTTAATGCAAAAGTAGCGAGCATTACTGCCCGCTACAATATGCATTTTATCGGATGCTTACACACAAACTGAGAATATGCTTACACGAGAACAGATCGAAGAGATCCAGACGGAGCGCCGCGAGAAGGGCATCTCCATCAAGAACCTGTTAAAAGAAAAAGGAAACCCGAATGGACAAAGAAAGAAAGGCACGATGTGAGCACAGGAACGATGCGTCCTCAGGTGTAATAATGCAAACCAAACACGCCACATGCCCAACATTGTAACACCTTACCCAATCACATTTGATGTGCTCAGGGGTAATCTTGTTTACAAGGTATTTCCACAGTAGCATCAGGGTATGGGTCGCGGACGGCGTAGCCGCCCGTGGCTCGTGAAAAGAGGGGCCTGCCGCGAAGCGGTGGGAGGGATAGCACCGCAGGTGCGTACCGTCCGCGACCCATACCCTGATGCCTACCATTTTCCATAACACAACTGGTAGTGGATGCTCCAATCTCAAAACAAGCAGGAACACAAAGAAAACACTGCCCATGGAATTCAGTCAAATCGTCCAGAGCACGTTTGACAGCAAACAGCCGACGGCAGTCGGACCGGGAGCTTTTTCGTTTCCCGCTGGATTATATTCAGAATGTTTGCATTGCAACTGAAAAAGACAAAAAGCCCGAAAGTATTTTGTCTAACTATCGGGCTTTTTGTCACTTTCTGATTGGGGTTATATACGGTTGAATCTGAACTCAATCAGCAGCTTATGACTATCTTCAGATTGATAGTTCCATTCACCGTCTTTGTATTCAATCTCCACTTCCTCTTCAATCTGCTGCAAATATAACTCAGTGTCAGTAAGTCGTTTGACATTCAATGTAACATTTTCAATATCATCGCCATGCATAAAGGTTATCTGCAACACGCGAGTTTGTTTGTTTAGTGAATAAGTGCCCAGCATTGCCTTATCACCGAAGTCTTTGTGCCGATATTCTAAAGTGCCGTCTGCATTGAATGTATAGACTGCAGTATCAGAATCAATAAACCTCTGAGCATCTTCATCCGGAACAGCGACACCATCAACAAAAACAGAACCGTCCAAATAAGCCCAACTGCCCACGATGTCTCCTTTAACATTGTTTTCTTCCGAACAAGACAACAACAGGGCGCACAACGAGAATAGATAAAAAAACTTTTTCATATTGATTTGCTTTTAAGATGACGTACGCAAATTTAATCATTCATTTAAATCTTCCAAAATTTTGCGATAGATAAGCCAATATTGATTTTTTAGGAATATGAAACCCCCATGACTTAAACAAGTTGTCAGAGGGAATGAAAATAAGTGCTAACTTCGAGCGTAGTTCTATAATCGAGGCATTATGTCAGAAGTTAGTTTCACCCAAGTCGTTCAACGGGGCTGTGGTATAGATATCCACAGGGACGAAGCAGTAGCCACTATAGGTAGCGAAGGTCTAAAGGAGGGACCTGCCGCGAAGCGGTGGGAGGGATAGCACCGCAGGTGCGTACCGTCCGCAACCCATACCCTGATGCTGCCAATTGCTCCAGGTCACAACCGTCCGCAACCCATACCCTGATGCCACAGCAGGAGCCACCAATGAACACAAAAGAAGGTGACTTCAACAGTCACCTTCTAGCATTTACAACGAAATCAGGGGATGAGGCTTACCACCTGTCCTCTGAAGACACTGTCAATTTCTTGCGTCCGTGACGACGACGTGCTGCGAGCACGCGACGGCCGTTCGGAGTTGACATACGCTCACGGAAGCCGTGTTTGTTGCGGCGTTTGCGCTGCGATGGTTGAAATGTTCTTTTCATATTTAGTTCTTTTTATATTTTTCGCAATTGGGAGTGCAAAGGTAGTGTTTTTCGCTTTATTTGCAAAAATTTTCAATGAAAATGACAAGTTTTTCCTCGTAAAACGGGTCATTTACCCAGGAATCTATGCGCCAGGGATGAACACTGCCCTTCGGAAGTCTGAACGTCCCCATCAGACGGGAAATTTCCTCAGCCACGTCTCCGCCCTTCAGATAGAGTATGCCTTCATTGAAGCAGCCCTTGACCCAGGGATAGAATTTGTCCAGGGACGTGACTGCACGGGAGACCACGTAATCGAATTTCCTGCCAAGGTTTTCGGCCCGGTCATTCACGACGGCGACATTCTCCAGACCTAGAGACCGGGCCACGTTGCTTGCCACAAGGGTTTTCTTCCCTATGGAATCGCAGAGAGTGAAGGATGCGTCCGGATAGAGAACGGCAAGAGGTATGCCCGGGAAGCCGCCTCCGGTTCCCACGTCAAGTACCGTTTTTCCGGACAAGCCAGTCCCGCAGACTGTTTCAAGGTAACCCGCAACGGCAAGGGAATGCAGCACGTGATGCAGGTAAAGATTGTCCATATCTTTTCTTGAAATCACGTTTATTCTGGAATTCCAGTCCCTGTAGAGGGCATCCATCGCCTTGAAACGGCTCAGCATCAGGTCATCCACGAAAGGAAGACGGTCCTTGAGTATGGTCTCGAAATCAAAATAGTTCATATCCCGTAAAACAGCAAATCATATATTAAAGAATCTTCTACAACGGAAAGGGAAGTCAAAGAAGTTCGTCGCTCACCTCCATCATCTTGAGCAGCAGGGCCTTGGCGCGTCGGATTTTGGTTTTGACCGTGTTGATAGGCAAATCCAGTTCATCGGCAATCTCCTTGTAGCCGAAATTGTCAATGAGGTTCATCCTCGCGACAAGACGGTAGTCGTCCTTGAGTTTCTCTATGTTGTTCAGCCATTTGTCATACTCCTGCTGGTTGATGATCTCGTCCTCGGGGTTGTGCGCCGCAGCGGGGATTTCGCTCATCTCGGCAATCTTCTCGTTGATGGAAGTGGTCGGAAGATTGTTTTTCTCCCTTTCCCTGCGGCTGATGTGGTCAAAAGCCGTGTTGCGGGCGATGCGGTACATCCAGGTGGAGAACTTGTAGTCGGGGTTGTAGGAGGCAATCTGACTGAATGCCTTCTGGAAACTCTCCAGACAGATGTCCTCTATGTCCTCCTTCTGAGTTATGTAACGCGAAATGTGGGCCCTGACTCCGGTGTTGTAGCGGGTGTAGAGCACAATGTAGGCCGCCTGGTTCTGCTCCACGGCAAGTCTTGCAAGTTCCGCGTCGGACAGATTAGTGAGCTTCGAGCCAGTTCTTTCCATAATTACACTCTACTATTAACGGTACTGACAATTCAATGACATTTTCCATCTCCCTCACCACAATCTCGCGCAGGAGAGGAATCTCGCTTTCAAAAGCGTCAAAGACAAGTTCATCGTGAATCTGGAGGACCATCCTGCTTCTGAGCCCTGCCTCGGACATTGCCCCGGAGACTCCTATCATTGCTTTTTTGATTATGTCTGCAGACGTACCCTGAATCGGAGCATTGATGGCATTTCTCTCGGCATTGGAACGGACCGTAGCATTGCCGGAATTGATGTCCGGAAGATAGCGCCTGCGGCCAAACAGGGTCTTTGCATAGCCGGTTTCCTTCACCGAGGCAATTGCGCTGTCGATGAACGACCTGATTGACGGGAAATTCCCGAAATACTCATCAATCAGGTTCTTCGCCTCGGAACGGGAGATTTTCAGACGCTGGGACAGGCCGAATGAGGAGATCCCGTACATTATCCCGAAATTGGCGGTCTTGGCTATGCGTCTCTGGTCAGAAGTTACCTGGTCGAGAGGCACACCGAAAATTTTTGAGGCAGTGGCGGCGTGTACGTCCTCACCCTTCCTGAAGGCTTCCAGAAGATGGCTGTCCTGACTCAGATGCGCCATTATCCTGAGCTCGATCTGGGAATAGTCGGCTGAAAGGATTACCCTGTCAGGAGAACTCGGTACGAAAGCCTTCCGGATTTCCTTGCCCCTTTCAGTCCGAATCGGAATGTTCTGAAGATTCGGCTTGGAGGAACTCAGCCTGCCGGTGGAGGTGAGTGCCTGATTGAATGTAGTGTGGATTTTCCCGGTGCGGGGCGACACGAAATTCGGGAACGGCTCTATGTAGGTTGAAAGGAGTTTCCTGACGGCACGGTATTCCAGAATCTCATTCACAATGGGATGCTTGTGGGCAATCGCAGCAAGGGTCTCCTCATCGGTGGAGTAGCTGTACCTCTTGTCAGTCTTTGCCTTGACCTTCGGGTCCAGGGCCAGCTTTTCGAACAGAACCGCCCCAATCTGCCTTGTGGACAGGATGTTGAGCTCGGGTTCCCCGGCCATCTCCCTGATGCGCTGCTGTCTTTGTTCAAGTTCCGTGCGGAGGGATGCGGCATAGTTCCGGAGCTGGTTCAGGTCCACCTTGACCCCGCAGCATTCCATCCCGGAGAGAACCCTCAGAAGAGGTTCTTCCACAGTATCGTAGAGTTCCGACAGCCTGTTCTTTGAAAGGTCCTCCAGAAGTTTTCCGGCCAGGAGAGCCTGGGCGACAGCCTCCCTGGAATGACTCCGGGAATCTTCCTGACTGACAGGGTCGAAAAGGGAAAGTGTCTCGGAGACAGGCGCAGCGGCCTCCTGCAAGTCAATTCCCAGGTAGGCCTTTGCGAGTATGTCAAGCCGGTGGCTTTTCTCAGGGTCGAGAAGATAGTGCATCAGTTCCAAATCAAGGAGCCGCCCGGAGAGTTCCATCCCGCAGTTTCTGAGCACATCACACTGTCTTTTCAGGTCATATCCGACTTTGGAGACGGAAGCATCGGCAAGCAGGGTGGCAAACTCCCCCAGGCTGCCCGAAGCGGAAATTCCCTCCAGAGCAACACCGGACCTCGCGTCAGCAGCAGCGGCCGGACCGGAGGCAACCACGGGAGCAACTCCGACGGTCACTCCGGTCACGGTTGCGAAGATGCCGTCAGACCCATAATCCATAACAACCGAGCAACAGCCCAGACCCCGTGCCGCAGAAATCACCTCGGCAACCCCCGCCTCCTGCACGGACAGCACAGGCTTTGCCTCATCCTGAAGGCGGCCATCGGTCTTTATGTGTTTGATATACTTTGACAACGACGTGAATTCATATTTCTCGAAAAGGTCGGCAATCAGAGGGTCATACTCCAGGTCAACCTTCATTGCATCCAGGTCGGCATCCACAGGGACATCCGTTCTGATGGTCACAAGGTCACGGCTCAGGGCGATGTGGTCCCTGGCCTGTTCGAATGCCTCCTGCTGTTTCGGGGTAAGTTCGTCAAGATGGGCATATACACCGTCCACCGAGCCATATTTCCTGATGAGTTTCCCGGCTCCTACCTCCCCTACTCCCTTCACTCCCGGCACATTGTCGGAGGTGTCCCCACAGATGGTCAGCATATCGATTACCTGGGAAGGAGAGGAAATCCCGTAACGGGCACAGACCTCCGCAGGACCCAGGATTTCGTTCTCTCCGCCGGACTTGCCGGGTTTGTACTGGAAGACTCGGGAAGTGACCAGCTGGCCGTAGTCCTTGTCGGGAGTTACCATATAGACATTGAAACCGGCAGCTGACGCCTTGACGGACACAGTCCCGATGACATCGTCAGCCTCGAAGCCCTTTACCATCAGCACGGGAATCCTCAATGCCCCGCACAGTTCAATCAGCGGGTCGAGGGAGTCGATGACCAGCTGGGGAGTTTCGGCACGGGTTCCTTTGTAGTCAGGATACATCTCGTGACGGAAAGTGCCTCCGGGAGGGTCAAACGACACGGCAATGTGGGTCGGTTTCTCCTTCTCGATGAGTTCAAGGAGATATTTGGTGAAGCCGAAAAGCACGGACATATCCGCTCCCCTGGAATTTATCATCGGATGCCGCAGGAAAGCATAATACATCTTGAATATCAGCGCGTGGCCGTCTATGAGAAAAAGTCTGTTGTCCATCAGTCAAAGGCAAAAACTTTCAAATATACAAAAATTTCTTTTTTACTTAGGAATCTTCATTCATACTGATGACCAAACGGGAAATGCTCACCCCCTGCGGAAGCGTCGGGAAACAGGGATGAAGGCAATCAGATAGCCTATCAGAGCGACCGCGGCGGCAGTAAGCGCCACATCGGACCAGGAAAGAATCACGGGATAGGCGCTGACAATGAAATTTCCGGGCATCTCTATGAAGCCGAAATGGCTCTGCAACAGGACGAAACCGATTCCGACAGCAAGGCCGGCAACAAGTCCCAGGAGGGAAATCATCCAACCCTCCAGCACGAAGATTCTGCGGATGAGGCTGTCCGTCGCCCCGAGGCTCCTCAGGGTCCGGATGTCGTCCTCCTTCTCGATGATGAGCATCATCAGGGAGCCGAAAACATTGAACGCAATGATGATGATGACAAATATGAGTATAAGGTAGATTGACACTTTTTCATATTTCATCATCTTGTACAGGGACTCATTCTGCTGAAAACGGTTGCTGACCTTGAAAGAGTCTCCGAGCATCTGTGACGCAGTCCTGCGGATGCGTTCCGTCTCACGCAAGGAAGTGCCCTCCTTCAGGCGGATTTCCACGGCCGAGACCTCGTCCCCATATTCCAGAAGTTCACGCATAACATCAATCGGGACAATGAGATACCCGGCATCGACGTCGTTGTTCACGGCGAAGACAGAGGAAGGGTAAACAGTCTCCATACTGACCGATGCGGCAGGGTTGGACAGGGAGATGGAGGCCGTGCGGGAAGGGAAATAGATCTCTATCGGAGCGACAAACCTCGGACTGATTCCAAGGGAATAAGCCAGGGAGGCACCGACACAGGCAAGGGGGACATCCCCCCGGTGAAGGACAAACTCCCCGTCACGCAGGAAGTTGCGCAGGGGGGATTCCTCCTCGTAGATTGCATCGACACCCTTTGCGACAGCCACGCCCTGCTTGCCGTCATAGTTCAGGAAAACAGTCTCCTGGAGGACCGTGCAGATGCTTTCCACACTTTCCTGGGCGTAGAGCCAGTCGCATGTCTCCCCTTCGGGGATAAAGACTTTCCCCGAGGATGGAGTAACAAGAAGGTCCGGCTCCACCGTGCCCATCATAGATTTCACGAGGGAGTCGAATCCGTTGTAAACCGAAAGGATTATGATCAGGGCTGCCGTGCCGATTGCCATCCCCGCCGCGCTGATTCCCGAAATAATGTTGATGACATTGTGGGACTTCTTCGCGAACAGGTACCTGCGGGCGATGAAAAACGGCAGCATTGCAGATTACTTTTTGAGAAGTTCCTCTATGTGCTCCACATAGTCGAGGGAACTGTCGAGGTAAAAGACTATCTCGGGAACTATCCTCAATTGCTTTCCGACACGCCCTCCAAGTTCACCTCTGAAGGCACGGGTGTTCTCGGAAATTGTCTGCATCACAGTCTGAGCCTTCTCCGAAGGGAAGACACTCACATATATTTTTGCCACTGACAGGTCAGGACTGACCTTTACGCCGCTCACTGAAACCATCGCGCCGGAGAATGCAGCCATTCCCTTGCTGCGGATGATTTCCGCCATATCCTTCTGGATTTCGCGGGCTACTTTCAGTTGTCTGGTGCTTTCGTTTTCCATCGCTTCTCAAAAGTTTCGCAAGTTGGTGATTCTCTGTTATCGAGAGGTTTGTGCGGATTGCGAAACTTTTTTCCTTCCGCACTAGTTTATATCCCCCCTCCCGTCCCCCATTGCGGGGGAAGTGGCGACCTTTAACCCTTTCCGTATTTGCGTCGCAAATACCCGGGACGGTCGCGGCGTCTGACGACGCCTTCGATGCTATCGCATCTCAAAAGTTTCGCAAGTGCGTGATTATCTGTTACCTGACAGTAAGAAGGAAGTAATTCTTCTTGCCGCGCTGCACGAGGATGTATTTGCCGTCGATGAGGTCGTCAGTGCCGATTGTTGCGGCCGGGTCATTCACCTTGTCCTTGTTGATGCTCACACCGCCTCCCTGAATCATCTTGCGGCACTCTCCCTTTGAAGGGAAGACCTGAGTGTGGACACTCAGCAGGTCGATGATTCCGCAAGGAAGGTTACCGGCAGGGACTTCAAAGGAAGGAACCCCCTCGAACACCTGGAGGAAGGTTTCCTCATCCAGAGACCTGAGGGTCTGCGAGGTGGCATTCCCGAAAAGCGCCTCGGAAGCGGCCACGGCTTTCTCATACTCCTGCCGTCCGTGAACCATCACCGTGATTTCCTTTGCAAGGAGTTTCTGGAGCACCCGAAGGTGAGGTGCCTGTGCGTGCTCAGTGAGGGCAGCCTCAATCTGCTCGCGGGAGAGCATTGTGAAAATCTTGATGTATTTGGCGGCATCCTCGTCGGACACATTGAGCCAGAACTGGTAGAAATGGTAAGGGGAAGTCCTCTTCGGGTCGAGCCAGATGTTGCCTTTCTCGGTTTTTCCGAACTTTCCGCCGTCAGCCTTGGTAATCAGAGGGCAGGTCAGCGCGTAGGCCTCCTTGCCGAGAATCCTGCGGATGAGTTCGGAACCCGTGGTGATGTTGCCCCACTGGTCGGCGCCGCCCATCTGGAGGGTACAGCCCTTGTGCTCATAGAGATAGAGAAAGTCGTAGCCCTGAAGCAGCTGGTAGGTGAACTCCGTGAAGGACATTCCCTCGCGGGATTCACCCGAAAGCCTTTTCTTCACGGAATCCTTGGCCATCATATAGTTCACCGTGATGTGCTTTCCGATGTCGCGGGTGAAGGCAAGGAAACCGTAGTCCTTCATCCAGTCGTAGTTGTTGACCAGTTCCGCCCTGTTCGGAGCATCGGAATCAAAATCAAGGAAGCGGGCAAGCTGCTCCCTGATGCACTTCACATTGTGCGCAAGGGTCTGTTCATCGAGAAGGTTCCTCTCCTGAGACTTCATCGAAGGGTCCCCGATCATTCCGGTGGCACCGCCAATGAGGGCGAGAGGTTTGTGGCCGCAATTCTGGAAATGCTTGAGTATCATCACACTTACGAGGTGACCTATGTGAAGTGAATCGGCGGTGGGATCAATCCCGACATAGGCTGCGGTCGGGCCTTCCATCAGTTTCTCCTCAGTGCCGGGCATCATATCCTGAATCATACCCCTCCACTTGAGTTCCTCTACGAAATTCTTTACCATATTGTTTTTTTTCTTTTAAATATTCAACATAAACCCCTCCGAAACGCGCTCCGCCAATTCGGGAGACAAGGGAAGCGCGGCAAAATTAGGAATATCACTTTTGAAATGCAAAATAATGACAATGTAATTTGATTTTATTTCTTAAATTTGCGCCCGCTGAAATATATACTGAATATACATATAAATATATTAATGATATGAGAAAGAAAATCGTTGCCGGAAACTGGAAAATGAACACCACAGTTCCGGAGGGAATTGAACTTGCAAAAGCAGTAGTGGCAAAATCTTCAGAGGTTCCTGCCTCAGTAAAACTCATCATTGCTCCTCCTTTCACTCACCTCGTGCCTGTCGCTGAGGTCGTAAAGGGTTCAGCAGTAGGACTTTCCGCACAGAACTGCGCTGACAGGGAGAAAGGTGCATACACAGGAGAGGTTTCAGTCGCAATGCTCGCTTCAGCAGGTTGCGAATACACCATCCTCGGACACTCCGAGCGTCGTCAGTACTATGGAGAGACCGATGCGAAACTCGTTGAGAAAGTGAAACTTGCAATTGCACAGGGACTCTCTCCGATTTTCTGCGTGGGAGAGAATCTCGATGAGCGCGAGGCCGGCCGTCATTTCGAGGTCGTTTCAGAGCAGATTAAAAACGTGCTCTTCACCCTTTCAGAAGAGGAGATGGCAAAGGTCATCGTAGCCTACGAGCCGGTGTGGGCCATCGGAACAGGCAAGACCGCAACCGCTGAGCAGGCACAGGAAATCCACGCCTGCATCCGCAAGGTGCTCGCTGAAAAATTCGGTGCCCTGGCCGAGGAAATCACCATCCTCTACGGCGGCAGCTGCAAGCCATCGAATGCAAAGGAACTCTTCGCCTGCCCTGACATCGACGGCGGTCTCATCGGAGGTGCTGCGCTCAAGGCTGACGACTTCATCGCAATCGCGATGTCGTTCTAGGAAATCCGGAATATTAAATATTCAGGATTCCGAAATATTTAATATTCAGCATTTCGAAATATTCAACATTCAGCAACGCCTTGAGCCTGAGCGGTTCGGGGCGTGCTGTCGTTAAAAATTCAGCATTTTTGGAAAAATGAAAAAAGCAGCAATGATTTTGATGTCAGCGGCACTTTTCGCAGGATGCGCCGATAAAGGAGGCCAACTTCAGAACAAAGTTGACGAGTATGCCGTTGTGGAAGTCAGTTCACCTCTGATGGACAAGCTCTCGGACAAGGACAAGCAGGTGCTGAACCTTTTCCGTCAGGCAGGGTCCATCATTGACGACCTTTTCTGGAAACAGACCTTCGGGGACAAGAGCCTGATGCTTTCGCTCCCTGACCAGGCGTCAAAGAAATATGCGATGATAAACTACGGCCCGTGGGACAGGCTGGACGACAACCGTCCTTTCGTGGAGGGTTACGGGGCAAAGTCCCTGGGGGCCAACTACTATCCTCAGGACATCACCGCAGAGGAATTCGAAGCCTTTGACGACCCTGACAAGAACAGCCTTTACACAGTTCTCAGACGAAATGAGGACGGTTCGCTGAAATGCGTCTGGTACAGAGACGAGTACAAGGCCGAACTGGAGAAGATCTGTCTCTATCTGGAAGAGGCCGCAGGAATCACTCCGAATGAAGGTCTGCGCAACTACCTCAGAAAGAGGGTCGAGGCCTTCCGCACAGACGACTACTACGAAAGCGACCTCGCGTGGATGGATATGAAGGACAGCCCGATTGACATCGTGATCGGACCGATTGAGAACTACGACGACAAGCTTAATGAGGCGAAGGCTTCCTACGAATGCTTCATCCTTCTGAAAGACGAAGAGAGGAGCGCGGAACTTGCGAAATATGTCTCAATGCTGCCTCAGCTCCAGAAGATGCTCCCTTGTGACCCTCAGTACAAGACCTTCGTTCCTGGAACGTCCTCGGACCTGAACGTGTATGATGCAATATACTACTCCGGCGACTGCAATGCCGGCAGCAAGACCATCGCCATCAACCTGCCGAACGATGACAGGGTGCAGGAGGTGAAGGGGACACGCAGGCTCCAGCTGCACAACAGCATGACTGCCAAGTTCGGAAAGATTCTCCTGCCAATCGGGCGCGCCCTCATCGAGGAAGAGCAGCAGAAGCATCTGCGCAGCGAGGCTTTCTTCTGGAACGTGACCTTCCACGAGGTTGCCCACGGTCTGGGCGTCAAGCAGACAGTGAACGGCCTGGGCTCTGTTGACGAGGCTCTCGGCAGCGAGAAGACCACATGGGAGGAGGCCAAGGCGGACATCCTGGGACTCTTTATGGTGTGCGAACTTATTGACATGGAGGAAATTCCGCTCATCTCAAAGGAGGATGCCATCACCACCTACATCGCCGGACTGGTCAGGTCTGTCAGATTCGGCTCCGCTTCCTCACATGGAAAGGCGAATATGATGTGCTACAACTTCATGAAGGAGCACGGAGCTTTCACCAGAAACAATGACGGTTTCTACCACATTGACTATGAGAAGGCTCTTGAGGCAATCGACGCCTGGGCCGACCTGATTCTTACCACCCAGGCAACCGGAAACAGGATGTTTGCACAGGAATACACAGCCAACCACGCCAGAATCACAGAGGCTCTTCAGGCCGACATCGCCCACATCAACGACCTAGGGATTCCGCGCGACATCACCTTTGACTTTGTCTGGTAGAAGTTTTGTCAGGAAGGATTTATGTCGCCATCGACCTCAAGTCATTCTATGCATCGGTCGAATGTGTCGCCAGAGGACTTGATCCCCTGACGACCAATCTTGTAGTGGCTGACCCGACCAGAACTGAAAAGACAATCTGCCTTGCAGTCTCCCCTTCCCTGAAGTCCTACGGAATTTCCGGAAGGGCACGCCTTTTCGAGGTCGTGCAGAAAGTCCGGGAGGTCAACGCCCGGAGACAGAGACTTTTCCGGGGAGAACTCCGCAAGGGAATCTACGACAACACGGCCATCCGGACTGACAAGTCCCTCGCTCTTGACTTCATCACGGCTCCTCCGAGGATGAGGGAATATATGAAAGTGAGCACGGAAATATATTCCATTTATCTGAAATATGTCGCAAAGGAGGACATTCAGGTCTATTCGATAGACGAGGTTTTCATTGACGTTACCGGATATCTCCAGTCCTACGGATGCAGTGCACACGAATTGACACTGAGGATGATTCGCGATGTCCTGGCGACGACGGGCATCACCGCGACAGCAGGAATAGGGGACAACCTGTACCTCGCGAAGATTGCTATGGACATCGAGGCCAAGCACAGGGAGCCGGACAAGGACGGTGTCCGGATTGCGGAACTGGACGAGATGACCTACCGCAGGAAATACTGGGATTACACTCCACTGACAGACTTCTGGAGGGTCGGACGGGGTACCGTGGAAAGGCTCAGAAGCTGTGGAATCTACACAATGGGAGACATTGCGAGAATGTCCGTTCTGAACGAGGAGGTTCTCTACAAACTTTTCGGGGTCAACGCAGAACTGCTCATCGACCACGCTTGGGGATGGGAACCCTGCACGATGAAGGACATAAAATCGTACAGACCTTCAAGCAGGAGCCTTTCCGCCGGGCAGGTTCTCTCGGAACCCTACACCTTTGATAAAGCGCGGGTAGTAATCCGCGAAATGGCTGACAGTCTTGCCCTTGACCTTGTTGACAAGGAAATGGTTTGCGACCAGATGGTCATTGGTATCGGGTATGACAATTCCTGCGCGAAAAACTATCACGGCGAACTTGCCACCGACCATTACGGAAGAAAGGTTCCCAAACCGGTTCACGGCTCAAGGAATCTGACAAGATTCACCTCGTCTTCGGTTGATATAATTGATGCAGTGACGACGCTTTTCGACAATCTTGCTGGTAGGGCGCTTCTTGTGAGGAGGCTGTGCGTGGTGGCAAACCACGTCATCCCGAAGGATTCGCCGAAGGCCCTGCAGCTAAGCCTCTTCGACAGTCATCCCGAAGATGACGACAAAGAGCGCAGACGGCAGGAGACCATCCTGGCAATCAAGAGGAAATACGGGAAGAACGCCATCCTGAAAGGCATCAACTTCGAGGAAGGCGCGACCCAGAAGACACGAAACGACCAGGTCGGAGGGCACAAGGCCTGATTTAAAGGCCATGATTTGAAAGCCCTGATTTGAAAGGATATTCAGGATGGGAAGATACGATGACATAATAAATATGGAACACCACACGTCAAAGAGGCATCCTCGCATGCCTCTTTCCGAGCGTGCAGCGCAGTTTGCGCCGTTTGCGGCACTCACCGGTTATGAGGAGATGATTGAGCAGGCCGGGGATTTTTCTCCTGTTCCTCCCGACGATTTCAATACGTCACCCTGACCTGATTGGGAATCTGCTTGAAATGAGATACCCGGCTTTGGCCGGGTATGACATAAAGGGTAAATCTGAGATGATGCAATGCTATTTCCTAGACCTGAAATAACCTAATGCAATGACCTATTGCTATTTCCGACGGCTGGCAATGGCATCGATGGCAGCGACGGCAGTAACGTTCACAATGTCCTGGACAGAGCTTTCGAAGTCTATGAAATGAATCGGCTTGTTCAGGCCCATCTGGATCGGGCCGATGATTTCGACGTCGGAACTCAGGGCCTGGAGCATCTTGCAGGCGCTGTTGGCGGAGTTGAGGCACGGGAAAATCAATGTGTTGACAGCCTTGCCGTTCAGTCTTGAGAAAGGATACTTGCGGTCGCGGAGTTCATTGTCAATGGCAATGTTGACCTGCATCTCTCCGTCGATGAACCAGTCAGGATGCTCCTCCTGGAGCCTTGCAACGGCTTCGTGCACGTGGCCTGCGCTTCCTCCCTTGTCACTTCCGAAATTCGAATATGAGACCATTGCCATCACAGGCTCGTGGTTGAAGAAGCGAACCGTCTTGTCACTCAGGCGGGCGATGTCCACGAGGGTGTCCACATCAAGACTCCTGTTAATGAGCGTGTCGGCGATAAAGAAGGTACCCTTCTTGGAGTTGAGGATGTGCATTGTTCCGAAATGGTTGAAGCCATCCTGAAGACCGATAACCTCCATTGCGACCTTGATAGTGTTGGAGTATTTGGTGTAAAGTCCTGTTATGCAGGCATCCGCGTCACCGGTCTCGACCATCATCATTCCAAAATAGTTCCTCTCGAACATCTTGTCCTGGGCCTCCTCAAGGGTGTATCCTTCCCTCTGGCGCTTGGTGGCGAGTATTTTCGCAAATCTGGTGCGCCTTGGGGCCTCACGGTCGTGTCTGAGGTTCACCACCTCGATCCCGTCAAGACTCAATCCGAGTTCCTTCGCCAGCTTTTCGATTCTCTCGTCATTTCCGAGAAGGATTGGATGACAGATTCCCTCGTTCTTGGCAATCACGGCCGCCTTCATCATCGAAGGATGGGTTCCTTCGGCGAAGACCACCCTTTTGGAGGCAGTACGCGCAGTGTCGTAGATCTGTTGGGTGAGTTTGGACTCCCTGCCCATAAATTCAAGGAGATGTTCCTTGTAAGCATCCCAGTCGGTGATGGTCTTCCTGGCGACCCCGCTTTCTATGGCGGCCCTGGCCACCGCAGCGGAGACCTCCGTCAGGAGCCGCGGGTCAACAGGCTTCGGGATGAAATATTCCCTACCGAAAGACAGTTTGCTGACGTGATAGACCTTGTTGACTATTTCTGGAACAGGTTTCTTGGCAAGGTCGGCGATGGCCCTGACCGCAGCGAGTTTCATTTCCTCGTTGATGGCGGTTGCAGCCGTGTCGAGAGCGCCCCTGAAGATATACGGGAAGCCGATGACATTGTTGATCTGATTCGGATAGTCTGACCTGCCGGTACTCATCAGCACGTCCGGACGGCTGTCCATCGCATCCTCATAGGTGATTTCCGGGACGGGATTGGCAAGGGCGAACACAATCGGGTCCTTTGCCATAGAGCGGACCATATCCTTTGAAAGGACATTGCCCTTTGAAAGTCCAAGGAAGACATCCGCGTCACGGATTGCTTCACCGAGAGTGCTGATGTCCGTCCTGTCGGTCGCGAACTCCAGTTTCTCAGGGGTGAGACCGGACCTGCCCAGGCTGATGACTCCCTTGCTGTCGAGCATAACGATGTTCTCCTTCCTGACTCCAAGGGAGACATAAAGCCTTGCACAGGAGATTGCCGCAGCACCTGCTCCGTTGACGACTATCTTTACTTCAGAAATTTTCTTTCCATTGACTTCCAGGGCGTTGAGGAGTCCCGCTCCGGAGATGATTGCAGTACCGTGCTGGTCATCGTGCATAACCGGGATGTCCAGTTCGGCCTTCAGACGGCGTTCGATTTCAAAACATTCAGGAGCCTTTATGTCCTCAAGATTGATACCTCCGAAAGTCGGGGCTATTGCCTTGACTGCCTCCACAAACTTGTCCGGGTCGGTTTCGTCAACCTCGATGTCGAACACGTCGATGCCTCCATAGATTTTGAAAAGAAGTCCCTTCCCCTCCATCACAGGCTTTCCGCTGAGGGCTCCGATATTTCCCAGACCAAGGACAGCCGTTCCGTTGGAAATGACCGCCACAAGGTTGCCCTTGTCGGTATAGCGGTAAGCATCCTGAGGGTTGTTCTGAATCTCAAGACAAGGCTCGGCAACTCCGGGAGAGTATGCCAGAGAGAGGTCAGTCTGAGTGAAATACGGTTTTGTCGGGACCACTTCTATCTTACCCGGACGCTTCCCTTCGTGGTAGTTGAGGGCGTCTTCTTTTGTAATTTTTGCCATAGTTCGTTCTTGAAAAAATCCAGCGAAATTACAAAACTCGGCGAAAAAAAACAAAACTTCTGCCGACAAGAACGGTGTCCGGTTTTGTTTTTCCATATTCCTAAAGGTGTAAGAAATATACTTTCGGGGTACTTTTTCCTATATTCCTAAAGGTGTAAGGAGAGGCAGCGGTTGAGTTGTGATGTGCCAGCGTAAAACCTCTCTTTCAAGTATTTTGCAATCTTTAGTTTTTCCTCGTGTGTAAGTGCATAGATGGATGGCCTCTTGAGGTCTTCCCGTATTTTCCTGTCTGTTTCTTTACAGAGGTCTATGTCGGATATCCTTCTGTAATCAGAACGGCCTCTTTCAAACACCAGCATATCTTTTACAGATGTCAGCTGTACTTTGGACTCTATAAGTTCCAATGTGACAGGGGCTGAGCAGTTGTTGTCCTTCCCTTGCTCCTTTATCCAGTCCTCAGAGGTCTTCCTGTTCATATAGTAGTCAAACGCCCGAGGTGTTGCAAATAGGTTTTCCACCTGTGCAATATCTAATACGCTTTCGCGAAGCAATAAACCCGAGCGGTTCATTTTATAACTGTCCGGAAACTCGACATTTCGTCCTATGTGCCTGTAGAATGAATTCTGAGGAAGCAGGTCTTGCTCGGGACGTTTACCCATCTCTTTCTGGAAAATGGCATTAATGGAGCAATGGGGATAACCATATGCTATAGAAGCCAGACCATGATGCAGTCCGTTTCTAAGGATATAGCTCATTGCAGCAAGATGGTGGTACAGACCTTCTATTTCCATAGTGAAATGTACTGGTTCGCCCAGTTTTCCGTTTCTGCAGTATTTGTGGTTGAAGTACTTTGTGTATGGCATCCTGAATGCACCCATGAACTTGTTCGGATCAGATGTCTGCACAAGCAGGTGAGTGTGAGTGCTCATAAAAGATTCGACCAATCCTGTTGAACCAGTCTTGTACAGTGCCAATGCAAAGCAATTGAAGCCTCTGATATAGTCTTCTTCATCACGGAACATTATTTCATTGTCCGATGACAGACATAGGTGATATGTCTTCTTCATATATTATTTCATTGTCAGATGGGAATACTGACATGTGGGAATACTGACATTTGGAAGATATTGAAGATATTCTCTTCGAAGTGTGAGTGGAGTGCGATTCGAAGTGTAAGTGCGATTCGAGGTGTGAGCGCGATTACTGAGGGCTGAATGGCCGTTTCAAGCGCAGAGATGCACGGTCGCAGCTATACTGTTGTGCAAATAGTTCGATGGCTCCTTGAAGTGTCCATCCTGAGGCAACTTGCAAAGTATTTCTGAATGGGACAGATACAGTGTATGCTGTATGCGTCTCATGAGTTACCGGATCCAGGGCCGGTACAGTTTTAACGTCTAGATAGATGAAATCAGCATTTTCCATAATCAAATGTTTTGTGTGTAATGCCATTTGATCGTGGATGGCGAACCAGAGTAGTTCAATGTTCAGCAAATATACATTAAAATACTCTATGGACAAGAAATCTGGACAAGAAATCTGGCGGTGCAAATTGCGTGATGTCGCAAATAATTGGCTGGAAGCTACTTTGCAGGTAACTTGCAGGCAGTTACTTTGAAGGTAGTACACCAAAAAACTGTTTCGTGTACTACCTGACCCGAAATCCGTGTGTTTTGAGCGATTTTTTCCTCGGGTAGTACATAGAAACCGCCATATCGTGTACTACCTACTACCTAATGTTCGCGCAGCAAGGCGCATCTTCCAAGGCGCATCTTGCATGGCACATCTTCCTACAAAGTCCTGATGTTTTCGGCGATGCAGGCAACAAGGCGTTTGCGGGCTTCCAGGCTTGCCCAGGCAATGTGAGGAGTGAGAATCAGGCGCTCACGCTTCTTAACCTTCATCAGAGGGTTGCTCAGAGGAAGAGGTTCCGAGGTGAAGACATCCAGGCCGGCCCCGGCGATTCTTCCTGTGTCAATCGCATCGGCCAGGGCCTTCTCGTCAATTATGCCGCCGCGTCCCATATTCAGTATATAAGCCTCCGGCTTCATCAGCGAGAGTTCCCTCTCTCCCACCAGACCTGCAGTGCGCTCGTTGTAAGGAGCATGGACCGAAATGACATCCGACTCTTTCATCAGGGTCTCAAGACTGACGCTCGGATAGGCCTTCTCGTGAGATGTGCCCGAAGTGGAGAAGTACACCACCTTCATTCCGAAGGCAGTCGCGACCTGGGCCACGCGGGATCCTATATTTCCCATTCCTATGACACCCAACTGCTTGCCGCTCAGTTCGAAGAACATACTGCTCATGTCCGTGAAGATGTCCCCGAGAGAATATTTCCCGGACTTTACGAAATCGTCATAATGGCGTAGTTTCCCGACAAGCGCGAGCATTGTCATAAAGGTGGACTGTACAACGGATTCGGTGGAATAGCCCACTGCATTGCGGACCGGGATACCTTTAGAGGCGGCATATTCCATATCCACATTGTTGACACCCGTAGCGGCGACGCAGATCAGTTTGAGATTCGGAGCTGCGTCAATCAGCTCTTTGTCAACCTTGATTTTGTTGATTATCAGCACATCAGCCTCCTTTACCCTCTGGAGGGCATCATCACGCGAGGAAACTCGGTAGAGAATGAGGTCTCCGAGGTCACTGATCGGTGTGAAGGGCACGTCGCCAAGTGTGGAGGAATCAAGAAAAACAATCTTCATGCTCATATTTATATGGTTCATATTTTCCGGGACTTCCGACTTGTAAATATCTACCTGACCCTGATTCTCTGTCCGATTCTCAGGATGGAGTTGCGGCTCAGGCCGTTGAGACGGCACAGTTCGGTGATTGTCGTGCCATTGTTGATAGCAATGCGACCGAGGGTATCTCCTGAACGGACTGTGTGATAGCGCATTGCAGCCCTCTCGGCATCCTCCTTGCGGTCCTCCTCGTCATTGCGGAACTCATCTTCGAAGTCCTGCTCGTAATTGTTGTAAGGGCTGAACTGGCGTCTTTTCAGGAGGAAGAGCCTGTGCCTGAGTTCCCCGGTCTCGAAATTGATGAGCCACTGGGGGTCGAAGGCAAATCCGTTGTAGCGGGTCTCGAAATGCAGGTGAGGCCCTGTGGACCGTCCGGTGGAACCGCCCAGACCGATGACATCCCCGGCGTGCACCCACTGGTCCGGCTCGACGTTGCGCTGCGACAGATGGCCGTAGAATGTCTCAAGCCCGTTCTCGTGGCGAATGACGATAAAGTTTCCATATCCCTTGACATACTTCGACATACGGACCTTCCCGTCGAAAGTTGCGTAAATCGGAGCCCCCGTGCTCAATGGGAGGTCAACTCCCTGGTGTCTGCGGCCCCTGCGGATTCCGAATTTGCCACGCGGATGGATGGCACCCCGGTAAGGACAGTGGTACTGGGACAGGCTGTCCACCATCCAGACGCTCCATGAGACCGGCAGGCTGTCGAGCTTCATCTTGTAGGGGTCTATGTCGGTGTTGTTCCAATGCCGGGTGAAGACATTGCGGTCAGCAACGGCGGCAGGGTCCTTGACATATCTCCAGGTGTAATTGTCATAGAGGATTACCGAGACAAACTCGTTCTCCGTTTTCAGGGTGTCAACCGGTCTTGACGAATCGTGAACAAGCGATTTGACCGGCAGGAACGCCGTCCTCGGAAGAATCACCTCTGCTTCCTTTACACTTCGAATGGGTTGGGAGACTTTGGTGTCCCTGCCCTTCTCCCTGTCATCAGAACTAATTGAGAATGACTGAAATACCAAAAGAACGAACACAAAAATCAACAACTTTATGCTGCTTGTACGGAATGTTTCCATTGTGTGGATTTATCTTTGTCAATATTTTTCAAACTTGCAAAGATAACACTTTTCCGGGAATCTCCTCCACTGAATCATTCCGCCCCGAACCTCTCCGAAAGAATGCGGCGTACCGTAGAAACCTTCTCATCCAGAAGATCTTCAGAATCAGCCTCGCAGATGAACCTCAGGTAAGGTTCCGTGTTGGAAGGACGGATGTTGAACCACCAGTGGGGAAATTCAACCCTGTAGCCGTCAAAGTCCATCGATGCCGTCGGAGTTTCCTCATGTATGAAATGCTCCCTGACGGCATCCATTGCACCCTGTTTGTCCTCAATCCTGAAGTTGATTTCTCCCGAATTCTTGTAGCGCTCAATCTGCGAAATCAATCCGCTGAGAGTGCCTCCCTCTTGCTTTACCTTGCTCAGGACATTGAGTATCAGGATGGAAGCAAGGATTCCGCTGTCAGAATAGAAGAAGTCACGGAAATAGTAATGCCCTGCAAGCTCGCCTCCATAAACTCCGTCAATCTCACGGAGTTTCTCAGCCGCAAATGCCCTTCCGACCTTCCAGGTGCGCATTTCCCCGCCCAGCGGTGCAAGGAACTCACCTACGGCCTTGCTGCTGCGGATGTCCTGAAGGACAAGACCTTTCTCTCCCCTTTCCTCAAGGAAATACTTACCGAGAACGGCAATCATCAGGTCGGGGGATATGAACCGGGCGTTCTCGTCAACGAACATCACCCTGTCGGCATCCCCATCGTAGATCACGCCGACATCCGCCCCTGTTTTACGGACAAGTTCCTGCAAAGGCACCACATTTTTCGGAACCAGAGGATTCGGGTCGTGACCGGGGAATCTTCCGTCCATTTCATCCAGGATGTAGGTCGGGGCATCCCCGAAAATCTGCTTTGCAAAGAGGTTCGCCATTCCATTCGAAAGGTCCATTGCGATTTTGAGATTGCCGTAGTCCCCCTTGTACTTGAGAAGGAAATCCAGATAGTCGCGGTAGATGTCCATCCTGTGGACCTCTCCCTTGCGCTTTGCGACAGGAGTAGGTCTGTCCTCATCAATCCATTGCCTGATTGTCTTCAGACCGGCATCATAGCCGACTGCACGGGCGTGTTCTGTCGAGACCTTCATCCCGTTGTACTCCGGAGCATTGTGCGAAGCCGTTATCTGAACCGAAGCCTTGAAATTGTAATTCGCAGTCGCGAAATAGACTGCAGGCGTCGTGGTCAGTCCGAGGTCATACACATCTGCCCCCGCATCGGTGATTCCCTTGAGAAGACTCCCGTGAATCTCGTCGGATGACACGCGGCAGTCCCTTCCGACTGCAACCTTGTCCGTTTCAAGAAGTTGAGGAATGAAATATCCAACCTTGTAGGCTGTCTGCCTGTCAAAATCCACATTGTAAATGCCCCTTATGTCGTAGGCGTGAAATGCTCCCATAGTGAATATATTTTAAAAATCCCTGGCTATTTGTCAATATTTCCGGACAGCCTGATGTCAAGAGCAGATGCTCCGACTTCAATCAGGTAGTCAACCTCGTCAATCTTCCAGTCGTGAGAGGTGACATCGTAGTAGCTGAATGCAGATGCCGGCAAAGTGAGAACCACCTCACGACTCTCTCCCGGGGCAAGTTCCACCTTGGCATATTCCTTCAGTTCGCGCTGCGGACGGACCACGGAAGGATTCTGAGGTGCGACATATACCTGAGCAACCTCGGAGGCCTTCACAGAACCGGTGTTCTTGAGCGAGAATCTGACTTCAACTCCATTCCCGGCTTTGGAGACTTTCAGGCCGGAATACTCGAAAGTACTGTAGGTCAGTCCATATCCGAACGGGTACAAAGGCTGCGAACCGAATTTTTCGATTCCACGGTAGCCCACAAATATTCCCTCTGCATAGTCAGCAAACAGGTATCGTCCGTGCCTGTCCCTACTGTACCTCGCGGCACTCTTCCCGTAGCAGGAGACATCAAGATGTCTGATATGATAATATGGTGTCGCAGGATTCTTCTCAAGACTCCCCCAGAAAGTGAACGGAAGACGGCCTGAAGGAGACACCTTGCCGGTCAGGATGTCAGCAAGTGCCCTCCCGCCTTCCTGTCCGGTGTACCAGGCCATCAGAATCGCATCAACCTTGTCTCCCCAGCCTTTCGTGTCGATTTCCCCACCGGAATAAACCACCACGACAACCTTCTTTCCGCTCTCGCAGGCCCTGCCCAGAAGTGCCAGCTGGTCCTTGTCCAAAGCGTATGTCCTGTCGGAATTTTCCTTTTCAGTCTGATAGTTGAATCCGACGGCGCAGATGATTGTGCCGACTCCCTTCAGTTCCTCCGGATTTGCAGGAACATCGGAGCGGAGTTCCACCTTGCATCCAAGATTCTTCAGTCCCTGGAAAAGTGTCGTTTCATATTTCTTGTAAGGATACATCGCTCCGGAACCGCCACCAAACGGAATGCAGTCGGCATTCGGGCCGACAAGCAGAACTTTGCCTCCCTTTTTCAGCGGAAGTACCTGTCCCTCATTCTTCAGAAGCACGGGCGCCTCTACGGCAGCCTTGTAGGCATAAGAGCGGCTCACCTCATAATCTTCCGGAATGGAAGAATCTTTCATCGGACCGTCCAGATAACCGTACGCAATGAAACTCTGGAGGATATGAATGCATTTCTCATCAATCTCGGACTCCGGCACAACCCCGTTCTCGACAAGAGGGATGAGGGTGGAAGGATTCATCGCATAGCCAAGAGGCATCTCAAGGTCAAGGCCGCTCAATGCACAGCCCACAGGGGAATATGTACTGACCCAGTCGGACATCACAATGCCCTCGAAGCCCCATTTGCGGAGATTGTCCTTGATTAGCCAGGCATTCTCTGCCGCGTGCACTCCGTTCAAAGGATTGTAGCTGGTCATCACCGCAGCGACCTTCGCCTGCTCGACTGCCTTGCGGAAAGCGGGGAAATATATTTCATTCAGAGTTCTTTCATCTACATTGGAACTGACCATATGGCGGTCAAATTCCTGATTGTTGGCAGCGAAATGCTTGATGGTACTCATCACTCCCCTTTCCTGGATTCCGGAAATGTAGTTAACCGCCGTCTCCGAAGCGAGGTAAGGATCTTCACCCATATACTCGAAATTACGACCGCAAAGAGGTGATCTGTAAATATTTACTCCCGGACACAACATTATCCCGACACCGCGTGCCTTTGCATCGTAGCCGATTCCGGTTCCCACGCCCTTTGCCACGTCCCTGTTGAATGAAGCGGCTACGGCTATTCCGCAAGGGTAATATGTACTGTTCACCTTCAGCGACCCGTAGTTGCGGACTCCCTGCGGACCGTCAGCCATATTGATTTCAGGCACACCGAGGCGCTCCACGGGATAGGTAAAGAATTTGTCCTTCTTTCCGGAAACTAGCAGACATTTCTCCTCAAGAGTCATCTGCGAGACAATCCGGGCAGCCCTCTGCCTGTCAGCCTGAGTAATTTCAGGGATATCACCTGCAGAAGCAGAAACTGAAGCAATCAATGCAGCAATTGCGACAACAAAACGTAAAGGTTTCATATTTCAGTGTATTATGCTTAAAAAATCGGTACAATCACGCAAATATAACAAATTCCCGGCAAAGGCATATCATTTTTGTCCTCAGCCTTCAGGAAACATACAGTTGAATCTGTTTCGGAGAAATCCGGCAATAAAAGGGCGGGAAAAGCGGGACAAAGGTGATGGGAATCTAAATGACCCTGCTCTTCCAACGGCCGCTGCGCAGGTAGAGACCGCAAGTGAGGGCCATCATTCCGCCATAGACGGCTTCCGCACTCCAGCAGACAGCCACATCGGCCTTCATTATCCCTATGATGACCGTGCAGTAGATCAGATAGACAAACAGGCACAATGTCTCCAGCAGGAAGGCCGCCCTTGTGTTTCCCGTGCCGCCTACAGCCTGGAACAGGACTAAAGCTGGAATGGACAACAGGTAACTTGCACAAAGGACAAGCATTGAAGGGACCGATGCGGTGACCAGGTCAGGAATGTTGGTAAAAATTCTTATTATGACTTCCGGAAACAGACTGAAGAGCAGCAGGACAGGGATAATCACCGCATAGGAGAACTTCAGCATCTTCACTGTCAGGGAGAGTACGTTCTCCGTTTTTCCAAGGCCTATTAGATTACTGGTCAGGGTGCTGCAGGTCGAGGCGAATGCCATCAGCATCATCCAGACAAGACCGGAGATGTTTCTCACGATGTTCGAAACCGCAAGAGCCCTTTCCCCGATGTGCTCTATGTAAAGAAAGAATATGAACCAGGTGGAGATTGACAGAAAGTTCTGGACCATACTCCAGAGCGACACCGACAGGATGCCTTTCATCGTCCCGGATTCAGGACGGGCAGGACGGTCCAGGCCATATTTACCAGTGTCACAATGTCTTGAAGTATAGGCCAGGAAGAAAAGAAGTGAGACAAGTTCGGCCATTGTGGATCCGATGGCTGCTCCGGTAATGCCCAAGGCCGGTACACCGAACTTTCCGAAGATGAGAATCCAGTTGAAGAGCACATTGGAGAGCATCATCACGACGGAATTCACGGAAAGCGCCTTTGTCTGGGTGGTTCCGATGTAGAATGCCCTGAATATTGCCGTGGTAAATCCGAAAACCAGACCGACAACTCTCCACCTGACATAGCTTAGCGCGGCAGTCCTGACCTGGGGAGAACTGACCAGAAGGTCCATTATCCTCGGTGAGAGCGCTTCGGATGCCAGGGTGATGACCACAGCGAGTGCCAAGGCAAAATAGATGCCGTGGTAGAAGACCCTGCCAGTTTCCCTGAACCTGCCTTCGCCGTTCCTCCTGCCAATGATTATCTGGACTCCGATGCTGAATCCGAGGCCTATCATAAAGATGACCATATAATAGACTCCGGCGATTGCCGCGGCTCCCAGGTCCAGTTCGCTGACCCTGCCAAGGAAGGCCGCGTCAGTCATTCCGATGACCTGCTCGATGACGGTGCTGACCAGAATAGGAAAGGCGATTTTCCAGATTTCCCTGTAAGAATATGTAGATTCCGGTTGTTGCATCGTTACTGAGTGTGAAATGTTTTATTGAGGAATCTTAGGAATCTTCAAAAAAGAAGTTGGCCTTCAGCCTTATGGCTTTTGGTCAACTTCTGTCGGGATGAGGCGACTCGAACGCCCGACCCCTACGTCCCGAACGTAGTGCGCTACCAACTGCGCTACATCCCGATTTTCTTGATAATTTTGACGATGGCTTCGTTTTCCTCCTCGTCTATTTCCTCACAACCTCGCAAGCGATTAACGAAACAGTCCAGCGGACTTTTCGTCGCGCGCAGCCGACGGCAGTCGGACTGTTGCTGCGGAAAATATTTCGTCGTCTTCCTCGCCCTCGCCAAAATTCTCTGCGAAAATTATTCTATCCCCTCTATGAAAAGGAGTTGTCTTGACGACAACTCCAATTGGCTATAGAAACCCTTTTCGGGGAAACTTCCTTATGAAAGTTTGTTAATGTAAACTGCAATTCCGCTCTTGAGGTTAGCAGCTTTGTTCTTGTGAATTACACCAATCTTTGCGAGCTTGTCAATCATTGCATATACCTTTGGAGCATTTGCCTCGGCAGCCGCCTTGTCTGATGTATTCCTCAACGCCCTGATGGCGTTCCTTGTTGTCTTCGCATAATACCTGTTATGCAATCTGCGCCTTTCGCTCTGGCGATTGCGCTTGTCTGCTGATGCGTGGTTTGCCATTGTTTTTATTTTTATATTTTCGGTAGTGGGTAGGGGAATCGAACCCCTATTGCAAGAATGAAAATCTTGAGTACTAACCGTTATACGAACCCACCAAGATTACCTTGTTTCCCCTCAATAACTCAAAGGGAGTGCAAAGGTATGCAATATTTTTATATTGACAAAATATTTTTTCTCTTTTCACGAAAGAAACTCATTCCTTGCCCGAGTCTTTCCATTCGAAAGAATAGAGTATGGCCTCAACCTGTCTCAGATAATGCCTCTTGTCATATTTGGGTGCATACACGAAACCCTCGATAGTGATTATGTCCTTGCCGTCAGGACTGTAGAAGGAGTGAGAGACGAAAGGACCTCCCATAAAATCGTTGTGGACTTCCCAGTATCCCCTTACCTCGGCGAAATCACGCCCACGGTAACGGATGTACTCCAATCCCGGCATAGTTATGTCGCTGGTGGTCATGTAGGTATTCTCGAACATACCGGGCACGTTCTCCTTCATCACTTCATTCCTCCTGGCTACGATGTTCTCCACGCTCAGGTCATCCTGCCCTGTGACAGGACACTTGTAAACGAATATGCCCTGATTGGTGTAGGTGGTCTGGTAGGCAATCCAGATGAAGTCCTCTGTGCGTTTCTTGAGCACATATCCTGTCGGGAAATGCGGGGAGCCTCCGGCAAGGGCAGTAACCACGGGAGCAAGCGATCTCTCCTCATATTTCTTCGAATTCTCGATTATCCTGTCCCTCTCAGCCTGTTCAAGGGTGTGCAGAATCCTCACACCATTCTCGCGGATGAGTTCAGCCGCGCTGTCAGCATCAACAGCATTCACTGCAATCACGCACTGCGGTTGCGCCCAGACATCATTGCGGACAACCACTCCTGGCTCGGTGACTTCAGAGCTCAGGCTCACTATGAGGATATTCCTGTGTATCTGGAAGATGTTGGTAAAAGTGGAAGGGGTGATGTTCACAAGTGTGTAAAGAGGCTCCTTCTGAGGCAGGAACGGACAATCACCTGCAAGCAGTTCCCTCAGCTCGATGCCCACGCTACCTTCCCATTCGCCTTTTCCGACAACCACGATTACTTCCCCAGCCTTTCCGCTGATGGTCGGGAGCAGGGCTTTCCTGCGGGATGAACCGCATCCGGAAATGGTCACAAGAGCCGCGACAGCAGCAGCGATGAGAATAAATATCCTTTTCATAGCAGTAAATAACATATATTAATTGAACAATCTTGCAATGTCGTTGCCGAAGGCAAGCAGCATCAGGGCAAACAGAAGGATCATCCCGACGATTTGCGCGGCTACGAGGAATTTCTCACCCGGTTTGCGCCTTGTAAATATTTCGTAAATAAGGAAGACTATGTGCCCTCCGTCAAGGGCCGGAATCGGAAGGAGATTCATCACACCGAGCATTATTGACAGCAGGGCGAGGATGTTGATGAAAGAGAACCAGTCCCATTTCGACGGGAAGATCTGCCCCATCGTGATGAAGCTGCCCACCGACTTGTAGGCTTCGGTGCTCGGTGTGAAGACCAGCCTGAGATCCTGGACATAACCTCCTATCGTCGTGAATGTCAGTTTGAAACCCTCAGGGATTGCCTCGACAAGTGAATATTCCTTCGTGGTAACGGCAGGAGGTACGGTGAAGACTCCGAGCCTTCCGAGAGTGTCAACCTGCAAGGTCATCCCGAGGGTGTCCGCATCGCGTCTGACAAGGGTCCGGACCGAGCCTCCTGCAAATTCCGGGAGTATTTTCCGGGAATCCTGCACAAATTCCACAGGAGTACCGTTCAGGGAGATTACCCTGTCACCCTTGAGAAGGTCAGAGCCGTAGTTGACCGAAGAGGGAGGAATCGAGTCTATTGTGAAAGGGACCGCGAGGGAGAACATCCCCGGAGAATTGAGTATGTCTCCTATTCGGCTGTGGTCGATGTAGATGTCAAGGGTGTCACCGTCCCTGAGAACAGTCACCTTCCGGACATCCCGCCTGGCTATGTCCGCCTGGATCATCCCGAAATTTTCAGGTTCATAGTCGTCCAGCCGCAGGATGTGGTCACCGCTGCGGAAACCCATGTCGTAGGAGAGTTCATTGACATAGATTCTGCTGTCCCTGTTGCTGAGATAACCCTCCCCCCAGACTGCGAGGATGGAGATGTAGAGAACAATGGCGAGGATGAAATTGAAAAGAACACCGCCTCCCATCACCAGGAGCCTCTGCCAGGCCGGATGACTGCGGAATTCCCAGTCCTGGGGTTCCCGCTTCAGGGATTCCGTGTCCATCGACTCATCGACCATCCCCGCAATCTTGCAATAGCCTCCCAACGGAAGCCAGCCGATTCCGTACTCCGTTTCCCAGGAGGCAGCCTTCGGGAAGAGTTTCACAAACCAGCCACTCCGGGTGCTGAAGAGTTTGACTCCTCCGGCATCAAAGAAAAGAAAGAATTTGTCAACCCGGATTCTGAATGCCTTGGCAAAAATGAAATGGCCAAGTTCGTGGACCAGGATGAGTATGGACAGTGCAAGTATGACTTGCAGAATTTTAATCAGAACAATCATTTCAACATTTTTTAGATGCAATGCGTGCAGCCAGTTCTGCGGCACGCCTGTGGGTCACCCTGTCAGTTTCGAAAATTGTGTCAAGGTCGGGCTCCCTGACATAATCCGTGCCATCCATGCACCGTGCCACTATGTCTGTGATGTCGTAGAATCCGATTTCATCCCGCAGATAGGCCGCCACGGCAGCCTCATTCGCCGCATTCAGGATGCAAGGCATATTCCCGCCTTTTTCCAGGGCCTCAACCGCAAGTCGGAGCGCAGGGAATTTCTCACGGTCCGGCTCACAGAATGTCAGGCTTCCGAGAGCAGCGAAATCCAGTTTCCGGTTGTCAAGGGACAGCCTTGCAGGATATCCTATGGCATACTGGATCGGCTCACGCATGTCCGGATGTCCCATCTGGGCGATGACAGCTCCGTCAGCGAACTCAACCATTGAATGTATGATGGACTGCGGATGAACAACCACGTTGATTCTGTCAGTTCCCACTCCGAAAAGCCATCTGGCCTCGATTATTTCAAGGCCCTTGTTCATCATCGTAGCCGAATCGATGCTGATTTTGCTGCCCATGTTCCATTTGGGATGCTTCAGAGCAGCCGATGCGGGTGCCGCAGCGATATCCTCCCTGCTCCACTCCCGGAAAGGTCCTCCGGAGGCAGTGAGGTGAAGTCTGCTGACGGCATTCTCTCCCGCTCCCTGAAGGCACTGGAAAATGGCCGAATGCTCGGAATCCACCGGAAGAATCGGTACATGGCGCCTTGCAGCGGCCTTCATCACAATGTCCCCCGCAGCCACCAGGGTTTCCTTGTTGGCAAGGGCAATAGCCTTTCCGGCCTCAATGGCTGCCATCGTAGGCCTGAGTCCACTGAATCCCACCATTGCGGTCACGACGATGTCGATGTTGTCCCCGGTCACAAGATCACAGAGGGAGTCCATCCCGCAGAATGTCTTGATTCCGTGGGGCGCAAGTGCATCCGCCACCTCGCGATACTTCGCATTATTGTTGATTACCACCGCATTGGCATCGAACCTGACGGCCTGTTCTATCAGCAGGTCACTGCTATTGAGTGCGGAGAGCACCTCTACCTGGAAGAGGTCCGGATGCTGCGAGATTACATCAAGCGTCTGCCTTCCGATTGACCCCGTAGAGCCCAGGATTGCGATTCTTCTCTTGTTTTCCATATCAAAAATTGATGTATTTTGTGGCATCCACCGCCTCACCCTTGTACCACAGTTCGAAATGCAGGTGCTCCCCGGTGCTGAGATTGCCGGTGTTCCCGACAAGGGCGATTGGAGTGCCGGCCTTGACTTTGTCGCCCGTAGTCTTGAGCAGTTTCATGTTATGCTTGTAGATGGACACAATGTCGTTCTGATGCTGAATCTGGATTGTGTAGCCGTAGTCCTCGTTCCACCCTGCGAATATGACGGTCCCGTCCAGCACCGACATCACGACGGAATTAGCAGGTGCCGTTATGTCAACGTATGGATGGATGACCTTGTCGTACCCCTGCGAAATGACTCCTTTCAGAGGAGGGAAGAAGTGCATTCCCTCGATTGGCAGATTCCTGCGCTTCTCCTCTGAGACTGAGAACTTCTCCTGCGAAATGACATTGTTCCTGAGGATGGAATCCTGCCTTGACAGTTCGGACCTCGATTTGTCAGTTCCTGTGCCGGCACTCCGGAGAAGACTGTCCAGTTTCAGCGGTTCCTCCCCGTCGAACACCCTCCTGAGGTTCTCCGAGTAGAGTTCCCACCTTGAAATCACCCTTTCCAGGGAATCCACCTTGATGGCAGTCTGAACGGCAGCCTGTTTCGAGCGGCTGTCCGGATAGCCCGGAATGCCTTTTCTGATCGGGGTGAAAGCAATCAGGCAGTAAATCACGACGACAAACGCGACCAATGAAGAAATGACGGTCACCCAGAATTCCGCCTTCTTGAAACTGAAGACCCAAAGCTGCTTGTGATTGTGGTTGTCGACAATGACAAGACGGTAATCGTCAACTTTCTGCTCCTTATTTTGTTTCCCCATAAATAAATATTCTTAAATTTGCATCCCCAAAGTGGTTATATGGACAGGATAATCGGCATAGATTATGGAAGAAAACGTGTGGGAGTCGCAGTGACCGACCCCCTCGGAATCTTCGCGTCCGCCCTGGACACAGTACATTCTGCAAAGATAATAGATTATCTGAAAAAATACGCTTCAAATGAGAATGTAGTCCGATTTGTGGTCGGTTATCCGATGAATATGAACGGAAAGCCCTCCGAGGCGGCAAAGGATGTGGATATCTTCCTGAAGCACCTGGCAAAGGCCTTCCCCGACATCCCGGTAACCCTTGAAGACGAGCGTTTCACCTCCGTCCTTGCGCACAGGGCTATGATTGAGGGCGGTATGTCAAAGAAGGACAGGATGAACAAGGAGTCGGTGGACAAGATCAGCGCCGCCATCATCCTCCAGTCCTACCTCGACCGTCGTCAACCCAGATAAGGTATATACTTTATAAAATATATAAACATAAGTAAATATAAATCAAATATCTACGAAATATGAAACTTCCTATTTACATATACGGTTCCCAGGTCCTCCGCGACCCATCGAAAGAGGCGGACCTGAGCGACAAGGAGACCTTGAAGACGCTGGTCGAGAATATGAAAGAAACCCTCGAAGGTGCTGACGGATGCGGACTTGCAGCCCCTCAGGTCGGTGTGGGCCTGCGTGTGCTGATTGTTGACGGAACAGGGCTTGCCGACACTTACGACTACCTCAAGGACTTCAAAAGGACTATGATAAATCCGGTGGTTCTGGAGGAGAGCAGCGAACTCAGGGAATATTCAGAAGGCTGCCTGAGCGTACCGGGGATATATGCCGACGTGAAAAGGCCGGCAAGAATCAAGGTCGAGTACTACGACGAGAATCTCAACAAGGTGACAGAGGAACTCGACAAATTCGCCTGCCGCATGGTCCAGCACGAACTTGACCATCTCGACGGAAACCTTTTCGTGGACCGCGTGGCCCCGATCCGCCGCAAGATGATTGCCAAAAAACTCACCAACATCGCCAAGGGCAAGGTGGGGACGCATTACAAGACCAAACAGTAGTACATCCGAAGTTACAGTAATTGCCGGAACTTTCCCGCAATATTCGAGAAAAACTGCGGAACTTTCTCCGCAAAATTTCCTGAATCAGACCCGGCGGACCTCCTCTACACCCTTGATGGAGGTGATGAGGGAGATTGTGTCGGAGAGTTCGGTGGCGGAATGGACTGAGAAACTGATGTCACAGGTAACCACCTCGTCCTGGTTGGAGGTGGAGAGACTTGTCATCGAGAGTTTCCTGCCTTCGGTGATACACTCTATGATGTCGGACAGGAGATGGTAGCGGTCCACACAGACCACCTGGATGCGCACAGGATAGAGAATCGAATCGTCAGGGGTGAAATCATCCACGGCAACGATTGTGTGTCCCTTCTCCGATGCCATCCGGATGGCGTGCGGACAGTTCCTCGTGTGGATGATGATTGAACCCTGGGCATCCGAGAAACCGATGATCTCGCTGCCGGGCATCGGATTGCAATGAGGACAAAGGGTATATTTCAGTTTCGGCTGACGCTTGAGGAATGCCTGGATGTTCTTCCTGGCCTTGTAAGAAACCACGGCATCCAGCCAGTCATTCTTCGGATGAATGTTCTCGTCAGTTACAATTTCCACACAGTCTCCCCTCTTCAGACCGGATTTGACCGATGCCAGACGACCATTGATCCTTGCATACTTCGCATGCATCCCGACAGCCGTGTGAATGGCGTATGCAAAATCCAGGGCAGTTGCACCCTTTGGAAGGGTTACAGGTTTGCTGTCAAGGGTATATACAACAATGTCCTCATTGTAGAGGGAATCATGGATGCCGGGCATAAGGGTTTCCCTGTCTTCCGACAATTCCTTGAGCACGGTTGTCAATCTCTTGAGCCACTGTTCCTTGCCCTCGACAACACAGCCGAAATACGACTGTTCGCGCATTGAATCGGAACCGATGTGGAACTCCTCGATGCCTCCGAACGGATTCAGCAGACGGAAATGCACTGACCTGTAGCCGTTGGCCTTCGGCTGGGCCATATAGTTCACGAAACTTCCGGTCTGCTCCCGATAGGCCCCGGCGAGAAGAGAATATATCCTGAGAACTACATACTGCTCGTTCAACTCCTGTCCGGTTGCGGCCTCCGCCTCGTGGATATTGAAGACGGCACGGATGTAATGTTTGAAAGGCACGTGGTAGAAGTCACAGCTTCTTTCCTGCATTTCCCGCCAGATACTGAACGGCTTGCGGTAGCGGATGTCCCACTGGACGGCGCCGTTGAATTCCCTCCCTACAGTTTCCGAAGCATCTTTCATGAAGGATTCAACCGAGTTGCGGGTGCGTTCCCTGTCATCTTCAAGGGCTTTTACAAGAAAATCATACTCGGAAGGATTCAGGAATTTGAAAGCAAGGTTCTCCAGTTCCGACTTGACATTGTAAAGCCCGAGCCTTCCTGCAAGAGGGGCGAAGAAAAACTGGGTCTCGGAAGCGATTTTCCACTGTTTCTGCGGACGCAGGCCCGCAAGTGTCCGCATGTTGTGAAGACGGTCCGAAAGTTTGAGTATCAGCACCCTGATGTCATCGTGGACGGAACCCAGGATGTGCTGGAAATTGTCCACCTGGGCCTTGTTAGGCTTAGTCACGGCACCGACAAGAAAGGCCACATCCTCGCCGAAACGGTCATTGATGTCCTCGATGGTGTAGGGAGTGTCCTCAACTACATCATGAAGCAGGGCAGCGCAGATGATTGAGACGTCCTTCTGGCGCATCTCAGTCACAACGACAAGGGCAACTGCAAGAGGATGAAGGATATACGGAAGTCCGCTATTGCGTTTCTGCGGACGGTGCGCCTCCTCTGCGAGCAGATAGGCCTTCTCGATGAACTCTACTTCCTGCTTACCGAAGGAAGCGGGCAGCGCACGGAAAAGCTCGTCGTGCGACTGTTGGACCATTGTGTCGAAATCCATAAATGTGCGGTTAGAAACAATCTTTCAAAATTAGTGAATATTTCTAATTGCACAATGGATTTTCCGCGTCATTTTTTCGGATAGGAATAGACTGAGGCGTCAACGGAAGTGTTCACCCCGAAAGAGGACATCTCGTAGATGTTCCTTATGCCGTTGGGTTCGACAAGTTCCATCCTCGTGAGGGTTGCTGAGGATGCATCATAATCGAGGATGATTGAGGAATATCCCTTAGCGACCTTTTTCCTTGCAGTTATGGTGACGCGGACGGTTCCCCTGAGGCTTTCCACCTTGATGTCGGCGTCATTCTCAGCCGCAAGTTCCGCTACCTCTCCCCTTATGCAATGCAGGAGAGTAGCCCTGAGGCTTCCCATAAGGGCATTTTTGCCGGTGTCATACAGATGGGCTGACTTTCCCTTTGACATATAGAGGTTCGCGCCGTCAATGATGAAAAGGTCACCCTCGGGATTGTCGTAAATCATTGACATCCTGTCAGGGGCAGAAAAATAGAGTTTTCCTCCGGAGGTTATTTCCTTGCCGGAGAGCAGGACTTTTGCCTGACTGAAGGCGGCTGTCAGAGTCTGAAACTTCTGACATTTGATTTTTATGGAACTCAAAGTCGGGTCCTCACCTGCACTGGCTGCAATAGTGACCAATGCCAGGAGTATTGCCATTAGTGTCTTTTTCATTTGCTTCTGGTTTCAGAAATTCCTAAGAATAAAGGCCGCCATTGATGGATATACACTCCCCTGTAATGTACCCCGCCTCCTTCGAAGCAAGGAATCCCACCAGTGCTGCAACCTCCTCCGGCTCCCCGAAACGGTTCATAGGGATGGTCTTCCTGAGTTCAGCCTCATCCAGCCCATCTACCATATCGGTTCTGACGAATCCGGGAGCGACAGCATTGACAGTCACACCTTTGCGGCCGACTTCCTGCGCAAGGGCCTTTGTTGCCCCGATCAGACCTCCCTTTGCAGCGGAATAGTTGCACTGCCCCGGCAGTCCTTTAAGACCGGAAAGTGAGGCCATATTGATGATTCGGCCATACTTTTTCACAAGCATCGGCTTCAGAAGCGGTCTTGTGACATTGTAGAAGGCATCCAGACTGGTTCCCAATACCTTGTGCCAGTCCTCGGCCTCCATCCAGAGCAGAAGATTGTCCTTCCGGATTCCGGCATTGTTGACCAGAACCTCTATGTACTCACCCGGATGGGCATCCTGCCAGCCTTCTATGGCCGCAACGGCGGCAGCATTGTCACTCACATCGAATTTCAGGAGTTCTACCTCCACACCGGCCTCACGTACAAGGGCAGCAGTCTGCTCAGCCTGAGCATCATTAGAGACATAGTTTATAACGACATTGTATCCCATTTTTGCAAGGCGTACACAGACTTCCCTGCCGATTCCCCGGCTTCCGCCGGTCACCAAAGCGTATTTTCCCATAATAAATATATACCGTTGTTTAATATTTCCTAAATATTATATATTCTTTATATTCAATATATTAAATATCTCCCTTCACTCCCGTGTCCCTGACGACTGCGTCCATTCCGAGGATTGAAGCGCAGGTGAAAAGGGAGGTCATCGAGACTCCGAGAACTCCGTGGAGATTGAGGCTCTGACCCGTCAGATAGAGGTTTTCCACCGGTGTGCGAGGGGTCAGAACGGTGGTCATCGGGCTTCTCCAGTCCTTTCTCACCCCGTAGGCCGAGCCCTGCGGCTGGCAGACATAGTGGTGGTAGGTCAGAGGAGAACTCGTGTAGATTCTGTCAATTGCCGGGCGAAGCTGCGGAAGGCGGTGCTCCACAAGTTCAATGCAGGCCTCAGTCCTGGCGGCCTTGAACTGCACATAGTCTTCGCCACGGTGGCCCATTCTCTTGTCGGACCAGCGCGCAACCTCATCCCAGCGCATCGGAGTCAGCAAGTCGATGTTGATGGCATAATCCGAATCGTCGTAAGGCACTGACCAGTTCACCAGCACGCTCTCGGTCCGGCTCGGGTCAGGATGCCACAGGTCCGCATCCTGGCGGTGAATGAAAAGGTTGCGGTTCTCGTATTTCAACATCCCGGGTTTCAGACGGATGTTGGCAGTGAACATCCCGCAGGTGTTTTCCAGTCTGGAGATACGTTCACGGTAGATTTTCCTCAGTCCATTGTCCACCAGGGACATAGTCAAGGCGGGATGCAGGCTTGAAATCACCCGGTCCGCCTCAAGGCGTTCGCCACCATTGACCACTACGGCACTGACCCGGGAGTCTTTCACTTCGATTGAAGTCACGGCAGAGTCGGTCAGGACCTTGCCGCCCATGGACCTGATGCTCCCGACAAGGGAATCCGTGACAAGGGAGCCGCCTCCCTGAAGACGCCAGGCGCTGTGTATGAATGAGTTGTTGATCTGCGCAAAGACATAGAGCGGAAGGGATTCCGCATTGAGTTCCATCTTGAGGGATGTTCCCGAGAGGACCTGCCTCAACAGTGGGTCGGAGATGGTTTCATTAAGAAACTCCCAGGCGGAGCGGGCAAAAAGCGACTCCGAGTAGAATCCTCCGGCATCCCTTGGGGAAAGACTGTCGAAGATGTGGTCCCCGACATTCTTCAGGAAAGACACATAGTTTCTGAGCTCCTGTCTCTGATGGGGGAATCTTTCCGCAAGGGCTTCGATGAAATTGTCGTGCCCGGTCGCGAACCTGAAGGACTCGTCTCCGATGACCACCTCGTCAAAACAGTCCCTGTCAAGCTGCTTCCAGGGCAGGTCCAGAAGGTTGAAATAGCGAAAGAGGGAATAGAGAGGACCACCCTCGCCCAGTCCCCCGACATAATGAAAGCCGGTGTCGAACAGGGCCCTTCCCCTGACAAAAGTCTGGAGGCAGCCTCCCGTCTGGCCGTCCTGCTCCAGAACGGTTACGTCAAAGCCGTTCTTCGCCAGGATGTAACCGCATTCAAGACCGCCCAGGCCCGCGCCTATTACTATTACCTTGTCTTTTTCCATCAACCTTTGATTTCTGTGATTTCTATCCGTTTCTGCTCTTTCATGCTGTTGTACCTGTCAATCCGTTTCCGTACTCTTCAACCTTCTGTCATCTTCCTGTGGTCGGACATCCCCGGGTTTTCCGCTGCCGAAACGGCGGCTGTAATACCTGATTTTCATCAGCTGCCTGAACAGGAACGGCTGGAAGGTGTAGGTTATGAGGATAGTGGCACTCATACCCACCAGCGTGCTCACTCCGATGGACTTGATTGCCGGATGCACCGCAAACAGGAGGGAAGCCACAACGACAATTAGCACGAAGGCCGAGAATAGGATGGCTGTCTTGTGTTCGGCAAGCAGGCGGTCATCCTTCCCGGAAGCCCCCGCAAGGAGGCCCTTCATCACGAATATGCTGTAGTCCACCCCGATTCCAAAGATGAAAGTGGCTATGATGATGTTGATCAGATTGAACTCCAGACCAAAGATTCCCATAACCCCCTTGACGACGAACCAGCTCAGTCCCATCGGGACAAAGGCAATCACGGCAAGGGCGATGCTGCGGAACGACAGCAGCAGGACAATCAGCACGAAGATCATCGAAATATTCAAAATCACATTGAAATCGTCGTTGAGCACCCTGACCATGTCGCTGGTGTAGTAGAACGGGTCAATCACAACGGCTCCCGGGCAGGAGGCAACGGCGTCACTGACGGTCTTCTTCTGTTCCTGAGGCATCAGTACCGAGGTGAAAACCAGGTATTTCCCATCGGCGCTCTGCTCAATGAAATTTGAAAGAAGTTCCTCCGGGAAGACCCCGGCCTCATAGAGGGATGCAGGGGAATATTCAGCTTCCACAAGCGAGAAGAAAGGAGTGAATAGGTCCGGGTCGAGTCCCTCCGCCAGAGCTGCCTTGGTGAGTCTCCGGCTTACCTGGGCCTCCCTCTGCTCAGTCCAGTAGGCCTCCCAGGCATTGATTCTCTCTGTCTGGACTGACTCCGGGATGAACAGCGAAAGCGGATTGGAATGCCTTGCAACTATGCCTCCGGACTTGAGTGAATCAAGGACGGAAAGAATCCGAACCTCCTGCTCAAGAGCCGTGTCAAGGTCATCCGAAGAGGAGGCATAGTACATTGAAGCACATCCACCGTTATTTTTCTCATCGTACAACTCCTTGGATTCCTCAACTTTAGGTTCATTGTAACCAATGTTCCGCAAGTTGCTGTCAAACTTCACCCATCCCTGGGTCCAGAAGCAGACCAGAATGATGAGGGTCAGCAGAATCAGAAGCCATCTGCAGCGGTCGACCGGGTAGGAATTGATGCGGTTGAGTATTCCGAATGCCCTGTCGTTCCTGCGGGACTGGTTCTTTCCGAAAAGATGCGGCAGGAAGACCAGGGCAAAAACGGTGGTTCCTACCATAGCAAGGGACGCGAAGATTCCGAAATCCTTCAGCAGGTCACTCTGAGTGAAAAGCAGTCCCATAAAGGCTCCCACAGTGGTCAGGCAGCCAAGGCAGACAGGAGTGGACTGATCCCGGAGAATCTGCTCGGGATCATCCACATATTTGCTGTGGGTGAGTATGTGAAGGCAGTAGCTCAAGGCCACGCCAAGCACGAGGGCCCCGATTCCTATGGCCATCAGAGACATCCCTCCCTTGATCCAGAAAACGCAGGCAAGGGCGAAGAACGCCCCGTAAATCACAGGGGAAAGCAGCAGAGGCAAAGTCGAGGCATTGCGGAAGCACAATCCTATCACAAGGCAAATCAGAATCAGCGACAACCCCATGGTCAAAGCGAGGTCTTTCTTTATCTGACGTGAATTGAAGACACTCTGCACGGGATTACCGTGGAAAAGGACCTCCACTTCCGGATGTCTGCCAGTGAATGACTCAATCTCGTCCTCAAGCATATTTACCAGTTCGGTTCCAGCCTTGGAATCCATCGAATTGAAGTCCGGGGAAAGGAATGCCATTACAACCGTGGAATCCTTGCAGAACAGATGTGAATCAATCACGGTGAAACCTCCAAGGGCACCGGAAACGTCTCCGGGAAGAATGACCTTGCGCAGTCCTGCCGGGTCGTAACCCACCATCGTGGTCAGGTTCCCGGTCTGGTCCGACATAACCATCTCCCTGTCCAGAGCCACGGCCTTTGCGATGGCCTCCGGAGTCAGAAGTGAGTCAAAAGATGCATAGCAGGAAGTGTCGACCAAAGTCGGCAGATTGGTCAGTGCATAGTCAAGGGCCATCATCATCAGGTCGTCCTCAATCCTGTAGAGGATTCCTGCCACCCTCTCTGCGCCTTCATCCCGGACAAGAATGCTGTCAACCAGTTCATCGCAGTACCCGGCAAGGTCCTGCGGACTGACAGGATTCCCGTCTGCGGAATGGATCTGGATGAATATCTTGTCCTTCACCCTGATGTTGCCGAATGCCAGGGAACTCTGCTTTGAAGCATCGGTCTGCGGCAGGAGCTTTGAGATGTCCTCCTCGTACTTGACCCGTATTCCGAAAAAAACGAAAACTCCGAAGGAGACGAGCATCAGAATACAGAGCAGCCATCTCCTCCTTGCAAAAAATCTGTATAAAGGTACGAATATCCTGTCCATAAAAACTTACTCCAAAACAGCCTTGAGGCTGAGGCACAATTCCTCACCCTTCATGACGGAAGCCTTCAGGAGGACCAGTCCATCCTCCCCCGACGGCTCTAGCGACAAGTCCACAGTCACCTGCGGATGAGTCTTAGGTGACATCAGGGAGACATAACGGCATTGCTTTATCTCCTTAATGCGAAACTCCCTTCCGGCAGCCTTTTCGGCACACTCCCTCACCATCTGCATGCTGCATACTCCCGGACACACCGGACTTCCGGGGAAATGTCCCTCATAGACAGTGCAATCAGGCCTCAGGGATATGCTGAACACAGCCCCGCCTTCACGAGCAGTCACTCCGTCTATATTGTAATAATTCTCAACCAACATAATTTTTCTCATATTTCCACCCCGTGCTCCCTCTTCCAATTTTCGTAGAAGGGAGGACAGGAAGGTTCGAACTCACCTTCACGCGTGGTGAACAACTGCACGGTCGATGCCGTCAGCACGAGGGCGGAATCGCTTTCGCGCCTGATCTCGTAGTCAAACACCAACTTGGCACCCCTTGAGGGTCTGAAGGTTATCTTAACTGTCAGGATATCATCGACAGTGGCGACAGAATGATGCCGCAGGTGCATATCGAACATCGGCGCGAAATATCCGTTGTTGAATATGGTCATATATTCAAGGCCATATTTACGTCCGAAGGCTTCTCGTGCATCTTCCATATACCGCACATAATTCCCGTGCCACACCATCCGTATGGCATCCACCTCGCTGAAGCGCACCTGCACCCTGACAGTCTCACTCAACTCCACAACCGTCATTCCTTAATGAATATTTTCATCTGTCCTCCGGCAATCTCTTCTTCTCCGGCGGAAACCACAGCCGAAAGCAGCGACATGTTCCCTGCCTGACCGAGAACCTCAAGTCTTGTGCGAAGATGCTGTCCTGCAAGCGGCAGTTTTCCTATGGAGAATTTCTTGATTTCCGCGATGTACCCCAGTTTCGGTTCCTCTCCCGAAAGATACTGGGAATAACCGGCAAAGGCAGCGGCAGACTGTGCCACGTGCTCGATGATTCCGGGTTCCATAAGGCAGCCTCCGGACACGAAAATATTGTCGGATGAAATAAAAAGCCCTGTCTCCGCCCCGGATTCGGAGACGGAAAACAAGGCATCAACCATAACAATGGGAGGACGCTGGGGAATCAGTCTGAATATTCCCTCGCCCTCCACAATAGGAGCGGTCTGCATTACAGCCTCTCTGCAAGGTAGTCATACAGAGCGCCGAAGGTCTTGATTGAAGAAACCTCGGAGCCTTTGATCTTCACACCGGAAACGGACTCTACAAGAGCGACCATATCCACGAGTGAAAGGCTGTCAAGTTCAAGGGTCTGTTTGATGTCGGCATCAGGAGTGATGTCGCTGACCTCAATCTCAAATTCTTCGGCAAGAGCCTCGTTGATTTTTTCAATAAGTTCCTGTTTGTTCATATTAATATATATTAAAGATTTCTGATTATAAGGGTCGAGTTCGTTCCTCCAAAACCGAATGAATTGCTGAGGAAAGTGTCGAACTTCTTCTCAATTGTCTTTGATGGGATGAGCAGGTGGGCGGAATCCTCGTCCGGATTCTCGAAATTGATGTTTCCGGCGATGAAACCATTCTTCATCATAAGCATCGAGTAGATGACCTCGCTTGCTCCCGCCATCCACATCTCGTGCCCGGTCTGGCTCTTGGTACTCGTAACCTCGACACTCTTCTCTCCGAACACATTGAAAATCGCCTTTGCCTCGTTGGCATCACCCACGTGGGTGGATGTGGCGTGGGCATTCACATAACCGATTTCACGGATGTCGATTCCAGCCCTGCGGATTGCCATTTTCAGGGAACGGGCAGGACCGTCCACGTTCGGGGAGGAGATGTGGTCTCCGTTGGATGAGAAGCCGTAGCCAAGGACTTCTGCAAGGATTGGAGCACCCCTGCGGACGGCTGACTCATAGCTTTCAAGAATGACAGTGGCGGCACCGCCTCCAGGCACGAGACCGTCCCTGTCCCTGTCGAACGGGCGGCTGGCTTTCTGCGGCTCGGACTCCCTGATTGAGAATGCTGATATGCCGTCGAAAGAGCCGATCGAGAAAGGATTGACCTCCTGTGCACCGCCGCAGACTATCATTTCCTGAAGGCCGTTCTGAATCAGCAGGGCACCCAGGCCAATCGCGTGTGAACCGCTGGCACAGGCTCCTGAAACGGTCAGATTTATGCCCTTGAGCTTGAAGATGCAGCCAAGGTTCATTGTCACAGTCGAGTTCATCGACTGGAAGATGGCTCCCGAGCCGCAAAGGGTGGTGTCCTTTTTCTCACGCATTGTGTCAACGGCACGGACAACAGGGTCTGCCGAGCTGTCGTTTCCGTAAAGGAGGCCGACCTCGTGGGTATTGAGATAATCCTGGTCGATACCGGCAGCCTTCAGGGCGTCAGCGGTGGCACAATAGGCATATTTGGCCTGTTCAGGCATATACACCCTCTGTGAGCGGCTGAGTTCCTTCCTTAGATCCGGCACCTCGATTTTCGCGGTAAGCGCGGAACGGAAGCCCATTTCCTTGCGCTCAGGGTCGAAAATTATTCCGGACTTTCCGTAATATAGGGAATCCCTGACCTCATCCAGTGTCTTTCCAAGGCAGGAATATATTCCCATTCCGGTTATTACTACTCTGTTCATCATATTTACCTTATTCTATTTTTATACTTTTTACAAGATTTCTTGACTTCGCCCTAAATGCCATTGGAGGGCTTGTCCGTTATTTCAGGAGGGAATCAAGGGATGAATACATACTTTCACGCAGTTTCCCCAGACGGGACATATCCCCGCTCTTCTTCCTTAACAACCAGCTGATGTCCTGACCGAGACGTTTCACTTGCCGGGCATAACACCAGGCAAATATGAAGATTGCAGGGAGCAGGAGGACCCAGGCCGCAGCGGCAATCCAGCTGAAGAATATTCCCATCAGCACAAATGTCAGGATGGAGAAAATCGGAATCCAGAAAAGAATGCTTAGACACACCAGGAATGTGCTTTCCATCATCCTGTCCTTCATCCTGCCGATGGAAAAATACTTCGCCACCGCAAGCATAAATATGCCCGGATAGAGACTGGCCACCCACAGAGGGAAAAGAGCAAGGGCAGCAACAGCCCTCAGACACACTCCTGCCAGGCACGGACTCTTGTCAAAATGAGAATCCCTGATGAAGTTCTTCTTCACCCCAAGTCGCAATTGCTCAGCATCCGAGAGGATTTCCTCCCTGCTTTGCTCCGGCAGGGCGGCTATGGCGGCAACAAGTTTCTTGTCCGATTCCAGATGCTCAGGGAGATTCCTTACGTCAGTCCCGGACCGTCTGGCATAGCGGAGACCATAGGTTTCCCGAAGGAAATCCACCGCGTCGTAATGTTCCAGATCCCTGATGTCCAGCATCATGGAACTGATCTGCTCACGAACAAGCTTGTTCACCTCCCTCTGGGCGGTACGGGGTTTGGTCTTGTAGAGTTCGTAGTACGGCTTGAGGGAAATGGGTTTTCCGTAGCGGATCATCAGCTCGTTCTGTATGCCGAAATAGTCGTCGTAGTGATTGCAGGCCGGGAGGATGAAGATTTCCTTTTCGAAGTTCCCCATCTCGGCAGCCTCGAAAGCGAGCCTGGTGTAACCGTAGGAGAAGGTGCCGAGCCAGTGTTTGTCCTGATGTCCCGCTTCGGGGTACATCACAACGGTCTCTCCGTCCAGCAGGGCTTTTTCGGACACCTTGAAAGTCTCGGCATTATTCCCGAGGGCATCTTCGCCTTCGTGATTGATGCGGAAAGCCGGAAGCAGTCCGATTGCACGCAGGAACCAGTTCGCCACCGGATGTATGGCAAAGACATCCGCCCTTGTGATGACATTCACCTTCCTGTCACGGAAAGACATCACAATGCCCAGGGGGTCGCTCGAACCATTCTGGTGGTTGGAGACAATCAGAAGAGGCGTTCCCCATTCAGGAACGTTCTCTGCATCCACGACATATGTTTTTCTGTAGCAGACCTTGTCGTGGTAAAAACGTATGTATGCTTTCAATGCCCGGTAGGGCCAGGCCATCTTCGCAACTCTTTTCATACTACATTATTAACAAAAGGTTTAGAATCTTATGTGGATTTTTAAAAATCCGTTTAGTCACACAGCCCTTTTCCGACAAGCGGACAAAAGGCGCGGCAAATATAGTGATTTTCCAAAATCCAAGTCAATCTGCAGGGCATTTATTAGAAGTTTTGACCAAAGTCTTTGACATATTGACATAAGGACAAGTGCAATGTTGGACAAAATTTGATTTGGATTTCCGACAAATTATAATGAAATTTGTGTGTTTTTGTCAAAAATGACACGAATCACATCCAACGACACTTAACTATTTTAAAAAAAGACACGATGAACAATTTTGCAGAGAATTATGTCAAAGCCTTCATGGCTGACCTCATTGCGAGAAATCCCGGTGAGAAGGAATTCCACCAGGCCGTCCGGGAGGTCGTGGAGAGCATCGCTCCCTACATCGCCGAACATCCTCATCTGATGGAGCAGAAAATCCTTGAAAGGATTGTTGAGCCGGAAAGAGTAATCATGTTCAGGGTACCCTGGCTGGATGACGAGGGTGAAATCCACGTAAACCGCGGCTTCAGGGTACAGATGAACAGCGCAATCGGTCCGTACAAGGGGGGTCTGCGTTTCCACCCGAGCGTCAACCTCAGCATTATGAAGTTCCTCGCCTTCGAGCAGACTTTCAAGAACAGTCTGACCACACTGCCTATGGGTGCGGCGAAAGGAGGTTCCGACTTCAATCCGAAAGGAAAGTCAGACAATGAGATGATGCGTTTCTGCCAGAGTTTTATGACAGAACTCTACCGCCACGTGGGCCAGGATACAGATGTGCCTGCTGGAGATATCGGAGTCGGCGGCAGGGAGATCGGTTACCTTTTCGGGCAATACAAGAGGCTTCGCAACGAATTTACCGGAGTGCTCACAGGCAAGGGAATCAACTGGGGCGGAAGCCCTATGCGTCCTGAGGCCACGGGCTACGGCACATGTTATTTCGCAAGCGCGATGCTTGCCACCAAGGGGGATTCCTTCGAGGGCAAGACCGTCACGATTTCCGGTTCGGGAAATGTCGCCCAGTATGCGGCACAGAAGGCAATCAGGCTCGGTGCCAAGGTGGTGACCCTGTCAGATTCAAACGGATTCATCCACGACCCTGACGGAATCGATGAGGAAAAACTTGCATACGTGATGCATCTGAAGAATGTCCTCAGGGGCCGAATCAGAGAATATGTCCAGAAATATCCTTCAGCACAGTATTTCGAAAAACAGAGGCCTTGGGGCATCAAATGCGACATCGCAATGCCTTGTGCCACACAGAACGAGCTGAACGGAGAAGAGGCCCGCACTCTTGTGGAGAACGGCTGCATCTGCGTGGCCGAGGGAGCAAATATGCCTTCAACCCCTGAGGCAATCGCAATCTTCCAGAACGCGAAGATTCTCTATTCCCCGGGCAAGGCTTCAAATGCCGGTGGAGTTGCCACATCAGGTCTGGAAATGACCCAAAACTCAATCCGTCTGAAATGGACCGAGGAAGAGGTTGACAAGACTCTCAAGAGAATAATGACCGACATCCACGAGGCCTGCGTCAAATACGGCACCGAACCGGACGGCTATGTGAACTATGTGAAAGGAGCCAACATCGCCGCCTTCATCAAAGTCGCCGACGCAATGCTGGCCCAGGGGCTGGTCTAAACCGGATTTCTACACTTTCAACATCCTGCCGGGATTGCAGAACTGCATCACAATCCTGTGCAGGATGTTTTTTTGCGGAGCATCCCGATGCATTACACCCGATTTTGGACCCGCTTGTCAAATCATCCAGGTCTCATAAGTTTTGGACCAGAGCACACAAAAGGCGGGGAACAGCCTTTCAGCCATTCCCCGCCTCTTGTCGCAGATGCAGAAGTTATTTGATTTCAATCTGTTTGGTTACAGGAACCTCTTTGGTAAGATCCTTCTTAGGAAGGTCAACCGTGAGGACTCCGTGTTTCATTGATGCTCCGATCTTTTCCTTGTCCACATCGTCAGGAAGCAGGAAGCTCTGACGGAATGAGGTGTAGGAGAATTCCCTGCGGAGGTATGTGCCTTTCTTCTCGTTTTTCTCCTCTTTCTGGCATTTGCCATCCTTAGGGTCATTCCCGCAATGTTTCTCAAATGCAATCACAAGGTTATTGTCCTCGTCGATTGAAACATTCAAGTCTTCCCTGCCCATACCCGGAGCTGCGAGTTCAATGCGATAGTCTTTCTCGTTCTCTATGATATTCACTGCCGGAGTAGCACCCTGACGGGGTCTCTGTGAAAGCCATTCATCATTGAAAAGATCATTGAAAATGCTTGGTAACCAAGCCTGTGTTCTCATTGGTGTCATAATATAATCCTCCATTTGTTAATTGTCAATATTTCTTTCTGAACCCCTTACGGCAGGTCTTCTGCTCTATTAAGTGCAGTCTTTATTGCCTGACCCTTAACGGATTCGACAGAAGATAAGGCAAATGGCATACCAAAACACCAAACCGATGGAAAAGGTAGAATTGTGGACTTTTTGACATAAGAGAACCGACAAATTGTCCATTTTGGTGACAAATTGTCGGGAAACAGCCTACTCACCCAGAAATACTTTACGCGATACTTTTCGCGCGAACAACGTACACACAGAACCCTGCAGTGACATTCTCTTGTTCTTGAGGGTGCGGAATTGAACTTATCCTCAAAAACGGCCATCTGGGAGGACAACACAGCGTTGCGAATGAACAACTTGTCCTCAGATGGACAACATTTCTGAGGAAATAAATATTTTGTTACAATCTCCCAATGAATATATATATGATGTATCTTTGCAGCGAAAAAATCAAACAGAAGGCACATCATTGCCGATATCCTCCTTGTTGAGAGACAGGGTGGGAAGTTTGTCGAATTAGTTAAGATAATTTATCCGATCTCAAAGAATGTTGTATCAGTATTAAAGGGAATAGACTTCAATGAAGAAGAAAGCAATGTCACGCGCGATGCTGTTTATCCTTCTGCTGGGCATCGTGAGTATGTTTTCAGATATGACTAAGGAAAGCGCCGAGAGCATTCGAGGTGCTTTCCTTTCGCTAATGGGAGCCTCAGCAGCGACTATTGGGATGGTCTCCGGACTTGGAGAGCTGGCAGGATATTCACTGCGAATTGTCTCAGGTCGTCTTGCGGACCGTACACGCAAGTACTGGCAAATTGTAATAGCCGGTTATTGTTTGGAACTTATTACTATTCCTGCCTTGGCCCTGGTAGGGGAGAATGGCTGGATAGCTGCTTGCATTTTGCTGGTTGTTCAGAAGGCGGGAAAAGCAATCAAGAAGCCGGCAAAGGACACTGTTGTTTCTTTCGCGGCATCGCAGGAGGGAGCCGGCAAGGCATTCGGCCTGCAGGAGGTGCTGGATCAATTCGGTGCGGTTCTGGGTCCTATGCTTCTCTATATGATAATGCTTTTCAAGACTGAAGGCAGTACTTTTGAGCGCTACAGCTTCTGTTTCCTTGCCCTCGCTGTCCCTGCAATCATAACCTTGGCGCTGTTGTTTGTAACCAGGTGTTACTTCCCCAATCCGGAGCGTTTCGAGCCTGACACCAAGGAATATATACATCTCAAGGCAGATAAGCATTTTGCACTGTATATCATAGGTATATGTCTTTTCGCTTTCGGCTTCCTGGACTATTCCCTGGTAGCGATGCATATCAGCAGAACCTCTTCCGATATCATCTCAGCAGAGGCCCTTCCGCTGCTGTATAGCGCAGCAATGCTCGTTGATGCTCTATCTGCCCTTCTTTTTGGCTATCTGTATGACCGGTGGGGAATGAAGGTACTGGCCGTGTCAGCCATTGCCTCTGCTCCCTTCAGCTTTCTTGTTTTCTTGGGAAATTCCTACTTGACCCTGATTGCTGGCGTGGTGATGTGGGGGATAGGTATGGGCGCTCAGGAGTCGATACTCAAGGCCGCGGTTACCGATATGACCCCCAAATCATCAAGGGCGACTGGTTTCGGAGTTTTCTCACTAGCATTCGGGGTGGCCTGGTTCCTGGGTAGTTGGACTCTCGGAGTGCTCTATGATGTAAATCTGACTCTGATGGCTGCAGTCAGCACGGCTTGCCAGCTGCTTGCCATTCCGTTCTATCTTCTTTCCTCTACCTATAGATCTTCTTTGAAAAACTGAGCTAATCTCACCTCATAATCGAAAAGGACAAAGCACACTACCCTGCCACAGAGTGCCTTGTAGAGGGGTATCGTGCGCTTTGTCCCGGCATTCGGTGGGGACAAAGCACAATGGGATGCCCTAGAGCCCTCTGGAATGGCATCCACTGCGCTTTGTCCTTTTCGGGTTCATGACGTGAAATGCTGGCGCTTGTCATTAATAAGGACACACTTGAAGGATGAGATTCCCGGATGGGAATGGGGCCTCTAGGAGGACGACACAACGGTGGAGGCATCCTCTTGCTCACTGGTTTTGTTTTACCCGGGGCGGAGAATGCCAGGTCATTCCGCCTGCCGGCGGCTGCCGCGCTGCAAAAGTCCACTGGACTGTTTGCTGACCGCTTGCGACAAGGTAAAGCCTTATCAGACCGCCTGCCGGCGGCTGCGCGCTGCAAAAGTCCACAGGACTGTTTGCTGACCGCTTGCGACAAATAACAAAAATCAATAGCGATTCAAAGGCATTCCGATGGTGCGTCCGCGTACCTGGCTCCTTACAGTGGAAAGGACCCCGAAATACTCCTCAAGGACTTCAGGGGCAATTCCTTCAGGCTCGGCATTCCCGGCCTTCGCAATGGCTTCAATCACATCAAGATGAGCTGCGGCATTGGAAAGAACGGTGTCAATCCACTCCACGATGGTCTCCATATCCTTCTCAACGAATCCCCTGGAAGTGACGGCTGGGGTACCTACCCTTATTCCTGAAGTCTGGAATGGGGATCGGCTGTCGAACGGCACCATATTCTTGTTCACGGTGATGTCTGCCTTGCCGAGTTCCTTCTCGGCGACTTTGCCGTTCAAATCAGGGAACTTGCTTCTCAAATCAATCAGAATCAAGTGGTTGTCCGTTCCTCCTGAGACAATTTTGTAGCCTCTTGAAGAGAATGCCTCGGCCATTGCGGCAGCATTGCTTACAACCTGTTTCTGATACTCCCTGAATTCCGGTTGGAGAGCCTCATAGAATGCAACGGCCTTGGCTGCGATGCAATGCTCCAGAGGGCCTCCCTGCACTCCCGGGAAGACACTCGAATTGAGAATCTGGGACATTTTCTTCACAACGCCCTTCGGAGTTGTCAGTCCCCAAGGGTTGTCAAAATCCTTACCCATAAGGATGACTCCACCGCGTGGTCCGCGAAGAGTCTTGTGTGTAGTGGATGTGACGATGTGTGCATATTTCACAGGATTGCTCAGAAGACCTGCCGCAATAAGTCCGGCAGTATGGGCCATATCCACCATAAAGATTGCCCCTACCTTGTCGGCAATTGCACGCATCCTCGCATAGTCCCATTCTCTTGAATAGGCCGAGGCACCGCCGATAATCAGTTTCGGACGATGCTCAAGGGCAAGCCTTTCCATATTGTCGTAATCCACAAGACCGGTCTTCTCATCCAGTCCGTATGAAATGGCATTGTAGAGGATTCCGGACATATTCACCGGTGAACCGTGGGTCAGATGTCCTCCCTGTGCAAGGTCAAGTCCCATAAAGGTGTCGCCTGGTTTGAGGCATGCCATAAGGACTGCCATATTGGCCTGCGCACCTGAATGCGGCTGAACATTGGCATACTCTGCCTCGAAAAGCTGACAAAGACGGTCAATCGCAATCTGCTCGATCTGATCCACTACCTCACAACCTCCGTAATACCTCGCTCCGGGATAGCCCTCGGCGTATTTGTTCGTGCACACCGATCCGAGAGCCTCAAGCACCTGAGCGCTGACATAGTTCTCGGAGGCAATCAGTTCCAGACCAGCAGTCTGTCTCTCCTCTTCTTTTTTGATTAGGGTGAAAATTTGTAAGTCCTGTTTCATAATGAGTTTTTCATAAGAAGTCGCAAAAGTAAGCAATTTTTTCTGTTTGCGGATTGATTATTACCTTTGTGTTGAAAAATTTTTCGAGGAGATATTAAAATCGAGGAAATATGTCAAACAGGAAATTGCTGAATATTGAACTCGGAAGGGTAAGCCCGGAGGAATACCGCCAGCTTCCCGAGTCGGGAATAGTCGTGGTACTGGACAATATCAGGAGTGCGCACAATGTCGGCTCCGCATTCAGGAGTTCGGACTCATTCAAGGCGGACAGGGTCTGTCTCTGCGGAATCTGCGCGGTTCCCCCTTCGGCCGAAATCCACAAATCGGCCCTCGGTGCGGAGAACAGCGTGCAGTGGGAGCACTACGACGACACGATGGATGCCATCAGGGAATTGAGGGATAATGGATTCACCATCGTGAGCATCGAACAGACGGAAAAATCGGTGTCCCTCGACAAATTCATTCCTGAAAAAGGAAAGAAATATGCACTGGTGTTCGGGAACGAGGTCGAAGGGGTCCGTCAGGATGTAGTTGACGCCTCCGACCTCTCGATTGAGATTCCGCAGTTCGGGACCAAACATTCCCTGAATGTCTCGGTGTGCGTGGGCATAGTGCTCTGGCATTTCAGAATGGAGCGGCAATAATCCCGCAACAGTCAGGCAATGACCCTGCCTCGGTAAGTACACCTCAGGCAGTCAGGCAATGACCCTGCCCCGGGAAGTGCTCCTAAGGCAACCAGAAAACCCGAACCACCCGTATTATCAGAAAACCTGGACCGCCTTCGACTCAGCCTTGCTCTGGATGGCCTCAGGAATGTTTGCAAAAAGGTTGAACCCGCAGCGTTTCTCAACCTCATCAATCGTGGTCGAGTAGGATGAGTAATTCGTGTTCGTGTAGGCCCTGTTCTCGAATATATATCCTATTCCCTGGGCTGAGACAATGTCTCCTGAGGCGTTGAACGAGCATTTCATCACACATTTCCAGAAGCCTGACGGAAGAGGGACGGTTTTTTTGCCGTCATCCGTCGTGGTCTGGTTCTTCTCAAACAGAGGGCCGGTTGCCACGTAAAGGGTGTCCCTGCCTGTCGGGGCCCCTTTGTTGATTGCAAGTTCAAGCTGATTCCACACACCGTCATTGAATCGTGTCTGCCACTGCGGAGACTGATTGGTCAGATAGAAGGTCTGCTGATTGGCTGACTTGCTGTACTGTCTGTCATTTGAGGCGACCTGATGTCCCTTGTGGTAATCGTTGGTACATCCCGCGGACTGCCAGGAGGAAGGGATTGCAGGATCGGTCTTCCAGTTTCCGGAGCGCCCGACATTGTTGTCAGGATACGCAGATTTGTGCATCGGATATGCCTCCCAGAGTGCACACACCTTGTTCTTGTCGTAGAGCATAGTGTAGTTTCTCACCCTCTTGCTGCCCGCCCCTGTGTAGGTGTGGGTAACATACAGTCTGTCGGCGGACTTGTCCTCACAGACGTAGGCCACGCAGCCCTGGATGGATTCATTCACACTTTTTGTCCAGGCCACGTTTGCAGCAAGATTGACATCCGCAAAAGGCATCTCCCAGTTCACCAGCCATCCGTTAACATTCCCCTCCGGATTGATTCCAGAAGGATGGTCGGTCTCCCCGCCGCTGCCGCCTTCTCCCCCGTCACCGGAATCGCCGCCACCGGTATTTCCACCACCTTCACCGGAATCCCCGCTACCAGCATTTCCACCACCTTCACCGGAATCCCCGCTACCAGCATTTCCACCACCTTCACCGGAATCACCGCCACCGTTGCCTCCCTCGCCGGAATCGCCACCTTCACCGGAACCGCCGGACCCTCCTTCACCGGACCCGCTGCCCGAGCCGTCTTTCTTCAACAGAGTCACTGGCTGCTGTCCGGATTTGTAGCACCTGAATAATTTTGCTGAACTGTTCCACCTGAGAGACCGATTGGAATACTTCACACATTTAAGGTCGCATATCCCCTTGGATGCATCGACAAGGCTGATTTTCCAAAGGAAGGCCTCGTCACCGGATGTGACGGTCTGCGCACAATGCAGGGCGTTGCCGCTGCTTTTCAGGCCTATATAACCTATACCTTTTATATTAACGGTATATGAAGCCCCGTCCTTCGTCACGACGGCCTTGTAAGAATCGCCTTTCTCCGCCGGGATTCCGCCTCCTGCGGCATCAAAATCGGATATGCCGAAACTTTTCGTCGATTTTCCAGAATCGTCACTCCACGAATCCAAAAGCATCAGTTCAGTCCCGTTGTCGTATGCAATGAGATAGTCACCGGACCAGTCCAGAGGTTCCACGTCAACCCTCTTGTAGAAATATTCCAGCGGAGTTTCCTCTCCGCCGCCATTGTTACCGCCTTCATCCCCGGAACCGCCGTTCCCGCCATCAGAATCCCCGGGAGTCTCTTCGGTACCGTCACCTACCCCGTCAGGAGACAGTTCCGCACCTGTACAGCCCCACGCCGTCAGCGCAAGACAAAGGACGAAAAGACGGATGTATTTCATATATACCTTAATCATAACTCAATTTTTGCAAGTTCATAATTATATGTTATCGTTAGGGTTGTGCGTCATGCGAAACTTAAGATCACAGGTTTAATTTACACAAAAAATCGCACAAACGGCTGACAAATTTATAGTCCTTTTACATATAAAGCAAATAATTAGTAATTTTTATTACCTTTGCGCCCTATTCCCTGAAACAAAGGGTATAATCTGAATTCTAACAATAAAAATACGTCAAATGTTTACCAATTTCATCGGTTACCAACTTGTGGAAGACTACCACAAATGGAAAAAAGAGCAAAGGAGAAAAGGGAAGGACATACATTTCTCCAGAGTAATCAAACTGGCAGTCGTAGCAGTGGTTTTCTGCATCCTATGGTTCCTGCCGACATCCGCTTTCGGAATTGAAGGACTGACCGTCATCCAGCAGAGGGTTATGGCAATCTTCGCCTTCGCAACCCTGATGTGGGTGCTTGAGGCGGTGCCTTCCTGGACTACTTCCGTGTTTGCCGTGGTACTGCTGCTGGCATCGACATCGGACAGCAGCATCTGGTTTATGAGGAATGTCAGCGAGGGCAACACCCTGGGGGATATGGTAAAATACAAGAGCATCCTGCACTGTTTCGCCGACCCTACGATTATGCTTTTCATCGGAGGTTTCATCCTCGCGATTGCAGCGACAAAGACAGGCCTTGATGCCTTCCTTGCGAAAGTTCTCCTGAAGCCCTTCGGGACCCAGTCACGCTTCGTCCTTCTGGGCTTCATCCTGGTGACAGGCGTGTTCTCGATGTTCCTGAGCAACACCGCAACGGCTGCAATGATGCTCACCTTCCTTGCCCCTGTGCTCCGCTCGCTCCCTGCCGACGGGAAAGGCAAAATCGGCCTGGCACTTTCAATTCCGATTGCAGCGAACATCGGCGGTATTGCAACCCCGATTGGAACGCCTCCTAACGCAATCGCTCTGAAATACCTCAACGACCCTGCCGGAATGAACCTCAACATCGGATTTGGAGAGTGGGTCAGCTTTATGCTCCCTCTGGCCATCGTCCTGCTGCTTTTTGCATGGGTGCTTCTGCTCTGGCTCTTCCCTTTCAAGCAGAAAACCATCGTGCTTGCAATCGAGGGAGAGGCTAAGAAAGACTGGAGGTCGATTGTGGTGTATGCGACTTTTGCCGTAACCGTCCTTCTGTGGATGACCGACAAGTACACGATGATGAACGCGAATGCAGTCGCTATGATTCCTGTCGGAGTATTCAGCATCTGCGGAATCATCAGCAAGAGGGACCTTGAGGAAATCAACTGGAGCGTGCTCTGGATGGTTGCCGGCGGTTTCGCCCTCGGAGTTGCCCTTCAGGAGTCCGGCCTCGGAAAGGCTGTGGTCAGCGCAATTCCGTTTGCATCCTGGTCTCCGGCGATGGTTGTCATCGGTTCCGGCCTGCTCTGCTACCTGATGGCAAACTTCATCTCACACACCGCCACTGCCGCCCTCCTCGTGCCGATTCTTGCGCTTGCAGGAAGCAGTATGGGTGCTGCGCTTGACCCTGTGGGAGGTGTCGGAACACTCCTCATCGGCGTTGCCTTCGGCTCATCACTCGCAATGATTCTCCCGATCTCAACCCCTCCAAATGCCCTTGCTCACGCCACCGGCCTGATCAAGCAGACGGATATGGAGAAGGTCGGCATCATTATGGGTGTCGTCGGTCTGGCTCTGGGATATGCACTGCTGATTGTCCTCGGATCCAACGGCCTGCTGTAAGGAACAAAAGGACGGCAATAATGACTTTTCCTTTTTTCTAAATTTCTTCAAATGACAAATTATTGTTACCTTTGTAAGGTAATGTAGTTAATGGTTGCGCTTATAAAGTCCTTGGAAAGGATTTATGTATAAAAGAGGTAGATGTTTACTCTGTTCTTGCCTGGATTATCAGCATCACTGATATGAAATAACAGAAAAAATATACAATGGCTAAGCGGACGGACAGGCAGGGCAATAGTACAGATTCCCAATCCCCCTCTTTATAATACATTGCGTATAAGATTTATTAACTGTCTGGTTTGGGGAATCTACAGAGGTTTAACGAATCAAGATGGGAAGAGTCAGTCTTTGTCTTGTCATAATGTTCTTCATCTGTAGTGCTCAAAAAATTGATGCACAAGTACAGAATATCAGAGAGAAACAAGATACCATTTCGGCGACTAAATCATTAGAGCATATCAGGCCCGAGAATATCAAGAAGGGACTATTGAATAATGCTTTGGATGTATTGAGTGGTCAGTCTGCCGGTGTGAACGTCACCACTAATGGGACTGACAGGCTCGCTATGCTGAATAGTATCCGTGTGCGTGGTACCACATCCATTATGGGTGGCA
>CAMFBM010000009.1 GCA_945948555.1 uncultured Bacteroidales bacterium | reverse complement strand
GGACAATTCCGTTTATGATAAAAGGATTCTTCATATCTGGATTCTTTTGAGCAAAGATAATTATAAGATTTTAATTATACAAATCGTATAATACTTGCCGTAACGACACCAGTACCGAATCCAGCACTGCGGTCCCGCGCCACAACCACCAAGTCAAAACCGACATTTCGGACTATCTATATGCTCCGAGTTTCAGACACATCAGGCTAAGGTAATTTTCAATTCCGAACTGCTGTCCGAAAAACACATTGCTTTTCGTTGGTGTCAATGCCGTTATCGTGGCTTTATCTGTATATATAATCTCACCAATATAGACTTTATAACCATTTAGATTCGCAAAAGTGCAGAGGATAGGCTCGCAACTTCGTCGTATTCATTCGTGAATTACGGCGTGGTGCTGCGGTTTATAAAAATCAGACTCTGTAAATGCAATCTGTTGCTGACTGTCCCTATATTACCATCCGGATTGTTGGATATTAAGGAAAGTTTACTAAATTTGTCCCCTGTTATGAGAAACGATTTCCGATTTAGCCGCTACTTTGGTTATTACTATTCTCTAGAAAGAGTATAGTCCGGAAGTTGTGCACCTGTAACAGTATTTGGAGATTGATTATTTGGGCTGTCCGGAATTTCGGACAGCCTTTTTTGGAAAATTTATGAAAAAAATTGCGATACAGGGTTTCAGGGGATGCTTTCACGAGCAGGCTGCCAGGCAGTTCTATGCCTCTCTTGAAAACGATGTCCCACAGACCGTTGAGTGTGCGACCTTCGAGGGAGTCTATGAGGCGGTCCTGGACGGCAGGGCTGATGCTGCAGTGATGGCAATCGAGAACACTGTCTCCGGAGGTCTGCTCCCCAACTTTGAACTGCTCAGGAAATACGGGAAGAAAATTAAAGGTGAGATTTTCCTGAGGATTGAACAGAACCTGATGGCGCTGCCAGGACAGAAACTGGAGGACATCAAGGAGGTCAGGTCGCACTATATGGCAATAAACCAGACTCGTCCGTATTTCAAGAATCATCCCGACATCAGACTTGTGGAGTCGGAGGATACAGCCAAGAGTGCAGCGGACATAGCCGTGCAGGGGCTCTACGGCGTGGGCGCAATCGCCTCCTCGCTTGCTGCGGAACTCTACGGGCTGGAAATCCTTGCCCCCGGAATCGAGACCTGTAAGCAGAACTTTACCCGTTTCCTGATTCTGGATGACTCGTTGGAGGTCGACAGGGAGAAAGTCAACAAAGCATCTCTCTGTTTCACCCTTCCGCACACCGCCGGTTCGCTGGCCCACGTGCTGACGATAATGTCGTTCTACGGGATGAACCTGACGAGAATCCAGTCTCTGCCGATTCCGGGGAAACAGTGGCAGTATTTCTTCTATGTTGACATAAAGTTTGATGACTATCAGCGTTATGCCAATGCAATTTCGGCCGTCCGTCCCCTGATTGACGGTTTTGATGTGCTTGGTGAGTACGAATCGGCTGTCTGATAATTACTTGAGAATATGATAATCCAACCTGCAAAAAGGACATCGGAAATAAAGGAATATTATTTCTCGTCCAAGTTGAAAGAAATAGCAAAAATGAATGCGCAGAGGGCTGCCGAGGGCGTTCCCGGAATCATCAGTCTGGGAATCGGCGCGCCTGACAGGATGCCTCCTGCTGCAGCCATTGAGGAACTTTGCGCACAGGCTGTTCGCCCTGACGTACATGCCTATCAGAGCTATGTCGGGATTCCGCAGCTCAGGGAGGCTTTTGCACGGTGGTATTCAAGGTATTACGGGGTGGAACTGGATCCGGTGACTCAAATCCAGCCTTTGGTGGGTTCCAAGGAGGGCATCCTGCTGATCTGTCTTGCATTTCTTGACAGCGGGGACAGGGTGCTGGTGCCGGACCCGGGCTATCCGACTTACACTTCCGCGGTGAAACTTGTCCAGGCCGAGCCTGTAACCTATGACCTGAAGGAGGAAAACGGTTGGCTGCCCGATTTCGATGCTTTGGAGAAAATGGACCTCAGGGGAGTGAAGATGATGTGGACGAATTATCCGAATATGCCTACCGGAGCACTTGCCACTGAGGAACTTTACGGAAAGCTGGCGGATTTCGGGAGGAGGCACGGGATAATGGTCTGCAATGACAATCCCTACAGTTTCATCCTTTCCCCCAGACCTCTGTCGATTCTCTCGATTCCGGGTGCAATGGACTGCTGTCTGGAACTCAATTCATTGAGCAAGGCTCACAATATGTCGGGATGGAGAATCGGGATGGTCGCAGCCGCCCCGGATGTGATTTCGCAGATTCTGAAGGTGAAGAGCCAGATGGATTCCGGAATGTTCAGACCATTGCAGCTGGCCGCGGTGAAGGCTCTTGAGAGCGGACCGGAGTGGTTCGAGCAGTTGAATGCGGAGTATGCCGAGCGCAGGAAAGCCGCAGGGAGAATCTTTGATCTGATCGGTGTGGATTACGGAAAGGACGGAGGGGGACTCTTCCTTTGGGGCAAAGTCAGGAAGGACAGTCCGCTTCTGCGTAGGGAATCATTGTGTGGTCAGGAAGGAAGGGCTTCGGGAGGAGCTTCAGAATGCGATGCTCTTGAGAAATCCCTTGGGGAAAGGCTCTCGGATGCCGCCCTGTACGATGCCGGAGTGTTCATTACTCCCGGATTCATCTTCGGGAAGAACGGAAGGGACTATGTCAGGATCTCCCTCTGCGCCACCCTTCCGGTGCTTCAGGAGGCCTGTGACCGCCTCTCGGAACTTGTGGAAGCCTCGCAAACCTCACGATAGCAGACAATAAATTGTGCAAATGAAACGAACAATAACAATAATAGGCCCCGGCCTGATCGGCGGTTCGATGGCAATCGACCTCAGACGCCGCGGCTTCGCCTCGGAGATTCTCGGGGTGGAAAAGGAACCGGTGAATGCCGAGGCCGCCCTCAAGATAGGTCTTGTGGACAGGGTTGTGTCGCTTGAGGAGGGCATTGAGTTGGGTGACATAGTCATCATTGCCGTCCCTGTGGGAGCAGCAGCGAAAATCCTCCCGCGGGTCCTTGACAGTTATGCATCCGATACGGACTCCGGCAAAATCGTCATAGATGTGTGCTCCACAAAGTCTGAACTGGTAAGGAAGGTCACCTCCCATCCGATGAGACGCCATTATGTCGCCACCCACCCGATGGCAGGAACGGAATATTCCGGACCCTGGGCGGCTATGCCGGGACTCTTCGACGGAAGGGCGTGCATCATCTGCGGGAAGGAGGACTCGTCTCCGGAGGCGGTAAGAACAGTCGAAGAGATGTATGACATATTGAATATGAGACAAATATATATGTCAGCCGAGAATCACGATGTGCATACGGCATACGTGTCCCATATCTCGCATATCACCTCATTCGCCCTCGCGCTGACGGTGCTGGAGAAGGAAAAGAATGAGAAGCATATCTTCGACCTTGCCTCAGGAGGTTTCTCCTCCACCGTGAGACTTGCCAAGAGCAGCGCGGACATGTGGGTGCCGATTCTTTCACAGAACAAGGAGAATGTTGTGCAGGTGATTGACACCTATCTCAGCAAGATGCTTGATTTCCGCAACGCCATAGCCGGCGGGGACGAGGATTCCGTCAGAGAACTCATAAACGAGGCGAACAGAATCAAAAGAATAATAAGGTAAAATAAATATATTATGGCTGAAAACAAACTCGAACTTACACCGCTTTCCCAATGGGGAATGTTCACTGAACCGCGTCCCTGCGTGATAGCAGGGCCCTGCAGTGCGGAGAGTGAAGAACAGATTATGCAGACAGCAAAGGGACTCAACGAGTTCGGAATCCACGTGCTCCGTGCGGGCATCTGGAAACCGCGTACTCATCCGGGGTCTTTCGAGGGCATAGGAGTGCCCGGGCTGAAGTGGATGCAGAAGGCAAAGAAGGAGTACGGAATGAAGATCGCTACCGAGGTCGCGAGCGAGAAGCACGTCTTTGAATGTCTGAAGCACGGGGTGGACCTTGTGTGGCTCGGGGCGAGGACGACTGCCAATCCTTTCCTTGTCCAGGAGATTGCAGATGCGCTACGTGACACGGACATCCCTGTGCTTGTGAAGAATCCGGTAAATGCCGACATCGATCTCTGGATAGGCGCATTGGAAAGGCTCAATGCCGTGGGAATCACCAAGTTGGGCGTTATTCACAGGGGATTCTCCACTTTTGACAAGATCAAGTACCGCAACGAGCCCGGATGGCAGATTGCCGTTGAACTCAAGAGCCGCTATCCGCAGCTGCCTTTCTTCTGCGACCCGAGCCATATGGCGGGAAAGAGGGAGTACATCAAGGAAATTTCCCAGAGGTCTCTGGACCTTGGTCTTGAGGGACTTATGATAGAGAGCCACTGCAATCCGTCCTGCGCCCTGAGTGATTCCGCCCAGCAGCTCACTCCGCCGGACCTGAAGGAAATCCTTTTCAGTCTCCTGGTCAGGGATAATGACACGGACAATCTTGAGTACAGGGAGAACATCGACCAACTCAGGGCGAAAATCGACGTCCTGGACGAGAATCTTCTCTACACCCTGGGCTCGCGAATGAAGATCTGCCGCCAGATCGGTCAGTACAAGAAGGACAACAACATAGCCATCCTTCAGACTTCAAGGTGGGATTCCCTGCTTGCGAAGGCTATCGAGAAAGGTAAGGAATACGGATTGTCGGAAAAGATCGTCACGGAAATCTTCACTGCCGTGCACGATTCTTCCGTCGCTCTTCAAAACGAGATTCTATCAGGGAAGTAAGTATGTCCTCGGCATCGTCCGTGAGAAAATGTGCACGGACAGGCAACTTGAACAACCTTTCCTTGAGTGCATCGGAAATGTGGGGACAGTCAGTCAGACGCTGGCTGTCCTTTTCTGTAGTCACCACGATGGCCGTGTTGAATTCCTTTGAGGCACGCGCGATGGTCTGGATGTCAGCCCTGCTGAAATTGTGGTGGTCGGCAAACCTGAAGTGGCGGACGATGCGGTAGCTGTCGCTCAGGTGTTTCTCCATGTCCGAGTCGTTGGCGATTCCGGAGAACATTATCGCCCTCTGAGAATGGACATATCTGCGGTCTCCTTCAGGGAAAACCGGCTCCAGGGCATCGTAGGCAATGGTTGAGAAAAGCACCGGCCCGGAAAATCCGAGGCTGTCCTTCCATTTGCTCCTTTCCCACACGTCAAGGTAAGGCGGGCATTTGGTGACAATCACCACGTCGGCCTTGTGCAGCCTTTCGGGTAAGTCCCTCAATTGTCCCAGTGGCAGGAGATGGTCATTGAACACCGGACGGTTGTAATCGACAAGGATGATGGACAGGTCTGCCTTCAGCTTGCGGTACTGGAAGGCATCATCGAGGATGATGATGTCTGCCGCCGGACAACCGTCCTTTCCTTCTGCAAGAAAAGTGCATCCTTCTATCCTGTTTCTGTCCACTGCTACGGTGATTCCGGGGAATTTCCTCTTTATCTGGAGCGGCTCGTCACCGAACTCATTGACCGTCCCTTCGGCGGTGACTGTCCTGAATCCTCTTGATTTCCTCTTGTAGCCTCTTGAAAGGACGGCTATGTGCTTGCCCGCCAGGGGAGAACTTTCTGCGCCCAGCAGTCTGACAAGCATTTCCGTGTGCGGGGTCTTGCCGGTTCCCCCGACCGTGATGTTCCCTATGCACACCGTAGGCACAGGAATCCCGAGGACTTTCCGCACGCCGCTGTCGAAGAGTTTGTGCCTGAGCCTCAGGGTCCAGTAATATGGGGCAAGAAGAATTTTGTCTGAACAACTCATAGATTAAGAAATATGGAATCCGCCGGTAACTGCACGTCGTCAGATTGACAGCACGTTCAGCACGTTGATGAGCTCCCTGTCAATCGGTTTGTCCTTCTTGATTGCCTTGTTGAAAGGCACATAGACAATCTGGTCGTTGGATATTCCGACCATCACATTTCTCTGTCCGTCCTTGAGAGCCTCAATCGCAGCCACACCCATACGGCTTGCCAGAATCCTGTCGAATGCGCTCGGAGTGCCACCCCTCTGGAGATGCCCGAGGATGGTTACACGCACGTCGTACTGCGGATGCTCCTTGCGCACGCGCTCGGCGTAATGCATAGCCCCTCCGTCTTTCTTGCTCTCCGAGACAAGGACGATGGAACTGTTCTTGCTCTTTCTGAAACCCCTGCTGATGAACTGCTCCAGTTGGTCAACGTCGGTTTTGTCCTCCGGAATGATGGCTGCCTCGGCTCCTGCTGCGATTGCGCTGTTCTGTGCGAGGAATCCGGCATCGCGTCCCATCACTTCGACGAAGAAAATCCTGTCATGGGAAGTCGCGGTGTCGCGGATTTTGTCAACGCATTCGACGATTGTGTTGAGGGCCGTGTCATATCCGATGGTGAAGTCGGTCCCGTAGAGGTCGTTGTCAATTGTTCCCGGCAGTCCGATGCAAGGCACGTCGTATTCCTGCGCGAAGATCTGTGCTCCTGCAAGGGAACCGTTTCCTCCTATGACCACCAGGGCATCGATTCCGGCCTGAACCATATTGTCGTAGGCTTTCTGTCTGCCCTCCGGAGTCATGAATTCCTCGCTCCTTGCAGTTTTGAGGATGGTTCCTCCCCTCTGGATGGTACTGCTGACCTTCTCGGATGTGAAGTCCTTGATTTCATTGTTGATAAGGCCTTCATAGCCCCTGTATATTCCTTTTACAGCCCAGCCGTTGGAGATGGCAGCCCTTGTCACGGCCCTGATTGCCGCATTCATTCCGGGCGCGTCACCTCCTGAGGTGAGGACGCCGATTGTTGATATTTTTGCCATATATATTATATATTTTCTGATTCCTTCTGAAAAAACCGACGCAAATGTAATAAAAAAAACTGGTCGTTGAAGTTTTCTCTGAACGCAGATGGGCGGCAAGCGCAAAAGTTGTACCTTTGCCATCGCAAAAATATGAAAAAATATTTGACTTAATGAGAATAGGGAATATTGACCTCGGGGGAAAACCCCTGTTCCTCGCACCGATGGAGGATGTGACAGACGCTTCTTTCCGCTTCGTCTGCAAGGAATTCGGCGCGGATGTGATGTACACGGAGTTCGTCAGTTCGGACGGGCTGATCAGGGATGCGAGGAAGGCTCTGGAGAAACTGGTGACCTTTGACTATGAGGCTCCAATCGGAATTCAGATTTACGGAAATATTCCGGAGGCTATGGTAGAGGCTGCAAGAATGGCCGAGCGTGCCGCTGAAATCACCGGGGGACACGGGGCGGACTTCATTGACATAAATTTCGGCTGTCCGGTCAACAAGATTGCACGCCGGGGGGCGGGGAGTGGGATGATGCGCGAGCCTGACAAGATGGTGGAAATCACCAGAATGATCGTGGATGCAGTCTCGCTGCCGGTCACGGTCAAGACAAGGCTCGGATGGGATGACGAGAGCAAAATCATAGTGGAACTTGCAGAGAAACTTCAGGATGTGGGAATCAGTGCCTTGACCGTTCACGGGAGGACACGTTGCCAGATGTACACCGGGCAGGCCGACTGGACCCTCATCGGGAAAATCAAGGAAAATCCGAGGATGCACATCCCAATCATAGGCAACGGTGACATCGATTCCCCGCAGAAAGCCAAGGAAGCATTTGACCTCTACGGTGTTGACGGTATTATGATAGGAAGGGCCACTTTCGGTCACCCCTGGATCTTCCGGGAGATTCGGCATTACCTTGACACCGGTGAGCTGCCGGAGCCTATGAGTGTCGCCGAGAGGGTTGCCCTTGCAAAGAGACATCTTGCCAGGTCATTGGAAGTCAAGGGCGAAAAGGTAGGTGTACTTGAGATGCGCCGCCACCTGAGCTGTTATTTCAAGGCTCTTCCGGATTTCAAGGAAACCCGCATGAAGCTCGTCACAGAAAACGACCCCGCCGCCCTATTCTCCCTCCTTGACTTCATCGGGGAGCATTGGGAGTAAAAACCCTTCGCGTCGTTCTTGGGTTCCTTTGCTTCGTTCCCGGGTTCCTTTTCGTCATTCCCGGCTCGACCGGGAATCTAGTCGCGGACAGGAACTTAATCAGAAAAGTTTCTTTTTGCTGACAGTGGCGGTGAATTCTTTCAGATAGAAAGGCTCGAAATAGGCTACGTCACGGAATTCCTTCTTTCGGAATGCTTCAGTTGCAGGTGTGGCCATTGAGGAGGCCTGCGGGCAACACTGGAGGAAGAACGCATTCTCATTTTTGATGACATCCGCACATTTCCCTGCGCCGTCACCTATGAACAGGACCGGTCCTTCGGCAAGATGCTCCCGAAAACTTTCCGGAGTCACGATGAGGGGCTCTGTCTCTGTGGTTTGGAAAAATCCGGTCCCTTGTCTTTCCTGAAGGGGCCTCCCAAGGTCCTGCCCTGAGCCTTGCCACGGGGTACTCCTGGAGAACACTCCGGTGTAAACCTCCATTCTGCGAGCGTCAATCATCGGAACAATGTGACTGAAATTCCCGACCGGAATCATCACCTTTGTTCCGTCGCTTTTGCTGCACTCCAGAGTTTCCTGGGTAAAGGCCTGTGCTACAAGTGTGTCAAGAGTTCCGACCGCAAGAAGGGGAAGCCCTGCTCCGAAACACAGTCCCTTTGCAGTGGACACCCCGACTCTCAGACCTGTGTAGGATCCCGGTCCCATACTCACGCAGACTGCATCGCAATCTTTCAGGGAAAGTCCCTTTTCCTTGAGGATCTCATCCACGAAAGCTGCTGTCAGCGATGCGTGTGCTTTCATAGCATCGCTTTCCCGGTAGGCAATTATGTGTCCATGCTCGCACAGAGCCACAGAGCAGAGGGCGGTTGAGGTTTCTATCAAAATCAGGCGTTCCATGATGAAAGGTCACTTGGATTGGATGTTGAAAACAAAGATTTTATGTAAGGGAAGACCACTTCGGCGACACTCTTCAGCACATTGTACAGCACTGATTCGTCAATTTTTTCTTTCGGTACGATTTCAAGGCCCGTGTTCAGTGAATCGAAGAACATTACAATCAGGCTCAGAAACAGTCCCCATTTCATTATCGCGAATGCCACCCCGAGCAGTCTGTTCAGCCACCCCAACATAACCAACTTAATGACTCCTTCAAGGAGTTTCCCCAGAAGGGAAAGGATGGCCACGACACCGCAGAAAATCACGACGAAAGCGATGGCGTTGATGATTCTTATGTCTGCGTCAATCCATCCCGACGCCCATTGCCCGAGCGAGGTGGTGAACCGGCAGGACATCCAGGCACCGAGGAAAAGCGCCGCAATGGCGACAATCTGCGCTATCAATCCTTTCTTCAGACCGCTCAGCAGGGCGGGAATGAGGAAAAGGAGAATTATGATGTCAATGATGCTCATATAATATATGTGTGCTTTTCTGTTAAAATGATTATATTTGCAAATTGTTTCAGCCGGCGACGGTTGATTTCAGGATGCAAAAATATATAAAAAATATGACATTCAACGAGTATAGGAATCTGGACCTGGTCGCTCTCGGAAAAGAGGTGCTTGACAGGTGGAAGGAGAGGGACACTTTCAGAGAGTCCCTGAAAGTTCGTGAGGGTGCGCCCGAGTTCGTCTTTTTTGAGGGCCCGCCTTCAGCCAACGGTATGCCGGGCATTCATCACGTGATGGCCCGTTCAATCAAGGATGCCGTCTGCCGTTACAAGACCCAGAGCGGTTACAGGGTGTCACGTCGTGCCGGATGGGACACTCACGGCCTTCCGGTGGAACTCGGTGTGGAGAAGAAATTGGGAATCACCAAGGAGGACATCGGCTCGAAGATCAGTGTGGAGGACTACAACCGCGAGTGCCGCTCCGAGGTGATGAAGTACACGAAGGAGTGGGTGTCGATGACCGAAAGGATCGGTTACTGGGTGGATATGGACGACCCTTACATCACCTACGACAACCGCTATATGGAGACTCTCTGGTACCTGCTCAAGGATATTTACGACAAGGGTCTCCTTTACAAGGGATATTCAATCCAGCCATATTCACCTGCAGCGGGAACCGGACTGAGTTCACACGAGCTCAACCAGCCGGGCTGCTACCGGGATGTGAAAGACACCACGGCCACGGTTCAGTTCGAGGTCATCAAGGATGAGAAATCACAGATTCTCTACGGCTGCGAGACTCTTCCTGTCTATTTCCTTGCGTGGACGACTACTCCGTGGACCCTGCCGTCAAACACCGCTCTGTGCGTGGGACCGAACATCAACTATGTCAGGGTGATGTCATTCAATCCGTATTCCGGTGAACCTGCAATCTATGTGGTTGCGGAGGCCCTCGTCTCCAGCCTTTTCAATCCGAAGGCTGCCGACATCCCTCTCGACAATTACAAGCCGGGAGACAAACTCGTGCCTTACCGCGTGCTTGAAGGCTCCTGGAAAGGCTCTCAGCTGGAAGGGATCAAATATCACCAGCTGATTCCGTTCTTCCGTCCCGACGAGGGCGCTTTCCGCGTAATCCTCGGAGACTATGTGACAACTGAGGACGGTACCGGAATAGTTCATATCGCCCCGACTTTCGGTGCGGATGACAACAAGGTTGCAAAGGCCGCCGGCGTGCCTGCCCTCAGGGTGCTTGACAAAAACGGGGAATGGCAGGCTCAGGTTGACCGCCAGGGCCGCTTCTTCCGTCTGGAGGACCTCGACCCTGCCTACAGGAATGAGAGGGTTTCTGCTGAATATGCGGAGTTTGCGGGACGCTTTGTGAAGAACGCCTACGACTCCTCCCTCGCTCCCGATGCTCCAACCCTTGACATTGACCTGTGCGTGATGCTCAAGCAGCAGGGCAAGGCTTTCAGAATCGAGAAGCACGTCCACACCTATCCTCATTGCTGGAGAACCGACAAGCCGGTAATCTACTATCCTCTGGATTCCTGGTTCATCAGGACCACTGCCGTTAGGGAGAAGATGATAGAACTCAACAACACCATAATGTGGAAGCCTGAGGCGACCGGTACGGGCCGTTTCGGGAAATGGCTTGAAAACATCCAGGACTGGAATCTCTCCCGAAGCCGCTACTGGGGCACTCCGCTCCCGATCTGGCGCACCGAGGACGGGAAAGAGGAGAAATGCATAGGCTCCCTCAAGGAACTCTATGCTGAGATGGAGAAGGCGGTAGAGGCAGGTGTGATGACATCCAATCCGTTCAAGGACAAGGGATTCAATCCTGAGGATATGTCAAAGGAGAACTATGATCGCATTGACCTCCACCGTCCGTACGTGGACAACATCTTCCTCGTTTCACCTTCCGGAAAGAAGATGACAAGGGAGACTGACCTGATTGATGTCTGGTTTGATTCAGGTGCTATGCCTTACGCCCAGGAAGGTCTGAGAAACCTCACCAGCCCGAAATTCGGCTGTACCGCCGATTTCATCGCCGAGGGAGTGGACCAGACAAGGGGATGGTTCTACACCCTCCACGCAATCAACACGATGGTCAGCGGGAAATGCGCATTCAAACGCGTGATTTCCAATGGTCTGGTGCTTGACAAGGAAGGCAACAAGATGAGCAAGAGGCTCGGCAACGCCGTTGACCCGTTCAAGGCTCTTGACGACTACGGCCCGGATGCCCTCCGCTGGTATATGCTCACCAACTCCCAGCCTTGGGACAACCTGAAGTTCGACGAGGCCGGAGTGGATGAGGTCCGCAGGAAATTCTTCGGAACACTCTACAACACATATTCATTCTTTGCCCTCTACGCGAATGTGGACCACTTCGACCCGTCTTCTGAAAAGGTTCCCGTTGCCTCCCGGCCGGAAATGGACAGATGGGTGATTTCCCTTCTGAACACGCTTGTGAAGGATGTCACTGCCGCCTACGAGGATTATGACATCACCACTGCTGGCCGCCTGATTCAGGATTTTGTCTGCGACCACCTGAGCAACTGGTATGTGAGACTTTGCCGCAAGCGTTTCTGGGGAGGAGAGATGGACTCAGACAAACTGTCTGCCTACCAGACCCTGTACGAGGTTCTTGTGGATGTGGCAACCCTTGCCGCCCCGATTGCGCCGTTCTTTATGGAGCGCCTCTACCTCGACCTTGTTCCGCAGGCTGAATCAGTGCACTTCGTCCCTATACCGGAGTATGCCTCAGAGAATGTGGACAAGGCCCTTGAAGAGCGTATGGACCTTGCACAGAGGGCGTCTTCAATGGTGCTTGCCCTCAGAAGGAAGGTGAACATCAAGGTGCGCCAGCCGCTGTCAAAGATTATGATACCTGTCATCAGCGACTCTGTACGTGCTCAGCTTGACCTGGTTATGGGTCTGGTCCTTTCAGAGGTCAATGTGAAGGAGGTGGAGTTCATATCTGACACGGCCGGTCTCATCACCAAGAAGATCAAACCGAACTTCAAGACCCTCGGCAAACTCTACGGCCCGAGAATGAAGGCGATAGCAGCAGCATTCGCATCCCTCAGCCAGGAGGAAATCACCGCAATCCAGACCAGCGAGACGAAGGGTGAAGACTATCTTCTCCATCTTCCTGACGGGGACGTTGCCCTCCGCAAAGGGGATTACGAAATCACTTCCGAGGACATGCCGGGCTGGCTCGTTGCAACTGACGGCCCTCTGACAATAGCCCTTGACATCACCGTTACAGACAACCTGAGAAGGGAGGGTGTCGCAAGGGAGCTCATCAACCGGATCCAGAATCTGAGGAAGGACAGCGGGTTCGAGGTAACCGACAAAATCAACGTGACAATCTACGCCGGCGGCTCCGACCTTGAGGAGATATCGGCATCACTTCAGGTCTTCGGGGAATATGTTGCAGCCCAGACACTTGCTCTGTCTGTAACATCCGCTCCCGCATCACAGCAGACCGATGCCGCCCAGGTTGAGTGGAACGAAGGCACGATAGGAATAAAGGTTGCAAGAATCTGATGTTCAGGTGATATGCAACAATTTTAAATATTTCGGAAATATAAAAATTTGCAGATATGGCTGACGAAACAAGAAACAATGAACCGAAGGTTCGTTACAGCGACGAAGAGTTGCAGGAGTTCAAGGAGATTATTCTTGATATGCTTGAAAAGGCAAAAAAGGAATACAAGACTCTGCGCGATGTCATAACCCACGGGTCGAGCAATGACATTGAGGATACGTCACCTACTTTCAAGGTGATGGAGGAAGGTGCCACGTCACTTTCGAAGGAGGAGGCAGGCCAGCTGGCTCAGCGTCAGTACAAGTTTATCCAGAATCTCGAGGCCGCCCTTGTCCGCATCGAGAACAAGACCTACGGCATCTGCCGCGTGACCGGGAAACTGATTCCGAAGGAAAGGCTCCGTCTTGTGCCTCACGCCACCCTGACTGTGGAAGCCAAGGAAATGATGAACAAGAACAAATAGCCTTTTATGAGACTGACAAAAGGGAAGTGGCTCATCATCCTTGGAGTTGTTCTCGTCGTTCTTGACCAGGTGATCAAAATCCTGGTCAAGACGAATATGACCCTCGGTGAGAGCATACACGTCTTTGGGAACTGGTTCCAGATTTATTTCATTGAAAATGAGGGGATGGCCTTCGGAATGAAGTTCGGAGGTCTTGTGGGCAAGTTCCTGCTTTCGCTTTTCCGCATTGGTCTGTTCGGCGTTCTTGTCTGGTGGATATCCCGCTTGCTGAAGAGGGCAGATGTCCCGACGGGAGTCGTGGTGGGATTGACCCTGATTGCCGCAGGAGCCCTGGGAAACATCTTCGACTGTTTTTTCTACGGTCTGATTTTTTCGGAGTCAACTCCGTGGACAGTCGCCTCGTTCGGAGGCAACTATGCTCCGTTTATGTTCGGCAAGGTGGTGGATATGTTCTATTTCCCGATTATCGACACGACCTTCCCTGACTGGATGCCGTGGATTGCCGGCCGTCCTTTCAAATTCTTCGCTCCTGTCTTCAACTTTGCCGACAGCTGCGTCACCTGCGGAGCTCTGTACCTGCTTTTCTTCCAGTACAGGTTCTTTGCGGCTGAGGAGAAGAAATAGGGGACAACTACGACACAGACGAAACAATATCCAATATGAAAAAATCACTTCTTCTTGCTGTAGCGGTAGCGATAGCATCCGTTGCGCAGTCCTGCTCGGGGACCAAAGTCGAGAGTTCTCTCCCTCACAGCATAAAGGACGGGAAAATCGTGATGGAAGTTCCTCCGAGGGCTCCGGGTCAGCAGAGCGCATTGCAGTTGACCTGTGATCCGATAGACACGGTGAGGGTCGGATTCATCGGACTCGGAATGAGGGGAGAGGCTGCGGTTTACAGATTTACCTACATCGACGGCATAAAGATTACCGCTCTGTGCGACCTTGAACCGGACCGTGTTGCCAGGTCCCAGAAGGGTCTTCTTGCCAAAGGATGGACTGAAGCTGCGGAATATTCCGGTGAGGACGGATGGAAGTCGCTTTGTGAAAGGGATGACGTGGATCTGGTTTATATCTGTACCCCGTGGCAGGTGCACGTCGAAATGGCTGTCTATGCTATGGAGCACGGAAAGCACGTTGCCCTTGAGGTGCCTGCCGCTATGAATATTAAGGAATGCTGGCAGTTAGTTGACACTTCCGAGAAGACCCGCATGCACTGTATGATGCTTGAAAACTGCTGCTACGATTTCTTCGAGATGGCAGGTCTGAACATGGCACAGCACGGTCTGTTCGGAGAGATTCTCTATGCTGAAGGAGGTTATATTCACAATCTTGACCCGTATTGGGAAGCGTACCACAACAATTGGCGTCTTGAGTACAATCAGAGCCACAGGGGAGATGTCTATCCTACCCACGGCATCGGCCCTCTCTGTCAGGCACTTGACATCCACAGGGGTGACAAGATGGATTACCTTGTTTCCATGGACACTAAATCCCTTCACGGCAAGCAGGTTGCCAGGGAGATGATGGGAACCGAGGAATTTGCCAACGGAGACCAGACTGTGACGCTCATCCGCACGGCAAAGGGCAAAATGATTGAGATTCAGCATAATGTGTATACACGCCGTCCGTACGACAGGAAGTACCAGTTGGTCGGGGTTGACGGCTACATCTGCAAATACCCTGTGAGGGGGATTGCCCTGAAGTCGGAGAATCTTGAGGAGGGAGTTACTGCCTACGACAATCTTGATGGTGAAAGGTTTGTCCCAAAGGCCATCCTGGAGGATCTTCTTGAAAAATACAAGCATCCGATTGTTGCCGAGATAGAGGAGAAGGCAAAGCAGGTCGGAGGACACGGCGGAATGGATTTCATTATGGATTACCGTCTGATTTACTGTCTGCGTCACGGTCTGCCGCTCGACGAGGATGTGTATGATGCCGCCGAGTGGTCCTGCCTGACGGAGTTGAGCGGCCTTTCAATCGCCTATGGCTCAATGCCCGTCGAAGTTCCGGACTTCACTCGTGGTGACTGGGACAGGGTCAAAGGTTTCAGCCACGCGAAATAGTTCTCTTTTTTTGAATATTGTTCAGGAATATTTAATATTCCCAAAATCGAATACTTTGAAGATTCCTTAGACCCCGCCCCCCCGGATTGTACCGTAAGGCAAAGGTAATTTGATCTACCCCACCACCCAGACAAGCACGTGGCGGTCGAAGGTGATGTATTCCAGTTCGAAGTCCTCTTCGTAGCCGTCCTTGTGGATGAAGGTGGCTTCCAGTTCGCCTTCGCCTTTTGGGTTGAACTTCGCGACTTCTATCTGCTCTGAGAAATCCACCTTGTTCTGGGACATCCTCTTGAAAATGGCCTCCTTGGCACACCAGTAGATGGCAAGCTGCTCGTTCCTCCTGTCATCGTCAAGGTCTTCGATCTCGTCCTCGGAAAGGGCCTTCTTCTCAACCGCTGAGAAGTCGCGGTCCAGTGACTCGATGTCTATCCCTAGGTCGTCCTCGTCGTGGGTTATGATGGCGACATACTTGTCGGTGTGGGTTATGCTGATGTTCGTGATGCAGTTCTCAAGGTAGGGTTTGCCGTTGTCGTGGTGGTTGAGGTACATCTTGTCCTCGAACACCTCGTTCAGAAGTGCCCTCACGGCCAGTTTCTGTTTGCGCTGCGCCTCACTGCGGATGAGGGAAATTTCCTCCATCTCGTCAGTCGGCACGGAGCCCAGGTCTATGAGTTCCTGCTCCGTCTCTGTGATTTGCCAGACGGAAACTTCAGCTTTGTTGTCAAGTGTCTTTCTAAGATATAGTCCCATATTAAGTCAGTGTTCTCCTATGAAAAGATGTTCTCCGAGGACACTCCCACATACGACAAATGTGTGCGCGTCATATCGACCCGCACGGCATATCCGTCTGATTCCTCGGAGTTTGTCCTGATGACCGTGAAAATGAGTTCCGACAGCGGATCGTCAGATTTTTTGTCTGCCGCGGAATTCCGGTCTGTCATTATTTGACTGGGAGGTTCCAATTCGTATTTGTTTTAATCCAATAAATTCTCGGCAAATATAGTTATTTTTTATATATTTGCGGCGTTTTGTGAGAAAAGGGAATAAATATATAAGGAATTATAAAATTTATTAGAATTATGGAATTTTTGACAGATGAAAAACTCGTCATTGTCGGTGCCGGCGGAATGATCGGTTCCAACATGGTTCAGTCAGTGCTTATGCTCGGTCTTACTCCGAACATCTGCCTTTACGACATTTATGAACCGGGAGTACACGGTGTTTACGATGAAATGTGTCACTGCGCTTTCCCTGGTGCCAACCTTTCCTACACCGTCGATCCGGAAGTAGCCTTCACCGGTGCGAAATATATCATCTCTTCAGGTGGAGCACCCCGCAAGGAAGGTATGACCCGTGAGGACCTTCTCAAGGGCAACTGCCAGATTGCTGCCGACTTCGGTGAGAACATCAGGAAATACTGCCCTGACGTGAAGCACGTTGTGGTTATTTTCAACCCTGCCGACGTGACTGCCCTCACGGCCCTCATCCACTCAGGTCTCAAACCGAACCAGCTCACCTCACTCGCAGCCCTCGACTCGACCCGTCTCCAGCAGCAGCTTGCTCAGGAATTCGGTGTTCAGCAGGACAAGGTGGCAGGAGCCTACACTTACGGCGGACACGGCGAGCAGATGGCTGTCTTTGCTTCAAAGGCCACAATCGACGGCAAACCGCTTTCTGAACTTCCTCTTTCAGAGGAACGTTGGGCTGAGATCAAGCATATGACAACCCAGGGAGGTTCCAACATCATCAAACTTCGCGGCCGCAGCTCATTCCAGAGCCCTGCCTACCAGGCTGTCAAGATGATTGAAGGCGCGATGGGCGGACAGTCATTCACCTGGCCTGCAGGTTGCTATGTCAACTGCGACAAATGCGGCTACAAGAACGTGATGATGGCTATGCCTACTGTAATCGACAAGGATGGCGTACATTTCACGGCCCCTGAAGGAACTCCGGAAGAGATGGCTGCCCTCAGCGCATCGTACGAGCACCTCTGCAAAATGCGTGACGAGATTATCTCTCTCGGAATCATCCCTCCTGTAGCTGAGTGGAAGTCCCTCAACCCGAATCTTTAGAAACAGAAAGTCCGCAGAGCCGGACCTTCCTGAAGACAGAATTACGGACCGGCTGCATTGTCCCGTCTTTGGCGGACCTTGCAGCCGGTTTTTCCGTGATTTGCAGTGAAGAAGTTCTGAAGATTCCTGCAGGGTACGGAGTCAGACGGTTTCCGGTAATCAGACTTTTCGGGGCAGAGTTCCCAGGAGTCGGATTATTGTTGTACCCGGAGCGTAGTGACCACTGTGCGGGTTTTCCCTGAAGGAACGGTGTAGAGATATCCGCAAAGTGACGTTCCGTCCTCAAGGCTGAGGTATGAGTTTACGTCGTTTGGATAGTCGGCAGGATTGACAGACCACGTCTGATAGCGGACTTTTGCTCCGGACGCGGAGAGAATGGCTACTGAATTGCCGCTTGTCAGAATGACACCTTCTTTGGTGGCCATACTGTTTGCATCGCTCATAATGTTGAACCGCACATCCACGGGTCCAAGGTCGGAAGCCGTTATGACATCTGTAATCTGTAGATATTCATCATTTACTATTTCAATCGTTCGGACGGCTGAGGCAACATCCTCCCCGAGAACAGCGGTAATGTCTATGACAGCACCTTTCCTGAGAGGTTCATCAATGATTTCAGTAAATATTCCCTCTCCGGAGGGGATGTGCAACTTCTTATTGATTATCAATGTGTTGTGCTCCTGAGGACGGTAAGTGAAAACCTTCCATCTCCAAGAGGTTGGCTTGTAGCTGAAGAGGGAGAATCCTTTGGGCTTGAGATGTTTCTCAATTGCCGGATAGCCTCCTTTGACGTGGGATTCCGAAGCCCAGCGCACTCCGCCGGCTTCAAAGACAAAACTTCCGACATCCATATGCGAGTGGGAGTAATCGGCTCTTCCTCCTTTGATTCCAAGGTAGATGTCATTCTTTTCCCAACCCGTCCGGACTACTGCAATCGGGATGGTACTTTTCCCGTAGTACACCTTTTCTGATGGCTGTTCAACCGGGGTTCCGTCATAACGGGATGCGTAGATAAGGAAAAGAGGGGAGAGTCTTTCACTCATATCCAGCGGACGTCCTGAGGCAATTTCCTTAAGGTCAAGGTAGAGGGAGCCAGGGTCGGAGAATCTGTCCGCGAAATACCAGGCCTGTCTGAAGGTGAAAGCGAATGATTTTGTGTCGGCATAGTCGAATCTTTTCCCGACATTTCCCTGGGAGTACATAAAGAATTTCGCGGTCTTTGGAAATCCGGAGAGACTGCTGATTCCAAAATCGCTCCCGAAAGCTCTTGTCAAAAGGGTGTTGAACAGAATCTGGAAATTTGTACCGTAGTCCCAGTAGCCGGCTCCTTCAGGATACACACCATCGGGACTGTAAATAACATCAACAGCGTGGGCATTTGCACGTACGGCTCTTGCAATGACTTTGGAGGCTGTCTGGGGACAGTGCTCATATACAGCCATTGCTGCAGCCGTGCAGCAGGCGTGGCAGACCTGATTCCAGTTGGTTGTCCCTTCAGCCCATTTGTCAGCCGAAGGCTCCAGGGACGGCTCAAGATTGAATCTGATTAGAGCCTCTTCCATCAGACTTCTTTCTGAGGGACTCAGCTCGTCGTAGAGCCAGTCATATCCTATTGCCACGGCAAGTCCCATTTCTGCGGTGTCGAGGAAGTGGGAGGGATTCCAGTTAGGAAAGCCGCAGACATCGGAGAGGACTTTCCTGGCATAATCCAGAAAAATCCTTTCTCCGGTCATTCTGTAGGCGTATGCACAAGCGAAAACCCTGCTCAGGGCCTTGCGGGATTCGGTAAGGATGCGTTTGCCGCTTGCATCGAAGGCGTAACGGACTGTCAGTCCCTCTGACACATATTCCCTTGCCTTGTCAATCTGCGCAGTGTGAAGTTTGGCAAAGGCCTCACTGCGAGGATTGACTGTCTGCTCCCGCAAAGCATCCATTCCCTGTGATGAAAGAAGAAGCCGGGGATGCGGCATAGTGTCAAGGACCGAGCAGTCCGGTGTCTGTGCCGAGAGCGCAATCCCGAAGAAAAGGCAAGTTGCAATTGTCAATATTTCCCTGATAATTTTCATCTTGTACATAAAAAGTTTTTATTCGGTCCTGATTCTGCCCCTGACAAGGGTGACGATTCCGTCATACTGGCAGCAAGCCATAATCTCATCTCCTCCGAGAGCGCATAGCGAGTTCCATTTCACGCTTCCGTCGGCCGGTTCGATGTCAATCGGCTTTGAGTCCCCGCGCATAGTGGTGAATATTTTGCCTTTCATCTCGTTTTTCGGGCAGGCCTGCACTATGCACACCCTTTGCTCCGGATCCTTGATGTCTCCGTTCTCCGAACTCTGGTGGCTCAGGACAAAGAAGTTCTCGGTCTGTATAAGATATGGCGCCCCTGTTGTGAAATCGGGACTTTCCGTTGACCTGCGTAAGGGGTTGAAGCGGAAGTCGGAGTAGCCGTCCACTGTTTCTTTCCAGTTGTCTTCAATGCTGTTGTATATGACCTGGGGATGAAGTCTGGTTCCTGCCTCGCTGTCATTGGTTTCGATGCAAAGATAGATATTTCCGTCATATATCATAGTGACCGGCATACCGTCCCTGTTCCCTTCGGAATAGCATACGATTCTCGGGGCCGCCCAGGTGTCGCCTCCGTCAGGGGATTCTACCATCGTGATGTTCTGATAATGACGGCCTTCCCGGAAATATGGAGTCTCGTCCGAGAAATACATCTGCAGGGTTCCGTCCGGAAGTTCCATTGCGAAAGGCTCCCAGCATCCTTTTAGTTTGTCTTCATTCCAGATGTCCGAACTGTAGTTGACTTTCATACTGCTCCAGGTCTTCCCGTTGTCGTCGGAAAAGACATAGCCGATTGAGAAAGGATAGACTGAAGATTTGTTATCACGGGGACGCAGATTGAAACTGTAGATGATCCGTCCCGGGTGAACCGGATGTGAAGAGCTCAGCTGAACCGTTTCAGGATTGCTGATGAAAACAGTTGCATTGCCTCTTTCCCCACTGACATCGAATTTTTCAATGACCTTCTCAGGAGATGTCCACGTATTCCCATTGTCACTGCTGTAACATATCCAACCATTACCGCCTCCGGTATATGAACACATCAGTCTGCCGTCATTCATCGGGTGGACGCGGGCATAACCGCCCTTGGCGATTGAGATGGGAGAGTCCCACTCAATCACCACTTTGGGCAGTTTGGGTTTTGCACCGTCCGCAGATGTGAAGCAGAACAGCAAAAACAGAAATGCAAGTGCCTTTTTCATCGGTTCAGGTTCTTGTCCGCCGTCATAGATTTGATGAAATCAACTTCTTCCCGGCTCCACGGGGTCCCGTCCTGACGGAAAAGGTCGTGGAACCATATTTCCGGCTCTTCTGTAAACGGGACTTTCTGTCCGTCAACAACCTTGTTCCAAGGCAGGTGACATTGCTGTTTCCCGTTGACAAGACCGTAGCTGAATGAACCCATTTTGTTCTTCTTGAGCAGAGGAAGCACGGAAAAATAGTCAGATCCCTTTGTACGGGCCATCCATTCCGTGCAGAGTACCGGACGGTTGAACTGCTGCACGAATTTGAAGAAGCGCATAAGTTCAGGATAGTTCTGATAGCAGTGGAATGAGATTATGTCGCTGTTTTCGCAGATGAAAGCCACAATAGGGAGATTCGATGTGCTGTTTCCCGGACAGGTCCACATTGGAGAGGTGACAGGCTGTGAAGGATTGACCTCGCGTGCCCACTTGAACACTTCCCTCAAAAAAGGCAGGGTGTTGAACCCCTTTGTGTTCTCAGGTTCGTTGTAGAGGCACCAGGCGTAAATTCTGCTGTCATCCTTGTATTTTGTCATAATGGTCTTCTGGTACTTCTCGATGACAGGCCATCTTTCAGGATTGTTCACGACATCTTTTCCCGGTGAGGACATCCAGACGGAATTGTGCACTCCCGGCACGGGTTGTGGCTGTTCGCCCAGATATGGATTCTTGATGGTTCCGCCGTTCGTGTGGAATGTCACGAGAGTTTTCAGACCGTGTTTGTCAGCAAGGGATATGGTGTTTTCCAGCCTTTCCATAAACCCATCCGGGTCATTCTGCCACACAATGTCGCAGAGGGAAAAGCGAACTACATTGAAGCCAAGGATTTCTGCAAGGGCGAGTTCCCTGTCAACAATCTGAGGGTCATAACATTCGGCTCCCCATCTTTCAACGGGTGTGCCTGCAAATGAAGGGACGTACACACATCCCACAGGCCATTCTTGAGATGCATACCATTCATTGGCCTTTTCCTCGGACCATCTTTTTCCGATAACCGGTTCCTTGCCAGCACTTTCCCTGCCCTCTGCCGGAGAGGTGACATTCTTGTCCTTGGTCATTGATTTTATGAAGCGGACCTCATCCGGATTCCACGGGGTTCCGTCTTTGTGGAAAATGTCGTGGAACCACACCGGAGGCTCTTCCGTGTGAGGAATCTTCTTGCCGTCAACAACTTGATTCCAAGGAAGATGGCACTGTTGTTTCCCATTCACCAGACCATAGCTGTATGAGCCGATTTTGTTCTTCTTGAAAAGGGGGAGAATATTGTAGTAGTCTGAGCCTTTTGTGCGGGCCATCCATTCCGAGCAGAGCACAGGGCGGTTGAACTGGAGTACATATTTCACGAACAGTGAAGTCTCGGTGTAATTGGAATAACAGTGGAAAGAGATGATGTCGCTGTTTTCGCAGACGAAGGCTACAATCGGAAGATTGGTGTTGTTTGTTCCCGGACGGCACCACATCGGGGCTGTCAGAGGCTGGGACGGATTGACTTCCCTTGCCCATTTGAACACTTCCCTGAGGAAAGGCAGGGTGTTGAAGGTCTTTGTGTTCTCCGGCTCGTTGTAGAGACACCAGGCCAGAATCCTGTCATCATCCTTGTATTTGTTCATAACCGTCTTGAGATATTTCTCGATGACAGGCCATTTCTCCGGATTGTTCACGACATCTCTTCCCGGAGATGACATCCAGGTCGAATTGTGGATTCCCGGTGCAGGCTGGGGCTGAGGACCCAGATAAGGATTCTTGATTGTTCCTCCGTTGGTGAAGAAGGTCATAAGGATGCTGAGCCCGTGCTTGTCGGCCAGTGAAATGGTCTTTTCCAGCCTGTCCATAAATCCGTCCGGATCATTCTGCCAGACAATGTCGCAGAGGAAAAGTCTTATGGTGTTGAATCCGAGACTTTCTGCAAGTCCCAGTTCGTGGTCAACTATTTCGGGTTGGAAATATTCTGCACCCCACATCTCCACGGGAGTGCCTGCGTATGAAGGGATGAATACACAACCCACAGGCCATTCTTTTCCCGCATACCATTCGTTTGCTCTTTCCTCGGACCATCTTTCTCCGATGATAGGCGCCTTTGTAGCAGCATCTTTCCTGCCAGAGGCGGATATGATGCTCAACGATGCACAAAGAAGTGCGATAAATGCAAAAGACCGTTTCATTTTCTGTAATCTGTTTAAGTGTTATATATGAAATACTATTTGTTCAGATATATTTTGAGCCATCCGGACGTGTCGGTGTCCGTTACCGGTTTCAGACTCTGAATCCTGTTCTCATTGTCATTCACTCCGAAATTTACGAGAACCTCTCCGTTTGAGGACGGAACACAGTCAAGCGGAACGGAAATTTCCGCGACATAGCACCGGCTGCCCTCGGAAGTTCTATAGCCGCATCCAAGATCGCTTGTGAACCATCCGGTCCTGAAGATGCTTGTCCTGCTCTCAGTGCGAGGGGAGATTTTCAGACAAATGTCTCCTTGCGACAATCTTTCGGCCGATGGAGATGAAAGATAAATTGAAACATAATTATTCTCTCCGACATCAGTACCTTCGACTTCCGCAAGGAAATATAACCTTCCATCTTTGACACTGCTCCTGAGTGTTGCGTGCAGGGGACCATTCGAACCGACGAAAAGCGCCTGGTCGGAACTTGCCCATTCGGAATTGTTCCCGTCCACCGTTACGGAATGTGATGATGCGGTTATGTCGTGATTGAGGTAGAACTGCCCTATTTTCATCTTGTAGCCCAGTCCCTGACTTCCTCCCGAACCTCCGACTCCCGCCACCATCAGATGACCGTCAATGAGAACGGAGCCCCAGAAACCGTAGCGGCGGGTTCCCTCGTCCCCAAATACGGTGATTTCGTCCGAGAATGTCTCCGCCAGGTGGTCTCCTATGCGCATCCGGAAGACATTGCTCTTCCCGTCCGAGAAATTGTAGGTGAGGACAGTTTCTCCTGAAGGGAACTGCTCGATGGTCGGGGCCGTGCCTTTGCAGAAAGAGTTCTTGCGCACAGTGGGGAGCACGTTTTCTGCATCAGGTTCTCCCCAGGTCCCGTCTGTGTTGCTGTACGCTATGCTCACCCAGAAATTTGTCGTGGTGGAGGAGCAGGGAGCCATATTGCTTTCTCCTACTCCCACGAGTCTGTCGCTCCCGTTCAGTTTGATTACTCCGGGCATCTGGTCGGTGTAGCAGTTCACCCCGTTCTTGCTGTCCCTCAGCTGGCGGAAAGCCCAGAGATGGTTTTCAAGCGGATTGTCCGGCTTCCAGGTCTTTCCGTTGTCATCGGAATAGATGTAGGACACTCCCGAACTCACAATTGGAGAACTCCAGACTCCTTCGATATATGGACAGGAATCGGTATAGTATAATATGACCCTGCCCGACGGAAGTACCAGCGGTCTGGGCTCCCAGCAGGTGCCGACATTTATGCGCTGTTCCATCGTCCAACTCCTGCCTTCGTCAGAGCTGATTCTGACGGCAAGACCGTTGTCCCTGACATGGTGTCTGAAATCCGAGAGTCTTCTGTAGGCTGCCACGACCAGAATATTCCCGTTTGCAAGCCGGACAGGATGTGCTCCTGAATATGCCCTTGTGATGACATCCCCGTATGCCGTACTGTTTACGTTTTTCTGCAGAGGGAATATATATCTCTGATTTCCCCATTCTTTCAAATCGCCGCTTTCAGCAATGGCGCACTGTCTTCCAGCCCATTCACAGGTCTGCTTGTCCGCCAGCCACACTCCTTCGTGATAGAACATAAGCCATCGCCCGTCTTTTGTCCTGAGGAATCTCGGATAGACGGGGAGCTCGGTTTTGAGCATTTCCTGACCGATTTCAACGTAACTGTCACCGACAGGAGTGAGTATGGAAACATTTGTCCTGCCCTTGTGAGAGTCCGGGGTGCCGACCGGATGGTCCAACTCCATATAGGAAGTCACACCGGACGTTCCCGGGTTGCCGCTGTCCGGCTTTTCCTTGGAACAGGCTACCGTCAGAAGGGTCAGCAGGACTGTCATTGCAATTCTATTGTTCATTTGAGTCTTATCTGAAGCCATTGTGAGGGTTCATAGGCTGATATGTTGGTGAATGTGTCCTGTGACCCCTCATCGAGCAGGACTGCATCGAAATAAATGCAATTGTCTTCAGTGACGGGAAGGGAGGACCTGTCATATTCCAATTCGACCACATATCCGTTGTTTCTTGACAGATAACCCGCGGCCTTGGAATGTACTCCCTTTGCAATCTTCACGGATGAGGGCGTGACATCGGCCAGGGAATATACTGCACCTTCCTTGTCCTTCCCGTTGCTGAACATAAGTGTCAGGCCGTCGCCTTCGGATGTCTTTTCATCAAGGCATTCGCACAGGACATAAAATTTCCTTTCATCGCAGCAGAATCTGAAACTGCATTGTGTCCTTGACTCGCTTCCGATGAAGAAAGCATCTGTGCATCCGTCCCAGTCAGAATTTTTCCCGTCCACGGCAATATGTCGTGAAGCGGCTTCAATCGTGTGATTGAGCCTCAATTGTGTAAGAAGGAGGTGTGACACTCCCTGACTTTTCGGATTGTATAGATGGGTGGCAACGGCAAAGACCGTGTGCGGGTCCTTCACTTCAAGTGCCCCCCAGCGCATCGCTTTCGGTCCGAACGGGTTAAACTCGGGGACTTGAGGTAGATTCCTCCCGGTTTCGTTGCCCAGACGCATCGCGAAGAAACCGTATCCGTATGACAGAACGGTTTCTCCGGAAGGCATCTGCACAATGTAAGGTGCTCCTCCCCTGATTCTGGAGTCAATCCTATCTTTCGGTCCTGTCATCTCTCCGGTAAGGGTGGTCGGCCATTTGCTGTTCTCCCAGGTGAGGGATATTGACAGATCGTGTTCCGGGGTTTCACTCTCATAGACTCCCAGGGCGGTATCAGTTCCGTTGAGGACTATGACTGACGGCATCTGATTGGTATATACAGTGCGAGTGGAATCCGGGGCAAGTCTCGGTGTGCCGACAGAAAGTTGCCTGGCTTTTGCTTTTCCCCTCACTTGACGCACAGCCTGCTTCTGGAGGGTCCAGGTGTTGCCGTTGTCGCTGCTCCTGAGAATGCTGCATCCCACTGAAGCCGGATTCCAGTCGTGGTCTGAATCAGTGAAGAACACCAGGATTTCCCCGTCCTCAAGCACCATAGGGTAAGGCTCCCAGTCCACTGTGTGATGGAGAATCTTTTCTTCTCCCCATGTATAGCCTCCGTCGGTGCTCCGTTTCATACACAGGCCAAATTCATTCAGATGCCTTCCGTAATGTTTTCCGCTCAGGAAGATGCAGAAGACGAGAAGATCTCCGTTAGCAAGTTGCACGGCGTCGGCGGTGGCGTATTTGTGGTCATCTTCCTCCCCGTCTCCGTTAATCATCTTGTGGCCCTCAAACACCCTGACACCTTTCGTCCAATTCAGCCCGTCCCTGCTGTGGGAGCAATAGATGTGGTAACCGTGCTTCAAAGGCTGGTAGAAAAGAATATAACTGCCGTCCTGAAGCCGTTTTATTCTTCCGTAGTCCAGCATCTGCTGCCCGAGAATCTTCTCGTCGAGGGTGACCCTTGTCCGGAAGTCCGGTTCAAGGCTGCTCCGTGAAGTGAGACCTGCGTGAGAGTTGAGAGGACCGCTTTCAGTGTTCAGCTCTTCTATACTGTGAATATGTACCTGTGCGGACAGGGCGGCGGCACAGGCGAGGAAAATGAAATATGTTGCAAGTAATCTTCTCATTTCTTACTCTATTATTCTGACAGGCATCCAGGCATAGTACTCTTTCGGGCCGACCTCGGTAAGCCTGTCCGTGATTCCTGCCTTCAGTATTTCAGGATAGAAGAAAATTCTGTCCTGTACAAAAGGCAGTTCGGAGCGCGGGATGGCCATTTCAACCATATATCCCCGTCCCGGTTCCGTGTATATTCTGGAATCCACGAATCTGTCAGCCTGAACATTTCTTCCGTTGTATTCGACATATGTGCTGAAAATATTGTACTCGTTCTGTCCGTTCCCGAATTTCAGACTTATTTTGTCACGGGGGATGATGTCGCTGTCAAGATATTCAATCAGGACATAAAGGCTTGTTTCATCGTATGCAAAACGGAAACAGCATTGGGCCGGGGATTCGCTGCCGAGGAAGATGGCGTCAGTGTTGTCTGCCCAGTCGATATTGTCAGCATCAATTCTGATGTGGGCGTATGGGGCGTCAACTCTGTGGTTCAGCCTCATTTTTCCTACCATAATCGTTCCTGCATCCTTTTTCGTGTCGAGAGAAGGAGCGGCTGCAATCAGAGTATGAGGGTCTGTTACCGTGGTGCTTCCCCAGAGGCTGATTCTTTGTCCAAAGGGTTGGAAAGCCCTGGATTTCACTATGCTTTCGAAGGAGGACAGTCCGAGTTTGATATTGAAGAAATAACCCTGGAATGACAGGGCTGTCTCGCCGGATGGGAAATGCGACAGATAGGGACCGCCTCCGCTGCGGAAATTGTTCCGCCTTTTTGCCGGGCCGGTCATATCTCCGGTCAGGGTTGTGGCCCAGTTGGTGTCGTCACTCACAAGTGAAAGACTGTAGTGATTGGTGGAGTCGCAGGATTCAACTGCTGCAAGCAGGGTCTTCCCGTCACCCAAAAGACAGACCGAAGGCATCTGGTCCGTCCAAACCTTCCTTTTGCCCTCACTCCCGTCAGCTCGGGAGGCTGTTGCCCTGTACTGTCTTATGACCTGGCATTGTGTCGTCCAGGTTTCCCCTCCATCGGTTGACCTAAGCATTGTGACACCGGAAGATGGAGGAGTCCAGTCGTGGTCGGAATCGGTGAAATACACCTGGATTTCACCGGATGGAAGACAGAGGGCAAAAGGTTCCCAGACGATGGAAGTGTAAATGACCTTCTCCTCTCCCCACGTCCTGCCTCCGTCAGTACTTCGCCTGACTGCCAGACCGTCGTCCTGAGGGCATTTCTTGTAGCCTTTGACTGCCCGGAAAGCGGCGAATGCCAGAATGTCACCATTGGGCAGCACCACAGCATCTGTCGTCGAATAGGCCTTCCTGTCCGGTTCACCTGCGGAATTGACTATGTCGTATGCTTCAAAGACACGAGGCCCCCGTTCCCAGCTGATGCAGTCAGTGCTGTAGGCACAGTAGCAATGGGTTCCTATTCTCCCACTCTGGTAAAACATAATGTAACTTCCATCACTGAGCTGTTTCACCCTCGGATAATGCAGTTTCGGGTGTCCGAGTTCGTCCCTGCCCAATTCGACAATGGTTCTGTAGTCAGGCTCCAGCCTGTAGCGGTTTTCCTTCAGGTGGGTGTCAATCCCGCTTTTGCGATTCAGCTCACCGATGCTGTGGATATGCCGTTCCTGTCCTGACAATGGAGCCAGAATCAGGAACGACACAAATATTATTATGATTCTCCTACTCATAGGACTCCAGAAGTCTTGCAGCCCAAAGGTCGGCAGGTCTCAGTTCAATTACCTTCCTGAGACTTCTGCGTGCAGCCCATCTGCGGCCCATTCCGAGCTGGCCAAGTGCCTTTGTGTAGTAGGCTGAAGCATTGATGCTCTCCACACTCTTTCCGGTGGTTCCCTCAGCTCCGTAGAAATTGATGAATTCAGTCACTACTCCTTTCTTTCCCTCATCAATCATAGCCCTGAATATTGCTCTGGCCTCTTTTTTCCTTCCGAGTTTCTTGAGGGCAAGCCCGGTCCAGTAACGGTAATCCTTGCTCCCTTTGAGGTTGTAGTCCTGTCCGGCAGCCTTTTCAAACCATTCGGCAGCCTCAACCTTGTTCCCGAGCTTTTCGCAGGCACATCCGAGATAGTAGAAAATCTGGGCATCGTGAGTGGCGCGCTCATCCACAAGGAAGACCTGATGGTTCTCCGGATATGTGAATGCTTTCTTGTAGAGCGCGACGGCCGCCTCAAGGTCACCGTCAGTCTCTTTCTGCTTACCGGCGAGAAGGAGTGCGTCAACAAAGGTGTCGTGGAAATTGGCCACACCCTCACGTGTAGGGAAATAACATTTGTCAAGAAGGTCAAGGACATAGTCGTAGTCTCCCATATATATTCCAGTGGCAACTTCCTGTGCGAGAGGATAGTAGCGTTTCACCGCAGTGGAGTGGTGGCTCTTGAGCAGATTGTAGCGCTGTGCCACCGGAGCGCCAAGTGCCTCCAAAGCCTGGTCACATTCCTCGAGATATAGGGCGGCATCGGGATTCAGTTCGATAGCCTTAAGGTAACATTCGGCTGATTTTGCATAGTCCTTTGTGTAAAGCCAGTTCGCCCATCCCAGATTCCTCCAGGCGAGGTCATCCTCAGGATTTATCCGGACACATTCCGTCCATTCCCTGACAGCATTGTAAGGCTGGATATTGTACAGCAGGTTTCCGAGGTAGTAATAAGGACGGGAACTTTCAGGACAGGATTTTTTCGCCTGTTCCAGAACATCGATGGTCTCCAGACGGAAAGGAGCGCAGTAGCCTATTGGAAGTTCCAGAGCCTGTCTGTAGAGGGATGCACATTCTTCAGGTGTCAACACATCTTTCTGGAGATATGCAAGATACATCTTCACCGTAGGATAGTCCACTCTGCCGTCGATGTCTTTAAGAAGTCTGACCGCATCACCTGTGAAACCGTCGTGCCAGTAATTTATTGCCAGTTCAAGATAACTCTCCGGCTGCTCACGCATAAATTTATGGAAATCAGCAGCGGAAGCCGTCCTGTGGATGGCGTATGCGTTGACCGGGTCTTCAGACAGGACCTTTCCGAAACAGTCGGCTGCTTCCCGCTTCTTGCCGAGTCTGTCGAGGATTGCACCCTTCATATTGATGGCGTGATAGTTCCTTCCGTTGTAGTCAATTGCCTCGTCAAGACGCTCCAGGGCCATTTCGTAGTTGCCCCGGGCACTGTACATCTGTGCAAGCTGATAATTCGCTCCGGAATTGTAGGTGTAGTTCCAGGTAGCGCGGTAGAGTGTATCGAAAGCTGCTTCCGTCCGGCCCTGCTCTTTCAGCACGAGACCGAGGTTGTACAATGCCTCAGCATCTTTCGGACGGGTGTAATCGTGAGTCTGACGGCGGATTGCCCTGCGGAGATGGAAGGCTGCCTTGTCATATTCGCCACGGATGCGGTAGTAAACACCCATCTGTGTGTTCGCACGAGTGTCTCCCGGGTCGCGTCTGAGCACTTCCTCGAAGTAATCCACAGGGTTGACGAAAGGATTGTGGAACTGGAGGTTACGCATTCCGACAAGGAAACATTCTTCGGTGTTGGCGATATCCTGAGGTTTTTTCGGACGTTCCACGATAGGAGGAAGCGGAGCCTCCGGATCTTTCACAATCGGGGTATATGAGAGCATCTGTTTACCCTCGGAATCATTCAGAACCATCGTGAGTTCGGACTCTTCCGTGGAAGGATCAATGCTTATTGTCCTGACAAAGGGATGTGCCGGGTCGATGTCTTCTATTTTCCCTTTGAATACATCTGCACCATCCTTGAGAACCTGAACCTGAAGATTCTTCATCTTTTCAGTAGTGTTCACTCCTAAAAGCAGTTCCCCGGAATGTTTCAGTTCCATATTGATAGCTGCGTGCCTGTCACCGGCCTTCACACCTTCTATATCCCGGATACCGTACCAGTATTGGCTGAACTCCTTGGACTCGTAAGGGAAGTTCCAGTTGTAGTCGGGCTGGTTGTCGGAATAGGCACCTACCATCAGCTCGCAATAATGTCCGCTGTCATCAGTCAGAATCCTTGTGTCCCATTCGCTGTTCGGACCCCAGAGCCAGAATTTGCCGCCCTTGACAATATTGTGGTTGCCTGTAAGCATAGTGCCGGCGTTTCTTCCGTGATCGTAGCCTGCGACAAAATCGGCTTTCTGGTCATGTATGAACATTGAATTGCTCATATAATGGTTTTTCCACCAGCTTGCATCGATGCCGTCCTTGTAGAAATCCATCCCGTTGAAAGGCTCATGGGTAACAGGCCAGTGTGCGAAACACTCTTTGCAGTGGAAAGTCACGAACTCGGTGCTCTGAGGGAAGCAGATCTGGTAATTTTCATCCACGAGGGTAGAGACATTGCTCCAGTACAGCATTGAGTTGTTGTTTTGGGTACCGTTCATCAGGCGTCCGCTGACCTCGATATAGGATTTCCCAGGATGGAGGGTCACTCCGATGGCCCATTGCATCCTGTGACGGTACTCCGTCTCCCCGAGCCAGACAGTCTTGCTGCCGTCAGGATTGCCTGTAATCTGCCAGTCACAAGGTATGTGGCTTGTCTGTCGGTGATGGTGGAAGACGTTCCACTCTACGCCGCCGCTTATCCATGCTCCCGTCATTCCCACATTTGCCGGTTTCACTACGTGGTTATGGTAGAATATGTCGTATCCGTTGGTCTTGTCAACGGCATACATCAGCCTTCCGCCTATTTCCGGGATGATGCACAGTTCAAGATATTCATTTTCCATATAGAGGCAGTCGTAGGTGACATCCTTGCGCTCCCGGGTCATATTGTCATTCAGAGGGTAGGGATAGACGCTCCTCTTTGCCCTCTGATAACTCCAGTCGCGCTCGAAAATCGGAGCCTGCTCGGCCGGATCAAGCAGATAGGTCGGAAGGGTGATTGTTCCCTCATAGGCCTTAACTTCCTGTGCTCCGGCCGCGAATTGCGCGAGAGCAAATACTGCAATTGATAGCAAAAATTTTTTCATAATATGTTTTTATTTCATTGTCTTATTTCCGGCAGCGTATGCCTGCGTAGTTGATGCAGGAACGTCTGTTGTTCATAATCTGTGCACTGTCGTACGAAACGGCCGAAGCTCCGTTATAGCCTGAGACATCCTTGGCGGGATGCAGTCTGACATAGACTTTTTCCTTTCCCCACACATCTGCTCCCGAAGGAAGATTGATGCTGACGTATTTGTTTCCGGGGAGGTTGTACTGCCTTTTCGAGGCTATGAGTGGGAAGTCAGGAACCGTGTAGGTATAGTCCTTCCCCTTTGCGGTCAAATCAACCCAACTCTCGCCGGAATAGCTGTCTTCTGTGACATAGTGCCAGTTCTCTTTGTCTGTGGAATATGCCAGATACCAGTAACGCGGAGCACCGGTGTCGTCTCCGTATGCGCTGCTCAATCCAAGATTGACGGAGAGGGGAGCATTTGCCGGAGTATAGTCCGACGTGCAGAAAGCAATTTCCCAATAATAATCTTCAAGTGCAGGGGCTGAATGGCTTCCGCTGAACCAGTTCCCTCCGTGCCAGGAGGAACCGTTTTCACCCTGGATTATGCCGCAGGTGTTGCAATAGCTCAATGGCTTCCAATGGATATTGTTCCCGTTATAGTCAAACACTCCGTTGTTTCCCGGTATGTCCGTGATGGTCCCTCCGATTACCGGACCGAGATGGGTCCAGTCCTGTCCGGTTGATATTTTTCCTCCGGAGTAGCAGAGATATGCTTTCAGAGTCTTGTCAGCAGGGGACGGCACGGCCGGATAGGTCGGATATATGGTGTCATTGACACAGTTGAGGACCATCTTGTCCGGGTAGAGCGAATTGCAGTACCTCCATTCCCTGATCAGGGTGGAAACTCCGGCCGTGAGGTCTTCCGCCAGGTCGATTTCACTGCGGAGCACAGGGCGGATCTGATATTTCCCTATATATCCTGAATCAGTTATGTAGTCGTCAAGCAGACTGTTCATTGCCGCTGCATCTGAATCCCATTCAAAGTTGTCGCATCTTTCGTGGACGAGGACTCCGGAAATGGACCCTCCTCCCTGAGGCAGGCCTTTGCCGTCACGAGCCCAGTCACAGGTCGTGTTGCTGACAAGGTACATTATGCTTGCGTCAGCATCTCTGATGACCATAGGATATTTGTTGATTATGTTCAGATACCTCAGGTCAACCGGCACGAAAGGCCCCTTGCGCACCGGAATCTCGCAGTCAAGAAGTTTTATATAGGTATATAAATCACTGTCTTTCAAATCTTTTATCCTTTTCTCAATCAGAGGGAGGTCTGATGCTGCACCGCCCGTAGTGCTGACTATGTTCACCACGGATGCATTGCTCAGGCTTACCCTGAGAGGGTCCGGGGAGTTTTCAATGCCGTCTTTGGAGTATTTCAGACCTTTCAGGTTGATTTCCAGCAAGTCGTACCTCATTGTTGAATTGTCCCGGGCACTTGCGAATTCCAATTTCACTCCGCAGTAATTTCCTTCTCCGTCCGGCTCCAGGCTCTGGAGATAGACCGTCCTTGAAGACAAGGTCAAATCCTGCATAATGATGGAAATGTTGCCGTTCGGAGCTCCGTTCCCCTGCGAGTTATCGTTGATTACCCTTGCCTTCAGAACATAATTCTTCCGGATGCAACCATCTCCATCAAGGTCATCAACGGTGAAGTTCCTGACATCCTGAACTGTTACCGGGATGGTCTGGGTCTCGCTGCTGGCCATCTGGGAGACATTGAGGCTCGCACTGATTTCCCTGCCGACCTTGTCCGTTGCCGAGAGCGTGATGATGGCCCCGCGCCTTGCATCGCTGATGTTTTCAGAGGCTGCAAACACGAAATCACCGTTTATCAGTCCAGGGACGGGTTCTTCAATCCAGCCTTCTCCGTCTTCATATTCAACGGAATATGATATTTCTTCCGCCGGAATGTTGGATGTGAAAGGGACAGAATGCGTTCCGTTTTCAAAACTTATGAGAACATTCCTCTGCGGGAAGCTGAATGCCTTTTCCGAGGCGTTGTTCTGAATCAGGATGAGTTTCAGGCTCCTGCTGTCAGTTGCCAGGGTCACTTCCGCCTTGCGCTCGTCTCCGTCATTGGCCCTGAAAATCAGGTCAACGGAAGCATCTCCCTCGAATGCAAGGGAGCGGGCAGACTCATCTGAAGCGAAACATATCCACTGCGAGTCGTCCAGGTTGGCTGTCCAGTGAGTGTTGGCGATGACCTTGAAAGAGTGTGTTCCATCAGCAGCCGTCACCTCGGCTTCGGGAAATTCGCACCCGAGTTCTTCGTTTGTAATGAATTCGGGCTGCATTACACAGGAAGCAAGGGCCAGAAAGGATGAGATATATAAGATTCTTGTTTTCATATCCGCTACAATAAATAGTTATCCAGATCCGCATCAGGAAGATCCGCCGCCGACAGGCTGCTGCTTGAAACCACAAAATATACAGGGATGACCTTGCCGCTCCCACTGACATCCATCCGTATGGACCTGACCTTGTCAAGAGTATTCGGAAGGCAGGTGCAGTGGATATAGCCTGTGCCAGACCCGGAATTTCCGCTGATGGTGAGCCAGTCGCCTCCGGCAACTATCTCCGCTTTCCAGTCTCCTGTTGAATAGACCGGGAAAACGAACTCGAACTGTTCCTGTGCCTGGCTCCAGGTTATGTTGATGCGCCTGTCGTTGACACCGAGGTCAATTGTGCTCTTCCAGGCTTTCTGACAACCTGAAAGGCAGAGGAGTGCTGTCACTGCAAAGAGAAAAAACCTTTTCATATCTCTATTCTCCATATTCTTTATTGTCAAGGGCTCCTCCGGAGTTTGCCACCTGGTTGGATGGTATAGGCCAGTAGCGGTGGCATGGCCTTATGTTTTCAAGAAGCCTTGAACAGTTGTTGTACTGGGTGGTTCTTTCATACCAGATTCCCCAGCGTACAAGGTCGAACTTCCTGTTGAACTCTCCGAAAAGTTCCTTTGCACATTCACACCTGATTTCTTCCATCAGCAGTTCGCTCTTCCCTCCAATCTCAATCGTGGAGAGATCGGGCAGACCTGCACGATGCCTTGTCATATTCAGATATTTCAGGGCCGTTGTCTGGTCTGAGAGCATCAGATGGGCTTCGGCAAGGCCCAGAATGGCGCCTGCATAACGGAAAATCTTGTAATTGTTGCTGTCCCGGACATATTTCATGTCCCAGCACCAGAATTTGTTGCCGAGCCACGGACAGCCACTCGCCTTTGCCACGCTCGTGAACCACATCACGGCTCTGTTCTCATCAGTCCAGTATTCGGGAGCCACAGTCGGGTCGAAACCGCTCCATCTCCACGCCAGGGTACCTGAACCGCCTCGTGCGGAATTTGCACCGTTGGAATATTCCCCTGTCCTCAAATCAGCCGAATTGTAGGGAAGTAGGTTCTGATATACGTATGGGGTAGGACGTGCACAGGAATAGATATGTGCATCATATCCGAGTTCCGGTATGGCCACACCGTTGTAGAAGCAGTGGGTGGAATCCTTCTGGGCAGCCTCTTCGTCGTCAACCACGACCTTGCGGCGAACAGGAGTGGCCCACGGTGCGATTCCACCGACAATCTGAAGTCCGTACGGCTCGTAAACCTGAGGAACTTCCAGAATGGATTCCTTTGTGTATTTCCGGCTGAAAGGCACATCCGTGAGAGGATATCTTGAGAGTTCCCCGTAGATGTCCTCCAATACGGAGAAGAAGTCCACGGCGTCCTGCCATCTTCTGTTCCACAAAGCCATTTTTCCTCCAATGAACAGACCCGCTGCAGCACCAATTCTGTAGTCTGTACCGTCCTCATAGGTACGGCACAGTTCCAGAGCCTGTTTCCCTCCCATTGCGGAAGGAAGGAGATATTCTCGCAGCTGCGCTATGATTGCGTCTCTGGTGTCATCTGCACTCATTCGGGGCAGGGAGGCTATTCGGGCCCTGTTCTGCTCGGTCACTTCCTCTTCGTAGTAAGGCACGTCACCGAATGTGGATGTAAGCAGATAATAGTGGAAGGCCCTCAGTACGATGGCTTCCGCCTTGAGCGAAACGGCTTCCCTTTCCGAGATGTAACCCTTTTCGAGAGCCTGGCTGATGGCGTTGATCATTGTGTTGGCCCTTGAGACACCGTAATAGGCATTCTGCCAGACAGTAGTGGCGCATCCCGGACGTGACGGGGAGATGTTGCATATTGCATTGTACTGGTTGGACACGTTCAGGTACATCAGATCCGTGTCACATTCCGTCATCTGCCAGAAATTCACATTCGAGTAGATTGTACGTATCGGAGTATAACAGGCATTGAGTCCGGCCTGTATCTCGGAAACGTTCCTGTAGAAATTGTCCCTTTGGGAATAGGAAGTGACCTGTTCCTTCAAAGAACACGATGTTATTATCAGGGCGGCAATGACCGCCGTTGTCAGTTTTCTTGCTTCCATATCCTAATAGGTGAAATTTACATTGAAAACAAATGTTCTCGGGCGCGGGAAGGATGCTGTGTCAATCCTGCGTGCTGCGGATGATGTCGAGACATCCGGGTCGAAACCGGTGTAATTCTTCCACAACCACACGTTCTCAGCACTGAAGCCCACAACTATGTTCCGGCACCATTTGACCCTTGCAGGAAGATTGAAACGGTAGCTGATGGACAATTCCTTGATTCTGAGATATGAAGCATCGTAAATCATCCTGTCGCTCCCGACAAGGTCCTCATATCCGGCACGAGGTATGTCCGACTTCGGATTGCGCTCAGGATGCCAGGAATCGAGCATATAGCGGTATTTGTTGTAGGCCCTTGTTCCGCTTCCATTCCAGAATTCGGACAGGTTGTAGATCTTGCCTCCAAGCGAATACGAGAGATAGGCCTTCAGGGTGAGATTCTTCCATGTAAAGGTGTTCTGGAATCCTCCATAGATTATCGGGTCGCTGCTTCCCTGATAGACAAGGTCATTCTGGTCGAGAAGACCGTCGTGGTTGATGTCCATATACCGGCATTCTCCGAGGGCTGGAGTGGTGTTTGTGGCGTAGGTCCTTGACACGGCATTTCTGTCGATTTCATCCTGGGAATGCCAGACTCCTGCGTACTGATATCCCCAGAGGGCGTTCACCGGATAACCGTTGCGGTAGCCGTACAGAGGCTGGGTGGTGTTCCTCGGATTGTAATATGTTCCCACAAGCCTGTCGTCTCCGACATTCTCCACCATCTGCCTGTTGTGCGTCAGGGTCAGGGCCGTTGTCCAGCTGAATTTCCTCGTGCTGATGTTGCGGGTGGTGAGAGTCACCTCCACACCTGTGTTGGTAGTGCTTCCGAGATTTGTGAAATATGTGTCATATCCGGTGACGTGGTTCGTCTTCATCGCCAGAAGCAGGTCGTATGTCCTTGAGTGATAAGCATCTACCTCCAGTATTAGCCTTTCCTTGAATGCCGAGAAGTTGAGCCCGACATTGTAGGAGTCCGTGGTCTCCCAGGTCAGGTTGCTGTTTGCCAGCCTTGTGGAGTAATAGCTGATCGGACGGTAGTCCCCAAGCATCCACGAACTGCGTGCAGCGGTCAGGGTAGGAATGGACATATATGGAGAGATGGCATCGTTTCCGCTGCGTCCGGCACTCACCCTGAGACTAAGTTCATCCAGCCATTTCGCACTCTTCATAAATCTCTCGTTCCTTATGTTCCAGCGCAGGGCTGCCGCAGGGAAAAATCCCCATTTCCTGTCCGGGGCGAAATTGGATGCCCCGTCTGCTCTTGCAGTGAATGTCACATAGTACCTTTTCCGGTAGTTGTAGTTGATTCTTGCCAGGACGGACATCCTTGAACGTATTGTCTCGTAATTGTTTACGGTGAGATTCCTCTCGTCAGGTAGGCTGCCCATATTCTTGGCGGTGACATTGTCGTCCATGTATCCCACACCCCTGAGGTAGGTATAGTCGTAATTTCTGTGTTCCACGGTGAATCCCGCGAGAAGATCAAGATAATGTTTCTTCTTGAAGGTACGGGTAAAGGTCAGGGTGCTCTCACTCAGGTAGTTGTGATTTAATGACGTCTCTGAGGCGGCTGTTCCTCCTGTCTGGAGCCTCTGTGCAAGAGGCAGTGTTGACGGAGAATAATAGAACCTTCTTGAAAGATCGTAATTATATGAGAATTTTGTTACGAACTGAGTATATCTCCCCATGAAGAAACGGACGTAAGGCATCAGGTTTATGTTTTCCTGATTCTGTACGTTGCTGACGGATTGTGCCACAAGGTAAGGGTTGTCGAATACCGATCCGCCGGAGGATACTTCGGAGCCGTAGGAGTTCCAGGTATCCTCTTTGGTAAGGAAAGGTACAAGGTATATGGCGGCTTTGTTGTCGGTCCCGGATATGTTTGCCGATGTTTTGTCAGTTTTCCTATGGGCATAGTAGAGCCTTATTCCGAGCCGGACCCATTTTGCAGGATGGCTTTCCACGAGAACCCTGCCGGTCAGTCTCTTGAATCCGCTTCCTATGACCACGCCTTTCGTGTCATTGTAACTGAAGTTAGTGTCCACCCTTGTGACCTTGGTTCCTCCTGACACGGACAGGTTGTAGTCCTGGTAAACCCCTGTCTGTGAAAGTGTTTTGATCCAGTCAGTACCTTGTCCGAGAGTTGATGGATCGGCAAAATAATAGTTCGAGGAGGTCTGCGGCTGGTTTTGGAGACCGGATTCGAAATATTTCACCATATTGCAGTATTCCCCGAATTCCGAAGCATTCATCAGGTCAAGCTTGCCGGCAATTTGTGAAACTCCGGCAGAAACTTTCAGCTTTATGCTCAGGTTGGAAGACACGGGGCTGTTGGTCGTGATGAGAATCACTCCGTTGGCTCCTCGGCTTCCGTATAGTGCCGTTGATGAAACGTCTTTCAGCACGGATATGCTTTTGATGTCACTCGGATTGAGTTCGTTCAGGTCAGAAACGGCATCCACGACACCGTCAACCACAATCAGAGGTTCATTCCCCGCAGATATGCTTCGGGCTCCCCTGATTTGAATTGAAGCGGAAGTTCCGGGCTCGCCTGTCGAGGAGATGAACTCTGCTCCCGCAATCCTTCCCTGAAGGGCGGAACTGATTGAAGAAGACGGGACATCCTGCACGGATTTCATATCTACCGTGGCCACTGCTCCCGTCAGGTCCGACTTCTTCGCCGTACCGTAGGCTATGACCACGACTTCGTCCAGTTTTGAGTTTTCGGTCTTGAGTGTGACGGTGATTTCCTTGCGGGAGTTCACCGGTTCCAGGAGGGTGGCAAATCCTAGGCTGGAAATTTCAAGGAATCCTTCTGAGGCAACGGTAATTGTGAATTTGCCGTCTATGTCGGTGACGACACCGTTTTTGCCGTTCTGCTTGTCAACCACGGCCGCACCCGGTACGGGCTCCCCGTTCTCGTCCTTTACGGTTCCCTTCACTGTAATGTCCTGTGCGAAGGCCTGGAATGACATTACCAGAAACACTATTACGTAAATAATCCTCTTCATAACAGGGCTATTTTATGGTGATTGTACCGTTCACTATCCCGAGATTTCCCTTCCAGACAGTTTCCGAGGCCGTTACTGGAGTCCCGTTCAAGGTACCGCTGAAGGAATTGTTCCCTTCAAGTGAAAGGGATGCCATCCCGCTGTTCTTCACGTTGTCCGTGATGTTGCCGTGCTTTGCCACTGCTCCGACATATCCGACCCCTATGGACGACTTGGCTCCTGTGCTATCGAAAGTCAGTTTGCAAGTGCAGTCTTTCAGGGATGAATCCCTGAGGATATATCCCACAAGACCACCGGAAAGTCCCATATATTTTCCGGAAATTGAAAAACTGTTCCGGCTCACTCCTATTGCAAAGTCTGCCGAACAATTCTCAAGGTTGGTGTAACCGAGTCCTCCGAAAAGTCCTCCTGAACAGTCTGCTCCCTGGAGGTGTCCCGTGCGGATGGTTCCGGTTGAAGAACATCCCCGGATGGTGGACCAGTCACTGAATTTGCTGCTGAAACATCCTGAAATGCCTCCGACATAAATCTGCCGGGCCCCGGACATCTGAGCACCTCCAGTGGCCGAGTACAGGCTAACGTCAATGGAACCGTTGTTTACGCAGTCCTCCATTTCAACATAATATCCGTTGTATGAAGTCTTGTTGGCCCCTCCCACCATATAGTAAAAATCGGTGTTTTCATTAATCTGACAACTCCTCCCAAGGATTCCCCCGACTGAGTAAGCATAGTTCGTGGCAGTGTGGTTCTCGTCCTGCCAGACTGTAATGTTTCCACTGTTGACACATTTCTCAATACGGGAAAATTCTCCTGTTGAGGTTCCTTGATTGATAAATCCGACTATGCCTCCGATTGCAAGTTTCGTCAGACTGAAAGGTCCGCTGGAAGAACGTTTCAGAGTGATGTCTCCGGTATTCTCACAGTTGATGAAATCTCCGTTGCAATATTGGGTGACCCCGCTTTCTGTCAGATTCCTCTGGGCACGGCAGCTGACACCTCCTCCGTAAACCACCCTGTTTTCGGTGATATTCATCGAGATGGAAATGTTCCCGGTGTTTCTGGAGTCTTTTATGATGCCGGCATTGTCGGTGACAAGACCTGCAATCAGGATATTCTTGTCTGCTGAGGAGAGTTCAATGTCCATTTCATTTGTACATCCTTCGACCAGCCCGCGGTTGAATGCTGCGAGATTACCCGTACCATGGTCTCTGTTGGAACTCTGCTCCACGCGTTTGCCTCTAATAGTAAGATTGCGGATGATCCCTTCAGGTGCGATCAGGGTGAAGAGTGCTTCAGTTGCATTGGCCCGACTGATGCTGTGTCCGTTGCCGTTGAAAGTATAAGCCCATTCTTCAATCCTGTTGAGGTCTCCTCCGTAGGAAATGTCTGCGGAAAGGGTGGCCACTCCGGTTTCGGGATTGACCCATCTGTCAATCTGCTCCTGATTCCCGGAATTGATTGCGGCCGCAAATTCATTCCAGCTGTCAACACTGTCGATAAGTTTTGTCGCATCCGGTTTGAAAGTGATGACAGGCAGAGTGGCAATCTTTCCTGCAGGAATGTCCGTTTCCTCAACCCAGTCGCAAAGCATCGTTCCCTCGCTGTTGCTGAGGGTGATTGTGAACCCGTCGGGATAGTCTCCTGCGGGGATGGTGAGGTAGAAATACTCGGGATTTTCTTCCGACAGTTCAATCCCTTCGGCAGGAAGGGAAAGCATCAGAGTCCCGCTCCCTTTTACTGGGGTGAGAGTCCCGTCCCTTGTGTCAAGAGTGAATTCTCCGGCAAGCGGTTTTGACGTGGACTGGCTGGAAACACTCATACTGGTAATTCTGTCTCCATAAAGCCCTTTCACGAGAGGAATACGGACAACACCGCAGAGATTGTTAAGGCTGGAGCCCTTTTCCTGTGAACTGCCGTAGAGAATGGCTGCCCCGTTGGCGAAACTGTTCTCCCTGTATGCCTGGGCGACGGGAAGCTGTAGGGTGGCAATCCCGTCTTCATCCATTGCGAGGCAAACTATGCTCGGATAGACCACATTGTATGGTGCGCTCACTCCCTCGACTGAGAAATCGGCAGTGGATGTGCCTTGTTCAATTCCGTAGAGGGTGGAGGATTTCTTCCCGTTCACGCAGATGCGGTCTCCGTCGGACCAATATACCCGATAGATTCCCTCCTCAAGTTCCCCGAGGATGGTCTTGCTTTCCTCAAAGGTAGAGGAAAGCGACAGGGTTACCGCTTCGGCAGACGGTTGGTCCGGCTCCCCGCCCTGTCCGGAATCCGGTTTCTCGCTGCACGAAAGCCCGAGAAGCACCAGTGCCGCGAGAACCGGTATTATATGCAAATCTTTCATAATGACTATTCTGTGTAATCAACCACGGTCACACGTCCTGCATCACGGACGAGTGTATTTCCTGAACCGTAGAAACATTCCACTCCGGAGGTGGTTGTCTTTGCGGGCAGCTCAACGGCCGTGTAAGTGCTGCCGTTAGATTTCTTTCCTGAGAAATTGATGATATACTTCTCTGAGGAGGACGAACTTTTCTCATAAATGAGATATGGCAATACGCTGGCAGATGCCGGTTTCCCGTCGGCTGCATTGGATTTTGCTCCTGTGTTGCCGGAAAGTCCTTCAAAGGAAACAGGCAGTCCGGCATTTGAAGCATCAATCTTCAGAAGTGGAGAGTTGTTGTTGCCTGTGACCAGAGTCCTTTTGACATTCAATCCAATCAGGGCACCTACTGCACCGATTTTAGTCGGGGTAAACATAGTGTTCCCGGTTTTCTCAATCCTGAGGAAACTATCGGTAATGTACTCAAGAGACAGGAATCCGCCTCCTCCGACAATTCCTCCAGCACATTCGTTGCCTTTAACCGACCCGAGTTTCATCGTGCAGTTGCTTCCTCCGCGGATGATTGCATAGTTGGTGTTCGCGGCGGCCGTCCCGTTCAGTGCAGGTGAACCGAGGGCAAACCCTACCAGTCCTCCAATGTAAACCTGTCTTGCTCCTGAAATGGCTGCGGTAGTTGCAGAAGTACCGGATGAACTGACATCGAAGTTTCCTGTGTTTTTCCCGCCGCGGATGATGAAATAGAATCCGCTGGTTCCGGAGACGTATGGACAGTTGCTGTTATATGGAGTAGATGCTCCGATGATTCCCCCGCAGATCACGCTGTAATTGGTATTGTTGCCGTCTTCCCAAAAGATAATTTCACCGGTATTGCTACAAGAGTCGAAACTTGAATAGGCTCTTGTGTATGCCGTACCCGGTTCTCCTCCCATCACTCCGGCGCAGATTCCTCCGATGACCGTATATTGTGCAGAAACTTGCGAATCGGATTTCTTTGTGACTTTAAGTTTGCCGTTGTTCGTGCATGTTCGGAAATCACCGTAGCCTTGGTCCGTGAAAGTGGAATTCCAGTTCTGAGAGCAGATTCCTCCCACATAACATTTCCTGGTATCGCTGTAGTAGGCGTTGTATTCCATATTTCCATTATTGACGCAGTTCGAAATTGTCCCCTGGTTGGAAGATGCAAAGCCGGCAAGGATGATATTCTCCTTTGATGCCTGAGTTTCCGTGATGACCGTATTCACTGCATTTGTACATCCTGAGATTGTGCCTTTTTTAAGTACCCTGACTGCAAAACTGGCATTCCCCCATCCTGACTGGGCGATTGAGGTGCAGTCTCCGGCAAGGGTCAGGTTCTTCACTGTTCCTTCCTCGTCCGCGGCCCCGAGATAACTGAACATAGGGACGGTGCTTGCCGTCTGGGTGATGGTATGCCCGTTCCCGTCTAATACGCCGGTGAAATAGATATCTCCGGTTTTAGTGAAACCGGCCGCATTCTCTCCGTGACGCTTGAGGTTGCCCTCGACGGTGAAATCCTCGTAGAGGTTGTATTCTCCGTCTTCTCCAAGCCAGTCTGAGGCATCCCCTTTCTGCGTCAGGTCAGCGGAGTAGCGGGACTCGTCCGCAAAGACGAATGACTTCCAGTCCTCTTCATTGTATATTCCCGGCCCTGAATAAGCCTTTAGGGATGTAAGGTTCGCGTGTTTTACCAGCAGGAAGCCTTTCTTCGAGGTCGCGTCAAAGGCCGAGGTCTTGAGGACCTGATAATGGTCGTCCGAAGTGACAACGAAAATATTGAGGCCCGCAGTGTAGTTCTTGGCAGGAATGGCAATCACCACAGGAGAACCGGCACTGATGTCCCCTGTCATTGTCACGGTGTTGTAGTTTGAAGTGGTGTAATAGTTGTTCGTTCCTTTGTTGGCATAATCTATTTTGAGATAGCCTGCCATACGCATTCCGTTGTTGGCCATTACCCTGACGCTCTTGACATCCTTGTCGAAAGTCAGTTTCAGGCATGTAACGGCGTGTGAGAAGAGGATGTTCCCGCCTTCAGAGGCTGTTCCGACCATAATTGCAGTTGCAGGGTCTATGCTTCCTGCGTGATAGGTGTGTTTGGCCGGGAAGTTAATGTTAGTCGCAGGTGTCTTTCCTTCAGCAGGTGTCTCTCCTTCAGCAGGTGTCTCTCCTTCAGCAGGTGTCTCTCCTTCAACGGTATATGAACCCTCTACGTAGGCTGATGCCGGGTATATTGCATAGAATGGAGGATCCAGCACCTCGTCGAACTCGAATTCCGCCCCACCGTTCTCCTTGATTGTGGCAAGAGGCTTTGAAGTGACTCCGTTCACTACAATCTGGTCTCCGATTGTCCATGACATCTGGATGCTGTCAAGGGAAACCTTGCTTTCATCGGAATTGTCAATGCCTGCGGAAAGGGTGAAGACTGTTTCTCCGAAGACTTTTCCGGTTGTCTGTTCTTCAGTCTGCTGCTGTACGGGAAGAGTTTCCTTTGCACAGGAAACTGCTACGAGTGCAGTGAGGATTACTCCCCAGAAATATAATGTCCTTTTCATAGCTTTGATGTTTTTTCAGTTTTGAATATTATTCCCACTCGAAAGGAATCTGCGGATCCTCGTAAAGATCCGGGATTTGAAAAGATGACATCAGGAATGTATCAACTTCAGCAAGGAAGGTTGTAATTTCTGGAGTCAGATATTCTTTCCGTTGCTCCGGGGAAAAGATGTGTTTTACCATAATATGTATTAGTTTTAGTTCTCGTCAATGTCTGAATGCCCCGCAGGCACAGAACTTCAACTACAAAATTGCGGAATAATACATATCAGTTCAGAAAAATAATTTCCATAAAACGCAAAAAAATTTGCATTCCCACGATACGGGATATTATGATGCGGCCCACTCGCTCGGAGTGACACCGTACTGTTCTTTGAAGCACTTTGCGAAATATGAAACATTGGTGAATCCAACGCTGTAGCAGATTTCAGTGATGTTGTTGCCGTGGGAGTCCCTGATCATCCGGGCAGCAAGGGATAGTCTCTTGTTGCGGATGTAGTTGTTCGGGGATGTGTTCAGAAGCTTGCGTATTTTCCGGATCATCGTGGACACGCTCATACACAGATGCTCTGCAAGGAAATCATTCGAAAGTTCGCTGTCGGAAATATTCTCGGAGACGAGCCTGTCAAATTCCCGGAAGAAATCCTCATCCCTTTTCGGGAGGCCGAACAATGTGATGTCAACCTCGCCGACTCCCGAATTGACGGCCTTGCGCATAAGGGTACGGCGTTCTATGATGTTCCTGGTGCTGCTTTTCAGATACTCTATGTCGAAAGGTTTCTCAATGTATAGATCAGCCCCGCAGGACATCGCTTCAATTTTCGATTCAACGGATGTCCTTGCACTCAATATTATGATTGGAAGATGTGACAGCTCCACGTCCGCACGTATGGACCTGCACATCTGGAGCCCGTCTGTCCCGGGCATCGTTATGTCGGTAATCATCAGGTCCACGTTCTTTTCCCTCAGGATTTTCATAGCCGTGTCTGCATCGGCTGCGGAAAGGACATTGTAGTCACCGGACAGTTTCCTGGTGATGAATTCCCTAAGGTCGTTGAAGTCATCCACCACAAGAACAAGGGGTTTGTCATCGGTAAGGATTCCTTCCCCGCTCTCCTCGTCCTGAGGCACCGGAGACTGAACTTCTGATGCTGGAATCATAAAACGGAAGGTTGTCATTTCCGGTGTATCCAGGAGCACAAGGTCTCCTGAATGCATCCTTGCAAGCGACCTTGCCAGGGAAAGGCCAATCCCGACTCCGGAAGCTGATTTCGACGATGTGCTCCGGTATTGGACGAAAGGCTTGAAAACGTCCTCCCTCGCCTGTGGAGGGATGATTTCCCCGTCATTGGAAATGTCCACCTGAACCATTCCTCTGTCTGTGACTTCCATCTTTATACTGATGAAAGTGTCCGTGTATTTGAGGGCATTGATGAGCACATTGTTCAGAATTTTCCCTATGGCAGCCCTGTCGGCACTGACCCAAACCGGTTCCTTTGGAAGTTCTGACATCAGATGGATTTTTCGTGCCTGTGCTGTCTCCGAGTAGTTGAATACCAAGGTGTTGACCATATCCGTCAGGTCTATGGTCTCACAATTCAGAACATAGCCGCTTCTTTCGATTCTGACAAATTCAAGCAATTCATTCACCAATTGTGTAAGATAGTCGGTGTTGCTCTGCATCACCTTGAGGTCACGTTGAGCATCCTCGTCAAGCCTATCTTTCCCTATAACACTTTGCAGAGGTGTTCTAATCAGCGTTAGCGGTGTTTTTATTTCGTGGATGACGTGGCTGAAGAAATTCATCTTGTCCCTCATCAGGGCTTCTTCGGATTTCCGTCTGTATTCTTCCTCTTTCCTTACCCTGAGTTTGTTCTGATGCCGGTTCAGGAAGAAAACAGTGATGCCAAGGATGCCTGTCGCAATCAGAATTATCAGACAGATTCCGTAGGCGGAGGCGAAAAAACGGCGGCTGATGCTGATGGAAATCGGGTTGTGGTTCTCCATCCAGGTAGCCCCGTTTGAGGAGGTCATTATCCGGAAAATATAGTCACCGGCCGGGACATTGAAGTAATATACCGATTTCTGTGAAGTTATATCTCTCCATTCGGTATCGAGCCCTTCCAGTTTCACTCTTACACGTGACACGGCATTGGACATCAGGCCCATTATCGACACCTGGAATCCGAATGAGTTCTGGTCCGGTGACAATCTGATATTTCTCATCTTGTCAACATTACCTTTGACGGTGTTGTCTCCTATTCTCATCTTGGAAACAATCACGTCGGAAGATTTGATTTGTCTGACAAATTCCCTTGGACTGAAATTCACGAATCCGTTGTCCGAGCCCGCGAAAATCTCTCCGGATGGGAGCATTGTCAGCGCCCGTGTCATTTTGTTGTCCAGCAGGCCGGAGATTGCGGTGTAATGACTGACCTGTTCCGTCACGGGAGAAAACTGCACCAACCCCTTGTCGCTTGTCAGCCACAGGTCTCCTTTTTTGTCCTGAATCGCACAGAAATATACGTTTGACGGCAGGGCAGGAAGAGTTGAAGTATCATATTTCACGAAATGCCCCGAGCATAGTCGTGCAAAACCGTCACTGAATCCCACGACCCAGACATCCGAGGACTTGTCAATCAGTACGGAGGCAATCTTGTCGGTCGGAAGTCCGGAGCCATCCCCGTAGCGGTAGTTTGCAATCAGGCGGTCTTCAGCGGGATTCCAGACGAAAAGCCCCGTAGCATAACTGGAAACCCAGAAATTCCCGTCCTGGTCCTCGTCCATACAAGTAATGAAGACTCCGTTGAAGCAGTTGATTTGCTTGAATGAGTCGGTTTCCGGAACATATTCAAATAGTCCGAGGGTGTTTGCGAAATACATCTTTCCTGCACGGGACCGGTAGGTGTAATATACTTTCGGATCAGAAATTCCCCTGCTCCTGTGCAATATTCCGTAATCCCGCAATTTCATAGTTTTCGTGTCGAGGCAGAAAAGCCCGTTGAGACTGCCGAACCACAACCTCCCGTTGTCGAAGGTCGGAGTGCAGACTGTTGACGGAATACCCGGGATGTCAACCTTGACAGTGGTATTGCCAGACAGGCTATATTTCAGAAGACCGTTCTGCTCTGTCCCTATCCAGACGGTTTCGTTCGAGTCGTATGCGAAACCGCTCATAATAGCCCCGCTGAGGGCCTCTCCAGAGGCATAATAATGCTTCTTTATAAGTCTTTGGAATGAACCGCAGATACTGATGCCTCCGTCTTTTGTCCCTACCCATAGATCCCCGTCCCTGTCCACAAAGGCTGAATAGACGTAGTTTCCGCTCAGTGAGAACCTGTCCTTTTCGTTTTTCACGATATGGATGGCTCCCCCGTCGGGTCTATTCAGGTCGTAACGCCACAAGCCGTTGGTCGTACACAGCCATACCCACCGGTTTTCCTGCAGGAAAGCATCCACCAGAGTGGAGGTGTCATCCCATCTGAAAAGTTCTTTCACCATCCCTGTGGGCGGATCGTACAGGCTGATTCCGTGCAGATTGCTCGTGACCAGCAATTTCCCTCCCAGAAGAAATAACTGTTCAACCTCGTCTCCCGAGAAGTAATCCGGATTGTTTACCGGCCTGACTGCTTTCATCGTCTTGAGATGTCCGTCAGCACAAAAAAGATTGTTGTGGTATTTCGAAACGAAGAAGCCTCCGTTACCGTCGCTGACAAGCCTCCTGAAACTGATTTGCACGGCATCGGTGTCATATTCCGGTCCCTTTCCGGGATCATCCCTGTAATTTATCAGCGACATTGTGTGAGGGTCGTAGCAAAAACATCCCTGATAATTGGCCACAATCCAGATTCTTCCTTTGGCATCGCAGTATAGGAATGTGACTTTGTTCCTTGGAGTGGTACCCTTGTCGCTGACCATATCGAAGCGCTCGAATGCTGCCTTGTCGCAGATGTACCTCGTAACTCCGGTGTCTGTCCCTATCCAGAGGTTACCCTCCTTGTCCTCAATGATTGTGTGGATGAAATCGGAATCCAGACCGAGCTGTTCCTTGTAGTAGGTGACGAATCTTGAGCCGTCATACCTATTCAGACCCTTAAAAGTCCCGATCCAGATGAAACCCCGGCTATCCTGCATTATTTTGCTGATACCGTCATAGGAGATGTCGCTGTTGGATGTGTTGATGTGTGTGAACTGGAAAATTTCATCCGCTCCCTGTACCTGTGTGCCGGAGAGCACACAGATGAGTGAGATAATTATGAATTTCAGTCTTTTCATCCTTCTTTCACGGATTCTGCCTCCTGATACCTATCTGTCGATCCTGCCCCTTGTAAGGGTGATGGTTCCTCCCAAATCCGAGATGGCAAGAATTTCGTTCCCACCTAGGTCACATAGAGTGTTCCATCTTGCCTTGCCGGTGCTCTGGTCAACGTTCACAGGTCTTGTAGGGTTCCTCATAGTGGTGAATTTACCATCAAGGAATTCATCCTTCGGACACACCACAACCTCCATCACCGAATTTTCTGCAGTTGCCTGTGCGGAACCCTCGGAAGACTGGTAGGATAGAACGAAATAGTCATCGGTTTCAATGAGATATGGAGCCCCGTAGTAATTGTTGACAAAATCCAGAGGAGTCTGCATAGGATCGAATCGGTGTGCAGAATCATTCCCGTAAATCACGTTTGTCCAGTTGTCTTTGATAGAAGTATATACAATCTGAGGATGCAGGTGTTGCCCCGTCCCTTCGTAATGTTCGATTGCAAGATACAGGTTCCCTGCGTACGGCATTACTACCGGCATCCCGTCCCTGTATTTCGACGTATATGCAACAATACGGGCTTTTCCCCAGGTGTCTCCTCCGTCGTGCGACTCTATGACGGAAATGTTCTGATAACCCAGTCCAAGTCTGTAATAAGGAGTCTCGTCCGCGAAATAAATCTGCACGGTACCATCCGGAAGTTCCAGTACGAACGGCTCCCAGCAACCTTTGTCAATGGCAGTGCCCCAGGTTGTGGATTCATATACGATCTTTCTGTCGCTCCAGGACGCCCCCCCGTCGTCGCTTGTTACATAGCAGATGCTGTACGGCATCAGGTCAGACCTTTTCCCAGAAGGACGGATGTTTCCTGCATATATGATTCTGTCAGGACGATTCGGATGAGTGGAACTCAACTGTGCAAATTCCGGATTGGCAATATTGCTCCAGACGGTCTGGTTATTTACCGTATGCTTGTATTTGGACAGGGCCAAAGCCTCGTCTCCCCAGGTCAGGCCGTTGTCGGAACTGAACCTGTAATAACCGTTACATACGTGGGCCTCGTATGCTGCCATCAACCTGCCGTCATTCAGCCTGTGCACCCTGCCGTAACCTCCTGGCCAGGAAATGGTATTATCCGTGTCCCAGGTCACGGAGAAATCCTTATGTTCGATTTCCGCTCCGATATATGTCCCGGTAGGTTCGAATGTTATTGCCCGGGGACTGAGCACTTTTCCCGGCCTGATTTGTACGGGATCAGAGGTTCTGGCTCTCATATAATGGTTTTTCACATCGATTATCTCCACAGTCAGACCTGAAGCCAGGTTTACCGGTGGCAATGCGATTATGTATTCTCCGGTCTGTCTGCAATTGTTGAGATTTACGTGGGTTTCTCCTGAAACCGCCTCGCCTACAACTGGTTTACCCTCGGAGTCCCAACTGATTGAGAATACTCCTGAAACAGTTTCCGAAGCATTCCCCCTGACTGTTATTCTGGAAATGTCGTGCGAATCCGTACCCCGGTTCACAGACAGCTTGAGAAAACCGCAAAGATGGTTCAGGGTCACGGAGTTTGAAGGTGATTGCGCAGCAAGTATTGAAGAGCCTGCCGGAAAAGTTCCTGGCAGATGGTCCTGGTCAGTGGCAAAGGTGATTTCTGAAGAGTTTCTGATCGCTTCCGGAGGATATACCACGGTATATGGCGCAGTTACGCCCTCCACAGTGAAGACTGCATTCCCGCTTCCTGCTTCTTCTTCCGTGAGTGCCGGTGAAACCGTGCCGTTGACACTGATTCTGTCTCCGGCTGACCAGAAAACCTTGTAAACACCTTCTTCCGCACTCCCGATGTATGTCTTTGTGGATGGAGCGAGTGTGGTGGATGGAGCAAGTGTGGCCTTAATCGTTAATGTTCCCGGCTCCGGTTCCGGGTCGGGTGTGACGGGGATGTCCTGTCGAAGCCCGTCTGAAACAATTGCTTTCCCGCAGGAAACGATTACAGTCAGAGGGAATAATATCCCGAATAGTATTCCGTAACTTTTCATACTTGTTGGTTGTTCAGTGTTATATTCTTTACCGCAAAAATATGAATCACTGCAAAAATATGAATCACTCATTCCGGGCAGCAAAAGATTTTTTCCAAAAATGGCGACAAATTAAGCCTTCTCCCAAAGATAGACCTTGTCGGAGCGTCTAAGGCGGCTTTCCTCCACAGCCTTGCAGGCGGACTCGGAGCAGCCGTCACCGCACAGGCCCTCTTCTTTCTCGCGGACTCCTGCAGAGACCTTGCTCCAGTCAATAGGCACCGAGCAGTAAACGCCTTTGGAGGCTTCCCGGACAGGTTTCAGGTCAACCCTGATTTCGGGAACAGTGTATTCCACCACTCCTGAGGTAGGTCCGATGATGAGAATCCTGTCTCCCACTTTCAGGGAGGCGGACTCAATGAGAATCTCTGCGACGGAGAGTTTCCCAAACCAGTTGGTCACCTTGCCGCTGTAAACTTTTTTGCGGGTTGCCTTGCTGCCATAGACTTCGCTCCACTCCCCGAGCCTTGCGCCCTGGTAGTAGCCGTCCCAGAATCCTCTGTTGAAGACCTCTGACAGTTCGGCTTTCAGGCTGGCCGCCAACTCGGGGGAATATTCCCCTGCGCAGACCGCATCCGCGGCCTTCCGGTAGCAGGAGACCACCTTCTTGACATATTCCGCAGGCCTTGCCCTGCCTTCAATCTTGAAGACAGTCACTCCTGCATCTATGATTTTGTCCATGAACTCTATTGTACAGAGGTCCTTGGGAGACATTATGTACTTGTTGTCCACCACAAGGCTTTTGCCTGTCTCAAGGTCGGTCACCTCGTAGCCCCTGCGGCAGATCTGGTAGCATGAACCCCTGTTCGCCGAAGCGCCGTACTCGTGCAGACTCAGGTAGCATTTCCCGGAAACGGCCATGCAGAGGGCCCCGTGGGCGAACATCTCGATTCTGACCGGCTTTCCCGAAGGACCACAGATGTTGTCCTTTTCAATGATTGCCTTTATTTCCCTGACCTGTCCGAGATTCAACTCCCTTGCAAGCACGATCACGTCCGCAAAACCTGCATAGAATCTCAACGCCTCGGAATTGGAGATGCTCAGCTGGGTGGAGATATGAACCTCCATCCCGATGCTTCTCGCGTAGGCGATTGCTGCCATGTCGGAGGCTATGACTGCGCTCACCCCTGCTTTCTTTGCCGCATCGAGTGTCTTGCGCATATCCTCCAGGTCGTTGTCGTATAGCGTTATGTTCAATGTGAGATAGGTCTTTACTCCCGCTCCGGAGCAAAGCCTGACTATTTCGTCAAGGTCCTCCGCCTGGAAATTGTTGGCGGAGTGCGACCTCATGTTCAGCCTGTCAACACCGAAATAGACCGAATCGGCCCCACCCTGTATCGCTGCCGTCAGGCATTCGAAATTGCCTGCCGGAGCCATTATTTCCAAAGTCTTCCTGTCCATCTGAAGATGCTCCTGAATCTTCCCTTCCTTCATCCCGTCCATCCGTCATTTAGTCCTTCCGATGAGCCTGTCAGCATAGCGATGGAGAATCTCATACCTTACCTTCCCCAGGCCCAGCATCCCGGCATAGTCCATTGCCTGCGCGTGAAGTTTGATTATTTCATATTTCGCATCCTCGTCAACACCGATGGCCTCATATATTTCCTTAACTTTCGCGAACTTTTCCTGAGGATTTCCGCTGAACTCCATCGCTCTGAGGAGTGCGGACTTGCCGTGTGTCGCGTCAATCACTCCCGACTTCTCCATCTCTCCGCTCTTCTCAAGCGCACGCACAAGCAGCCAGGTCTTCTTGTTGTTGGCGATGTCCCCTCCGAGATTCTTTCCGAAGATTTTCGGGTCGCCGAAGGTGTCGAGATAGTCGTCGGCAATCTGGAAGGCCAGGCCGAGGGAATAACCGAACTTGTACATATAGTCGCAGATGAGCGGGTTCTGTCCGGCAATCAGCGCACCCATCTTCGCGGAGCAGGCAATCAGAACGGCGGTCTTCAGTCCGATCATCTTCATATATTCCTCCATAGGAATCTCCTTGAGAGTCTCGAAATCCATATCGTACTGCTGACCCTCGCAGACCTGTGCCGCAGTTGTAGTGAAAAGCTCAAGTACCTGAGGCAGAACCTCTTTCGGGACCATTGCCATTCTTCTCCAACTGTCGATTGACATTACGTCGCCGGAAAGGATTGCCGTGTTTGCATCCCATTTCTTCCAGACTGTCGGCACTCCGCGCCTCAGGTCGGCGTTGTCCATTATGTCATCGTGCAGAAGAGTGAAACTGTGGAAAATCTCGAGGGCTGCAGCGGGCTCAAGAATCTCTTCGGAAAAGGCATCCTTGAACAGGGCGTATGATGTGAGGCACAGTCTCGGGCGGATTCTCTTGCCCCCAATTGAAATCATATACCTCAACGGGTCGTACAACCCTGCCGGTTCCTGTGTGAACTCAAGTTCCCTGAACATCTTGTCCAGGGTCTCCTCAATCTGTGTCTCGTTTATCATATATAGTCCTCAAATTTGTTGATTTGTCCTCCGTGATGCCTTTAAAGGCAGTTGTCCGGCTTGCAAAGCACACGGCAGAAAGCAAATATAATACTAAATTTGTTTATATTTGCGCTTTGCCAAAATATTTGCGCTTTGAGAAACGATGAATGCGACCGTTGTAAAACATACCGGCAGCCACTACCTCCTGTCCGAGTTGCCTGAATGGAATCTCTTTCCTGCAGTTCTCAGGGGGCGTATGCGTCTGGGAGGTGACTCTTCCACGAACCCTGTTGCAGTGGGGGACAAGGTCGAGTATGAGACCGGTGACGACGGGATGGCGGTAATCACAAAGGTGCTCCCGCGCTCAAACTATGTCATCAGAAAGTCCACCAATCTCTCCCGCCAGTCTCACATCATCGCGGCCAACGTGGACACGGCCTTCATTGTGGTAACCCTGGATTTCCCTCAGGTCAAACTTCCGTTCCTGGACCGTCTGCTGGTCAGCTGCGAGGCCTACGGTGTCCCTGCGGTAATCGTTCTGAACAAATGCGACCTCTATGCGGGAGGATATGAAGAAAGCCTCGGGTCATTCAGACGAATCTATGAGGGAGCCGGTTACCGGGTTCTTCCCGTGTCAGCGAAAACAGGCGAAGGCATAGGGGAATTGCGGAATATGGTCAGGGGGGAGTCCCCTGCGGAACAGAGCACCCGCATCTGCCTCTTCTCCGGAGTTTCCGGGGTGGGGAAGTCCTCTCTCATAAAAGCCCTTGACCCGGCCCTCGAACCCCGTGTCGGAAACATCTCCACAGCTCATCTTCAGGGTCGTCACACCACAACTTTCTATGAGATGTACCGTCCCTCCTGCGGGGGATTCATTATCGACACTCCGGGCATAAGGGGTTTCGGCCTTGTGGATGTGGACACGGACGAAATATCCACCTACTTCCCTGAAATGCTGCGTGCCAGTGAAAACTGCCGCTTCACCCCTTGCACGCACACTCATGAGCCGGGATGTGCCGTGAAGGCCGCCGTTGAGGACGGCAGCATCAGCATTGAGCGCTACAATTCCTACCTCGGAATGCTGGATGAAGAGAAGAAATACCGCTGATTACTTCCAACCCTGTGCCCTCATCGGCAGTTCCACCCCGTCCGGAGTGACAAGGACTGCTCCCACCTCAGGCTTTGCCAGATGGCCTATGATGTCGAATGTCTGGAAGTCGTGGCGGAATTTGTCGTGGTTGCCGATTGGAATCGTGAAAAGCAGCCTGAAGTCATCCCCGCCGTTGAGGGCTGCGGAGACCGGATCGATGTCCAGCTCCTTTCCAAGGTCGAAGGACCTTCCTGCAAACGGAATCCTCTCGACATAGATTTTCGCGCCGAGCCCACTGTCCCTTGCGAGCCTTTTCACGGCATCGGAAAGACCCCTGGTGATGAAATACCCGAATGACGGGATGATTCCCGCCTCCTCCATCTGAGCAACGATGCCGGTCGGGAGGGCCGGTTTCAGATATGCCCCGATGAAATTCCTGTAGTCCTCCAGTTTCGGCTGGCTGAGGTCGTCCTTTGTCTTGTCGAACTTTCTCTTCTCCCTTTCGAGAATGGCCTGTCCGAAATATGCGGCCCCGAGGTTGTCCGAGACGCAAATCAGGTCCATACTCTTTGCCGCAGGTCTCCTCTTCCCGGTCAGAAGGGGAGTCTCTCCGGTTGCTGACACGCTGATTGCCAGGCCGTTGGCAGAAGGTGACAGGTCAAGGCTCACCTGCCTGTAACCGTGCTCTTTAGCCGCTGCTACAATGCCTTCCCAAATCTCCCTGGTCTGTGCGAAATCCAGTTTGGCGGAGATGCAGAGCCTCACGTCAAGAGTCCTCGGACGGGCAAATTCAGCGTAAAGCTCCCCGGTTACTGCGACGGTGCATTTGTAGCCGAGATGTTTTAGCGGGAAATATGTCAGGTCAAAATCAATTCCCTCGATGAATGTCCTTGAATGTGCTCCGACATAGCATTTCCCCCCTGTTTCGAACCAGCTGCTCTCAAAAGGTTTGAAAGGAGTGCCCCTGTAAAGTTCCGCAATTGCTTCTACCCTTCCGAGAGAAGCGAAAGTCTCTTCTGCCATAAAGGATGATATATTTATCTATTTATAATGTATAGATATATAAATTTATCTATTTATAATGTATAGATATATAAACTGAAAAGCGGTGCCGTTCCGTTGGAACAAGCACCGCTTCTTCAAGTCGGGGTACTGTGACTCGAACACAGGACCCTCTGGTCCCAAACCAGATGCGCTAGCCAACTGCGCCACACCCCGATTCCCTTTTCTTTCGAATTGGACTGCAAAGATACATATCTTTTTTGAATCTGCAAAACTTTTCAAAAAACTTTTTCCTAAGGGTGCTGAATATTTTTGAAGATTCCTTAAATTTGCCCCTTGTGAACAAACGGGAGAAGGTTTATGATAAGGGCAAAAAACATCACAAAATCATTTGGCAGTCTGCAGGTGCTCAAAGGCATCAGTCTGGAAGTTTCCAAATCCGAGGTCATCTCCATAATGGGAGCCTCCGGTGCCGGAAAATCCACATTGCTCCATATTTTGGGAACTCTTTCCAGTCCCGATTCCGGTTCTCTCGAAATTGACGGGACCGATGTGCTGAAACTCTCCGGCAATGCCCTTTCCGCATTCAGGAACAAAAAAATAGGCTTTGTCTTCCAGGCACATCACCTCCTCCCGGAATTCACTTCGCTTGAAAATGTGATGATTCCTGCCCTCATCGGGGGAACGAGCCAGAAGGAGGCCCGCAGCACGGCTCTTGCCCTGCTTTCCGAACTGGGACTGGCACAGCGCATTTCCCATAAGCCTTCGGAACTCTCAGGCGGCGAGCAGCAGAGGGTGGCAATTGCCAGAGCCCTTGTGAACAGCCCTGCAGTCCTTTTCGCTGACGAACCTTCCGGCAATCTTGACAGCCGCACCAAGGAGGACCTGCACAATCTTTTCTTCTCCCTGCGCGACAAGTACGGCCAGACAATCGTAATTGTCACTCATGACCCGCAGCTGGCAGCGATGTGCGACAGGACCCTTTTTATGAGGGACGGATTGTTCTCGGATGAAAACCTCTGACAGCAGTGGGAGAGTTCAGATTCAAGCAATTCACGGTGAGGAACGAAGCCTCGGCAATGAAGGTCAACACCGACGGAGTCCTTCTGGGTGGAGCCCTGACCCTTCTTCCATCCGACAGATGTCTGCTGGATGTGGGGACCGGAACCGGGACAATCGCTCTGATGGTCGCGCAGAGGTTGTGCGGAATGTTGAATATTTCGCAAATTAAAAAAGGTATATTCAACATTCAGGCAATCGATTCGGATGCTCCTTCCGCCGCGGAGGCCTCGCTCAATTTCAATGCCTCTCCATGGAAAGACAATCTGGCGGCCTCCCACTGCCCGCTTGAGAACTACGAACCCGGACTTGCCTTTGACCTGATCTTCTCCAATCCTCCGTTCTTCGAGTCTTCACTCAAGGCTCCTGACCCACGCAGACGCTCTGCAAGGCACACCGGAACGCTTTCCTACAGGGAAATCCTCGCCTTTGCCTCCCGGCATCTCTCGCCCTCGGGACGTGTTTCCCTCATCCTGCCTGCCGACTGTGGAAGAGAACTTCTGATGAATGCCGCTGCCCTTGGGCTTCATCCGTTCAGGATTCTTCTGGTGGGCACTGTTCCCGGCAAGCCGTTCTCAAGAATCATTGCGGAGTTTTCCCGCCTCTGTCCTCCCGCCCCTGTCCGGGAGGAAATGTTCATACATTCGTCCACAGGCGATTATTCCGATGCCTACCACACTCTCCTGAAAGATTTCCTGATCATATTCTGACATATTGAATGAATATGGTTATATTTGCCAAAATGGTTATTTTTTGAAGATTCCTTAATAAAAACAATATGTTCAAAAAAGAAGTATATATCTCCCGCCGCAACCGCCTGACTTCCCTGATGTCGGAGTGTGCGGAGCAGGGCAGAAGAGGCATAGCCGTTTTCCCGGGTAATGTTGAGGCCCCTCAGAACTACAGGGGCAATGATTATAAATTCAGGCAGGAAAGTTCATTTCTCTATTACTGGGGAATCGACGAGCCGGGTTTTGCGGCTATCCTGGACCTCGACGCAGGTGAGGCTGCCCTGTACGGGAACGATGTGGATATGGATGACATCATCTGGATGGGACCTCAACCGACGGTCGCCTCCAAGGCCGAACTCATCGGGGCTGACTCGTGGGCTCCTGTGTCTGCATTTGACGAGGCAGTCCGCAAGGCTCTTTCCCAGGGTCGTCCCGTGCATTTCCTCCCGCCTTCACGCTATGCCAACACAATGCGTCTGTCCTCCCTTCTTGGACTTTCCGCAGAGGATGTCCGGACGAAGAAACCTTTCAGCGGAAAGACCGAGGGTGCATCAGAGGAATTGGTGAAGGCTGTCATCTCGATGCGTCTTGTCAAGGAAGGCTGTGAAATAGAGGAGATTGACAAGGCCTGCGAGATCGGGTACCTGATGCACACGGCCGCAAGGCAGGGATGCCGCCCGGGTGTCCTTGAGCAGGACATTGTCGGGGTGATGGACGGGGTGACCCTCTCGAAAGGCTGGGGGACTTCCTTTGCAACGATTCTCTCACAGAACGGAGAGACCCTCCACAATCACTCCCATCATCAGATTATCACCCCGGGACGCCTCCTCCTGGTCGATGCCGGGGCGGAAAGCAACACGCACTACGCATCGGATTTCACAAGGACCTATCCTTGCAGCGGTAAATTCACGCCGAAACAGAAGGATATATATGACATAGTTGAATCTTGCAATGCCCTTGCCTTTGAGATGGCACGCCCGGGGATAGCCTACAGGGATGTTCATCTGGCAGTTGCCGCAAGGATGCTCGAAGGGCTGAAAGCCGTCGGAATCGTCAAGGGGGATGTCTCCTCGATGGTCGAGGCGGGTGTCGCAGGTTTGTTCATGCCTCACGGTCTGGGACATAATATGGGAATAGACGTGCACGATATGGAGGACCTCGGGGAGAATCTCGTGGGATATGACCCTGACCAGACGCGTTCCTCCCAGCTCGGTCTGGGAAGCCTCAGGATGGCCCGCAGACTCCGTCCGGGCAATGTCGTGACTGACGAACCGGGAATATATTTCATCCCTGCCCTGATATCCAAATGGAAAGAGGACGGCCTTGCCGCAGACTTCGTCAATTACTCCCTTCTCGAATCCTCATACTTCGATTTCGGAGGTATCCGCCTCGAAGACGATGTCCTGATTACCCCTGAAGGAGCCCGCCGTCTCGGTTCCCGCCGCCTTCCAATCAAATCCTCTGAGATTGAGGAGGTTATGGCTGCAGAACGCTGAAGTATCCTTGAAATGTAATTTCGGGACGGTCACCTTGTCATCCGCACGAAAATGCTGAGCGGCAAGTTCTTGCCGTAGGCATCCCTGAGGACGAGTTCGCCGCAGTCAATTGACTTGCAGGCCGTTTTCAGACAGAAGGCCTGTTTTACGAGGGTCTCTCCGAGGATGGCCGAGTAGCCGTTCGAGTAGAGGTTCAGCACGAGGAAACTGTCGGTCGGGGCAAGGATGGCACTCACCTCCGTGAGCATCTCGAAGAGGCATTCGTCCAGTTTCCATTTCTCACCGTCCGGACCGTGGCCGTAGGCGGGAGGGTCCAGGATTATGCCCTGATAGGTGTTCCCTCTGCGGGCCTCGCGCTTGGCGAATTTCATCGCATCCTCCACGACCCAGCGGATGTTGTCCAGATTGCTGTTCTCCATATTTCCCCGGGCCCAGGTCACAACCTGCCTTACGGAATCCAGATGGGTGACATCCGCTCCTGCTGCCTTTGCGGCCAGGGATGCCGCTCCCGTGTAGGCGAACAGGTTCAGAACCTTCGGCCTTGGTTTCCCCTCAGCCTGTGCCTTTTGCACCAGTGCGGAAGTCTCACGGTAGATGAACTCCCAGTTCGGTGCCTGCTCAGGGAAGACTCCCACGTGCTTGAATGCCGTCAGACCCAGTCTCAGGGAGAAATTCAGGCCTTCCTGTTCGCCCTTGTAGCGGATCATCCACTGGTCTTCAGTCCTGCCTTTTTTCTCCCAGGTGCCGCTGTCCTCTTTCCCAGCCTTGCCGAATCCGGCACCGCTGCGGAAAGTCACGTCAGTGGCGCGTTTCCATTCCGCCTCAGACAAAGTCTTGTCCCACAATGCTTTCGGCTCAGGTCTGCGCAGTACATATCTGCCGAACCTCTCCAGTTTTTCAAAATTCCCGGAGTCGAGCAGCTCGTAGTCCTTCCAGCTTCGTGAGGGTGATTCCAAAGTCATAGAAAATATGGTTTAGATATATACTATTATATAATACATCATCATTCCCGTCACTACGAGCTTCATTCCCGTCCCGGTGATGAAGCCGAGAAAAGCTCCCATCGCGGATTTCAATGCGCCCGAAGCATCTTTCCCGGACCAGATGATTTCTGCAAGGAAGGCTCCGAGGATGGCTCCCAGAATCATTCCCACGGGAGGGATGAAAAGTCCGGCAACCATTCCGAGCATTGTCCCGATTGACCCTGCCTTCGTCCCTCCGGTTGCCTTCGTAAAGAACATCGGAATCACATAGTCAAGAACAGTCACGACGATGGTTACCCCGAGCCAGACAAGCAGGAAGGTCAGGCTCATTGCCTGGGCGTCACCGTCGGTCCCCCCGAGAAAGTACATTATCAGAAGGCCAATCCATCCCAGGGGTGGTCCAGGAAGAGCAGGAACGATGCTTCCGACAATTCCCAGGATTCCCAGAATGATGGCGAGGACGGTAAGAAATATGTCCATAATTATTCAGTTTCGTCGTATTTCACAATCTTCTCAAGTTCTGCCTGGATGCTGTCAGCCTGTTCCTTGTGGCCGTTCTGCTCCAGCACATCCGCAAGATAGAAGATATAGCGGCAGGTCTCCTCGAAATTGGACTGGGCGTAGTCGTAGAACCCGAAATAGAAATTCGCCGAGACCATCAGTTCGGAGGCGAACCTCTGTGCAAGGTCGAGTGCCTTCTCCGATGCTCCGACCGCATAGTAGGTCGCAATCATCTCGAACACGTTGTGCTCGTTGATGAAGCCCAGGTAGGACATGTCCAGAGGGAATGAGGACTCCGGAACGCATTCCTGGCATTTGTCAAGAAGTTCCTCCGCCTTGTCGTTCATTCCGGCCTTGACCATTTCCTTGGCGCAGTTCACGAACACCCCTCTTTGCGACATGACTCCGCAGAAAGTGTAGAGATTTTGGTAATCAACGAAATAATCATCCCTCTTGAGGTCATCCCAGGTGAACACTTCGGTCATCTTCCTGTAGAGGTCGTCCGCATCGGCAAAGCCGATTTCGGTCTGTTTCATCCTGTTCCTGATCGGAACGAATTTGAAGGAGAAGCCCTCGTACTGGAGATATTCCTTTATGCCCATATTGATGTCCCCACCCATGTTCAGCATATTTATAGGTCTGTCCCACTGATAGTTGGACAGCAGGTCAAGCATAAAGAGTTCCGGCTTTGAGAGATATTCCTTGTCCTTCGGGATGTTGAGGACAATCTCATCCGGAATCAGGTCGGCATACTTCTCGTCGAGAATCCCGTACTTGAGGACATTCTCCTTGTTTACAGGCAGACTGATTCGGCGGGACATAATGTAGTCCACCTTCCGTCCGCTCTGCAGCGGAAGTTTTGCCTCCGGGTGCTTGAAGACATCCATCACCGTTTTGATAGGGATGACGGTATCCCTTGTGTCATAGATGAATATATATTCATTCGTGCCGTAAAGGTACTGCTCCGGTCCCACGGTCAGCGGCAGAGGCTTGGATTCGTTGCAGGCATACTTCATCTGGTCGATGTGCCAGTCCGTTCCGAGAAGGGAAGTGTTGCAGATTCTGACATCGGTCCTGATTTCCTCGACCTCCTGGGCGTACCACAGAGGGAAGGTGTCGTTGTCTCCGTGAGTAATCAATATTCCGTTCTCTCCCACCGAGTTGAGGTAATTTCTTGCCATTTCCACGGCCGTACGGCGGTTGCTTCTGTCATGGTCATCCCAGTTCTGCTGCGCCATCAGCACGGGCACTCCGAGGCAGCACAACGAGACAACGGTTGCCGCAGCCGTCAGCGCGCCCTGCGGGGCTTCGTCCTTTTGTGAGATGAGGCTCCTGATCCAGGAATATATGGCTGCCACGGCGAATCCTATCCAGATGCTGAACGCGTAGAACGACCCGGCGTAGGCATAGTCACGCTCCCTGACCTGGTAAGGGGGCTGGTTGAGGTAGATGACAATCGCTATTCCTGTCATAAAGAACATCAGGAAAGTCACCCAGAACCCCCTCTTGTCCCTTGCGAACTGGAAGAATATTCCGATGATGCCGAGCAGCAGCGGAAGGAGGAAATAATGGTTCTTGCCTTTGTTTTCCTTGAGATATGCCGGAGCATCGCTCTGGTCCCCGAGCCGCATCTCATCCAGGAAACCGATGCCGCTTTCCCAGTTCCCTGTGAAAAGCTCTCCCGGGGTCGGGGAGTGGAATTCGTTCTGCCTTCCTGCGAAATTCCACATGAAGTATCTCCAGTACATCCAGTTCAGCTGGTAGTCGAAGAAGAAGGTCATATTGTCCCAGAAGGTAGGTTTCTTGTGCTCGGAACCCTTGACGGTCTTGCCCCTCCCGTTCATATATGCCTCGTAGAAAGCCTCCGTTCGGCCGTCTGGACTTGTCGCCCACATCCTCGGGAAAAACATCTTTCCTTCAGGTTTGTATTTGGCGTTCATCTGTCCGTCGGCCTTGATGTACCTCTTCCCCATCGGAGCCCAGTATTTCGGCATATCGATTTCGTAAGGTGCATCGAAATATTGACCATAGATGAGAGGGTTGCTTCCGTACTGCTCGCGTCCGAGGTAGCGCACGAGGGTGAATGGATTGTCCGGCTGGTACTCGTTGGTCGGGGTCTTGGCACAGGAACGGATAATGACTATGGAGAATATGGAAAAACCGATGATGATTGTGGTGAAGCAGAGAAGGACTGTGTTGAGCAGGGCCTTCTCCTTTTTCATTGTGATGAACAGACCCCAGAAGCAGAGGGCGAGGAGTGCGACCATGAAGAAAGCCGCTCCGGTGTTGAAAGGAAGATGAAGGGTGTTGACAAAGAACAGGTCAACATAAGCCGCCGTCTTCGGAAGATACGGGATGATGATGAAAAGGATCACCGCAAGGATGACACAGCTCAGGGCGAATATTTTCACATATTCCCAAAAACTGTAATGCCCGTCCTCGCGTTTCCTGTAGTAGTAGAGGAACACCAGTGCAGGGATGGCCAGCAGGTTCAGGAGGTGGACTCCGATTGAAAGTCCCATAAGCAGGGAAATCAGGACGATCCACCTGTTTGCGTAAGGCTGGTCCGCCTGTTCATACCATTTTGTCATTGCCCACAGCACCAGTGCCGTGAACAGGGATGACATCGCGTAAACCTCTCCCTCGACAGCCGAGAACCAGAAGGTGTCGGAGAAGCAGTAGGCTAGCGAACCGATGATTCCGGAGCCGAATATGGCGATTGCCCCGGCCGTGCCGTAGTTCCCGTCCCTGTCCGGTTTTACGAGCCTTTTGGCGAAGAAAACTATTGTGAGGTACAGGAAGAAAATTGTGAAGGCCGAGCAGAGTGCGCTCATTGCATTGACAGCGACTGCCGCGTGCTCCTTGTCGGCAAACATTGTGAAAAATCTTGCGATTAGCTGGAAGACAGGGTTTCCGGGAGGATGTCCGACCTCAAGTTTGTAGGATGAAGCGATGAATTCTCCGCAATCCCAGAAAGATGCGGTCGGCTCGATGGTGGCGAGATAGGTCGCAGCCGAGACCAGCAGGACAGCCACTGCCGAAAGCCTGTTCCAGAAATTGAATTTCTTTATGTCCATATCAATTTGTCCGTGTTTGCAACAAAACTACAAATATACGAACAGAATCCTTATATTTGCAAAAAATTAACTCATTCCCGATGGCGGACAACGATTGGAAAAAACGGCTTGGAGTGGTGTATTCCACCAATCCTGACTTTGATTTTGTGGAGGAGACTGACGAAGTTCAGGTTCAGACCCTTCCTCCGGGGAAGCAGAAACTCATTGTTTCCATTGACAGGCGGAACAGGGGAGGGAAGCAGGTGACCCTGGTCAGCGGTTTCGTCGGGACGGAAGAGGACCTCGCGGCTCTCGGCAAGGTTCTGAAGACCGGCTGCGGTACAGGGGGCTCCGCCAAGGACGGGGAAATAATCATCCAGGGAGACTTCCGTGACAAGGTCGTGAAGATTCTCCAGTCAGAAGGCTACAATGCAAAACGCGGCAATTAGGATGGATGACAGCACTTCATACATCCTTTCCCCTGTGGACAGCGCATTTGTCGGAGGTTCGAAAGCCCTTTCCGCGTCTGTCCAGGCATCGGAACCGGCATCAGTGGAATGTTGCTCCATCTGCCTTGTGGACATCCTATCGGTCGTTTCCGTCCTCCTTTGTGTGCTTTTCCTGAAGAGACTTTACTGCGCATTACCTCAAATGACTTCCTGCCTGGTCAGGTGGAGGGAGGCTCTCGCCCTGGAGTATAGTGTGGGCGTTTCCCGTGACAGGAATCTGTTTTTTGTCCTGATGATTGTTCCGATGGCAATCCTTCTGGACCGGTATGAGATTTATTCTCCTGATTTTCTCGGATTCATCCCCGAAGGTTTCCGTGTCCTTGGCACTGCGACCTGCCTCGTCGCTTTCATCCTGCTGAGACTTTTCCTTCTGAATGTCTGCAAAATGCGGAAGACCCCAAGGGAGGCCTACTCTGCAGCTGCAGGACTTTTCCGCACTTTCTTCTGTCTTGCAGCCCTGTCTCTTGTCCTGATTACCGGTGTACTGAACCGCGCTGGTGTGGCGGAAGGCACGACAAGGACGGTGATTTTATGCGTTATTTGTGCCTTCTGGGTGCTCCTGCTGTTGAGAAAAGGTCAAATTTTTGCCCACAATTGCACGATTTTTTCAACATTTTTGTACCTTTGCACCCTTGAAATCGTTCCAACGGGCCTAATGGTGGCCTCTGCAATGTTATTATAGAAGATGGTCAAAAGAATTTTGGTTTCACAGCAGCCGCCGAAGGTTGCTACACCTTATGATGCAGTTGCACAAAAATATGGGGTTCAGTTCGATTTTATCCCATTCTTCCTTATAGAACCTGTCTCGTCCAGGGAATTCAGGGCGCAGCGAATCAACATTCTAGATTACACGGCAATAGTCTTTTCCGCCAGAAGCACCATTGATGCCTTTTTCCACCTGTGTGAGGAACTCAGAATCAAGATTCCGGAGACGATGAAATATTTCTGCACGACTGAGGCTGTGGCGATGTACCTCCAGAAGCACATCGTTTACCGCAAGCGCAAGATTTTCTTCGGTGACGGCACTGCTGATTCAGTCATCGGTCAGATCGGGGCAAGACACAAGGGTGAGAAATTCCTCATTACCACATCTGACTCCACCAACAATGACATCACGAGGGCATTTGAAAGCACTGGAATGGATTTTTCCAGCGCTGTGTTCGTGAAATCCGTGTCTCAGGACCTGAAGGGTGTGGACATCGCATCCTACGACATGATGGTTCTCTACAACAAGGCAGACGTGAAATCCCTTTTCGAAAACTTCCCTGATTTCAAGCAGGGGGACGTGAAGTTTGTCTCCTACGGCAAGTCCGTTGTCAAGGCGATGGAACAGGCAGGCCTTGAAATTGCCATCTCAGCACCGAGCGTGGAAGCTCCATCAGTTGCGAAAGCCGTTGAAATGTACCTGGAAAAGAACAAATAGATGGATCCTGTCCGCCATACCTTCCCGAAAAAGGAGAGGCTGTGCGGCAGGAGTGACATTTCTCGTCTCCTTGCCAAAGGCCGTTTCTCCGATGTGCAGGGAGGCGTCATCCGTTTCTGCCGTCTCTCCGATACCGGCAGCGGGCTCAACAGGATGATGGTTTCAGTCCCCAAGAAACTGTTCAAGAGGGCGGTTGCCCGTAACCTGATGAAACGCCGCATCAGGGAGGCGTGGAGGCTGCGCAAGGGTGAACTCGCGTCCGTCGGACACGACGTACTCATTATATATATATGTAAGCGGCAGGTGGAGTTCAATGAAATATATGACTCCGTTGGCCGTATGATTTCAAAAATGAACGCAGATGAATCCAGCCGGGCTTAAGGAAATATTGAAGTCGGTGGCAATCTTTCCGTTCGTGCTTCTGATAAAATTCTACAGGGTCTGCATAAGTCCCTACAAGCCTCCCACATGTCGTTTCACGCCGACCTGCTCCCAGTATGCCCTTGAGGCTTTCCGCAAATGGGGGCCGTTCAAGGGATTCTATCTCACTGTGAGGAGGATTCTGCGCTGCAATCCCTGGGGAGGGAGCGGATATGACCCTGTACCTTAATACTGTTTTGCCTTATGCCGAAGAAAGAAGGAATAAAGATTCTGTTTGATGACATTTCTCCCGAATACGACAGACTGAACCACATTCTGTCGATGAATATCGACAAAAGATGGAGGAAGAAAGCCGTCCGTCGCATAATCAATACTGACAGCCCCCTGAAAGTCCTCGATGTGGCCTGTGGAACAGGTGATTTCTCCATCGCAATAGCCTCAAGGGCGTTGAAAATCAAATCCAGGGGAGTTAAGGTGACCGGTATAGATATTTCCGAGGGTATGATGCGTGTCGGAAGAAAGAAGATCAAAAAGGCCGGTTTCAATCCCGAAAGCGGGAAAAATGTCGCCGTGGAGATGGTTCAGGCTGATTGTGAGGATCTTCCGTATGCAGACGGCTCGTTTGACAGAATCACGGCAGGGTTCGGAGTCAGAAACTTCGAACATCTTGAAAAGGGGCTCCGAGAGATGGCCCGAGTGCTCTCGGAAGACGGGAGGCTGGTAATACTCGAACTTTCCGTACCCTCGAATGCCCTCGTGAGATGGTTCTATGAGTTGTACTTCATCAAAATCCTGCCCCCGGTAGGAGGAAAGGTTTCCGGTAACAGGGGAGCCTACGAATATCTTCCGGCATCCGTCCTCAGATTTCCCGGGCCGGACAGATTCATTCCGATGCTGAAGGAAGCCGGTTTCAGGAAAGTCGTGCACAAGGCCCTGACATTCGGAGTCTGCCGGATGTATGTCTGTGAAAAATAATTTCTCAGAACAGGAACACCAGGAATCCCAGCCCTCCAAGAATCGAGAAGGCGAAGGTGGACATCACCAGTAGAGGAAGTGCCGGGTCAAGGGCTTTCCCGCTTCTCCTCCAGACTTTTACAATGTGGATGATGAAAAGCGGCAGGGTAATCAGGAACAGAAAATGCCAGGGGTCGAGGACCCTCAGGAAGGTGTAAATGACCATGCAGATCCAACCTGCGGCAATGAGTGCGGTCTGGTAGATTTTCGCATTTCTTTCCCCAATCCTGAGAGGGATTGTAATCCTTGTCCTTGCATCGGTCTCCATATCCCTTATGTTGTTCACATTCAACACTGCTACACTGAAAAAACCGATGGCTGAGGCCGGCAGCAGCATCAGCGGGCGAATGTCGTGCGATGCGACATAATACGCGCCCGTCACGGAGACCAGTCCGAAGAACAGGAAGACATACAGATCTCCGAGACCCCTGTATCCGTAGGGGTTCTTTCCGAGAGTGTAGTGTGTAGCGGCTTTGATGGCTGCCGCTCCGAGAAGAATCATCAGGCAGGGCTCAATGTCAATCAGGGTGCCGAAGGAAATTTTTATCAAGGCGATTCCGCTGACGGCGCACAGGATGACATACACCATAATCATCCTCTTGAAGTCTTTCTCCGTGAGGAATCCTCCTGTCAGGGAATAAGCCGGGCCTTTCCTGTCGGAAGAGTCGGTTCCTGACCTGTAGTCACCGTATTCATTGGAAACATTTGCCAGAATCTGAAGGAGGGCGGTGGTCAGCAAAGTCAGGAGGACGGTGTCCCATCTGAGATGGAAATCCGCAGCCGCCAGCATCAGTCCGAGAATGACTCCTGAAAGAGAAAGCGGAAGAGTGCGCAATCTCATCGAAGCGATGTAATATTTTATTTTTTTCATATAGTGTATTATTTTTCTTTTTCCGGTGTAGAACACGTTACAACCCGTAAAACAACAATAAAAACAACGTTATCAACAACCTTTGGTTACTGTTTCATTCCGACCTTTGCATCGGTTAAGAATCTTATTCGTCTCTTGATGCTTGGTGATACAAGGTAAACAAGTATGCAATTCTGACCGAGTATCACAGCATAAGAATTTTCCTCTGAAAAGAGGTTTGAGGAGGCTGCCTGGGAAGGTAGCCTCTTTGATTTTATTTTATTCCTGTTGCCCGGCCGGCTGCCGCAGACCGTCCTTTTGGGAAAAGCACCTTGATGTTGAGTGAAATGAAATGAACGGTTGCACTAAAGACATTCCCTTTTCTGGTGTCATAGAGGAACTGTTCCTTGAAAGGCCGTCCTTTCGGAGACATTATGGCTGCGTAACGCTGCTTCAGGGTAAACGCCCTGTTCCTCCATTTCGGAAGTCCCGGATTCCTGTCGCAGACCGCGAGCACTCCCGGTGCGATTACCGTGGTGACTCCGGCCTTGTCAGCCCTGATTCCATAGTCGTAATCCCCGAAACTGTGGCTGTAACGAGGGTCCATGGTTCCCAATGTCCTGAATGCGAATCTCGGTACGAGGACGAGGTTCCCGTTGAATGTGTCACAGGGAATAGGGATGGTGTCATCGGGCGCAATCAGCCTGCCTTTTCTTGTGCGTCCACCGTAACTTAGTTTTCCTGAAGAATCCCGGGCCGTTCCCGCCACAATCGCCTTGTGTCTCAGATAATAGGAGTTTTCAAGCAGAGTGTTGAGCGCACCCGGCAGCAGGATGGTGTCATCGTTCAGCCAGATGTAGAAGTCGAAGTCCTCCTTTGCGGCTTCCTCCCAGGCCCGTATCATTCCGTGATTCCAGTAAAGGCTCCCGTCTCCCTTGATAATGACGGTATCCTGAAATTGTTCCAGAACAGCATCCGACGTCCCGTCCGTGCATCCGTCATCGACCAGATAGACTGTAAAGTCGTATCTCCCTTTCAGTTCCGCGAACTGTTCACGGCAAGCCTTCAGGCATTTCAATGTCTGATTTTTCCTGTTGTGGACTGTCATTAGGATTGCCGCTCTCATATTTTGCCGTCAGTCGAGTTTGAGGACCGCCATAAACGCACTCTGAGGCACTTCCACAGTACCTATCTGCCTCATTCTCTTCTTTCCCTGTTTCTGCTTCTCAAGAAGTTTTCTCTTTCGGGTGATGTCTCCTCCGTAACATTTCGCCGTCACGTCTTTCCTGACGGCCTTGACAGTCTCCCTTGCAATGATCTTTGCTCCGATGGCGGCCTGGATGGCGATGTCGAACTGTTGCCGTGGAATAAGTTCCTTCAGTTTCTCGCAGATTTTCCTTCCGAAGTCGTAGGCGTGGTCCACGTGTATGAGTGAGGAAAGAGCATCGGCCGGGTCTCCGTTCAGCAGGATGTCGAGTTTGACGAGTTTCGCCTCCTTGAATCCGACAATATGGTAGTCGAATGAAGCATATCCTTTGGAGATTGACTTGAGCTTGTCGTAGAAATCGAAGACAATCTCGGACAGCGGCATCTCGTATGTGAGTTCCAGTCTGTCCGCGGTGATGTAGTGCTGGTTGATCAGCACGCCCCTTTTGTCAAGGCAGAGCTTCATGATCGGTCCGTAGAAATCAGCCTTGGAAATGACCTGGGCCCTGATGTAGGGCTCCTCAATGTGGTCAATGAGCGTTGCTGCCGGCAGTCCGGACGGATTGTGCACATCCACAACCTCTCCCTGTGTTGTGTAAACCTTGTACGACACGTTCGGGACAGTCGTGATGACATCCATTCCGAACTCCCTGAAAAGTCTTTCCTGGACAATCTCAAGGTGCAGAAGCCCGAGGAATCCGCATCTGAATCCGAATCCGAGAGCAAGGGATGACTCCGGCTCGAACACCAGCGAGGCATCGTTCAGCTGGAATTTCTCAAGCGACGAACGGAGTTCTTCGTACTGGTCAGTCTCGACAGGGTACATTCCGGCGAAAAGCATCGGCTTGACCTCTTCAAATCCTGCAATTGCTTCTGTACAAGGCCGATCGGTGTGTGTAATAGTGTCTCCCACCTTCACCTCGGCGGCAGTCTTGATTCCGGAAATTATATATCCCACACTTCCACATGGGATCTCGTCTCTCGGGCACATCTTCATCTTCAGCACTCCAATCTCATCGGCGACATATTCCTTGCCGGTGTTGAAGAACTTGACCTTGTCCCCTGTGCGGATGGAACCGTTGCGGACCTTGAAATAGGCGATGATTCCGCGGAATGAATTGAAAACAGAGTCGAAAATCAGGGCCTGGAGCGGTGCCTGTGGGTCTCCCTGCGGGGCAGGTATGCGCTCAACGATTGCGTCCAGGATCTCCTTCACTCCCTCTCCCGTCTTTCCGGATGCCAGAAGCACGTCTTCCTTTTTGCATCCCAGCAGGTCGGTCACCTGATCTGTAACGACTTCTACCATAGCGGAATCCACGTCAATCTTGTTGAGTACCGGTATGATTTCCAGGTCGTGTTCAATGGCAAGGTACAGGTTGGAGATGGTCTGAGCCTGTATTCCCTGGGTTGCATCCACAACAAGAAGAGCTCCCTCGCAGGAGGCGATTGCCCGGCTAACCTCGTAGGAAAAGTCCACGTGCCCCGGAGTGTCGATGAGGTTGAGAATGAATTTCTCACCCTTGTACCCGTACTCCATCTGGATTGCATGGCTCTTGATTGTGATTCCCTTCTCCTTCTCAAGATCCATAGAATCCAGCACCTGAGCTTCCATGTCCCTGCTGCTCAGTGTGTTTGTAATTTCAAGCATCCTGTCGGCAAGAGTGCTCTTGCCGTGGTCTATGTGCGCGATAATGCAAAAATTCCTTGTGTTGTTCATCAGTTTTTTTCTGTAAGCCTACAAAGATAATTCAAATACCGAAAAAATTGCGTACTTTTGTGAAGATGTGCAAATTCAGAATTATTTATATTAGGTATTATGGCGAAAACGACCGAAGAACTTAAAAAAATCGCATCCCAGGTCAGAAGGGATATCGTGAGAATGGTCACCGGAGCCAAATCCGGACATCCGGGCGGCTCGATGAGCAGTACCGATTTCCTTACGGCCCTTTATTTCAATGTGATGAAACACGACCCGTCATCCTGGAGACGGGACGGCAAAGGCTCTGATGTGTTCATCCTTTCAGCCGGACATCTTACTCCGGTGTACTATTCCCTCCTTTCCAGGTGCGGATATTTCCCAGTACAGGAGCTTGCGACATTCAGAAAGTACGGATCCAGGCTTCAGGGGCATCCTTGCGTGGAGTCGGGACTGCCTGGCATTTTCCAGGCATCAGGCTCCCTCGGACAGGGACTTTCCGCTGCAACCGGCTTTGCTCTTGCAAAGAAGATGGATTCTGACCCTCAGACCGTCTATGTGATGATGGGCGACGGAGAATGTGAGGAAGGTCAGATCTGGGAGGCTGCGATGTTTGCTGCCCATCACAAACTTGACAATCTTGTCGGTCTGGTGGACTGGAACGGCCAGCAGATAGACGGGAAAATCGATGATGTCGGAGGAGTAGGTGACCTTGTGGCAAAATGGTCTGCATTCGGCTGGACTGTGATTACCTGCGATGGGCACGATTTCGATCAGATTCTGAAGGCCTATGCATCAGCAAAGACAGAGGCTGGAAAGGGCCGTCCTGTGGTGATTCTGATGAAAAGCGATATGGGCCACGGAGTCGATTTCATGGCCGGCACACACAAATGGCACGGCAAGGCTCCGAGCCAGGAGCAGTGTCAGGAGGCATTGTCACAATTGGAGGAAACTCTCGGGGATTATTGATGGTCTGATTCTCTAAAAGGAAAACAAAATGAAAGAATATACAAATTCAGGAAACAAGGATACCCGCAGTGGTTTCGGAGCTGGACTTCTTGAAGCCGGAAGGCGGAACAGTGAGGTTGTTGCGCTTACCGCAGACCTTGAGGGGTCGCTCAAAATGGGGGATTTCAAGGCGGAGTTCCCTGAGCGTTTTGTGCAGTGTGGAATCGCCGAGGCCAATATGGTCGGGACGGCAGCAGGAATGGCAATTGCCGGAAAAATTCCTTTTGTAGGCTCTTTCGCGGAGTTCGTGACAGGAAGGGTCTATGATCAGATCCGCCAGGAAGTCGCCTACGGAAGAGCCAATGTGAAAATCTGTGCGTCCCATGCCGGAATCACCCTTGGAGAGGACGGTGCCACACACCAGACGATGGAGGACATCGCCCTTATGCGTGCACTTCCGGGTATGGTGGTCATCAATCCTTGCGACTACAATCAGACCAAGGCTGCGACTGTGGCCGCTGCATCGTACAACGGTCCGGTTTACCTTCGTTTCGGTCGCCCTTCCGTGCCGAACTTCACTCCTGCCGATGCCGAATTTGAAATAGGCAAGGCTTATCTTATGAACGAAGGAACCGATGTGACAATATTTGCGACCGGACATCTTGTCTGGGAATCCCTTCAGGCCTGCAAACTGCTTGAGGAAGAGGGTATTTCTGCCGAGGTTGTGGACATTGCGACACTCAAGCCTCTCGATGAGGAGGCTGTCATTGCTTCCGCATCAAAGACGAAGGCGGTGGTCTGTGCCGAGGAACACAATCAGGCGGGAGGACTTGGAGAACTTGTCAGCGGGGTACTTGCCGCTCATTGCCCTGTGCCGGTGGAATATGTCAATGGAAAAGACAGGTTCGGCCAGAGCGGAACCCCTTCTGAACTGATGCGTGCTTACGGGCTTGACAGTGAGCACATTGCCGAGGCTGCCCGCAGAGCAATCTCAAGAAAGTGAACCTGTCCGACAGGGAGTTGATGTCCTTGTACCGCTCGGGCAAGCGGGAGGAGGCTTTCAATGCCCTTGTTGACTCCTACAAAGAGCGTCTCTACTGGCACATCAGGCGTCTTACCTGCTCCCACGAGGATGCAGATGACCTTCTGCAGGAGACATTCGTTAAAATATGGACTTCCCTGGATTCGTTCAGGGAAGCTTCCTCTTTGTACACCTGGGTCTATCGCATTGCCACCAACGAAGCTCTGAATTTCCTGCGCAGGCAGAAAGTCCGTTCCGCGCTGACATTTGCTGCTCCTCTGGACGAGACACTCTGCCGGAAAATCGACTCCGACCCCTATTTCAATGGGAATGAACTCCAGCGCCGCCTTCACAAGGCCATCCAGAAGCTTCCCCCGAAGCAGCGCACGGTCTTTCTGCTGCGTTACTTCGATGAACTCAGTTACGATGACATATCCCGCATCACCGGAACCTCGGTAGGATCTCTGAAAGCCTCCTATCATCATGCCTATGTCAAAATTAAGGAGGAAATGCAAAAATATTTTTAACCTTTTCTGATAAGGGTGTCTAATATAACGATGGAAAAATTTGAACAAGACATATTGAACACTTCGGAAGACCTGAAGAAAATGCCTTTCACGGTTCCGGAAGGCTATTTTGAAGGTGTCAACCGCTCCGTAATGGCCAGAATCGCCGCAGAAAAATCTTCGGAAGAGACATCGTCTGCAGAGCGGAAACCGCTCAGGCTGATTCTCGCCCCATACCTTTCATTAGCGGCAATGTTCGCAGTAATCGTCTGCGCAGGTTCTCTTTTTCTGAAATATTTACCATTCTCCTCCACCACGGACGAATTTGAGGATATGGCATATTTCGATATTATTCCCGTCACCGACCCCGATCTGATTTACTACGCCGGCAATTACGAAACGGAATATGTAACGGCAGAGGATATTGAGGAATATATAATATATAGTGGAATAGATATAGAAAATATTGAAATTGAATAATTTACGGGATATGAAACAGATTAGGAAAATCTTTGAAGGTATGAAAACTTCGGGTATATTGAGAACTATTACGGCTCTCGCCGTTGTTCTGATGACAGTTCCTTCCTTCGCCCAGGATGGCAAAGGGAAACGTGATGAAAGTTGGAAGGAAAAGATGAGAAGTGAGAAAATAGCATTCCTCACCAATGAGATTTCTCTTACGCCCGAAGAAGCACAGCTGTTCTGGCCGGTATACAATCAATGCCAGGAGCAGAGGGACAAATGTCATTTCGGGGTGATGAAAGCCTACAGGGAACTCAGTCAGGCCGTCAGGGACGGCAAGCCGGAGACTGAGCTGAATTCTCTTCTTGAAGCATACGTCAATGCTCAGAGTGCAGAGATGTCCCTTGACAAAAGTCAATTGGATGATTTGAAAAAAGTCCTTCCGACAGAGAAAGTTGCCAGGCTTTATCTTGCTGAGGAAAAATTCCGCAGGGAACAGATTCACAGACTCCATCAGGGCGGAGGTCCAAAAGGTGCCCCTGACAAAAGGTAGAGTGTTGTTTCAATAAGAATCTTTACGCAAGAAGGACCCGTTCTGAATTCAGTTCGGGTCTTTTTTTTGTGAAATGCGGTAATATTTCCTCGTTCGGTCAACGTCTCCGCGATTGCTTATAGCCCAGGTTATATGAAACCAGGTGAGTGTCTCCAGAGACCTCAAATGATCAATCTCCTCATCAGAGTGGTCTCTGATCAAACACCTCCATCAGGGCGTGAATTGCTGTCCATTGTGACCTGGACAAGGTGTGCAGAAATCCCGAAGTCGCTTGCCTCGCTGTTCTTTGCTGAAACCACTGATTATCCTGCTTTCCTGAGGTTATTCCTGGGATGAAACCCTTCCCGTCCTTTCCATCTTCCTTCCCGGCTTGCTTTCTTGGCCGTTCCGATTCAGCTATTCGTCATTCCCGGCTTGACCGGGAATCTAATTGCAGACAGACACGCGATTTGATATCCTCTCCATTACCAGCTTTGCTAAGAATTGCAGTAATCACCTTCCGTGAAATTCATTCGGCACGGGAACATTGCCTAGAAGCCCTTGCGTTGGCATCCGCTATGGCGAATGAGGCAATTTTTCCTCATTCGCCACGCGAGATGGTCATAGAGGGCGTCCTTTTGCCTTTGGCTGTGGCGAATGAATTTCACGGGAAGTATTTTCATTGTGTTTCAGATGAAATATGTGCTTAGGCATCTGGGTGTGGACTGCTGTCAGTTGTGACCGGAACAATGTTGGGAATCACGGGATGAGTACACTCATTTTTTGAACCCGAAAAGGACAAAGCGCAGTGGATGGCATTCCAGAGGGCTGTGGGGCATCCTATCGTGCTTTGTCCCCTCCGGAAGCCGGGACAAAGCGCAGGACACCCCTCTACAATGCACTCTGTGGCAGGGTAGTGCGCTTTGTCTTTTTCGGGCATCGCGCATCAGCGCGACGGCGAGAGCCGTGTATTTGCCAAGGCAAATACGTAAGGCGTAGCCGCGGGGTACAATAGGGGCAGGGCCCCTAGTCATAGAGAGAGCACCGTGTGCGGTGCATCTCCACAAAAAAAGAGACATCCAAACTTGGATGCCTCTTTTTTGTGGAGATAGACGGATTCGAACCGACGACCCCCTGCTTGCAAAGCAGGTGCTCTAGCCAACTGAGCTATACCCCCTTTTCGTTTCTTTCGCCCGATCTCTGCGTCAGACTTTCTCTTCAGTCGGTCATTACCACCAGGTAACTCCCTCCTTCATCAATGCGTCTTCCTTGACCTCGGACGAAATAAACTTCAAACAACTGGTAGTCCCGAGCAGACTTGAACTGCTGACCCCTACATTATCAGTGTAGTGCTCTAACCAACTGAGCTACGGGACTGTATATAATAATGAAAGACTAATAAGAGAGCCGGTGTCAAGACAGCTCCAAAAAGGAGGTGTTCCAGCCACACCTTCCGGTACGGCTACCTTGTTACGACTTAGCCCCAATTACCAGTTTCGCCCTAGGCCGCCCCTTGCGGTCACGGACTTCAGGCGCCCCCGGCTTTCATGGCTTGACGGGCGGTGTGTACAAGGCCCGGGAACGTATTCACCGCGCCATGGCTGATGCGCGATTACTAGCGAATCCAACTTCGTGGAGTCGGGTTGCAGACTCCAGTCCGAACTGGGACAGGCTTTCGAGATCCGCATCCCCTCGCG
>CAMFBM010000008.1 GCA_945948555.1 uncultured Bacteroidales bacterium | reverse complement strand
AGCTGCGATAGTGGCGTAGGGGCTGGAACCAAGCTGGTCTTACGGAGCGGAAGCGTAGGAAGACGAGCTTGACCGCAGAAAAATAATAACCTGCAAGATATGATTACTTTTACCTATAAAAAATAGTGTAAAGCAATATTATATAATAGAACGATTTAGTAATATATATTAAAAATGTAGTTTATGTTTTGTCATATTAATATATGTTTATATATTTGCAAAAAATAAATATTTACTATAATTTATTATAATATGAGCAATTCAGTAAAAAGGGAGCGATTTAAGAAGGTAGCTTCCTATAGGGTGCAAAAAGTAATCAGTTTTTTATCTCTCCTTGAAAATTGTTCCAATAGGAATAACTACGAATATACCGATGATGATATAAACTATATGTTTGATGAAATCGGGAAGGCTTTGAAGGAGTGCAAATCTGCATATAGTAATGAGATGAGCAAAGCAAATAATCAAACTTTCTCTTTCAAGGATTAAATTCAACATTCTTGATGCCTAATGTCATCGTCATCACTATTGTAACATAAACACTGAAACTTTTATTTTGATATGGCTGCAAATGAATTGAATTGCGACTGGTATTTTTCAGAGCAACTGGAGGCGACTCAAGATGTTGGTCCTAATAATGCTGCCGCAGAATACTTTCGTGAAACTCCTTATCCATCTCTTATTCGCGAATCCATACAAAATTCGCTGGATGTCGCTAATGATCCGACTATTCCTGTACGAATGGAGTATAATTTCAAAGTATTGAGAACAGGGTCATTTGATAATTTCTTCAATCTCCGTAATCATATTGAGGCTATACTGGAGTATTATGGGAATAAAGCAAAGGCTGAATATGAGCCTATGCTTGAAATCTTTGATAGATTGGTGAACAATCAGGGGAATATTCATTACATCAAGGTTTCTGACTATAACACAAAAGGAATGGACTATAATCCAAATGATACAGATTCTCCATTCTATGCATTCGTCAGAGCCATAGGCGTAACCGTGAAGTCCGATTCTGGTTCTGGTGGTTCATTTGGTTTTGGAAAGTCCGCATATTTCTCAATGTCTCCGATTCATACCGTTCTTGTTTCAAGCAGAACTCTTGACAATAAAACATTCTTCGAAGGAGCATCAACTTTATGTACGCATAAAGCCTTTGGATCAGACGGGAAGGTTCATAAGTATTCTCATTATGGATTCTATGATAATCAAGCTGGTAAAAGACCTTCAAGCGGAGAGGAAATTCCTAACCGTTTTCGAAGGGAGGAGCCAGGGTCGGATATAATGATTATGGGAGTTGATGGAAGCCCTGAAGCAAAAGAAGCCGCATACGATGAAATGATTAAGGCTACACTTCGAAATTTCTGGATGTCTATCTACCAGAAGAAATTGGAAGTGAAGATTGACCAGACTGAAATCAATGCAGAAACTCTGGATGAACTTATGAAACTTCATTTTCCAGATGTTGTAGATAGGGTAAAGAATACTTCGTTGTATAATCCGCGTCCATATTATGAAGCAGTAAAGAATGCGTGCGTATCAAAACAATATTTGAAGTTCGATGATGTTCTTCCAAATCTAGGTAATGTTTCCCTTTACTTGTACAAGAATAAAGAATTGAGAGATAGTGTTATTCATATGCGAAAGCAGGGTATGTACATCTATAGGGCCAGATTCTACTCGAACTCCTATGGGTACTCTGCTGTCTTTATCTGTTCAGATTTACGTGGTAACAATTTCCTAAAGAGTATTGAAGATCCATCCCATAGTAAATGGGAAGCCAAGCGTAATGCTGCTTATGGTTCTATTGTGATGAAGGAGATTGATGCGTTTGTTGCTGATTGTCTTCAAAAGGCATTTGCAAGTGACCAAGGAGGAGTACTCGGCATAACTGGACTTGAAGATTACCTATTTGTGCCAGAAGAATTAACCGCATCTGATAATGATATCCAAGGCAATCCGTTATTTGGTCAGCCCTCAGGAAATACTATAGAGGAAGGTATAATTCCCACGAGTGAGATTGTAGATTCACCTTTCACTAAGCCAATGGAGAGTGAGCCAATCGGTAATGTTGTTATTCATACGCCTTCTATGTCTGCAGAACCTTCTGAAAACGGCGATTTTGGTGGCCACAAAAGGAATAATAAGAAACGTAAAAAGAAAGGCAAGGGTACAAATCCCGGTCGCTGCGGCTTCTCGCCTTCGATAGATAATCAAGAGGGTGAATATCTTGAAAATGTTCCGGTTGAGTATCGTGTAATCGCCGAGAATAAAGGAGGAAATCTTGTCCATACCCTTATTATTCATTCAGATTATGATGTAAGTAACGGTGAGATTGAAATTCTTGTCGGTGGAGAAGACAATGATGAGGAGGTTGATATTGTAAGTTCTTCAAATGGCAATGTTCACGACAATGTCATTTCCGGCATTATCTTGAAAAAGGATGAAAGGAATCTGATTGACATTCAGTTCTCTGATAAGATGAAACACATTGTAAAATTGACTGTCTATGAATTTAAGTAATATATCATTCCCATATCCCGTACTTGGCATAAATGATGACATTTTGCCATGTCCTGATACTCCAGACGTTTCTTTCACTGCAGATGCTTTTTTTTACCATTTCAGGATAGCTTTGAAATATGATAATCCTGAAATCAGACGTTTGATAGGATTAGGTTTCGCAGATCACGTATGCGAAGTTGTATGCCCGGCTACAAAGTTCCGTCGATGTTTTACAAGCAGTGACGGTACATTTTCCATTTCTATACCTAGAAAGACTCTTGGAGGTAAGATTACGTTCACTCCGACTGTTACCGTAAAACGAACAATTATAAATTATGTTAATCCCGGATTTCATCCAGACTATATAGACCATCGGTTTGATATGGAACCTGGTGATATTCTGGCTGCCTTTGACCAAATATCTTATAATGCAGATATCAAATATGATAAGCTCAAAGCAGTTGGCTCTTTTATGGTAATAGAAGAAACCACTGATAGCTTGCCAAATACACTTTTGGACAGGGATAAAATCAGGTTGCTTCTCCCCACACCTCTTTACAATCAGTACAGGAATAATCCACAGGTGAACAGCAACCCTGATATTCTTCACGCATCATTGGTGTTGAATTCCTTGACATACGCGTTATGTCGTTATGATCAGTATTCCGGGAAGAAATGGGCAGAAGTCATCAAATACAGAATTGATACAGAGAATGAACTTGCGGAGTTCCGCTATACTGATTCTGAAGAATGGCGTGTTGATAGACTCGCTCAGATTCTTCTTGGAAAGCCTTATGAAAGGCTCTTTAATACATTGTCTCAACAAAATGATGGAGAATAGATTATGGCACTGCAAACAATATTATCAAAAAGGGCAATAGAGAAGATAAAGGATGATGTTGAACTTGGCTTTGGTCTTGAGCGATTCCAGATGGATGATTTCCCTGTTGATGAGAATGACGTTCTTGTCCTTCCGGGTATAGTTAAACCAGAAGGATTACTTGACAGATTGGATGCCAGCACTGATGGTGATTTCAAGTCTGCTATTGCAATTTATCAGGCGTATAAGAATTTGACACCTCTACAAGCCGTAGAAGACTATTTCTGGGAGTCTCTTGCACTTACTGATTTATTCCCTTATATGCAACAAAGGTGGAGCCTTAAAAGCACAACTGATTTGCAAAATGCCGTAAAGAACCACTTTTTTGTAAAATCCCACGGTCTTATCAGACAAGGAATCGGAGGCTTGTGGTGGCTTACATATCTATCTATTGATGAAGAAAGAGCTAATCCATTCGAACTTACTGAAGTGTTATTCCGCAACTATACATTACGATTTGTTCGCCTTGGCGTTTCGCAGGTTATTCAACATAAAGAAGCGACGTTAGGTATTCTCCAGTTTCTGAAGGACCATGAAAATGAATCCTTTAGTCTTGAGAATGTGTCAAATGGGCTTACTTCATATTTCAATAAGCTTGGTGCTGTTAAACAACTCACATACCTTAGTCGTGATTTTTTCTATTCTGAAATGGAAAATCATTTTGACGAGTTTAAGAATTATTCCACTCGAAAGACAGCTGAAAGTGAATAATAATTTTTTGTAACATCGTTTCACCACTTTATATACCGCATAGGGAATGGACAACTTTATTATGAGTGCCATTCCCTATCTTATATAAATATTGTGCTTTACTATTCTTTCCTACGCGAAATAAATTTTATTCCTTGATTATTAGTGTAAAGTTTAATGTAGAATGGTATTCTCTATCATTGAAATAGTTGTCATTGTATCATGGTATCTCCATTCTATTTGATTTTATTGTGCATTGTTCAATGAAGAAGAAGCCATATGTAACCATCATCTTTTTCTCGAAAGTAATATTTGTCCCAGTCTGGGTATAGTTACCTCATATAGAAAGGGTGCTATAGTCGTATGTATATTCGAGTGTGTATTTCCCATTCTCGAATCTCAAGTCATAAGCGACACCATCCCCCACAGCAAGCCATTGAGTACCATTGACATCCCTCTGAGCCTTTTCCCAGGGCATTTCCTTTTCACATGAACATAATGTGATTGTTGAAATTACTGCAACCAGCAAATAGATTAATTATTTCTTCATAATAAAGTATTATTTGATGTTAAACATTAAAACAACAGTTCGTTGATTTTGTAAAAGTTACTCCTTACGTTCAGCCTGTTCATATAGCTCTGGAGTCGGCATTCCATAGACTATTTTGACAACCTTGCCGCCACATTTCTGGCATTTGCAAGGTTTTCTGCTTACAACAATTGGTTCCATAATGCTTGCTTTAAATTTTTTTGCAAATATATAGATTGATTGTGCCAAAGCATTACACACAATAAGATAAATATTTAGAATTTCATAATATTTTTCTTGAGCATCACATATATTGGTACTTGCTCTGAACTTTGAATCCGCTTTTGATATCTTCAATTCCAAAAAATACATATCTTTGCCAATACATACGAAAAAAAGCAGCCTGTAATGGCTGCCGGGAAATACATTTTTGCTCGCTTATTGCTTGAGACTACTAAAATCGCCAAATTTTATTTCAAACTCAAGAAGCAACAAGGGATGCAATACTCGCATAGTGCGGGTGTTGCGTTTTGTTGTGGGTTTGATGGGGTTTGGCGATCCCAGGTAGTCTCGACAAAACGGCCCGCACTATTTTTATTTTGACAATGGCAGATTGCCACATATCCAAATGCTCTCCTATTTTGTTGGAGTACGCTTCAAAGGGCATCAATCGAGATATCCCGCCGATGTCCTATCTATATGAGTGTGCTTATCCTGGTGACATATGTGAAGCTATATCCAAACTCTCATTTGTCAGAATCTTTCAATCAGAACATATCATCGTTCCTGAAGATGATCTTATGATGGCCAAAGCACGGGACCTCAATCTTGTCCGGCTGATGGCTGATGAATATGTGAACTTCGTTTGCCATATCAATCCTCATTTCTCAGATGCCGATTTCTGTTCTCTTCTGGATGCTGTTGTCGAATATTATGCCGTTCACATTGACAGCCTGGTTGAAATGTTTGCATTTGACGGGGAGGAATGGAAACTCGGTTATTCCGGAGCTTTGCTCATTGACTGAATGGCATCCACTATGTTTGTCGTGATGTTGTCATCTTTATACCGTCTCGATGAATTCAATTACTCCCTCGACGTGGAGGTCGATGATTGCGCGTTGTCCGGAGCCCGACTCCAGAAACTGAAGATCCTGCCGATTGTCCATAAACATATTTTCAGTGAGTACTGCTGGACAGCTTGTGTGTCTCAGGAGATAAAAACCTTCTTCAAAATCAATATCCCCATCAGACCAGTCTGCTCTGATTGCCTGATTCGAAAGATATTTCCTGGCAGCCTCCGCAAGGCAATCTGCAAGGACATCCGCTGCCGTTTGTCCCTTGGATGTATAAACACTCCATCCTCTTGCCTTACCCCAATTCTGCCCGTTTTCTGACGCATTTACGTGGATGCTGATGCATATGACATTCTTCTTTCCGTGCAGAAGACATTGCCTGTTCACTCTTGCGCATCTTTCTTTCAAACTGATGTCATCGTCTTCCGGTACCAGAAGCTGTGCATCTTGTCCTCTGTCCTGCAAATCAGATACTATGCGTCTGGCGATTTGTCTTGTGTAGATTGCTTCCCTGAATTGTCCGTCCGGACTGCGTTTGCCTGGAGTGAAGATTCCGTGGCCATTGTCGATTAAGATTTTCATAGCGGTAGTAAAATATTTGACTACCGATTCCCGAGACTAATATATGAAAATGTTTTCATGTGGACAAAAGTTGTTATATTTGCCACGATAATATTGCCGGACAGGCTATGTTATTTGAATTCACCAATGGCCATGCACTTTTTTGTGTGTGGCCTTTTTTAGTCGCTGAGAATTGCATATTTTTTTGAAAAAAATAAGCAATGCGAGAATTTTTTATTCTCAACGTAGTAAAAATGTAGTAAAATTTAAACAACAAACCCCCGTAGAAGCACTTCTACGGGGGTTTTTGGTGGTGTCACCGGGAATCGAACCAGGGACACAAGGATTTTCAGTCCTTTGCTCTACCAACTGAGCTATGACACCAATGTTTTCAAAAATCAGCCTTTGACGCAATTGCTCTCGGGCTTTTTTGTACTGGGTAGGAGAATCGAACTCCTATTGCAAGATTGAGAATCTTGAGTACTAACCGTTATACGAACCCAGCGTTTTTGTTTTGGGATTGCAAAAGTAGGGAGTTTTTTTGAGACCTCCAAATTTTTCTTTCAAAAAAAGCATAAAGATTACTTTAAGAGATGAAATTTGTAATTGCTCCGACAAAATCCTATCTTTGTAGGATGTGCGACCGAAGGTCGTATGCTGCGACGCGGATATATTTTAGAAACATAAAAACTTTTTGATATTATGACACTTATCAAATCCATTTCAGGAATCAGGGGTACTATTGGAGGTACTCCCGGAGATGCTCTAACTCCGATTGACATTGTCAAGTTTACCTACGCTTACTGTGCGAAACTCCGTGAACGCAGGCCGAAGCCTGAGGGAGAGCGCTACAGGGTTGTTGTCGGAAAGGATGCGCGCCTGTCCGGAGCAATGGTTGAGCAACTGGTCTGTGGAACTCTGATGTCCTGCGGGATTGATGTTGTCAATGCCGGATTCGCATCGACTCCGACCACTGAGATGGCTGTGATTTTTGAGAAGGCTGACGGAGGGATTATCCTGACGGCTTCCCACAATCCGCGACAGTGGAATGCTCTAAAACTTCTCAATGAGAAGGGTGAATTTCTGAATGCTGCTGAGGGGCAGGCTATTCTTGACTGTGCCGAGAGCGGGGATTTTGACTTTGCTGAAGTAGGAGACCTTGGGAAGATGGAGCACAAGGACTTTGTGGACAGGCATATTGATTCCGTCCTGGCTCTTGAGGCGGTGGATGTGGAGGCTGTGAGAAAGGCCGGATTGAAGGTCGTTCTGGATGCGGTTAATTCTGTCGGAGGAATTATTATGCCGCGCCTGCTTGAGAAGATGGGGGTTGAATGTGTCTGTGTCAACTGCGAACCGACGGGGGATTTTGCCCACAATCCCGAGCCGCTTCCTCAGAATCTCACCGAGCTGAGCAGCACCGTTGTCTCGGAGGGAGCCGCTTTCGGAATTTCCGTTGACCCGGATGTTGACAGACTGGCCCTCATCTGTGAGGACGGAAAGCCGTTCGGAGAGGAATACACGCTGGTAAGCGTTGCCGACTACCTGATTGAACATGCTCAGGAAAAGGCTGCTTCTGAAGGAATTTCACTGGAGGAAGCCGTTGCCCCGTACAGACTTGCCACTGTCTCGAATCTTTCGTCTTCGAGAGCTTTGAGGGATGTGACCGAAGGCAGGGGAGGGAAGTATTTCTCCGCTGCCGTGGGTGAGGTCAATGTCACCACAAAGATGCGTGAGTGCGGTGCGCTGATTGGCGGAGAAGGCAATGGAGGTGTGATTTACCCAACCCTGCATTACGGTCGTGATGCTATGGTAGGTGTGGCACTGTTCCTGACAAGCCTGGTGAAGAAAGGGTGCAGGGTAAGTGAACTCAGAGCATCCCTGCCGGACTACCACATTGCAAAAAACAGAATTGAATTGTCTGACAAGGCCCTCATAGACAGAATCCTCAGTGAAATGAAGACCCGTTTTGCGAACGAGGATGTGAATGACATCGACGGAGTGAAGATTTCGTTTGAGGACAAGAGGGAATGGGTTCATCTGCGTCGCTCCAACACCGAGCCAATCATCAGAATATACGCAGAGGCTCCGACTGCCGCTGCCGCCGAGGCTCTGGCAGGAAGAATCATCGGAATCGCTGATGAGATAATAAAATAGGATTCTTCAGAATTTTCTCAAACACCCACTGCTGATGTTTTCATTCAGGACAACCCCTGTCGGAGAACAACTCGACAGGGCTTTGACTGACGGTCGTGTCGGTGTCTTCTGCACACAGAATTGCTGGGACACCGAGAACCGTCGCTATCTTTACGATCTTTTCCGTCAGAGGGGAAACCTGGAAAAGGTTTTTACTCCGAGAGACACTGAACTCACTCCTCTGACCAATCACATTGAATTTTCAAGGGAGGAAATCGAGCCGTTGAATGCCGTGGTCGTTGAAATCCAGGATGTCGGCTCCAGGTATTTCAACTACACCAAGGATGTGTTTGCATTGATGGAGATGCTAAGGGAGATGGAGAATCCCCCTTCAATGTACATTATCGACCACGTGAATCCGGCGGGAAGGGTTGTGGAAGGAACTATGCCGGGAATTGCAGATGACCTCCCCGCAGACCTCGCAGATGACCTCCCCTATAGCGGGGCGACTCCCGGACAGGAACTCCACGTTCCGAAGGTTGCCCACCGTCATGGCCTTACCCTCGGAGAACTGGCCAATCTCTACCTCGCTGAAATCGGAGGGAAATTCCCCCTTCACGTGATTTCCGCGATGGCCACCGACACCAGCCGGCAGTTCATGCCCTGGACCATAGCTCCGGCGTCGGACATACCGGGATTCTTCACCTGTGACCTATACAGTGGCGGAGGACTGTGGAACAACACCAACATATCTTCAGGAATCGGCACTGCCCGTCCCTACGAGTACATCGGAGCGCCTTTCCTCAATTCGGAGATTGTCTCGAGACTTCCTGAGGCTGAGGGATGCGTTTTGCGCCCCTGCTCATTCACACCTTCCTGCGGTACATACGCAGGACAGAAATGCTACGGATTCCAGATTCTCCTCGAACCGGAATTCTCCTATCATTCGTTCCAGCACACCATCCACCTGATGCGTACGCTCTCGGAACTCTGTCCCGATTTCAAACTTTCTGAAGGCTTCCGGCAGAAACTTTCCAACGACTTCCTTTACAACTCGATTCTCGGAAGACATTCCTGGGAGGAAACCCGGGAGCACATCAAGCTTGAGGAGCAGAAATGGATCCGCAAGGCAAAGAAATTCCTCCTTTACGAGGACCAGCCTTACCGCATAAAATAAAAAATCCTCCGCATCTGCGGGGGATTCTTTCTGCTTGACAGTGAAGGTTGTTACATCACCACGAACAGCGTCACCACTGAGATGAGTACCCACAGGATGACTCCGAGCAGGACCGGTTTGATACCTGTTTTCTTCAGGGAATCCAGCGAGAGACCTGTTCCGATGAGAAAGAGGGTGACTGACAGTGACTTGTGGGAGAAAAGGCTGATGGCTTCCCCTATGCTTTCCGGAATATTCACAAATGTGTTGACTACCATCGCAAGGATAAAGAGGAAGATGAACCAAGGAATTGTAATCTTTGTCTTTTCGTCTTTCTTGCGTGCAAAGATGAGCATTGACACCAGTGAGAGCGGAATAATCCACAGAGCCCTGGTAAGTTTGATGGTCGTGGCAACCTTCAGGGCCTCCTCTCCGTATTCCGCCGAGGCTCCCACCACTGAGCTCGTATCGTGGATTGCTATGGCAGCCCAAGTGCCGAACTGCTGCTGGGTCATTCCAAGTGCCTCTCCGATTGGAGGGAAGATGAAGAGTGCTATTGCGTTCAGAGTGAAAATCACAGCAAGGGACATTGTGGTTTCATTGTCGTCCGCCTTGACAACAGGGGAGACTGCCGCAATCGCGCTCCCTCCGCATATTGCAGTTCCGGCGCTCACCAGATAGGAGAGTTTCGGAAGAAGTCCCAAAGCCTTGCCTATGAGGCATCCCGCCACCATAACCCCGATGACGGAAACCACCGTGAACATTATTCCTTCCTTGCCGGCCGCAAGGGATTCAAACAGGTTCATTCCGAATCCCAGTCCCACAACGGCAACCTGGAGGAGGTATTTCGAGACTTTCTTCGAGAATGTCGGAAAAGGATTCCCGAGAGTGAGAGCCAGGAAAATTCCTGCAAACAGGGCAATTGCCGGAGAAACGAATACCGATGCTGCAAGCAGGATGACAAAGACTGATTTTGTGATGATTTCCTTCATAAGTTTGCTGTTTTTCGGACGCAAAAATATGAAGTATAGTAATATATTGTATATATATAAATATTATATACTATAACTTAAGGTTATCGTTCCGCCACTTCGTGGCGAACTCGATGAATCTGTCTGCTGCGGCGTCGAAGTCGCCGTGCGCCGAGACGAAGGAGAAATCCCTGTTGATGCTCAGGTCCCTGATGTCAATGATTTTAAGGCTCCCGCGCCTCAGTTCGTCGCGGATTGAGATGACTGACAGCAGGGCGAATGTCCCCTTTGAGGCTTCCAGGTAGCCCTTGATTCCTTCTGTCGCACCGATGTGCAGGACTACATTCAGGTCATTGAGCCTGATGGAATGTTCCTCAAGGGCCTTCCTGATGACTTCAAGTGTACCTGAACCGTTCTCTCTCAGGACAATGGGCAGGGAGGTGAGCTCTCGCTCCGAAATCTCATCCGGACAGATGGTTTCCGAGGAAGTTGTCAGGACAAGTTCGTCTTTTGCAAAGGTGCTGTACCTGAGGCCGGATGCGTGCCGGCTGCCTTCGATTAATCCCAGATCGATCCTGTTTTCCGAGATGGCTTTCTCAATTGCTTCCGTGTTGCCGGTGACAAGGCTGACCTCAACTTGTGGAAACCTTGACTTGAACCCGGCCAGAATCGGTGCAATCAGCCACTGGGCTATTGTGGTACTGGCTCCAAGCCTCAGCCTTCCTCCGACAGAACCCCTGAGCATCCTCATCTCGCTTTCCAGCTTCTTGTAGTCTTCCATCAGGGTCAGGGCATTCTCCCTGAAGATTTCCCCTTCCCTTGTGAGGCGGATTCTGCCTTTCTCACGGTTGAAGAGGCGGACCTGGAAAATCTTCTCCAGTTCGCTGATGTGTTTTGAGATTGCTGGCTGGGATATGTACAATTCCTCGGAGGCCTTCGTGAAACTGAGATTCGAGGCCACTGACAGAAAGACTTTAAGCCGGAATAACATGGTCTTTGGAATTTTCAAATAAGGCCGGCTGAACGGTAATTCAGCCGGCCTGGGTTTATTTTGCTCCTTGGGAGTTTCAGATTAGAGCTTTGGACCAGCCTCTACGAGAGCCTTTCCGAGGTCGTTGCCTGTGAACTTGTTGAAGTTCTTGATGAAACGGCCTGCGAGGTCTTTGGCTTTCTCTTCCCACTGGCAGGCGCAAGAGTATGTGTCGCGAGGGTCAAGGATGTTGGTATCAACACCAGGAAGCTCTGTAGGAACCTCGAAGTTGAAGTAAGGGATCTTCTTTGTAGGAGCCTTCTCGATTGAGCCGTCGAGGATTGCGTCGATGATTCCGCGGGTGTCGCGGATTGAAATCCTCTTGCCGGTTCCGTTCCAGCCTGTGTTCACCAGGTAAGCCTTTGCACCTGTTGCCTGCATTCTCTTCACGAGTTCCTCACCGTATTTGGTTGGGTGGAGTGAAAGGAAGGCTGCACCGAAGCAAGCTGAGAAAGTAGGAGTTGGCTCGGTGATACCGCGCTCTGTTCCAGCAAGTTTTGCGGTGAATCCTGAGAGGAAGTAGTACTGTGTCTGCTCAGGAGTAAGGATTGAAACCGGAGGAAGAACTCCGAATGCGTCTGCTGAAAGGAAAATCACCTGTTTTGCGTGAGGACCCTTTGACACCGGTTTAACGATGTTGTTGATGTGGTAAATCGGGTAAGACACGCGGGTGTTCTCAGTCACGCTCTTGTCAGCGAAGTCAATCTTGCCGTCCTCGGCAACGGTTACATTCTCGAGAAGGGCGTCTTTCTTGATTGCATTGTAGATGTCCGGCTCGCTCTCCTTGTCGAGGTTGATGACCTTTGCGTAGCATCCGCCTTCGTAGTTGAACACTCCCTCGTCATCCCAGCCGTGCTCGTCGTCACCGATGAGAAGACGCTTAGGATCTGTTGAAAGGGTGGTCTTTCCTGTTCCAGAGAGGCCGAAGAAGATTGCTGAACTCTTGCCCTCCTTGTCAGTGTTTGCAGAGCAGTGCATTGAAGCGATGCCGCGAAGAGGGTTGAGGTAGTTCATAATAGAGAACATACCTTTCTTCATTTCACCGCCGTACCAGGTGTTGATGATTACCTGCTCTTTTGAAGTGAGGTTGAAGACAACTGCAGTCTCTGAGTTCAGTCCGAGTTCCTTGTAGTTCTCAACCTTTGCCTTTGATGCGTTGAAAACAACGAAATCAGGCTCGCCGTAAGCTGCAAGTTCCTCTTCTGTAGGGCGGATGAACATATTCTTCACGAAATGTGCCTGCCAGGCAACCTCAACGATGAAACGCACTTTGAGGCGGGTTGCAGGGTTGGCTCCGCAGAATGCGTCGACAACATAGAGCTTCTTGTTTGAAAGTTCCTTGACTGCGAGGTCCTTGAGAACCTTCCAGGTCTCAGGGGTTACAGGCTTGTTGTCGTTCTTGTACTCCTCGGAAGTCCACCACACGGTGTCCTTGCTGGTCTGGTCCATCACGAAGAATTTGTCTTTAGGGGAACGGCCTGTGTAAACGCCTGTCATTACGTTAACTGCTCCAAGCTCAGTGAGCTGGCCTTTGTCGAATCCTGTAAGCTCAGGATTTAGCTCGTCATTGTACAGAGTGTCATAGTCAGGGTTGTAAACAACCTCAGTGGCACCTGTAATTCCATACTTGGTCAAATCAATTTTGCTCATAAAACCAAAAATTTATAAATTGTATCAAAAATTTTCATTTCGGAGCCTTGTTTCCGCAAGGCGGTGCAAAAATAAAATATTTTTGCGATTGCACAAATTTATAAAGTGAAATATTTTTATTTTTGCAGGTCCTTCCGGAAAGCCGGGCGAGGATTATGCAAAAAACACGCCATGGAAAGATGAGAGAGTGTGCAAAAGAAACATTGAAGAAGTACTGGGGATATGATTCATTCAGACCCGGTCAGGAGGAGATTGTAAATGCTGCTTTGGAGGGCAGGGACGTGCTTGCGATTCTTCCCACGGGCGGAGGAAAGTCCGTCTGCTTCCAGGTTCCGGCTATGATGAAGGAGGGCATTGCATTGGTAGTCACCCCATTGATTGCCCTGATGAAGGACCAGGTCCAGAATCTCGGTGCAAGAGGCATCAAGGCCCTGACAGTCCACGCCGGGATGTCGCGCAGGGAAGTCGAACTGACATTGAACAATGCCGTCTATGGTGACTTCAAATTCCTTTACCTGTCTCCGGAGAGGCTTTCCACAAGGCTGTTCAGCCAGTTTGTCAGTGCGATGAACATCAGTTACATCGTTGTGGACGAGGCTCATTGCATCTCCCAGTGGGGGTATGACTTCCGTCCGGACTATCTCGGAATCAGCCGTCTCAGGGAGGTTGTGGACTCTCCTGTAATCGCCCTGACTGCAACAGCCACCCCTGCGGTCGCAAAAGACATAATGCAGAACCTCGGTTTCAGGGAGGAGAATCTTGTGAAGAGCGGCTTCGAGCGCCCTAACATATCATATATAGTCAGGCAGTGCGAGGACAAACTCGGAAAACTGCTTTCCGTGCTCAATTCGGTTCCCGGGACAGGCATAGTCTATGTGCGCAGCCGGCGCAAGACCGAGGAGCTCTCAGCTTTCCTTAATTCCCAGGGCATCAGTGCGTCGTTCTACCACGCGGGCCTTGGACCTTCCCTCAGGGCGGAGCGCCAGGCAAAATGGAAGTCCGGGGAAATCCGCGTGATGGTGTGTACGAATGCTTTCGGGATGGGAATTGACAAACCTGATGTCAGGAGTGTCGTGCATTTCGATCTTCCGGATTCCCCGGAGGCGTATTTCCAGGAGGCGGGGCGTGCAGGCAGGGACGGCCAGCCGTCATTTGCGGTGCTGCTCTGGAATTCCCTGGACATCAGAAAGCTTCACAGAAACCTGACGGTTTCTTTCCCGTCTCTGGAATATATTGAAAGCATCTATCACAAAGTACATATTTTTTTCGAAATCCCCTACGATTGCGGTGAGGGCAGGAGTCTGAAATTCGACTTCGAGACTTTCTGCCGCCAGTTTCACCTGAGCCGGGAAGGGGCCCTTTACGCGATGGAATACATTTCCCGCGCAGGTCACTGGAGTCTCTCCGAGGATGTCGAAATTGCTGCCCGTGTCGGGATAATCCCTTCAAGGAACGAACTTTACGATCTGAAGATTCAGGATGCAAGGATGAATCTGGTGCTGGAGACCCTTATGAGGCGTTACTCCGGAATCTTCTCCTATCCGGTTCCGATTGAGGAAGATTATGTCGCTTCTTCCTGCGGGATGGGTGTGCCCCGGTTGAGGCAGGTGCTCTACGAACTCTCGGTAAATCATCTTGTCCGCTATATCCCCGCTGACACTTCGACAGTTCTTTTCCTGCATCACAACCACCTTCAGCCGAAGAACGTTGACCTGTGTCCCCGGAGGTACGAGTTCCTGAAGAAAGCTGCAACTCAAAGGGCTGAGGCAATGATAGAATATGTCTCCCGGGATGATGTCTGCCGTAGCCGCTATCTGCTTGAGTATTTCGGTCAGAAAGAGACTTCGGACTGCGGCTGCTGCGATGTCTGCCGCCGGAAACAGTGAAGTTGCGGGATTTCCGGCTTCTCCATGCGGTCATCGCGTGAAACAGCCTGAGGTAATGATTCTGGATTTTGCTGACAGGTATATTGTTCTGACAATGAGATGAACGAAATATGCAGCCATCAGGATGTGCACGCAGACTTCGTTCCGGATGTTCCCTTCGATGTTGAATATTTCGTCAATGGTAAATATACCGAAAAAGAAAGTTGCGAAAAAACCGAACGTCGCCCAAAGCATCGAATCGCGCATCTCCTTTGACGCCGTTGCGCCTATATATATACCGTCCCAGGTGAAGGCTGCACAGCCGACAACTGGCATAGGCAGGAGCCAGGGAATATATTTCATTGAAACAGAGATTACTGCTGTGTCAGAGGTCATCATTTTCAGGAGGAGTTCCCCTCCGAATCCGTAGATTCCGATGAAGACAAGAGCAATCGACATACTCCATACAAAGGTCCATCTAATTGTTCCTGAGACACTTACAGGATTCCTCTCGCCGATGTACCTTCCGGTCATAGCCTCCCCTGCGTAGGCGAATCCGTCTGTGAAGTAGGAGAAAATCAGCAGGATTTTCATCAGAATCGAGCTGGTGGCAAGGAGGATGTCCCCATAGCGGGCGGAAATGGCGGTGAAACCGATGTAAATTGCTATGAAACAGAGGGACCTGATGAAAAGGTCGGTGTTGGTGGTGAAGAACCTTCGGGTCTGCCTGCCTCGGAAGATGTCCCTGAGGTCTTCCGCAGCGAGAGTGCCGAGGGTGGACCTCCGGTATCTGAACAGCAGGATCCCAAGGGCACATAGCAGTCCGCTGTACTGTGCGGCCACTGTCCCGGCGGCGATTCCGCTGAAGCCCATCCCTCCGGTGGCAAAGAGAATGCTCAGAGCGACATTGAGCACGTTAACAAGGATGTCGGTGATCATCGGGGAGACGCTGTCCTGCATGCCGATGAACCAACCTTTTACCGCCATCAGACTTAGTGTTGCGGGAGCTGCCCATATTCTGATGAAAAAGTACCTCCGGGCAAGTTCGCCCACCTGCGGGGAACAGTCCAGCACCAGGAAGGCTCCCTTGATGAAAATCCACTGGATTGCAATCAGGAAGACGGAACAGGCCAGGGCAATGCCCAACGCTCTTGAGAGAATCTTTGCACATTCCTTCCTGTCACTTTGTCCGAATGCCTGGGCGGTCAGCCCTCCGGTACCTGCCCTGAGGAATGCAAAATTCCAGTAGAGCAGGTCGAAAAGCATTGAACCGATGGCAATTGCTCCAATCATTACTGCCGTCTCTCCTCCTTCTGACAGGTGTCCTGCTATGGCTATGTCGGCCATTCCCACTATCGGGACGGTGATGTTGGCCAGGATGCTGGGGATTGCCAGCCTTAGTATTTCCTTGTTGAGTTTTTTTGTCAGGTCGTTCATAACGGCTGCAAAGATAGGATTTTTTGAAAAACGGCTTGAAGATATGGCTCGGAATCTACAGTTTTTTGTAAGTTTGCGCAATAGTAAATATTTCGTAAATATGCCACATAAAACATTAAAACCTATGCACCTGCTTGCCGGGGCCGGTGCAATCGCCTCCCTGGCGGGATGCCGTCAGGAGACCGGACCGAACATCGTTTTCTTTTTCGCTGACGACATAGGGACGGAGTGTTTCGGATGCTATGGGGGAGCGGAATACCAGACTCCGAACATCGACTCTCTAGCCCGTGTGGGGATTCAGTACATGAATATGAATGCACAGCCGCTTTCCAGTCCGAGCCGGGTCCAACTGCTGACAGGGCAGTACAATGACAGGAATTATTCCGCTTTCGGCTATATCAATGACGATGAGCACATCTTCCCGCAACTGGCCCGGGCAGCTGGCTACAAGACTGCTATTGTCGGGAAATGGCAGTTGGGGCGTGACCGTTCAATGATTTCGAGGATGGGGTTCGATGAGTCCTATTGCAGCCAGGTGGAACTCTACAGGGAGACCCGCAGCGCGACTCAGACCGACCGCTACGCCAACAGCATCTGGGATGTGAACGGGAAGACCTACGATTTTGCCCTGTACGGACCGGATTCAATGGAGGATTATGCCTTTGACTTCATTGACAGGAAGGCAGCCTCGGGTGAACCTTTCCTTTTGTATTACACGGAACCTCTGGTCCACACTCCGCATGTCTCCACTCCGGACGGGGAGGAATGGGATCTGGATTACGGCAGCCGTTTCACCGCCGCACAGGACACTTCGTATTTCAGGGGAATGGTGGCTTATATGGACAAACAGGTGGGCAATATGGTCCGGCATCTGAAGGAAAGGGGACTGTGGGACAACACCGTTTTCATCTTCTGCTCTGACAACGGCACTTCCACAAGGATTGTCTCAAAGCAGCGGGACGGTTCCCGTCAGAGGGGAGGAAAGGGAGAGGCCAATTACTTTGGCACGCACGTCCCTCTGATTGTCTGCTGGGGTGACAAGGTCAGTCCGCGTCAGGTGGAGCATCTGGTTGACCTGACTGACTTCCTGCCTACCTTCGCAGACATAATGGGTGTCAGGGTCCCGGATGACTGGACTCTGGACGGTGTCAGCCTCTATCCTGAACTGCTTGGAGGGGAATCGGAGAAAAAAGACCTGGTGCTTGTGCATTTCAACCCGCTTTGGCCTACGACTCCGTCTCCGAAGGCTTCCCGTTATGCCATGAACGACACCTACGCGTATTTCTGGGATGGACGCATCTACAATTACCGTGAGGACCCTCGCTTTACGATGCCGGTGATGTATGACGATGCATCGGATGAATTGAAAGCTGCCGTCTGTGCCTTGAAGGAAAGGGTTGAGGACAGGACTTCGCCTTACTCCTACGGAACCGATTTCCGCCCGGATGCTCCAGGAGCCCCGCGCAGGGGAAATTACAAGACATTCTACGACTGGGCCCCTCCGCAGAATCCGTTCTGACCGGATGCCGCATTTGAAAATTTTGTGTGTTTGTGCAAATTCTGTCGAAAGATATTGCGGAATTGATTCTTTTGTCTAACTTTGTCGTGTTTTCCGTGCAGATGCCCGTCAGGGTTGCCGGAGATTAAGTAATTTTGAAATGAACATTGCAAGACATCACCATCATCATCTTTCCTGTCGTTGTGAACGAGGGTGATTTTGGTGTGTCCCGGAAAATGTACAGTGGATATGACCCGCCCCGTTCAGGAGCGGGTTTTTTGTTTGGCATTTAATGGTTTAGGATATGTTGAGAATAGCGATTCAGACAAAAGGAAGATTGAACGAGCAGAGCATCGAACTGCTCGCCGACTGCGGAGTGACAATCAGGGACGACAAAAGAAAGTTCCTTATGCGTGCGGAAGATTTCCCTGCGGAAATATTGTTCCTGCGCGACGATGACATCCCGCAAACAGTGGAAATGGGTGCTGCGGACATCGGAATCGTCGGCTACAACGAAGTGGCCGAAAGGGGATGCAGGGTGGACGTGCTTCAGAAACTCGGCTTCGGTGGATGTCGCCTGTCGCTTGCAATTCCGAAGAATGAGCAATACGTCTCCCTGGAGTATTTCAACGGCAAGAGGATAGCCACCTCTTACCCGAATGTACTGAAGAAATTCTTCGGAGAGAAAGGCATTGAGGCAGAAATACATACTATCACAGGCTCAGTCGAAATATCTCCTGCGGCAGGACTTGCCGATGCGATTTTCGACATAGTCTCTTCAGGGGGAACCCTCGTGTCAAACGGCCTGGTGGAAGTGGAGAAAGTCCTCTTTTCGGAGGCGGTGCTCATAGGAAATCCCGGAATGGACACTTCAAAGAGGGCTGTGGTAAATCAGCTGATGTCCCGTTTTGAATCGGTCAGGAACGGCAAGGGAAAGAAATATCTTCTGATGAATGTCCCTTCATCTGCGCTTGAACAGGCAGTGAGACTGCTTCCGGCAATGAAGAGTCCGACTGTCATTCCGCTTGCTGACGGTAACTGGTGTTCTGTCCAGACTGTAGTGGATGACAAGAATCTCTGGAATGTAATCGAAGACCTCAAGGGAATCGGTGCGGAGGGAATACTCGTTCTGAATCTCGACAAGGTTGTACTGTAGGAATAAGAGGTAAGAATCCTTAATCTGTTTTGGAATATATGGAAACGTTCGTGAATCCGCCACGCGAGAAGTGGCAGTCCCTTGTGGAAAGGGTAAGGACAGATGAGCAGAGCATTGCAGAGAGTGTGGCTTCGATTGTCAGTCGCGTCCGCAGGGATGGAGATATTGCTCTGAGGCGGTTGTCACAGGAGATTGACAAGGTCTCCCTTGAGGGTGGCTGCGAGGTCTCGCAGGAGGAAATAGAGGAGGCATATTCACTTGTCCCTCAGGAACTAAGGCAGGCTGTGAAAAGGGCCGGAGAGAATATCCTCCGATTTCATTCCGCACAGATGCCCCGGGAGGTGGATCTCTTTGTCAGTGAGGGAGTGAGATGTGTCCAGAGGCCTGTCCCCCTGGGGAGAGTCGGGCTGTACATCCCGGGAGGCTCCGCACCTTTGTTTTCGACTGTCCTGATGCTGGCCATACCGGCTGCCGTTGCGGGATGCAGGGAAGTGATTCTTTGTACGCCTTGCGGAAAGGATGGCAGGGTGGCTCCGGCCGTGCTGTATGCGGCAAAGGAATACGGAGTTGACCGTGTCTTCAAAATAGGTGGAGCACAGGCGATAGCTGCAATGGCCTACGGTACGGAATCCGTTCCGAAGGTGGACAGGATTTTCGGTCCCGGGAACCGCTATGTGACTATGGCAAAGGAACTTGTTTCGAGGGATGTGGCAATAGATATGCCTGCAGGACCTTCCGAGGTTCTTGTGCTTTGTGATGATTCGGCAGTCCCTGAGTTTGTGGCCTCCGACTTGCTTTCCCAGGCTGAACACGGGAAGGATTCCCAGGCTATGCTGGTGTGCGGGGACAGTTCTTTCGCTTTGAAGGTAGAGGCCTGCGTGAATGACCAGATTGCAACTCTTGACCGGAGCCGGATTGCGGAGGAAGCCCTGAAACACAGCCGTGTGGTCATTCTGAAAGATGAGGCGGAGCAGATTGATTTTGTGAATGAATATGCTCCTGAACATCTTATCATTTCAACGCGCGAACCTTGGGAAAAGGCCCTCAGGGTGACTGCCGCGGGGAGTGTGTTCATCGGGAACTGGTCGCCGGAAAGTGCGGGGGATTATGCCAGCGGTACCAACCACACTCTTCCCACTTCCGGATGGGCACGGTCGATGAGCGGGGTGAACGTGGACAGCTTTATGCGGAAGATGACCATTCAGGAACTCTCCCGCGAGGGAATAGCCTCCCTTGGAGATACCATAGTCACAATGGCCCGTGCCGAAGGTCTTGAAGCGCACGCCCGTGCGGCCCTTCTGAGAATGGGCAGGTCAGAATGATTCTGACCACCCGGCCGGAATGTAACGTAACAGTGGAGTTTGATCAGAAAAAAGAATATATGCAGACAGAAGAAGTGATGGCGCTGGTGCGCCGGAATATAAGGAACCTTGAGCCATATTCGACAGCAAGGGATGAATGCGGGATGTCCTCCGGGGTGTTCCTTGATGCAAATGAAAATCCTTTCGGGAATGGCAGCAACCGTTATCCCGACCCCAGGCAGAAAGAATTGAAGGACCGTGTGGCGGCCATCAGGGGAGTGCCCGTGGAAGGGATTTTCATAGGGAACGGCAGTGACGAGGCGATTGACCTGTGCTACAGAATCTTCTGCACTCCGGGACAGGACAATGCCGTGACCATCGACCCTTCGTACGGAATGTACAGGGTGGCAGCCGACATTAATGACATCGCCGTGCGCCTTGTGCCTCTCGGGGAAGATTTCTCATTACCGGTGGACGGCTTGTTGGATGCCTGTGACAGCAGAACGAAGCTGATGTTTGTCTGTTCTCCGAACAACCCGACCGGAAACAGCTTTGAGGAAAAGGACATAAGGACTCTTCTGAAAAACTTCCGTGGCATTCTGGTGGTTGATGAGGCCTACATTGATTTCTCCTCCCGCCGCAGCCTGGTCTCCCTGATAGATGAATATCCCAATCTTATTGTCCTTCAGACACTTTCGAAAGCCTTTGGGATGGCCGGCCTGCGAATCGGACTGGCGTTCGGAAATCCGCAGGTGATGGAATTGTTTGCAAAGGTCAAGTATCCCTACAATATTTCCTCTGCGGCGATGTCCGTGGCACTCGGGCTTCTTGATCGTGATGTACAGAGGGAGGTTGGGCTGATTGTAAGTGAGAGGGAGAGGGTGACTGCCGCGCTCGGCAGTATGAAGGGAATTGAAAAGGTCTGGCCTTCCGATGCAAACTTTCTGCTGGTCAAAGTGAAGGACCCGCGCGGCCTTTACGATTTTCTGCTCGCAAGGTCGGTGATTGTGCGTGACCGTTCGTCCGCAACCGGTTGTGCAGGCTGCCTGAGAATTACGATCGGTACGCCCGGGGAAAATGACAGGATGCTCAATCTGATTAGCCGATATCTTAATCCTGAATCATTTGTGGACAATTATCAGCCGGCTTTCCGATGTGCCCTGATCTCCCGGCGTACCGCAGAAACCAGTATTGAAGTTGAGGTTGACCTTGACCGCAGGGGGAGCGGTGGAATGGAAACAGGTCTGAATTTCCTTGACCATATGCTTGACCAGATTGCCCATCACTCAGGCATCTACTTGAGAGTCAAAGCCCGGGGAGATCTTCAGGTGGATGAGCACCACACGATGGAGGATGTGGCAATAGTGCTGGGGGATGCGCTGAACAAGGCCCTTGGGGACAAACGCGGAATTGAGAGGTATGGTTTTGCCCTTCCGATGGATGAGAGCCGTGCAATGGTTCTTCTGGACCTTGGAGGGCGTGTGGAATTTGTCTGGGACGTGAATTTCACGAGGGAGTATGTCGGGGATGTCCCGACGGAGATGTTCAAACATTTTTTCCGTTCGCTCGGATGTGCAATGAAGGCCTCGCTCCACATCAGCGCAAAAGGGGAGAACAATCATCACATTGCCGAAGGAATCTTCAAGGCATTTGCCCGGGCCCTGAAATCGGCTGTCAGGAGGGAATCGTTCTGTTACGATCTCGCTTCCAGCAAGGGTGTGTTTTAATATATAGAGATGTCACAAATGGAAGATGTCGTCATAATTGATTATGCCACAGGCAATCTGCGGTCTGTCTGCAATGCCCTCGACCGTCTGGGAGCCAGATGGAGGCTTTCTTCTGATGCAGGGGAAATCTTAGCCGCAGAAAGGGTTCTGCTGCCGGGAGTAGGTGACGCGTCCTGTGCTATGAATGAACTCAAAGCCAGAGGATTGGATGATGTAGTTCGCGGTCTGACCGTTCCGGTGCTGGGAATATGTGTCGGTATGCAGCTCCTTTGCCGCAGCAGCGAGGAAGGGAATGTCAACTGTCTGGGAATATTCAACACTCCGGTTTGTCGTCTTCATCCCGATGCGGCTGCCGGGGTGAAAGTCCCTCATATGGGATGGAACACCTTGACTGATTTGACTTCACCTCTGTTTGACGGACTTGAGGATGGGTGTTTTGCATATTTCGTTCATTCCTACGCGGCATCGCTCTGTCCTGAAACCATTGCGGTTGCACAGAACGGAATTTCTTTCAGTGCAGCGCTTTCGCGGGAGAATTTCTACGGAGTGCAGTTCCATCCTGAGAAGAGTGGGGAAGTAGGCTCCAGAATCTTATATAATTTTCTGAATATTAAGTAAATATGAATACAATTATTATTCCTGCAATAGACATAATGGATTCGCGTCTGGTCCGGCTGACAAAAGGGGATTATGACCGTGTTACGGACTATGGACAGGACCCCATCGAGATGGCCCGGCGCTATGCTGACTGCGGAGTCACAAGGCTTCATCTGGTTGATCTTGACGGGGCAAGGGAAAAGCAGCCCCGTAATCTTGCTGTGCTGGAGAAGATTGCGTCCTCGACCGATATTCAGATAGAGTGGGGAGGGGGCGTCAAAAATGAGGCGGCCCTCAGGAGCGTCTTGGATGCGGGTGCGTCGATGGTTATTTGCGGAAGTGTTGCCGTTGAGGCAAGGGAGGAATTTTCCCGGTGGCTTGAGAGATATGGCTCGGACAGAATCATCCTCGGTGCCGATGTACGTGACGGGAAGGTTGCCACGCACGGATGGCTGAGGGATTCGGATGTCACGGTAGAGGATTTGCTTGAGGAATATGTACCGGAGGGCCTTTCCCAGCTCATCTGCACGGACATCAGCCGCGATGGAATGCTCTCCGGACCTGATGTGGATTTCTATGCCGGACTTCAGAAGAAATGGGGTGCTGTAGATGTGATTCTCAGCGGAGGAGTGTCCTGCATCGGGGATGTCCAAAGGGCTGCTGCGGCAGGGATTCGCGCTGTCATCATCGGTAAGGCTATCTATGAAGGCCGTATTTCGCTGGAACAACTTGAGAATATGATTGTACTTAAGTTTCGCAAGTGCGAAACACCTTGTTTGGAGATGCTTTAGCATCGATAGTAAGTCCTCTTTCCGAGAAAGAGGATTTAGGAGATAGGTAACGTAGATGAGAATTGTGCGGTAGGAAGAAGTTTCGCAAGACGCACAACACTTACGATAACAAATAATTATCAACTTGCGAAACTTGAGTGATTGTATGCTTGCAAAAAGGATAATACCGTGCCTGGATGTGAAGAACGGCAGGACTGTCAAGGGAATCAACTTCCTGGGATTGAAAGATGTGGGTGACCCGGTGGAACTTGGGGCGGCATATGCTGCACAGGGGGCTGACGAACTGGTCTATCTGGACATCAGTGCCACTGTCGAAGGACGTGGGACTTTTGTCAGTCTTGTGGAGAAAATCGCTTCGAGGGTAAATATACCGTTTACTGTAGGTGGGGGTATCAGCAGTCTTGACGATGCCGCAAGACTCCTTGATTCAGGTGCTGACAAGATTTCAGTGAACAGCGCTGCGGTGCGAAACCCGGACCTGATTGACCGGATTGCCGGCCGATATGGCAGCCAATTCATAGTCCTTGCCATTGATGCCAGGAATCAGGGGAATCAATGGATTATAACCACGCACGGAGGCAGCAGAATGACTGACCGCGAACTCTTTTCCTGGGCGCGTGAGGGACAGGAGAGGGGAGCGGGCGAGATTCTTCTGACCTCGATGGACCACGACGGGACACGCAGCGGATATCCCTGCGATTTGTTTGCACAATTGTCTGAGCAGCTGTCTGTCCCTCTGATTGCGTCAGGCGGTGCGGGTTCAGCGCAGGACATTGCCCGGGTCCTGACTGAAGGCAAGGCAGATGCCGCTCTTGCAGCCAGCATCTTTCATTATGGGCAGATGACGGTAGGCGAACTCAAGGAGGCGCTCGCCGCTTCCGGAGTATGTGTAAGAATGTAAATTTGAAAAAGATATGAAATTTGAAGATTTTAATTTGAGTAAAAACTCTGACGGCCTGCTGCCGGTAGTGGTGCAGGATGCGGTCACATTGAAGGTACTGATGGTGGCCTATATGAACAAAGAGGCATTTGAAAAGACCTTGGAAACGGGCAAGGCGACTTTCTACAGCCGCACACGGGAAGCCCTCTGGACCAAGGGGGAGACCAGCGGCAATTTCCTGAATGTCGTGGATATGTTTGCAGACTGCGACAGCGACACCCTTCTTCTTCGCTGCAATCCTTGCGGGCCGACGTGTCACAGGGGGACAGTAAGCTGTTTTGACACGCCGGACAACGAAGGTTTCATCCGCAGTCTTGAAAAAGTCATCCAGGGTCGTCATGAGACTATGCCTGAAGGTTCCTATACCACTAAACTTTTCACAAAGGGAGTGAACAAGATTGCACAGAAAGTCGGTGAGGAGGCAGTGGAGACTGTCATAGAGGCGACCTGCGGCAACCGCGAACGTTATCTCTACGAGACCTGCGACCTGATTTACCACCTGCTGGTCCTCAATGAGCAGATGGGATTCAGTATCTCAGATCTGGAGAAGGAACTGTCGTCCAGACACAAGTAAAACAAAACAGTGTGGCACTGCCTGTGACAATGCCTACAAGTCCCTCTTGATGCTTGAACCTTCCGGAGTGGTGCTTCCTCCGCTTCTCCCATTTCCCGAACTGCCGGATAACAAATCTTTTCGTGGATCCTTCCCGTCCGGAGGACGTTGGTAAAAACCTGAAGGAACTTACTCCTGACAGGAAACTTGTAGTGATGTTCAATTCTAGGATTCATCTCATCACGGATTTTCTGCGCAAACACCCTTCCGAGGATCGCCGTGTAATCGGATTTGACAATCTGGAGAAGAATGTGGAGGCCCTTCAGGCTGTCACAACCTTGGTTGACTAGATAGTGAAAGGGGAAAAACCGGTCAGCCGTGACAATTATGCCCATATGGACATTCTGTCACGGCTGAATATCGACAACTATTGATTCTCGGGGAGGAGTTTATAAGGTAACTCCGCTGTATTTTGCCATTTGATGCGGATGCGGTTAGAAGTTGAAATAATTCCTGGCATTGTTGTAGGAGATGTCCTCTACGACTTTCCTGATGAAATCCATCTCGCTTGCAGGAAGTTTGCCCTTCTCGATGTCCTCACCGAGGACAGAGCAGAGGATGCGGCGGAAGTATTCGTGGCGCGGATAGCTGACAAAACTGCGTGAGTCGGTCAGCATCCCGACAAACCTGGTCAGCAACCCGAGGGCTGACAGTGCGTTCATCTGCTTGCGCATACCGTCTTCCTGATCGAGGAACCACCAGCCTGAACCGAACTGCATCTTGCCCGGAACAGTCCCGTCGTTGAAGGTGTAGGCCATTGTCATCAGAACCTCGTTGTCCTTCGGATTGAGGCAGTAGAGGATGGTTTTTGCCAGTTTGCCCTCAAGTGTGAGCCTGTCGAAGAAGCGGTGTCCTGCGGCAGCGCACTGGACGTCGTGGATTGCATCGTAGCCGGTGTCAGGACCGAGCAGGTTGAACATCCTCGTGTTGTTGTTGCGGATTGCGCCGATATGGAACTGCTGTGCCCAGCCTGCCTCGGCATCCATCACTGCAAAGTCGTGCAGGCAGGCGCTGCGGAATTTGTCAAGTTCCTCTGCGTCAGCATTCTTTCCTGAAAGAACCTTTGCGAAGATTGCCTCGATTTCGCTGTCGGTGTAGTCAGAGGCATAGAAAGTCTCAAGACCGTGGTCTGAAAGTTTACAGCCCATTGACTCAAAGAATTCGTGGCGTTTCCCAAGGGCCTCAATCAGGTCGGAGTAAGTGCGGATCTCCATTCCTGCCGCCTCGCCGAGTTTCTCGAGATATGCCTTGTAGGATTCCGGATTCTCGATTGCCATAGCCTTGTCAGGCCTCCAGGCAGGAATGACTTTCACTCCGAACGGCTTTTCGGCAATTGCCTTGTGGTAGCGGAGGTCATCGGCAGGGTCGTCCGTCGTGCAGACGACCTCAACATTGAATCTTCTGATGAGGGCCTGTCCCCGGAACTCTTCGGTCGCCAGTTTTGCATTGCACTCCTCGAAAATATCCCTTGCAGTGGCAGGGGAGAGCAGGGAATCGATTCCGAAAACTCTCTTGAGCTCGAGATGTGTCCAGTGATAGAGAGGGTTTCTCATCGTATATGGCACGGTCTCGGCCCATTTGCTGAATTTCTCCCAGGATGATTTGCCTCCTGTAATATATTCCTCGTCCACTCCGTTGCCCCTCATTGCGCGCCATTTGTAATGGTCGCCTCCGAGCCAGAGTTCCGTGATGTCTGCAAACTGATGGTTTTCGGCAATCATCTGCGGAATGAGATGGCAGTGATAGTCGATAATCGGCATTTTCTCCGCTCCTTCGTGGTAGAGCTGTCGTGCTGCCTCATTCGACAGCATGAAATCTTCGTTGATGAAAGACATAATTAAATTGTTTTATATTTTTTCATATTCCTTACGAATTCAGGGTTTTGTCATTTCTCAAATTCCCTGCAGACAGAGAGAATCTCTTCTCCGTATTTCTCGAATTTGGCTTGACCGAATCCCTTGACACTGAGAAGTTCCTCTTTGGTGTGGGGTACTGTTGAGGCGATGGTCATCAGGGTGCTCTGGTGGAGGATCATATAGGCAGGGATGTTTTCGGCCTTGAATTTTTCGCTTCTCCAGAGCTGGAGCCTCTCCCGCAATTGTTCATTGACCACTGAACTGCCTTCTCCTTCGGAATCTTCGATTTTCTTCAGACGACGTTCCTTTTTCGGTTTCTTGCGATCTTCGGTCAGGACGTTGGTGCGAATCTGGTTGTACCTTTGGGGCGTGAGCTGGAAGTCAAGAATGCATTTGAAGGTCCTGCAGGTGATTTCCAGGCAGTTGAGGGCCTCGGTAGTGGACTCTTTCACATTTTTGGCGTTTTCCTTGTTGTCGATTGTAAGGCCCGAGATGTCAAGTGTCAGGTCACGTGCCTTCTCGAAGAGGGGCAGAAAGTAGCTTGCTGCCTTCACCAGTCTTTCGTTCAGGTAGGATGTGTCGTAAGTCGGGCTGTTCTGGATTTTTGTGAGCTGGGTCTGAAAGGTGTCTCCGACCTTCTTTGCATCGTCAAGTGCGCGGACTGTTTCCAGGAATGCCTGATACTGTGTGGGGTAGACCTTTTCTACGCTTCCTCTGCAGGCTTTTCTGACCCAGCCGGCGTTCCTGCAGCATTCGTCGAAGGAGAAAATATCCCGCAGTATGTCAAACCAGTAGGCAATCCCGTCTTCGTTCAGATGTTTCCGCACGGCCTCGATGGGGGGAATCTCGGCATTGAAATCTGCCACATTCCAGTCATTGTAGATGTTGGAAGCCCTCACGGGTGTCTCCAGGGAAATGCCCTCAAGACTGCGGCAGCGTGACAGGGCCACATAGACCTGTCCGAAGGCAAAGGCTGCACCGGCGTTGATGATAACCCTGTCGAAAGTCAGCCCCTGACTTTTGTGGATGGTGATGGCCCAGGCAATCCGGAGCGGCAGCTGCCTGAAAGTCCCGACGGTCTCCTGACGGATTTCTCCGGACTCCTTGTCAAGGGTGTACTGTGTGTTGCACCATTCGGAGACCTCGACCGGGATAGTCCTTCCGTCTGAATCCATTACTCTGACAACACCTTTATTGTCAATATCTTCAATCTTTCCGACCTTTCCGTTGTAATATGCTCCTTCAGGGTCGTTCCTGGCGAACATCACCTGAGCCCCCTTTTTCAGGCTCAGAACCTTTCCCACAGGGTAGAGGCTTTCCGGGAAATCGCCCTCGATTTCCGCCTCGAAAATGTGCTCCTCGCCTTTCAGTTCATTGAGTTTCCGGCTGTTGATTTCATCAGACTGGGCATTGTGGGTCGTCAGTCTGATGGTCTCCCCACTGCCGGCCTCCTCGCCGTCAAATGCCCCGACCCGGGAGTTAAGTGCCTTCAGGATTTCAGGAGTGGCCCTGTTGTCCCGGATTGCATTCAGGATTTCAAGGAATGATGCATCCTTCTGACGATAAACCCTGGTCAGTTCAATGGTGATGTAGGGCAGTTTCGCAAGAGCCTTTGAACTGAAGAAATACGGTGAAGGATAGACCTGTGAGATGTACTGTCTCTCATTTTCCTTCACGACTGGGGAGAGTTGCTGCGCGTCCCCAATCATCAGAAGCTGCACCCCTCCGAAAGGCTTGTCATTGCGGCGGTACCGCCTTAGGGTCATATCCACGGCGTCAAGCAGGTCAGCCCTGACCATAGAAATCTCATCGATGATCAGAAGGTCGAGCGTCCGGATGATACGGATTCTGTCCTTCCGGAGTCCGCGGTAATGCTCCGGCATCTGGTATTCTGTCACAAGTTCTTTTACATCAGGAAGATACGGACAGAGTGGGAGCAGGAAAAACGAATGAATGGTGGAACCTCCGGCATTGATTGCGGCAACTCCGGTAGGTGCGAGAACAACGAAGCGTTTGGACGTTGTGGCGGTGATGTGCTTCAGGAAAGTGGTCTTTCCGGTTCCTGCCTTTCCCGTCAGGAAGATTGACCTGCCTGTCTCGTTGACATATCTTTCCGCTGTTTCAAAAACTAAATCCTTTTCCATATACCTTTCTGTTCCCCGTCAACCGCAAACGCTCAAAGGTAGTAAAAGTTTCGGGAATATGAAATATCATCGTTCCAGCGAAGGCAAACCATTCTGAAAATCCCTCCTTTGAAGCAGGTTATTTTTTTCATATTCCTAGAGTGAATCCTCCGGAGTAATTTCTGGAGCTCGGTAAACCCCGATGCCGGAAATCAGCGGGCAGGCCTTGCTGTCAAGGATGTTGAAACGCAACCGGGTGGCCGTGACGTCAGGGAAGCAGACGATTCTCTTGCGCCCTATTGTCTGAAGCCCGTCTTCAGGTGCGGAAATAGCATCGTTCAACTCAATCCATCCCCCGTCCACAAGAGCTTCCAGAGAGAAATCCTTCACCCTTTGTCCCAATCGTACATATTCCTGAACTACGAACCTGTTGAATGTGGTCTCGCGTCCGAAATCAATTGTGAGAGAGGCTGCCGTGATATCGTCGTCAGTTGCCCAGTAAGTGTTTTCATCGGCATCGACGGCCTTTGCTGCGGAATATCTGCGTGCTCCGCCCCTTTCGTTGGTCGCACTGACCTTTGCACCTGCAGCAAGATTGTCCTTGAAGACAGTCTCGACCATTTTCCTGAAAGCGGAACCCCTTGCGCTGTCAATCGGATGAATCAGGCCGTCAGGGGTAATCGGAAAGTTGAGCAGGAGGGTCCCGTTGCGCCCAACTGACTTGTAGTAAATATCCATCAGTTTTGAAAGGCTCTTGACCTGAGAGTCCTCACTTTCGTGGTAGAACCAGCCCGGGCGGATTGAGACATCGGCCTCGGAGATACACCAGAGGTCACCGTCCTCGCTTCCGTGACGGCGGGTCTCTGAGGTCATCGGCTCGCCTTTTCTCTTCGGGGTCCAGTGAGGATATCCTATGACTCCGCGCTCGTTTCCGCACCAGGTCATTTCGGCTCCGTGTTCCGCCGCACCCCAAACGCAGACGTGCTCCTGAAGACTCCTGACCAGTTCGTAGGTCTTGTCCCAGCCGTAATAGTCCTCGCTGATTGTCCTGTGCTCATCCGCACCGCCGTACCATCCGTTCCCTCCGTTAGCCCCGTCAAACCAGACCTCGAAGATGTCCCCGTAGTTGCTCAGAAGTTCGGTAAGCTGGTTTCTGAAATACTTGACATAGGCCTCGCGTCCGTACTCCGCGTGATTGCGGTCCCATGGGGAGAGGTAAACTGCGAATCTCAGCCCTTCCTGGCGGCAGGCTTCTGCAAGTTCTCCGACAACGTCACCCTTGCCGTCTTTCCAAGGGGTGTTCTTCACACTGTAATCCGTGTAGGCGGAAGGCCAGGCGCAGAAGCCCCCGTGATGCTTTGCTGTGAAGATAATGCCCTTCATTCCGGCTTCCTTGCAGGTTCTGGCCCATTGTCCGGCATCCAGTTTCGACGGATTGAAGAGAGCAAGGTCTTCATTGCCGTAGCCCCATTCCTGACCGGTGTAGGTGTTAAGGGAGTAATGCAGGAATGCGTATGTCTCCATATCCTGAATCTTCATCTGGTCTTCGCTCGGACAGGGACCACAGGGAGAGGGAGCCTCTGTTCTCGTGCAGGAAGCAGCCATCATCACCGCCAGTACTGTAATAGGAAAATATTTTCTGGTCATATCCAATATATATTAGGTATATGTAACAATATCCGTTTTTCTCAGGTGCAAAAATAATATTATTATATTTGCATTTCCTCAAAATGGAATTTTTTCTTTAGGATTAAGGAATCTTCATAAATAACCTGCACCGACGATAATGAAATCATCAAAAATTTTTGACTCAATGATGCTGGCGGGAGCCGCAGTAGCCGTAACGGCCTGCAGCGGCCGTCAGTCAGTAGGGCAGCAGACCAGGCCTAACGTCGTTTTCATCCTTGCTGACGACCTTGGGTGGGGAGACCTAAGCTGCTATGGACAGCAGAAATTCAGCACTCCCAACATCGACAGAATAGCCTCCGAGGGAATGCTTTTCACCCAGTGTTACTCGGGAACCACGGTTAGCGCCCCGTCTCGGTCCTGCCTTCTGACAGGAACCCACAGCGGTCACACTCCGATCCGGGGCAACAAGGAAGTCCAGCCTGAAGGGCAGTTCCCTCTGCCTGCAGGTACGCACACCTTCTTCCACGACCTCAAATCGGCCGGCTACACTACGGGAGCTTTCGGAAAGTGGGGACTCGGAATGGTCGGCACCACAGGTGACCCGCTTGAGATGGGTGTGGATGAATTCTATGGCTACAACTGTCAGAGGCTTGCCCACAGTTACTACCCGGATCATCTCTGGGACAATGAGCAGAGGGTGGAACTGACTGACAACTGCGATGCGGTTCCTTACGGTCAGGGCACCTACGCGCCGGACCTCATCCAGAAGAAGGCCCTGGACTTCCTCGAGACCTGCGTGAAGGACGGAAAGCCGTTCTTTATGTGGTATCCGACCACAATTCCTCACGCGGAACTGATTGTCCCTGAGGATGATATCATCCAAGGATTCAGAGGCAGGTTTGCCGAGAACCCGTACAGGGGAACCGATCAGGGAGCCCCGATGTTCAGGATAGGAGGGTACTGCTCCCAGGACTATCCGAGGGCTACTTTCGCAGCAATGGTCTCCCGTCTGGATATGTATGTGGGTCAGATTGTTGACAAACTGAAGGAGCTCGGTGTCTATGACAACACCATCATCGTTTTCTCTTCAGACAACGGTCCTCACAAGGAAGGCGGAGCCGATCCGGATTTCTTTGATTCAAATGGTCCTTGGAGAGGCTACAAGAGAGACCTGTACGAGGGCGGTATACGTGTTCCTCTGATGGTCAGTTGGAAGGGACACGTCCAGGCTGGGAAAAAGACCGATTTCATCTGCTCCTTCTGGGACATAATGCCGACTCTAAGGGAGTTGAACGGTCAGAAGATTCCACAGACAATGGATGGAGTCAGTCTCCTGCCTCTTCTTGAAGGGAAAAACGGTCAGAAGGAGCATGACTATCTCTACTTTGAATTTCAGGAACTCAATGGTCGTCAGGCTGTCCGCAAAGGAGAGTGGAAACTTGTCCACCTGAACATCCGCACGGACAATCCTGTCTTTGAACTCTACAACCTTGACGAGGACCCTTCCGAGACGCGCAATCTCGCTGCTGTGAATCCTTCAAAGGTTGAGGAACTCAAGGCCATAATGCTTGAAGCACATGTCAAGAATCCTGATTTTCAAATACTTAAAGGGGAGTAACTGATTGTCTGCCTTTGTCCTAAATAAGGAATTTTGAGAATATGAAATATTTCGCTAAAATTGCGGGATATTTCATATTCTTTTTGCATTGAAAAATATTGACATATATAGTAAATATCTCGAAAAAAATATGAGTTTCCGCGTTTACGGAAACGCCGGCTGTCCTATTGTTGCCTTTCCTACACAGGACGGGATGTGTGACCAGTGGGAGGGATTCGGGATGGTTGATATCCTTCAGGACAGGATTGAGAATGGGGAAATCCAGCTTTTCTGCCTGGACACTATTGACGTCCAGACCTGGTCGAACAAGTATGCCAGGAAGGTCTGGAGGGCGCAGCGGCAGGAGAATTATTTCCGCTTTGTCATTGAGGAATTTCTGCCTTTTGTGAGCAGACTTAATGATTCCGGAATACCTCCGCTTGCCGTAGGGTGCAGTCTCGGGGCAGCCCACGCGGCGAACGCACTGCTTCGCCGTCCGGAACTGTTCAGCGGAATGATAGGTCTGTCAGGTGCTTACGATGCACGCTATTTTACGAACGGATGGATGAACGATCTCTGGAAGACAAATTCTCCAGTGCATTTCCTCCGGGACTTGCCTTCGGACGATTCGAGGGTGAAACTCCTGAGGGACAGGACAATTGTTCTCTGCGTGGGTCAGGGTGCCAATGAGGAAATTGAGATGGATGCCACTGCATTGTTGGAGAACGCATTGAAAGAGAAGAATATAGATGCATGGGTGGACTGGTGGGGCAAGGATGTCAGCCACGACTGGCCCTGGTGGAAGGCACAGCTTTCATATTTCCTTCCTTTTGCTTTGGATGAAATAAAAAATAGATAACGAACTTATGAACTTTGTATTTATCTCCCCGAATTTTCCACAGACCTACTGGAATTTCTGTGACCGCCTGAAAAGAGGCGGAGCGAATGTGCTGGGCATTGGCGATGCTCCCTACGATGACCTTGACGACAGACTGAAACTCTCTCTGACAGAGTACTATAGGGTTTATACCCTTGAATCCTACGACCAGGTTTTCCGCGCCGTTGCATATTTCTCATTCAAATACGGCAAAATCGACTGGCTGGAATCCAACAATGAATACTGGTTGGAGCAGGATGCCCGCCTGAGAACTGATTTCAACATCACGACCGGAGTAAATGCCTCAGATATCGGTAAATTCAAGAGCAAGGCCGAGATGAAAAAGTATTACGCTCTGGGGAATATCCCCACAGCCCGTCAGCAAAAGGCGGTGGACCTCGACAGTGCTAGGGAATTTGTAGCACGGGTCGGATATCCCATTGTCGTGAAGCCTGAAATCGGCGTAGGTGCAGCGGAGACCTTCAAAGTCTGCGATGAACAGGAACTTGAACACTTCTTTGCCAACTTCCCTTCAATTCCTTATGTGATGGAGGAGTTCATTTTCGGAGACATCTATTCCTACGATGCCATTGTGGATTCCCATTCGGAGCCTCTGTTTGAATCCTCTGCCAAGTTTCCCCCTTCGGTAATGGATGTGGTGAACAGGCAACTGGATCTGTCTTATTATGTCCTTGCCGATGTTCCTGATGCTCTTCGCCGTCTTGGCCGTGCGACAGTCAAGGCATTCGGAGTGTGCAGCCGTTTCGTCCACTTCGAGTTCTTCCGGCTTTCAGTTGCCAAGCCCGGCCTTGGTGAAGTCGGAGATTTCGTAGGTCTGGAGGTGAATATGAGGCCTGCAGGAGGTTACACCCCCGATATGATGAACTTCGCCCATTCCACCGATGTCTATTCCATCTGGGCAGATATGGTCCTTCACGACAAGCGTCTCCTGGCGGAAAGCGGTGATGACCATCTCTGCGTCTATTATGCCCGTCGCGACTTCCGCAATTATCTCCACTCACATGAGCAGGTTCTTGCCCGCTACGGCGCCGTGATGGCAATGTGCCGACGAATGCCACAGGCTCTGAGCGGTGCAATGGGCAACCAGATGTACACCATACACGCCCGCAGCGAAGCCCAGATGAATGAATTCCTTGAGTTCGTCTCGGCTACTGCTTAGGCATCTGTTTCTTTTCCTCTTATTGCTGCAGGTTCAGTGTGAGGACCCTTACCTCCTTTTCGGCTCCGACCAGGAGGGAAGGGCATTTCCTGCGTTCTCCGGTGTCGGTGAATCCACATTTCTCCATCACGCGTCCTGAGGCAGGGTTGTCTGTGAAATGTTCTCCGAAAAGGATAGTAATGGTTCCAAGTTTCCGGCAATGTCCGATGACCATCGACAGAGCTTCAGTGCAAAGCCCCTGATTCCAGTATGGCCTTGCAATCCAGTAGCCTACCTCCGCTTCGTTTTCTTTCAGAGGCAGGTTGGCTTTTTTTGGCAGGTGGTATCCTGCACATCCAATGATTGCACCGGTTTCCTTCAGAATAACTGCCCAGGTGATCTCATTGGTAAAGTATTTCCGGATAGCATCAAGGCTTTCTTTTTCACTCTGATGAGGTGGCCATCCTGCTCGTGGATCCATTTCAGGGTCTTTTGCCAGAAGGTATAGTTCTGAAGCATCGCTTTCTCTCCATCTTCGGAGACTGATTCGTCTGCTCCCGGTTGTGTTTGTATTTGTTGGTGTGGATGTCATTGTTTTTGGTTCTTGTTGGTACTTGCTTGTTGGTACTTGCTTTTTGGTACAAAAATAATTATGAACCGGGATATTGTCAAAGCAGATGTCGTGACGGGCATTTTGCGGATGTTTCTTTGCCGGTACTTCTGATTTCTATGTAAAAAATTGTGATTTTAATGCAAAATTTTGTATCCTTGCGAAAAATTGCTATCTTTGTGTAGTTTTTGGGGAAATAATGACTGTGGTGCATAGTCACCATTTGACGAGTTAAGCGATTATTTTTTTTGCTTAACTCGTTTTCTTTTTGTTCCGATGTCCTTGGGGAGAGGCATCTTTTTGGGGTATGTCCTCGGGGATTGCCGGGAAGAGCTTCCGGGTTTGTCCTCAGGGGGATGGCTTTTTGAGGACGGGAGTGCTCTCATTCCTGGTTTGTCCTCAAGGAAGCGCCCTTTTGAGGACGGGAGTGCTCTCACCCCGGTAATATCCTCAGAGAGATACTTTTTTGAGTACGGGAAGGCTCTCATCTCAGGATTGTCCTCAGGAAGATGCCTTTTTGAGGACGAGAGGGCTCTCACCCCGGGATTATCCTCAGGGAGATGCCCTTTCTGAGGACGAGAAGGCTCTCACCCCGAGTTTGTCCTCACAGAGGGCCTGTTTTGAAGACGGGAGGGATCTCATCCCGGGAATATCCTCAGAGAGATGCCCTTTTGAGGACGGGAAGGCTCTCATCCAGGGTTTGTCCTCACAGAGGGCCTGTTTTGAAGACGAGAAGGCTCTCACCCCGGGATTGTCCTCAGGAAGATGCCTTTTTGAGGACGGGAAGGCTTTCATCCCGGGATTGTCCTCAGGGGGATGCCCTTTTGAGGACGGGAGGGCTCTTACCCCGGGATTGTCCTCAGAGGGATGCCCTTTTGAGGACGAGAGTGCTCTCCTCCCGAGATTGTCCTCAGGGGGTTGCCCTTTTGAGGACGAGAACGACTTTCACTCTGGGATTGTCCTCAGGGAAATGCTCTTTTGAGGACGAGAGGGCTCTCATCCCGGGAATATCCTCAGAGAGATGCCCTTTTGAGGACGGGAAGGCTTTCATCCCGGGATTGTCCTCAGGGAGATACCCTTTTGAGGACGAGAGTGCTCTCATTCCGGGTTTGTCCTCAGAGAGTGCCTGTTTTGAGGACGAAAGTGCTCTCACCCCGGGAATGTCCTCAGAGGGATGCCCTTTTGAGGACAGGAAGGCTCTCATCCCAGGAATGTCCTCACAGAGGGCCTGTTTTGAGGACGAGAGTGCTCTCATCTCAGGATTGTCCTTAGGGAGATGCCTTTTTGAGGACGGGCAGGCTCTCACCCCGGGATTGTCCTCAGGAAGATGCCTTTTTGAGGACGAGAGGGCTCTTACCTCGGGTTTGTCCTCAGGAAGATGCCTTTTTGAGGACGAGTGGGCTCTCATCCCGGGAATGTCCTCAGAGGGATCCCTTTTGAGGACGAGAGTGCTCTCACCCCGGGAATGTCCTCAGGAAGATGCCTTTTTGAGGACGAGTGGGCTCTCATCCCGGGAATGTCCTCAGAGGGATGCCCTTTTGAGGACGGGAGTGCTCTCACCCCGGGATTGTCCTCAGGAAGATGCCCTTTTGAGGACGAGTGGGCTCTCATCCCAGGAATGTCCTCAGAGGGATGTCTTTTTGAGTACGGGAGCGGCTCTCATTCCGGGTTTGTCCTCAGAGAGATGCCTTTTTGAGGACGGGAGCAACGCCTCCCCAAGAACTCAGAGATGTGATCTTTGGTGGATGGATAAAGAAAACTAAAAAGGAGAAATATTATGAGAACTTATTCAGAACAGGAGAGATTTTGTACTGCAATTTTCAAAAATGGTGGCCCGTACTGGCATGCCTACACATCCGGAAAGGAAACGCCAATTCTTTTTGTGAATGAGGATGATTTCTCATTCGTTATGAATGTTATTGCGCAGGCCAAGGCAGAAGTCCCTGCAGTGATTATTCTTGCATTTGAAGTAATGAACAATCATTTTCACTTTGTGCTTGCAGCAGAACGGGAATCAGTTGAGTGCTTCTGGGCATATATTCACAAGAGGCTGAAAAGGAGAATATCCCGAATCACCAAAACGAGGTTGTTCCTGAAACCGATAGAAGATCTTTCCTCGTTGCGCAACAACATTGTTTACACTCATAGGAACGGCTATGTCGCAAATCCGGACTACACTCCATTCAGTTATCCTTGGGGAAGCGGCCGCTATTATTTCCTTGACCATCCTCAAGGACTTGCCTTCCAACAACTTCCCCTTAGAGACAAGAGGAAATCCTTCCACTGCCGAAAGATTCAATTGCCGGCAGATTGGCAAATGTTGACTGTACCTGCTTTAGAGCCGTCAGGATATTATGTCTCCCCGTCATCCTATTGTGCAACAGATGTCGGAATGTCACTGTTCAGGAATGCTCATCACTATTTTTCTCTGGTCAGCAAGAATGTCGAGGCTTACAGCGGAATAGCCAGGGAGATTGATGACGAAGAATTTCTCACTGACAGCGAGGTGTTCAGTCTGCTTCTGGGTATTGTGAGAGACAACTATCATCTGGTCAGCCTGAAAGACTTGAGCAATGCCCAGAAATTGGATCTTGCGCGAAGTCTCCGCTATGAATACCGTTCTTCCAATGGCCAGATTCGTCGTCTGCTCGGTCTTAGTCAGTTTGAAGTTGATAGCCTTTTCCCTCGAACTCAGCAGGACCCTGCAGGGCAGAAAATTCCTCCTCAAAAAGTGCCCTCAGGGCAGGGAGGTCTTTGATGATGTCCTGGAAGGCCTTGAGCCTTTGGGCGTTGGAGGATTCCGGAATCCAGAGTTTGAGATAGCCGCCTTCGGCATATTTCTCATTCAGATGTTCCAGGGTGCGCTGCCAGTGGCCTTCTTTGTCTAACCAGGGGTAGTGTGACAGACCGAACTGGATGGTCCGGCGCATTATTGTCCGGCCGTCAATCTGCCGGTCTGCTTCCGCCACGATTTTTCCGTAGATGCTGCGCGGTTCGTGGTCACTTGAGGCCCGGTGATCTTCTACTGCCTGGGCCATTGTTTCAATCTGTTCGGGACTGAACCATCTGAGCAGGTTGGCGTCTTCCCTGACGATTCTTCCGGATTCGAGATGGTGGGTCTTGCGGTCCACTGCCAGTCCGGTGTCGTGATAGGCGGCAATTGCCAGGACCATCTCGGGGTTGACATCATAAAAACCTGCCAGAGTGAGGCTCTGGCAGATTACATATTCGACGTGTTCCCGTCTGTGAGCTCCGTCAAAGGAATCGTAACGGGGAATTATTTCAGTTTCCAGATATTCTTTCAGGTTCATATCGTCCTTCGAGGTATTCTTTCAGAATCATATCGACCGGGTGTGATAAACCGGTTTCAATGTCTCCGGCGTTGTCGCAAATGGAAATCAGCCGAGGAAACTCAGGAGAATACCTGCGGCCACGGCTGAGCCGATTACTCCGGCCACATTCGGACCCATAGCATGCATCAGAAGGTGATTGCTCTTGTCGAACTCCCTGCCGACCACTTCTGAGACCCTTGCCGAATCAGGCACGGCTGACACTCCGGCATTTCCGATGAGAGGGTTGATCCTGTTCTCTTTCTTTAGGAACAGGTTCATTATTTTCACGAAAATAACACCTGAAGCCGTTGCAATCACGAATGAAAGCAGACCAAGACCGAAAATCATCACGGATTTCCCTGTCAGGAAGACAGTTGCCTGGGTGGAGCATCCCACGGTCAGACCGATGAGGATGGTCACCACATCCACCAGCGGACCTCTTGCAGTCTCGGCAAGCCTGCGGGTAACTCCGCTTTCTTTCAGGAGGTTGCCGAAGAAGAGCATCCCGAGAAGAGGGAGACCTGAAGGTACTATCATTGCTGTGAGGAGGATTCCCACAATAGGGAATATGATTTTCTCCTTTTTGTCCACCTGCCTCGGGGCCGGCATCCTGATGAGTCTTTCTTTCTTTGTTGTCAGCAGAAGCATTATAGGTCTCTGGATGACAGGGACAAGCGCCATATAGGAATAGGCGGACACTGCGATAGCTCCCATCAGTTCTGGGGCGAGTTTTGAGGAAAGGAAAATGGCTGTCGGACCATCTGCCCCTCCGATGATTCCGATTGCACCGGCCTCGTTGGGTGCGAATCCGCAGAGCAGTGCCAGCATATATGCCCCGAAAATCCCGACCTGTGCCGCTGCTCCGATAAGCATCAGTCTCGGTTGGGAGATGAGGGCGGAGAAGTCGGTCATTGCGCCGATTCCAAGGAAAATCAGTGGCGGATACCATCCGTATCTCACACCTGAGTACAGTATGTTCAGCACAGATCCTTCTTCATAGATTCCGATGTTCAGACCCTCGGTGAATGGAATGTTGCCGATGATGATTCCGAAGCCGATTGGAATCAGCAGGAGCGGCTCCCATTCCTTCTTTATGGCGAGGAATATGAAGAGGATGCCTATGGCAATCATCACCAGATGCTGCCAGGTCAGATTTGCAAATCCCGTGTATGACAGGAATTGCTGAAGGCTGTCAATAATTGTGTTCATCTGAATTATTTCCGGGTTTCAGATAAAATCATCTTTAGCCGATCGTCACGATTGGAGCACCTTCAAGCACGGAATCTCCCTTGTTTACGCTGATTGATGTGACTGTTCCGTCGCAGGTTGCCTCAATGGCGTTTTCCATCTTCATTGCCTCGAGAACTGCCACCTGATCTCCGGCTTTCACTGCATCTCCCACTTTCACGGACACTTCAATGATGACTCCCGGAAGAGGTGCTGTCACGGCCTTGCCTGAACCAGCTGCTTTCGGAGTGGCAGGAGCGGCAGGAGCTGCAGGAGCGGTCGGAGCCGCCTGTGCAGGTGCGTTCTGCTGAGCCGCAGCAATCTGAACGGGAGCAACTGGAGCTGCCGGTGCAGAAGGCTGTGATGCAACAGGAGCATTTTCCATCTCCACCTTGTAGGATGCTCCGTTGACGGTCACGTCGGCGATGTTGCCTTCAACTGAATTTACGGTTACGTTGTATGAGTTTCCGTTGATTTTGAATTTATATTCCTTCATATTGATCTATATTTACAAATAGTTAAAAATACTTTTCCCCATTTCGGCGGAAACAGCCTATTTCCGCTGTGGCAACTGTCTGAGTGTGAACTGACGGGATGCATACGGGCCGAATGTCGGTCGGATGGTCAGCACATAGCTTTCATCATCGTGTGCAGTCTCGCTCAGGTACCTGTGCAATGCCATAGCAACGGCAACTTCAGCCTCCTGTGACATTTCCCCGCGCAGAGCCAGTGCAATGGCCAGGGCAGTTTCCTCATCAGGCTTGCCTTGAGCTGCAGCAGGCTTTTGGGATGCTTTCTGCTGTTTTGACGTCTTCTGTCCCTTTGTGAAAATTTTCCCGACATAGAAGTAAACAATGCTCAGGACGAGCAGAGCGACAAAGACCACCATAACGGATGTGACCGTCAGGGTGATTCCGTAAGGGTCCTTCACTCCCATTGCATCGCTTTTCTCGGTTGCTGATGCAAGAAACGGGAAAAGAAGAAAACAACCGGCCAGACCTTTCTTCAAAATGTTCTTCATAATGATTCCGTTGTTACATAGGCAGGTTGTCGTGTTTCTTTGCCGGATTGACCACTTTCTTGCCGGCAAGCTGCTCAAGGGCGCGGATGACACGGAAGCGGGTGTTGCGCGGCTCGATGACATCGTCGATGTAGCCGTAGCTTGCAGCATTGTATGGATTGCAGAACAGGTCGTTGTACTCCTTCTTCTTCTCCTCTGCAACCTTCGCCCTTTCGGCAGGGTCTTCTATGGCCTTTATTTCCTTTGAGTAGAGAATCTCCACGGCTCCTTCGGCACCCATCACTGCGATGTTCGCTGACGGCCAGGCGTAGTTTATGTCACCGCGGAGTTGCTTGCAGCTCATCACGATGTGGGAACCTCCGTAGGATTTGCGGAGTGTGACCGTGACTTTCGGAACCGTGGCTTCTCCGTAGGCGTAAAGAAGCTTTGCTCCATGGACAATGATTCCGCCATATTCCTGCTGGGTTCCGCAAAGGAAGCCCGGAACATCGACCAGAGTCACCAGAGGAATGTTGAATGCATCGCAGAAACGAACGAAGCGGGCGGCTTTGCGGCTGGCGTTGATGTCGAGCACTCCTGCAAGAATCTTCGGCTGGTTTGCCACGATGCCCACCGAACGGCCGTTCATATGGGCAAATCCGATGATGATGTTCTTTGCCCAACTCTTGTGAATTTCAAGGAATTTGCCGTCATCGACGATGCTTCCGATGACCTGGTACATGTCGTATGGTTTGTTCGGACTGTCCGGGATGATTTCGTTCAGGGCATCGTCAAACCTGGATGCCGGGTCGTTTGTCGGAACGAAAGGCGCTTCCTCCATATTGTTCTGAGGGATGAAACTGATGATGTCCTTGATGATCTGGATTCCCTCATCCTCATTCTGTGCGGCGAAATGGGCCACGCCGCTCTTGGTTGCGTGTACGCTTGCCCCTCCGAGATCTTCCTGGCTGACAACCTCTCCGGTCACGGTCTTGACCACTCCCGGACCTGTAAGGAACATATAGGAGGTGTCCTTGACCATAATGTTGAAGTCGGTCAGGGCAGGGGAGTAAACCGCTCCTCCGGCACAGGGACCGAATATTCCTGAAATCTGAGGAACCACTCCCGAAGCGAGGATGTTCCTCTGGAAAATCTCACCGAAGCCTGCAAGGGCGCAGATTCCTTCCTGGATTCTTGCTCCGCCTGAGTCGTTGAGACCGATGCACGGTGCGCCGTTCTTTACGGCCATATCCATTACCTTGCAGATTTTCTGAGCCATTGTCTCCGAGAGAGAACCTCCCGAAACTGTGAAATCCTGGGCGAAGACGTAAACGAGTCTTCCGTCAATCGTTCCCTGTCCGGTTACAACTCCGTCACCGTCGAATTTCGTTTTTTCCATTCCGAAGTTCGTACATCTGTGCTGCACGAACATATCGTATTCTTCGAAACTGCCTTCATCCAGCAGTTTTGCAATTCTTTCACGCGCAGTGTATTTCCCTTTAGCGTGCTGGGCGTCAATTCTTTTCTGACCGCCTCCCATACGGGCTTTTGCCCTCCGTTCAACGAGTTCCGAAATCTTTTCCGTCTGAATACTCATATAATACATTTTTAATAGCGCGCAAATATACGAAAATTCCCCAAAACAAAGCAACTGTGCCATTGCTACTGTTGGGGAATCATCTGGAAGTGATTTTTTCAATGGTTATGATGGACTCGGTATGACCGGGATGACATTATTTGAGAATGTCGATTATTGCTTTGGCAACGGCGGCGGAAGCACCGGAACCGCCAAGCTGTTTTCTGATGAGAGAATAGTCTTCCAGCATCCGGCTGCGATATTCCTTGTCCTCAATCAATTTGCGGACCTCCGTCACGAGTGCATCCGGATTGCAGTCATCCTGAATCAATTCCTTGAACGCCAATTTGTCAATGCAGAGATTGCCGAGGCTTATGTACTTGACTTTCACAATTCTTTTGGCAATGCTGTAGGTCAGTCTCCCCATTCTGTAGCCGACAACCTGAGGAGTCCCGATGAGGACAGTCTCCAATGATGCCGTCCCGGAATTGACCACAGCCGCCTCGGCGTGTCTGATCACTGACTGTGCCTGCCCGAAGACAATTTTTATGAACCTGTCCTCCTTGCTGAGCCAGGGGGTGTAGTCCGCGTAGGAACGCGCAGGAGCACCTGCGATAATGAACTGGTAGTTGGAATACTGCGGGATTGCCCTCAGCTTGTGGGCAAACTCCCTCAGTACAGGCATCATCGTGGAAATCTCATTGGCACGCGACCCTGCGAGCAAGGCGATGTAAGGCTTGTCATCCAGTTTGTTGTCCTTGAGGAACTCCTCCCTTGTTCTTTTCAACTCCTCGGAATTGTCAATCGCATCGACCAATGGATTCCCCTTATATATATAGGGTATATTCTTCGATTCGAAATATGGAATCTCAAAAGGAAAGACGATGAACAGACGGTCCACATATTTCCTGAGTTTTCTGATACGCCCCTCACGGGAGGCCCATACTTTAGGTGCAATATAATAGAATACCTTGAATCCATGCCTGTGGGCAAACCTTGCAATCTTGAAATTGAAGCCCGGATAGTCAATGAGGATGACCACATCTGGATTCCAGGCGGCGATGTCCCTCTTGCATCCGGTGACATTGCCCAGCAGCCTCCAACCTTTTGCAATGACTTCCTGAAATCCCATCACTGCACCCTCGCGGTAGTGCCGCACAAGTCCGGAACCTTCCCCAACCTTGCTGTGGAGCTGATGTACGGCAGACATCTTGTCTCCGCCCCAGAATCTTATGGCTGCATACGGGTCTTCTGCGTATATGCCTTTCATCAGATTCGAACCGTGAAGATCGCCCGATGCCTCTCCTGCGATGATGTAGTATTTCATATAAGGTATATATAATATATAAGGTATATATATGGTATATATAAGGAATATCAGAACTCCTTGTTTATGCCGATGCTGCCGAGACGGACAGTCTCTTCCCGGTCCGTCGTGTCTATGTTGTGAGCAGTGACGGAGACATATCCTTCTTTCATCAGCCAATGGTCGGCAATCTTCGGATTGGATGGATCATCAAGGAAGTCTCCCGTCATCATATACAGTTCCTCGCCTTCTTCACATTCGGCTTCCGACTTCTGTCCGAGCATTTCAGGCGTCAGCCCGAGTCTTTCGTAAAGGGCAGGATTCCATTTGCAGAATTCCCTGACCCATCGGCCTTTACCCTGGACTCCTACCCTGACTCCTTTGATGTCTTCTGCCGGAATGTCAGGGAAATTTACATTGTATATGATGCCTTTCTTTTCCGGAAGGTTGGAGATGATGGTTCTGAAAATGTCAGGGAAATATTTTTCTACTGCACTGAAATCCGCATCCGGATTCATACTGTCGAGTGACACACCCACAGCCGGAATCCCGTTCAGGGCGCCCTCCAGGGCTGCTCCGAGGGTGCCTGAATAGCAGGAAGCGGAAGCTGCATTTGAGCCGTGGTTGATTCCGGAAACTACCACATCCGGAAATTTGTCAAGAAAGCAGGTGTTTAGTCCGAACTTGATGCAACTTGCCGGGGTTGCGTCGAGATAGGCTGTCCTCAGCGCACCTTTCACAAGATTTCCGGATGAGTCCCTCACTTCGTCTTCGTGAAGTAGTTCCTTGTAGGCTATCTGCTTGAGTCCTAGCGAGACTGCCATTGACATCCCGGATTGGTGATATTTAGGGGCAATGACTGTGACACTGCCAAATTGTCGCATTGTTTCTGTCAGGATTTTTATTCCCTTTGCCTGATATCCGTCGTCATTCGTTATAAAAATCTCCATCTGGAAAGTATTTTTTACAAAGATAGTTGAATATTCATTATTTTTCTTATTTTTGCACCGTTTTTGCAAAGAGGGGGGCTCGGAATGAGAATCTGGCGGGATGTCAGTCTCCTTCACAAGAATTTGAATTGATTTTATAACATTTTAATATTCAAAACAATGATTAAACTTGGTATTAACGGATTCGGCCGTATCGGAAGAATGGTTTTCCGTGCAGCTGTAGAGAATTTTGCTGACGACATCCAGGTCGTAGGAATCAATGACCTCCTCGATCCTGAGTATCTTGCTTACATGCTTAAATATGACTCAGTTCACGGTCATTTCAACCACGAAGTGAAAGTTGAGGGCAACTACCTTGTAGTCAATGGTAACAAGATCCGCCTCACTGCAGAAATGGATCCAGCAAACCTCAAATGGGACGAGGTTGGAGCAGAGGTTGTAGTTGAGTCAACAGGTCTTTTCCTTACTGATGAGAAAGCCCGCAAGCACATCGAGGCCGGTGCCAAGAAAGTGATTATGTCAGCTCCTTCAAAGGATGCTACTCCAATGTTCGTTTACGGTGTCAACGACAAGACTTACGCTGGTCAGGACATCATTTCCAACGCTTCCTGCACAACCAACTGCCTTGCTCCGATTTCAAAGGTTCTCCACGAGGCTTTCGGTATCAAGAGAGGTCTTATGACAACAGTTCACGCTGCAACAGCTACTCAGAAAACTGTTGACGGTCCTTCAAAGAAAGACTGGAGAGGCGGTCGCGGTATCCTCGAGAACATCATCCCTTCTTCAACAGGTGCTGCAAAGGCTGTAGGCAAAGTGCTTCCTGAACTCAACGGCAAACTTACAGGTATGTCAATGCGTGTCCCTACTTCTGACGTTTCAGTTGTTGACCTCACTGTAGAGCTTGAGAAACCAGCTACTTACGAGGAGATCTGCGCAGCTATGAAGAAGGCTTCAGAGGGCGAACTCAAAGGCGTTCTCGGTTACACCAACGAGGCTGTCGTTTCAACTGACTTCCGCAACGATGCACGCACTTCCATCTTCGATGAGAAAGCCGGAATCCAGCTTGATCCTACTTTCGTAAAAGTCGTTTCATGGTACGACAACGAGTGGGGTTACTCAAACAAGGTTTGTGAGATGGCCCGTGTAATTGCAAAATAAGTTTTCAGAACCTGATATTAGAAAAGTCCGGAATTGATTTTCCGGACTTTTTTCATATTCCTGAATCAGTCAGTGATTCTGTAAAGTCATACATAAAGATGGTATAACTTCCGTGACTGTCCGTTGTCAGTTGACAACAATTTCGTCAACGAAGAGCCAGCCTCTTACAGAGGGGTTGCGGCGGGCTACATAGCGGATGAATCTTGCACTCTGGTTGCAGACTATGTTGAAGTCGCGGAACAACCGGGCATCGGTGTCTGAAGGGAGTTCGTTGAAACTTGCCCCCGCAAGTGTGAAGTTCTTTCCGTCCGTGGAGAAATATACCTCGGCTTTTTCCGGAAGGAAGATTTCAGGGCCTTTGATTTGCATAAAGGTTGCACCAACATAGTGTATGTCAGTGACCTTACCAAGGTCGATGGTCAAATCCACATCAGACAGGAATCCCTGCCACCTTCCGTCATTGTTAGCCCACCCTCCGGCTTCCCCGTCGGTCAGGGTGCCGTCCCCGTCTCCCGGATAATGGCTGTGATAGCATCTGGCATAGGTCACTTTAGCTCCGATACCCTTGTGTTTCAAGCCTGTCAGGAATGCCTTGCGCTGTCCGTACTCGTTTGAAAGGTCGAAGACCGTGTAGCCATTGGCTTCAAGAATTTCCAATGCCGTGAGGGTTCTTTCCCGGAAGTTGGGGTAATCTTTTCTGTCGGGACGGCTCCATGCGGTTTCTGCAATGGCAATGGCCCTGGGCCAGTACATGTATTCCGCGTGGGCATCATCCACGACATATTCTGTCCAGAGATTTCCCTGAATGCCTTTCAGATGTTCCCTCTCGCAGGATGCCTCCCCGTCTCCTGACCCGATTCCCGAGGCGGGGTCATATCCATAGACCATTTCAAGCGGAAGATACCCTCCGATTGATTCCGGCTCCCTGAAAGGGGCATCCTGCGCGTGGTCGAGATAGCAGAAGTCGCCGGGACACATTATCACGTCATTCCCGTTTTTCAAGGCCTCGATTCCTCCTTTGGTCCCCCTCCAGGACATCACCGTGGCCCCCGGAGTGACTCCTCCTTCAAGAATCTCGTCCCAGCCGATGATCTTCCTGCCTTTGGAGTTTAGATATGACTCAATCCGCCTGATCATATAGCCTTGAAGTTCTGCTACATCCTTAAGCCCTTCCTCTTCCATCCTTCTTCTGCAGTCCGCACAGGCCTTCCATCGTTCCCGTGCTGCCTCGTCACCTCCGATGTGCACGTATTCGCAAGGGAATATCCCGATGACCTCATCCAGAACCCCTTCCAGAAACCTGAAGGTCTCCTCCCTGCCTATGCAGAATTCTCCTCCGCCTGGAACACCTCCGCAGGCAAGTTCAGGATAGGCTGCCAGAACCTCCTCACTGTGTCCCGGCATCTCAATTTCCGGAATGACATCAATGTGCCTTTGAGCGGCGTATTCCACAATCTCCCTGATGTCCTCCCTGGTGTAGTAGCCTCCGTATGCCCCTGGAGTGCCTTCGTCAGCATACTTCCTGTTTTCCTTTTTCCACCATTCCTTCCATACGGCCTGAGGTCTCCAGGCGCCGTAGCCTGTCAGTCTCGGGTAGGAATCAATCCTGACCCTCCATCCGGCAGCATCCGTAAGGTGGAGATGCATTTTGTTCAGTTTGAAATATGCCATCGCGTCAATCTGCTTCTTCAGAAAGACAACGCTCCTGAAATGTCTTGACACGTCAAAATGCAACCCTCTGTAGGGAAATCTCGGAGAATCCTCTATGTCACAGCATTCCACTTTATTCAACCTTCCGTCCCGGCTCATCTGCCTGAGGGACTGCCTTGCATAAAACTCTCCTGCCCTGTCCGAACATCTGATTGCAATGCTCTTGCGGGTAATCTGCATCCGGTAGCCCTCCGGTCTGATTCGCTTGTCCTGTGTTACCTTGATGATTGTCCCGCTGTCCAGTTTGCAGAATCCCTCCTTTATGACAACCCTCTCCGGTGCCGGAATAATGTCGGAAGCCTTTCCCGGGGGTAGGGAATCAACTTTTTCCACTGCGCGTGCCGGAATTACTGTAAACAGCAGGAACAGCAAAAGTACTCTTCTCATTATGCCTCAGGTATTACTTGGGGTTGACAGATATTATTTGAGGAAAACGAAAAAGACAGCAAGGATCAGGCAGAGGAAGGCGGCGATGTGGTTCCACTGGAGGGATTGTGTGCGGAACATGAAAAGGGCCATCACGGTGAAGACCGTCAGGGAAATAACCTCTTGAATCACTTTGAGTTGCATCAGGTTGAAAGGGCCTCCGTTCCCGATGAATCCGATGCGGTTGGCAGGAACCTGGGCGCAGTATTCGAAGAAGGCGATGCACCAGGAGAACACGATGACCGCAATGAGCGGCCACCCCGTTGAAATCTTCATTTCCTGAAGCTTGAGGTGGCCGTACCATGCGAATGTCATAAAGATGTTGGATGTCACCAACAGGAGAATAGTCCAGACTGCTTTCATAGGATCCCAACAGAAAGACTAAAACCTGTCCATCAGGGTGAAAATCAAATCGCGGACCTGTTCAATCGAGCCCTGACCGTCAACCTCATTGTATTTTCCGGCATTCCGGTAATAGTCAATAAGCGGCTCGGTCTGGTCGTGGTAAGTCTTGATTCTGTTGTTGATTGTCTCGTCCTTTGCATCGTCTGCACGACCTTCGATGGTGGCGCGGTGATGGATTCTCTCCTTGATCATGCTGTCGGGAATCATGATGGACACCACTGAGGTGACCTCCTCGGAAGTCTTTGCAAGCATTGCGTCAAGAGCTTCCGCCTGGGAGACAGTCCTCGGAAACCCGTCCAGAAGGAATCCTGCAACGTCTTTAACTGTCCTGAACTCGGATTCTATCATCCCTTCCACAATCTCGTCAGGCACAAGATTGCCTGCATCGATGAGTTTCTTCGCCTCAAGTCCGAGGGGAGTGCAGGCCGCAATCTCCTTGCGGAGCAACGCTCCCGTTGAAATATGATGGAGGTTGTACTTTTCAACCATAGCGGTGGCCTGGGTGCCTTTTCCTGCGCCCGGAGGGCCAAAAAGAATGAAATATTTCATATACCTTATAATATATAGCAAATATTCAGAAAATATATTATTCCGCAGGAGCGGTTTCATCAAGGATATATATGTCCTTGAGGTTTCTTCCCAATTCGTCGTAGTCGAGTCCGAAACCGACGATAAAATCATTCGGAATCTCCATTGCGACATATTTCAATGGGCTGTCCATCTTGTAGGAACCGGGCTTGAGAAGCATTGTGCAGACCATTGTCTCCTTCGCGCCTTTCTCCTTGAGAATCCTCTCCAGTTCGACAATGGTGTGCCCCGTGTCAACTATGTCCTCCACGATGATGACCCTGCGGCCTGTCACATCGGCAGTCAGTCCCATCGCCTGGCGTACCTGTCCTGTGGTGGAGGTCCCGCTGTAGGAGGTCAGCTTGATTGAGACCAGCTGGAGATTGAAGTCGAGCCTTTTCATCAGTTCCGCTGTGAACATGATCGAGCCGTTCAGCACGCAGAGCAGAATGGGCACATCCGTGCATCCTCTGAAGTCTTCATTGATTTTTGCTGAAAGTCTGTCAATTGCAGCATTCAGTTCACCGTTGGTGATGAAGGTTCTGAATGTCTTGTCGTGAAGTTTGACCTTGTCCATATTAAACTATCCTGAAAAAAACGCACAAAAATAGCAAAACATTTCAATAAACGGATAGTGTTTTTTACATTTGGGGCGGCAATGTGGGGACTCTCCGGGAGAGGAAGGGAGAGGGAAATATGTACAAGTTATCTTGTTGGGTGTCGGTCGCGCTGGTTTTGTGCTCCATTGGACCGGTTATGGCTCAGAACCGCTTGGATGAGTACGGGGCAATCGCCCGGCTTACTGGGGAAGACAATCCTGAAAGCATTGACCAGCAGATGTTTGAACAGTTGTCGCAATGGCTTTCACATCCTTTGCCGTTGAATCATTCTTCCCGCAGCAGACTTCTTTCCAGCGGTTTGTTCACTCCCTACCAGGTTGCCTCTCTGATTGACTGCAGGGAACGCTCCGGGGACATCCTTTCTTTGGCGGAACTTGCCCTGATTGACGGATTCTCAACTGAAACAGCCGCTGCCCTTGCTCCTTTCATCACATTCAGATCCGATGCCTTGCCGGGGCGCTCCGATGAAGATGGCAGGCAAGGCGCAGGAGCCTCCGGTGTCCACAAGCTCCAGTTCAGAAATTCCGTCAGGTTGCCGCGGGATGGAGGGATTGAACTGAACTACGGGATGAAATACAGGCTCACTGCTGCAAACGGCATCGAGGCCGGAATAGGGGTGAGCAGAGGTTTCACGGACAGAAACTACTGGCCCTCCGGAGGAACCTTCTTCCTGGCATACTATGGGAAGAACCACCTGGGAAAGGTTGTTGTCGGGGACTACAACCTCAGGTTCGGACAAGGACTTGCTGTCTGGACGGGATTCAGCATATCCTCGGTTTCTTTCCCGGATACGTTCTACAGGCGTTCCTACGGCATCTCTCCCTGCGTATCATATTCCACGGGATCATCCCTGAAGGGTGTCGCCGCCGACTTCCTTTTCGGAAAATTCACCCTTGCCTTGTCTATGGGGCTTGAGGGGTTCGACAAGGCTCTCTCCAGAAAACTGTCCGGAAAGGATTTCCCGACGGAGAAGCTCTCCCTAAGTCCTTGTGCGAATCTTTCGTGGACAGGCCGGAAGATTACTGCCTCATTCACCGTGGCCGGCACTTCCGGAAGTCTTGACAAGGAGGGAAATGCAGCCGGATTCTCCGATGTCATCCTGTCCGGGGATTTCCGCTGCTGTGTCCGTGGGGTTGACATCTTTTCCGAAACCGCCTTCAATGCTGTCAGAGGTGAAGCTTCCGTCATTGCCGGCACAGTCTTCCGTCCCCGGGACCTTCTGGAGGTCGGTGTCTTTGCCAAATACAAGAAGGCCACCTGGAGTATTGCTTCAGGTGGCAGGTTTACAGCAGGAAGGAAGATCGCCGTTGCGGGTGAGTCCGGATTCGGGTCAACAGTGGCAAGACATTCCGGTAACTTCACCGTGGAGGGCAACTGGTTTGATTACGAAAAGTTCAAAGGAGAGAAATCCGGAGGACAGATTCGTCTGACTTTCAATTATTTCTTGAGACTGAACCCTTTGGTTTCCCTGGATTTCAGGCTATGTCAGAGAAACAGGACGGCGGGAGAGCGCAACCGTTCTGAACTGCGTTCACGCTTTGTCTGGTCTGACGGAACGTGGACTGCGGCAGCCGTTGCCGATGTTGTCCATTGCTCGGATTTTGGAGTACTCGGATATGCGGAAGGAGGCCGTTCCTCCGGAAAGTTTTCCTGTAATGTCCGTGCCGGGGCTTTCCGCATTGACAACTGGGAGGACAGATTGTATGTCTATGAAAGAGATATGCCGGGGAATTTCAATGTGCCTTCCTTCCGGGGGAGGGGCTGCTGGGTTTCCGCCTTTTTCAGCTTCAAGCCTTCAAGAGTTCTCAGACTCTACTTGAGGACATGCTACATAGGCTATCCTTTTGAGGAAGCAAAAGAAAACTCCCGCCCTGCAAGGACGGAAGTAAAAGCAGGTGTGGTGCTGGAAATCAGAGCACGGGAATCTTCAGTTTCATACCCGGATTGATCTTCGAACCTATTCCGTTGAAGTCCATAATGTTCTGGGCGCTCACGCCGGGATATTTCTTCGCAATCTCGTAGAGGCTGTCGCCGGACTTGACCACATAGATTGTGTAATTTCCTGAACTGGTCTGTGATGCCTGTTTCGGGGAGCCCTGTGAGGAAGAACCTTGCGATGCAGATGTCTTCGGTGCCGGGGCAGCTGATGAAGCAGCTGATGCAGGAGCATTTCCACCCCTGTAGATGACAAGTCTCTGTCCAACCCTGATGTTGTTGTTCCTGAGGTTGTTCCAGCGTTTAATCTGTGCCACGCTTACCCTGTACCTGGAAGCGATTCTTCCGAGATAGTCTCCGCTGCGGACCTTGTACACAATCCTTTCCCCGTCGCCACCGTCCTGGATCTTCTTGATGTTGACAGGATTGAAATACTCCTCTGCCTTGTAGGTATAGAGCGAGTCCTCCGCATCTATGAAGGTGTTTACATAGTTGAAAGGAATCACGAGGGTGTAAACATCCTTGCTGCTGCCCGGGATGATTCCGTGTTTGTACTGGGGGTTGAGATTCCTCAGTTCGCTTTCAGGAATACCTACAATTGCCTCCACCTGTTTGAAGTGCAGCATCTTGCTGACCTGGATGGTGTCAACTGCCGGAGGTAATGCCGGAGTCTGCGGCACAATGCCGTGCTCCTTGTAGTATTTCATTGTGTACAAGGCTCCCACGAAGGCAGGGCCGTAACCTCTGGTCTCCCTGGGAAGGTATGGGTATATGTCCCAGAACCCTCTCTTGCCTCCGCTCCTGCGGATTGCCTTGTTGACATTGCCTGCACCGCAGTTGTAGGATGCTATTGCCAGATTCCAGTCTCCGAAGATGCCATAGGAGTCTTTCAGGTACCTTGCCGCTGCGTCGGCCGCTGCGACAGGATCCATCCTCTGGTCAACGAAAGAATTGATAGTCAGACCGTAATGCTTTGCGGTCCCGTACATAAACTGCCACATTCCCTTTGCTCCTGCGCGGGAAACAGCCATCGGATTGAGCATTGACTCGATGATGGCCATCGCCTTGAGTTCTTCCGGAAGACCATATCTGTCAAGAATTTCATCGAACATCGGGAAGTAATACCTTGCCAGTCCGAGGACGATGCTCATTTTGTCGGCAAGCTTTTCGGAGTACAGGATGATGTTGTTCCTCACGACGTTGTTGTAGGGCAGGGTAATGAACGAATTCATCTCCTTTATTCTCCTGATGTACACCGAGTCCGGGACGTTTGACTGGAAAGTCACGCTGTCGATTATGTTTCCGCTCACATAGACACTGTCCCCGAGGCTCTCGTGCAGGTACCAGATGTTCAGGAGACTGTCTGTCACCTCCATATCATATTCAATGTTGTGCCCCCTGCTGTTGACCTCATTTTCGTAAATGTCCATAATCTCGGATGCGAGACTGTCCCGGGAATTCATCTCCCTTTCAATGCTGTCCAGTCTGGCTTTCAGGGATGCTATCTCAGTCCTGTACCTGTTGTTTTCCCTGAGCAGCTGCACCCTGCTCTTTTTCGTGTCGCTCTTTGCCGGTCCGCCGGCCTGTGCGGGTATGCCCGCAAGAAGGAAGGTGGCAAGTGCCACCGTAATTATATATTTCATATTTACCATATTATCAAAATCTTATGCCTATCCTGACACCGAGGGCATTCTCTTGAGGACTTCTTGCCGACCCTCCCTGAATGGCATATATGTTGTCGGGAGCGATGACGGCAGGCTCAATTTTCATCGACAGGTCGTCGCTCACCTCGAAATCGTGCATAAATGCAAACACGTTCGCGTCTATTACCTGAAGCAGGTACACTGCGGCAAGCGCAACGACAGAATAGTCCCGGTACCGCCTGTACACATCGCGGTAGTATTTCGCTGTTTCCGCAGAAATCGGCTGGGAGTAATTCGGGTCTGTCGTGGCTTCGTTGTGTATTCTCTTGAACCTCACGTAATTTGTGTTGTTGGTGTAGAGAAAGTGGGCTGAGGCGATGAGACCTCCCCAATAGACCGGGATTTTCCAGTATTCCCCGTTGTAGGCCTGTCCGAGTCCCGGCAGGAGAATCGAATAGACAGTCGCCCTTCCGGGATGCGGATGGATGTCCTTCTTGTAGCAGGCGACTCCGTCCATCAGCGAACCCCAGTAAACCAGGCCGGCTCCCACCATCAGCCAGGTTCCGGTGACCTTCGCCTTGTTGTTGATTGTCAGGGGAGTCTCCGGATCCAGGGCGAAAGCCTCCTCGTAAGCCTTTTTCGAAAGTTTGTACTGGTGGAGATAATGACCTCCGAATCCTGCGCAGACACCGATTCCCCCGTAGATGATCGGAAGTTTCCAGTAGTCCCTGTTGTAAATCTGCGAGAGCCCCGGCAGGACAATCGAGCCGGCGAACATTGTTCCGATTCTCAGGTCATTCTTGTGGGCGAGACCTCCGAACAGTTCCTTGAAGGAGAACATCTTGTCAGAGGAATCCTTTGCGAAGGTAGTGTCTCCGGGTTCATTATAGGTCTGGGTGAAAGCATCTTCCCTGAACTGCGCTCCGGCATTCAGGGAAAAGACCGTCACGAGGACGGCAAGGACCGATATGCGTCTGATGAAGTCTCTCACTACCGGTCGGCAATCATAGTTTCGAATTGTCAAGTGCCTGAAGGAACCTGCCCATTTCCTCATCCGAATTGAAGCGGATGGTCATTGTGCCTTTTCCCGTTGAGGAACGTTTGAGGCTTATGTTGTTCGAGAAATATTTTCCCACGATTTCCAACACTCTGAAATATTCGTCAGGAAGATCCTGTCCCTCGTCATTTTTCGTGGCCGAAGCCCCTTTCTCCATCTTCCTGATTTTTTCTTCCAGCTGTCTGACTGACAATGATTCCTTGATGACCAGGTCGCATAGCTTCTCCCTGACCCTGTCATCCTCGATTCCAAGCAGAACCTTTGCGTGTCCGACACTGAGAAGCCCCACCTTGAGGTCGTGCTGGATTTTTGCCGGCAGTTTCAGAAGCCTGAGGAAGTTTGTCACCGAGGTGCGCTTCTTGCCTACCCTGGAGGCCATCTCCTCCTGTGTGAGGCTGCACTCGTCGATGAGCCTCTGGTAACTAAGGGCGATTTCAATGGGATCGAGGTCCTCCCTCTGGATGTTCTCCACGATTGCCATTTCCAGCATACCCTGGTCGTCGGCCTCGCGTATGTAGGCGGGCATTTCAGTAAGCCCGGCGAGTTTTGACGCACGGAACCTTCTTTCGCCGCTGATGATCTGGTAACGGTCCGGGGATTTCTTCCTGACCGTGATCGGCTGAATCAGTCCGAGCGTCCTGATTGAATCAGCCAGTTCCTCAAGCGATTCCGGATCGAATGCACTACGCGGCTGGAACGGGTTGGGTTCAATCATCCCGACGGGAATCAGCCTTATGTCCGCCGAGTCCTTCCTGTTTTCCGAACCGGACTTTTCATCGGCCGTCACGACCGACTTGTTCACATATTCGACAGGCTTGCGTATTCCTGAAAGGTCCGTATCTCCTAAAAGGGCATTCAGCCCCCTGCCTAATCCTCTTGGTGTCTTGCTCATTTGCTCAGGGATGTTTACTGCTTGTTCCTCTCCAGGATTTCCTTCGCGAAATTCAGATAATTCGTAGTTCCGTTGGAAATCACGTCATATAGTATTATCGGCTTTCCGTGCGAAGGGGCCTCGCTGAGCCTGATGTTCCTCTGGATGACGGTGCTGAAAACCATCTCCTTGAAATGATCCCTCAGCTCGTTTGCAACCTGGGTGTGCACCCTGGTTCTTCCGTCGAACATCGTGATCAGGAATCCCTCGATTGTCAGGTCTGGATTTATGCCCCTCTGGACCAGACTTATTGTCTGAAGAAGCTTTCCGAGTCCCTCAAGGGCGAAGAACTCGGGCTGCACGGGAATCACCACGGAGTCGGAAGCCGCCAGCGAATTGACGGTAATGAGTCCGAGTGACGGGGAGCAGTCAATTATTATGTAGTCGTAATTGTCCTTGACTGTGTCAAGAGCCCTTTTCAGCGCAGTCTCCTTTCCCTCCTCTTCGTACATCTCCATCTCGAATCCGACAAGGTTGATGTGGGAAGGAACCATGTGCAGGTTGGCTATTTCAGTCTGAATAAGGGCATCCTCTATTCCAATCCGGCCGATCATCACCTCGTACAGCGTCCTTTTCTGGTCACTGTCAGGAGAAAAGTTCAGACCGGAGGTTGTGTTGGCCTGAGGGTCTGCGTCAATGATGAGGACCTTCTTCTCCAGCACGGCGAGAGAAGCCGCAAGGTTGATGGCCGTCGTGGTCTTGCCCACACCGCCTTTCTGGTTCGATATTGCTATTACTTTTCCCATTCTTGAATATTGGCTGGGGGAATTTCAGGATTCCCTAAATCTGTGCAAAATTACAAAAAATTTTCGTTCCTTACCTTAAATTGCTACTTTTGTGTGCTTTTTTAGGGACTTGAAGATGGAGAATCTTGAAACTGTCTGGTTTACAGTCATTAACCCGTATGCGGGTTCGGGTAGGACGCTTCACCAATGGTATCGCGCGGAAGAGATGCTGAGGATGAAAGGCATTGATTTCGTTGTGAATATGGCCGGTGACGGGTGTCACGCGAACCAGAAGGCCTACGAAGCCGCAAGGAAAGGTTATCGCCGTTTTATGTCCGTCGGAGGCGACGGAACGTTGCACGACACCCTTGACGGCATCATGCGTTTTGTCTCTGAATCCGACAGCTCGGGCCGCCATGTTCCCCTCTCTGATTTCACTGTCGCAGTGATTCCCATAGGCTCCGGAAATGACTGGATCAGGTCCCACGGCATTCCAAAGGATATGGGGATTGTAATCGACCTGATTGCCGGGGAGTCGTTTACCCGTCAGGATGTGGTCAGGGTAAGTTTTCCGGGCAGGGATGAGAAACCGTCCTATATGGTGAATGTCGGCGGAGTAGGTCTGGACGCAAGGGTATGCGAGAGGGTGAACCGAAAGAAAGACCAGGGAAAAAGCGGGAGGTTGCTTTATGTTGAAGCATTGATATACAACATCCTCCATTATGAGGCATCCGACTTTGTCGTGGAGTGTGATTCCGAGAAAGTCTTTGAAGGCAAGATGTACTCGCTTGCCCTTGGAATAGGAAAATATTCCGGGGGAGGGATGCGCCAGACCCCTGAGGCCCTGACTGATGACGGACTTCTGGACGTTACCGTCATCCCGCGTTTCGGACTTCTGAGAATCGCCTTCGAGGCATTCAAGTTGTTCAACGGCAAGTTCCTGTCAATCAAGGAACTGGTTTCAAGGAAAGCCCGTCGCATCGTAGTCTCGCCTCTCGGGGATGCACAGGAATTGACGGAAGTTGACGGGGAAGTCGTAGGCACCGCCCCTGTCTGTTTCGAGGTCCTTCCGGAGCAGCTTAATGTCCTTCAGAACAAGTGATTTACGGTATATGACATACCCTTCGGAAACTCAGGCAGGGTCCGCATCTATTGTAATATGTCCTTGATATTTTTCCGTCTCCTCAAACTTCAGGACGGCATCCCTTACCGACAGTTTGTTTCTTGAAAGATTCCTGTCCTTTGGAAAGGCAATCCTTAGGAGGTGTTTCCCATTGTCCTGATAATCCAGGGAATATGGACCCTTCACTGTGAATCCTCCATTCAGACGGCAGATCCTCTCCTTCAGCTTTTCAGCCATTTCCGATGCGCGGGCGGGATTCCGGTCGCTGAGCGTGATGTCAACAAGGCGAACAAACGGAGGATAGCCGAATTCCTGCCTCTCCTGAAGAAGTCCCGAGAAAAAGGTCTCCTGCGCCGAAGGTGTGTCTGACTGTCCCGATGCCAGCATTCTGAAGACCGGGTGTTCCGGTTGTGCCGTCTGGATGACGAAGATTCCCCTGCTATCCCTCCTGGCACATCTTCCCCTGAGCTGACTCAAAACCTGCAGGGCTTTTTCGTCGGAACGGAAGTCTTCGTTTCCCAGAAGGGAATCCGCGTGGATTGCAGCCACAAGGCGTACATTGCTGAAGTCAAAGCCCTTGGTGATAATCTGGGTTCCCACGATGAAGTCAATCTCCCCTCTGGAGAACTGTTTCAGAACCTCGGTGCTGAATCTTGTACTCTGTGCCGTGTCTCCGTCCAGCCTTGCAACCCGTGCTCCGGGGAAGACTCCGCGGATTTCCTCCTCGATTTTCTGTGTGCCGGCCCCTATGCCTTTCAGAATGCCTCCACAGAGGGGACAGGCAATCTCACCGCTTTCGGAAACATTTGCCTTTTTCGAGAATCCGCACCTGTGGCAGCAAAGGGAAGACCTGTCCTTGTGGTAGCTGAGAATGCCTCCGCAGACGGGACATTTCGGGATGTCTCCGCAGCTTTCACATTGAAGGACAGGGGAGTAGGATCTTCTTGCCCGAACAATCAATGCCTGGCCCGAGGAATCGAGCACCGATTGCAGCCGCTCAATAAGTTTCAAGGACAGATCCCCCTTCATCCCTCTTTTTCTCCTTTCCGCCCTGGTGTCAACCACAAGCACTTCCGTCCCGCCTCCCTTGTGGAACCTTTCATTGAGAAAGACCCTGGCATATTTCCCGCAGAGACAGTTGTAAACCGATTCCAGTGAAGGAGTCGCTGAGCCGAGCAGAATGTTGCACTTCTTTTCCATCGTTCCCGCCAAAATGAATGCCGCATCCCTGCCGTTGTACCTCGGGGCAGGAGCATCCTGTTTGTAGGAACTGTCGTGTTCCTCATCGACAATGATTAGTCCGAGATTCCTGTGGGGCAAGAAAAGGGATGACCTTGTTCCGAGGACTATGTAATTGCCTTCCAGAACCTTTCTCACTGTGGCGGAGCGTCTTGCCGGAGTCTGCCCCGAATGGTAAACCGCAAGTCTGTCTCCGAAGGCATCCCCGAGTCTGTGCTCCAGCTGTCTTGTCAGCGCGATTTCCGGGACGAGGTAAAGGACATCCTTCCCTGCCGCAAGGGTCTTGGATGCAAGCGAAATGTAGATTTCAGTCTTGCCGGACCCTGTCACTCCATTGAGAAGGACCGGCTTGTTTTCCGAAAATGCCGCTTCAATCTGCTCCCCGGCCTCCTTCTGTGCGGGGGTGAGTGAAACTCCTCCGTCTCCGTCTCCCGACCCTTTGCTGAATTTTGAAGGGGTCTTTCCGGAATTTGGTGATGCCGTCAAGGCGGGGAGGGCTGCCTTGAGGACCTCGCCTCCAGTACACAGATAGTAATCGGCCAGAGATTTCCAGAAACGTACCAGATTCCTGCAGACCCTTCCGTCATCTTTCAGCCACTTTTTGACCTGGCGTATCTTCGAAGGAGCTGTTTGCGGCTCCACATCAGTTCTGCTTACGATTCCCTCCAATTCTTTTCCATTCAACTCGATTACAACCCTGTCGCCGATTGATAGTCCCTCCTCCTCGGTCCAATAGCAGGGTTCCCACTCCATTTTGAGCGGGAGCAGAACCAGAATATATCTCCTTTTCTCCATCAGCGGGCAAAGATAGGAAATTGTATCGTTTAATGCAGCGGATGTTGATAACTTGAAAAGTAAAACATATATTTGCGACAACAGGGTATAGTTATATAGGTTGTCTAAAAGAATATGGTGTCTAAAAGCTTGAAATATATACTTAGGTTTCGCATGCGAAACACCTTGTTTGGAGATGCTTTAGCATCGATAGTAAGTCCTTTCCCCGAGGGAAAGGATTTAGGATAGGGGTAACGTAGATGAGAATTGTGCGGTGGAAAGAAGTTTCGCAAGACGCACAACCCTCACGATAAAAGATAATTATGAACTTGCGAAACTTGAGTGTATGAATGAAAGTAAGGAAATAAGAATCCGGCCGGCGGGACCCGCCGATGCCGCCTTAGTCGCACGTCTTCTGATTCTTGCGTGGCCTGTTGAGGCGTTTCTCGCAATGGATGAGGGCCTGACGGAGGAGAATCTGTGTGAAACGGTCACCTCTCTTGCCGGGAAAACCGGCAATCTGTACGGTTACGACAATGTGCTTGTGGCGGAGATTCCGAATCCGGAAGGGAAGTCAGACGTAGTAGGCGCGATCTGCGGATACGACGGTGCCTTGTTCCCTGAATTGAGGAAGACAGTCGCACAGGAAATGGTGAGGCGTTTCCCGAAAGCAGCGGGAGGACTGGAGGAGTGGCCCTGCGAGGCTTCGGAGGATGAATTTTACCTGGATTCCGTTGGGGTTCTGCCTGAATGCAGGGGGATGGGCATTGCCTCGGCATTGTTTCGCGCAATGCTTGAAAGGGCGGGGAACCAGGGACACAAGGTTGCCGGGCTTCTTGTGGATGAGGAAAAACCTGAGGCTGAAAGACTGTATTTGAGGCTGGGGTTCACCTTTGACGGATTCAAGGATTTCTTCGGGCACAGGATGAAGCACCTGGTCTATTCCTTGTCTGAATGATTTCTGGAATGATAGTCAGAACTATCCCCGCATATTGAACTTTGTTCCGACGGGTTGCCTGCTGAGGCTTTCTGTTCCGTTTCCTGCTCTGCTTTGAGAGCAAGTTTCCTGCGGTAGGCCTCCATCCGTTTTCTGTAAGCGGCCTGCCTTTCCCTCACTTTCGCAGCTTCCCGCTCTTTCATCTTTTCAAATTTGTTTTCTATGTAATTATCTGCCATAACAGTTGTATTCCAGGAGGCAAAATTAACCCATTTTTTTTGATTTTGTGTCGCAGGATGCTTGTATATCCGAGATTTATTATATTTTTGCATTCTGAACAAATAGAAGCATTATATGAAAATTCTAAATTCTTTCTTCAGCAGGACTGCATTGGCAGTTTTGCTCGTTTTCGGACTTGCGGTTGCCGGTTGCAAAAAGACTCCGGTTCCGGACAATGGCAACGACAATCCTGGTGGAACTGACACCGGAAATACTGATTATTCCAAGGTATTGTCAATGGAGGTTTCCGGTATAGATATGAATACAGCCATTTTCAACGGAATCCTTCTGGACCGGGAGGTACTTGTTGATTTGGAAGAAGGTGGTGAAATAGGAGTTTCATACACTGAGGCAAAGGACTACTCCAAAGAAACGGAAGGGCCAAGGCCGGTAATCAAGAAAGGTGTGTCAGCAGAAAAAATCGACCAGAGCACAGGAGTCTTCAGCATTCCTGTCAGTGAGTTGACCAAAGGTACGACTTATTATTATTCTTCATATATCAAGATTGACGGCACCTACTACTACACAGAGGATGAGAAATCATTCAAGACACTGGAAGACAATCCGTATGAAAAGCCGTCTGATCTGGATCTTTCATCAGCAATTGATTTGTCCGGAAGTGAGAGTTCCAACTGTTACGTCATTACTTCTGAGGATTGCAAGGACAAGAAGGTCTTCAAATTTGCTGCAGTAAAGGGTAACGACAAAAGCCAGCAGCTTTCCGGAGTTGCTTCTGCAACAATTCTGTGGGAATCTGCCGGTAATTATATGAAAACTGACAAATGCAACATCATCAAAGGCTTTTGCTATAAGGACGGTTATGTAGGGTTTGAACTTCCTTCCTCATACAAGACAGGAAATGCCGCCCTCGCAGTGAAGGATGCTGGTGGCAACATCCTCTGGTCCTGGCATATCTGGCTCCCTGGTGAGTTCAAGGAGCAGGTCTATCCTAATAATGCAGGAATAATGATGGACCGCAACCTCGGAGCGACTTCAGACAGGGGAGATGGCGACTGCGGACTGCTTTACCAGTGGGGCCGCAAGGATCCGTTCCTCGGTTATTCGGGCGCTCAGCAGGGAATGGCAGTGGAATCATCAGTTAGCTGGCCGGGTGCGGTGTATTCAACTTTGGAAAGAGGAACGATTGACTGGGCTGTGGCACATCCGATGACGTTCCTTGTAATCTCAAATTTCTATGATGAAAATTCGGGAAAAAGGACTGGAAATAATGATTGGCTATATAATCCAGCCGCAGCAGACGGCTCAACAGAAGCGATGATCGGTAGAGAACGATGGGGATCTGAGAAAACAATATATGACCCTTGTCCGGCAGGTTGGAAGGTTCCGAATGGAGGCGAACAGGGATTTTGGAATACAGCGGGCTTCAAGATAACAAAGTTGACAAGGATTACCGCAGCAATAACCCATCCTCTCACGGGTTCCGAGATCGCCTATTATCCGGCTGCCGGTTCCCGCTCAAGTTCGGATGGTGAATTAAGTGGCAAAGTCGGTGGGAAGGGCTCTTATTGGACTGCTCACACCTCTGTAATTTACAAACCTAATTATACGTCAACAGCCCTTTATTTCGTCTTCAACTTCCAGGATTGGCCGGTTGGCACAATTACGGAGGGCGCTAACGGAGAGACAGCAAACTTCTCGACTTATAAAGGCCGTTTCAATCCTGGAGAGGGCTGCTCAGTCCGCTGCGTCAAAATCCAGTAATCAATAGTTTGTGCAATAAGTAATAATAAAGGTTGGTCCCACCCGGAGCCAACCTTTTTGAATCTTCACAATCCCCGAAAATGGAAAAGAATCTCTTCCCGTTTCTCCTGTGTCTTCTGCTCATCTCCTGCGCAGGTGCTCCTGTGCTGCCGAGGGACAACTGGAATGACAGGGTCTATGATGCCCTGTGTAATCTCATTGAAACTCAAGGTGTTAAATCAGAAAGTTATAACACCTTGTGCCGTCCGTACGCAGTCTTTGATTTTGACAACACCACGGTGATGAACGACATCTCCCTCACTCTGATGATCTACCAGATTGAGAATCTGAGATATGCCTTCGGTCCCGAAGATGCTTTCTCCGTCTTTACCGCCTGGCTTCCTGACCTTGACACTGTCCTGACAGGTGTGGGACTGACGGCAAGACAGATGGGGGAGAGCCTTGCGGAGGATTACAGGGTCCTGTACGGGAAGAAAGCTGCAGGAGCATCACTTGAGGAGATTCACAATTCAGAGGAATATCTCGATTTCAGGGCTCGCCTGATGGCCCTGAATGACGGAGTGGAATACACCTGTGACTATGGAACCTGGTGTCTCTGGATGCCTGCCCTTTTCAGCGGTATGTCCTATGATTCCCTTCGGCAGCTCACAAAGGAGTCTGTGACCTACTGGACATCCTGTGGCAGAATCTGGACGGAGCATTGGGAAAGTCCTGACGGGGAGGTCTCTTCGGACATAATGAAAGGTCTTGTGCTTCCAACGGAGAGCGTGAATCTCTACAAGGCATTGTCTGACAATGGATTCGATGTCTATATCTGCTCTGCCTCCCTGGAAGCGGTCGTTGAGGCGATGGCTTGTGACCCGCAGTTCGATCTGGGATGTTCTCCGGAAAATGTCTTCGGCATCAGGCTGGAGAGCGAAATCGGAAGTGCCTTTGCCCGGGATTATGACCAGACCTTCCTTGAGGGCAAGACAGCCTGCATCGAAAAATTGATCGCTCCTCTACATTGCGGCAGACAACCGTCCCTTGTGGCAGGTGACAGCAACGGTGACTATGCTATGCTCACAGCCTTTGACAGCCTGAAAGTCGGTCTTGTCATCGACTGCGGTAGGAGTGGCGACATCGCAACCCTCATTGATCGTGCCCGCAGTCAGGATTGCAGTCAATCATCCTGTTATGTAGTCCAGTCCCGTGACCTGTCCGTCCCGGGCTATGTGCGTTGATTATTCCACAACCTGTTTGTGCCTTGTCTGGAAAGCCTGGAGCAGGAAAGATAGCGGCACTGGCCATTTTATTTCCTTGGCGTGGCAATCAGGTTGATTACGTTGATTATGACGTAAATCAGTACTGAGAGGATGAAAATCAGGGAGAATTTCTGCCCTACAAGGAAGGTCAGCAGGGCTGATGCAGCGCACAGTGTCAGGAAGCAGATTCTCAATTTGTTTGTTATGCTGTTCTTGTTCTGCCCCTTCTTGAACTTCAGTGAGAACATCGGCATCTCGCAAACAAGAAGTGCCGAGAGGATGACCGAGAACACAGGTATGGCGTACCTGGACTGTGCCCATCCGACAAGGAAACTGTCAGGAGTAGTATAAACATAATGTGCAAGCGCACCGCAGAGCAGGGCACAGGCAGGAGTTGCAAGTCCGATGAAATTCTCAGTCTGCCTTTCATCGGTGTTGAACTTTGCCAGCCTCAGTGCTGAGAAAACAGCAATCAGGAACGGAGTCGCGCACAGGATGGTATCCGGCAGGTTTCCCGTTCCAAGATGGCTCACTGCCATTCTGTTGAGCAGAAATGACGGAAGAACTCCGAAACTGACCATGTCAGAAAGCGAGTCCAGTTCCTTCCCGATTTCGGATTTTGCGTTCAGAATCCTTGCCAGAAGTCCGTCGCAGAAATCAAAGAGGCTGGCCGCAATCATCAGAAAAAAAGCGATGTCCGGCCTGCCTTCAAATGCGTAGGTCACACCAATGATTCCGCTGAGCAGATTCAGTGATGTGACCGTGTTCGGAATGTATTTCGCTATTCTCATAGTATATGAGTTAAGCAGATGTCTTTCCGGGTGTTATTTAAGCCCGAGTTTCTTTTTGATGTCTTTCGGAAGGGCATCCTTGTGGACGACGATGTTGAGGGTCTTGTATCTTACGAATGCGTCTGATGCATACCAGATGCCTTTGTAGTCCCCGGCCTCTCCCCAGGAGTTCTTCACCATGAAGAAATTGTTTCCCCTCTGGTCCTTTGCAAGGCCGAAGATGTGCATTCCGTGATCATCGGTGGTCTGTTTGTTGTCAAAAGCCTCCTGACGCATTTCCTGGGTGATGACCTTCTCCGGAGCTTTGGTCTCATCGGCCTGGGAAGCGGTCTTCTCATCTTTGCCGACCCATTTCTCCTGATCTGATCCGGCAGACGGTTTGATGTCGATGTCAGGCACGGTTGCGATTCCTGTCCTTGTGAATCCTTTTTCACTCACGTCGCTGCCCCAGGCAATGGTGTAACCCTTTTCAATGGCGTTGTACATCACCTCCATCAGCTCGTCAATCGGAAGATTCCAGGCGGTGTCCCATCTCCAGTTGTCGCATACCTCGATCGCAAATGGCTCGTAGAAAGGATGATGGGTGAATGAAGTGAGGTTTACATAGTCCTTCGTGTCAATCCCGAGCCAGTCGCGGAATGACTGTGGAGTGTATGTCGCACCATTGTAGGTGAATTCTGCCGGATATTCTCCGAGGTAGGCTGCGACAACCCCGTCAAAACCCTTGATCCAAGCCGGAGTAAGTTTCCTGTTAGGATTCTTCTTGACTGCATCCACGTATGCCTTGAGGATTTCGTCCATTTCGGAGTGCTCAGGCTTGTCAGTCCCGTAATTAAGTCCCGGCATAGCCTCCTGAGGCACGATTCCATAGTCTTCAATCACGTGCATTACATCCCCGAATGAGCTTCCTGCGCTGAATCCGAGGGCACCGTCCACCCTGACATATTTCACAGCCCTGTCGTGGTAGGATTTTCCGACTACGAACATCTCGGAAAGGTCGATGTCCTTAAGCCCTTTGGTCCTGATGATTTCGGATTCGAGGAAAGAGATCTGCGAGAAGCACCAGCAGGTACCTGATCGGTACTGGTTCTTGAGGCTTGTAATCGGTGCTTCCTTGACTGTAGTGAATTGATATTCACTCTCTTTTGGTTGTGTCTGAACAGACACGGTCTGTGCGCTCATAGCGCAGGTGATTGCGCCTGCGGCGAGAACGGATGCTAGAAATCTTTTAATCATAATATATGTTATATTTTATATTCATTATTGTATATGAAGATATACAAATTGTGCAAAGTTAGCAAATATTTGTAAATTCGCGACCTGAAACAGGAGTCTATATACCGAAAATAGTCAATATACCGAAAAATGAAGGACATTATATATATATTGTATATTCACGGAATGGGAGGAGGCGGAGACAGCCGTATTCCCTCGATTCTGAAGGAACATATCAACTCGCACCCGGATGCCCCTGCCGCACACATCGAGGTTGTGGTGCGGACCTATAGTTTCGATCCTGAGATTGCCGCCGCTCAGATAGATGAATGGGTCCGGGAACTTCGTCCCGCGCTGATTGTCGGGGAATCCCTCGGGGCATTGCAGGCAATCCGCATCAAGGGACTGCCGCACATTCTTGTCTCACCGTCTCTGAATGCGCCGCTTTACCTCGGATATCTTGCTTTCCTGGCGCTAGTTCCGGGGATGACCGCTTTTCTGGATTGGATTTACAGACCGAAGCCGGGGGACAGGCAACCACTGCATTTTTCGTTTTCAGTGCTGCGTAAGTATCGTTTGCACAGAAAGTTGGCTCTTTCCAATTCCATAAGGTCCGGAAGCAGGGACTATTTCTTCGCCTTTTTCGGGACACGGGACCACTATCGCAGGAGCGGGATTGTCAGCGTGAGAACCTGGCGGAAGTACTTTGGCGGGACGGATGAAAAAATGCCGTCATATCAGATGTATGACGGCACTCATTTTATGGAGGAGGAGTTTGTCAGGACCCTTCTGATCGAGAAGATTTATAGTGTCCTGCCGGGATAGGCCTTAAGCCCGGCCTCAAGAATGTCAAGGGCTTTCACCATCTCCGGCACCTCCAGCACGTAAGACAGACGGGCGTGGTTGAGTCCCTTGCCCGGAGTCTTGTAGAATGATGCCGCAGGGGTGATCATAGTGGTCTCATTGTTCACGCGGAACTCCTCAAGCATCCATCTTGCAAATTTCTCTGTGTTGTCAACCGGAAGCTCCGCAATGGTGTAGAACGCTCCCATAGGCAGCGGAGTGAACACGCCCTCGATGCTGTTGAGGCGGTTGATCATGAAGTCCCTCCTGTTGATGTACTCCTGGCGCACGGCCTCGAAATACTCATTCGGAGTGTCCAGCGCGCCGATTGCGGCAATCTGTCCGATGACAGGTGGGCAAAGACGTGCCTGGGCGAACTTGAGGGCTGCCGCCATCACTTCCCTGTTGTGTGACACTATGCAGCCGATGCGAGCTCCGCAGAGATTGTATCTTTTTGAGACTGAATCGACAAGGATTACGTTCTGCTCAAGGTCAGGAATGTTCATCGCACTGAAATGCTGCTCGTCGGTGTAGCAGAACTCGCGGTAAACCTCGTCGGAAATCAGGAAAAGGTTGTGCTTGCGGGCGATGTCTCCGAGCGCAAGCATATTCTCCTTCGAGTAGAGTGTTCCGCACGGGTTGCCGGGATTGCAGACCAGGATTGCCTTGGTCTTCGGGGTAATCGCTTTCTCGAATTCCTCAACCGGAGGCACCTGGAAGCCCTTGCGGATGTCGGTTGGAATGGCCTTCAGGGTGATTCCGTTCATAAAAGCGAAGGTGTTGTAGTTCGTGTAGAAAGGTTCCAGCACGATGACTTCATCACCTGGGTTACAGGTAATCTCAAGGGCAAGGTTCACGCTCTCGCTTCCGGCAACTGTCACAAGGAGGTCGGAAACCTCGATGTCAATGCCGATTTTTCTGTAGTACTTGTTGACAAGTCCTTCCCTGAGTTCAATCAGGCCTGCGGAGTTTGAATATGATACATTTTTCAAACCGAAATTTCTGATCGCATCCAGGGCGCAGTCCGGGGATTTTATGTCCGGCTGACCGATGTTCAGATGATAGACTTTGATTCCCTGTTTTTTTGCGGCGTCTGAAAGCGGAACGAGTTTTCTGATTGCAGATGCCGGCATCTGCTGTGCCTTGTTTGAAATTTGTAACATATCAGTGTTGATAATATTTTTAAAAGTGCGGTGCAAAGATACTATAATTTTTTTACCTTTGCGGGCGTTCTTAACAAATTAACCAAATCGTTTTATGGCAACATTCAGACAAAGGGCCTTGGATGAGGCAGCAACTCACAAGACCGAGCGCTTCTATGTGGAAGAGAAACCAGTTTCCAGGTACTTCGGACAGAATGTCCTCGACATCGATAAGATGAAGGGATATATGTCCTCACAGGCTTATGAAGCAGTGTTGTCTGCTGTAAGATTCGGTGCAAAACTGGACAGGGGAGTGGCTAACGAGATTGCTTCGGGTATGAAGGCCTGGGCAATTGAGATGGGAGCCACCCACTACACCCACCTGTTCCAGCCTCTGACCGACTCCACTGCAGAGAAACACGAGGCTTTCATTACCTTCAAGGACGGACAGGCATTCGAAAAGTTCAGCGGCAGCGCTCTTGTCCAGCAGGAGCCGGATGCTTCCAGTTTCCCCAACGGAGGTCTCCGCAACACATTCGAGGCAAGGGGCTATTCCGCATGGGACCCTTCTTCTCCTGTCTTCATCCTCGACGGAACCCTTTGCATTCCGTCAGTCTTCGTCTCCTACACCGGTGAGGCTCTTGACACAAAGGTTCCGAACCTGAAGTCAATGCAGGCTTTGAGCCAGGCTGCCGCCTCAGTGGCAAGTCTTTTTGACAGAAGCGTGAAGTCGGTGCAGGTGAACCTTGGAATCGAGCAGGAGTATTTCCTCGTTGACGAGTCCCTCTACAATGCCCGTCCGGACCTCGTACTCTGCAACAGGACGGTCATCGGACACACTTCTGCAAAGGACCAGCAGCTGGAGGACCATTATTTCGGAGCAATCCCGTCCCGCGTCAGCGCGTTTATGAAGGATTTTGAGACTGAGGCCTACAAACTCGGCATTCTCCTGCAGACCCGCCACAACGAGGTTGCGCCAAACCAGTTCGAGTGTGCCCCTGTCTTCTGTGAGGCGACAAAGGCAATTGACCAGAATATGATGTTGATGATTCTGATGCAGAAGGTTTCGGAAAAACATCACCTGAAGGTGATTTTCCACGAGAAACCTTTTGACGGAGTGAACGGTTCCGGCAAACACTGCAACTGGTCAATGTGCACCGACACAGGCGTGAACCTCCTTTCACCGGGCAAGACCCCGACGAAGAACCTCCAGTTCCTCTCTTTCTTCTCGGCTGTCGTGAATGCCGTTTACAGACATCATTACCTTCTGATGACAGGTGTTTCGACTCTGAGCAACTCCTACCGTCTGGGCGGGAATGAGGCACCTCCTGCAGTAATGTCTGTATTCTCCGGATCTACCCTTGCCGAGATTTTCAAGGCTATTGAGAATATGCAGGATCTCCCTGAAGCCGAGGCTGGTTCGGAGTCTATCAAGATTGTCAATTCGATTCCGGAAATCTTCCCGGACAACACGGACCGCAACAGGACGTCTCCTTTCGCATTCACAGGAAACCGTTTCGAATTCCGTGCAGTCGGTTCCTCAATCAACGTGGCTTCCGCAATATATATCCTGAACAGTGCCGTTGCACAGAGTCTTAAGCGTTTCCGTGCTGAGGTGGATGAACTGATGGCAAAGGGCGAGGAGAAGTCGCAGGCCGTGATGAATGTCATCCGCAAATTCACCCTTGAGTCCCGCGACATTATGTTCGAAGGCAACGGTTATAGCAAGGAGTGGGAGGAGGAAGCCGGAAGAAGGGGTCTGCGTGCCGTCCGCAATGTGCCTGAGGCATACGAGGTTTACCACGAGAAAGAGACTGTCGACCTCTTTGCCGGCCTTGGCGTGCTGACTCCTGATGAGGTTGAGGCCCGTTTCGAGGTGCTCAACGAGACCTACGTCAAGAAACTTCAGATTGAGGCCAGGGTCATCGGTGACATCTGCCTGAACCACGTGATTCCTGCTGCCGTGAAGTACCAGAACCTCCTCATCGAGAATGTGAGGGGAGTCAAGGAAATCTTCGGAGACGAGTACAAGACCCTCTGCTCTTCAGAGTTCGCCACCCTCAAGAAGATATCGTCTTACATAAATGACATATCCCGCGATGTTGAGGAACTTGTGGAGTCCCGCAAGAGGGCAAACAGGATCGCCGACATCGCCCAGAGGGCGAAGGTGTATTCCAAGGAGGTCAAGGCCTATATGGACAAGGTTCGCTACAGTGCCGATCATCTTGAGATGATTGTGGATGATGAGATGTGGCCGCTTCCGAAATATAGGGAACTTCTGTTTATGTAGAGGCTTCGCCTTTGCTGAACTGAATATGTAAAGTATTGATAGTGAACAGAAAAGAAATTTTCATACTTTTGGTGTCGACGGTCTTGGCAGCCTCTTGCGGGCGAGTCAGGACCGCTGGCATTGATGTTTTGCCCGCTGTCGGGAGGATAATATCGGACACTTCGTGTGTGGAATATTCCATCCTGGATGCCTATCAGAACGACAGAAGTGGCACTGTAGCGGTTTTTGGTCCTTCCGAGAAGACATTGATGCTCACTGACTTCCTTGTGGAGTGTGACATATTTGACAATGTGGACGGAAAGATTCAATCCGACTGGCTGCCGGATTTTGCGGGAGAGACTTTTGCCGTTTATATGGATGTGCTTAACGGTCAGTACTGTGATTTCTTCACCTCGGGAAAGGAGAAGGAACTCAGGGAATTTGTGGTCAATGGTGCAGTGGCGGCAGTGTCTTCCGGCAGTTACCAGACAGTCTTCAGCAGTTCCCCGTCGGCTGCAAAGATTCCGTCAAAGATTTTCATCCTGTCATCCTCGTTTGCCTCGCTCGCCGAATCTGACGTGGACACCCTGTTCTCGGCCATGGGAAAGACCCTCCCCGTCATAACCCCGGTAAACTCCCTTGTTGACAAGGCTTTGAGCCTGAGCAGGGACGGATGTACTGCAGGACTATGGGCGGACAGCGACGTGCTTGCATCCGGAGTTTACGCCGATGCATTTCACCGCTCTTCCATCCGTCTGGGGCAACCTGTGGCGGAGTATGTCGGATTCAGCCCTGAATCACGCGGGGACGCGTTGTCGGACATTATTTCTTTTCTGGAAATGTATGCGCTTTCCGGAACGGCTTCCCCGTTGTCCGTCCTTCTGATTGACCCTTTGCAGATGTCCTACGGGGCATCCGCTTACAAGGATGCAGTTGCCACGATAATGACTGATGCGGAATATGCCTCCTACCGCAGGTATCTTTCGGACGGGTTTGTCGTGGTCGATGCTATGACCGCGATAGCGGAGGCTTGCTACAGGCTGATGAGGGACAAGGACTTGTTCACCCACAGGATTGCATATCCCGAAAAGGTTGAATATACCCTTGTCGCATCGGAAGAAGTTGAGGTCCCATTCAAATATGTAGAAATGACAGGCGGTTATGTTCGTTGAGACAATAGCAAAAGAGGAACTTGAGGCAATGGAGATTGCGGCCTTCAAGGGACGGATTCAGGTCATTGATTCCGAGGGGGAGGACTTTGACAAGGCGGTCAGGTACCTGTCCTCCAGGAAGGTGCTTGGATTCGACACTGAGACCAGACCTTGCTTCTCATCCTCGCAGCCCCGTTACGGTGTCGCCCTGCTGCAGCTTTCAGGAGCGGCCAGGGCCTATCTTTTCAGGATCAAGTCGCTCGGGATGCACAAAAAGTTGTGTTCCATCCTGGCGAACCCGAAGATTGTCAAGGTGGGGGCCGCAGTGCACGACGACATTAGGGGACTTCAGAAATACCGTCATTTCGAACCTGCTTCCTTTGTTGATTTGCAGAGGATTGTCGGAGATTACGGCATAAGGGACAAAAGCGTCAAGAAGATGTCGGCAATAATCCTGGGTTTCCGGATTTCCAAGGTTCAGCAGCTTTCCAACTGGGAGGCCGACCGGTTGTCCGAGGCTCAGGTGCTTTACGCGGCTACCGATGCGTGGGTGTGCCGTCAGATGTATATGAAACTGCTCGCCAGTGAAAAATGTCCGTTGCAGGACGCAAACGGGCAGGAGTGATTTTTGATTTCCAGTTTCGCAGAATGGTAAAGGTTTTTTTGAAGAAAGGCAGGGAGGAATCCCTGAAGCGTTTCCACCCCTGGGTCTTTTCAGGGGCGATATCAAGGATTGAAGGGAATCCTGCGGAGGGTGATGTGGTTGGTGTATATGCCATTGACGGGACTCCGCTTGCCTGCGGGCATTGGCAGATAGGTTCGATTGCGGTGCGTGTCCTGAGTTTCGACGAAGATGTGACCCGTCCTGAGTTTTGGACGGTAATGCTTGGAAGGGCTCTGAATGTCAGGATTGCTGCTGGACTTGCCTGTTGTCCTGATGATGGTTCCATTGAGGGGATTCCGTTTGAAGGCAATCGCCCAACGAATTGCTACCGTCTTGTACACGGTGAAGGCGACAATCTGCCCGGTCTTGTGATTGACTATTATGACGGTGTCTGCGTAATGCAGGCTCATTCGGCCGGTATGTTCCGCTCACGCAAACAGATTTGCGCTGCATTGAGGGAGGTCTACGGCGACAGTCTGAAGGCAGTCTATGACAAGAGTTCCGGTACAGCCCCTTTCAAGGCAGGTCTTGAGCTTGTTGACGGATATATTTACCGTCGTGAGGACTTCAATGAGGATTCCCTTGTCGTCAGGGAGAACGGACACCGCTTCATCGTGAATTGGGAAAAGGGACAGAAGACCGGTTTTTTCCTTGACCAGAGGGAAAACAGGGCTGCCGTGGGAAGATATTCCAAAGGACGCAATGTCCTGAATCTGTTCTGTTACACGGGAGGATTTTCGGTATATGCACTTGCCGGGGGAGCCGCCAGGGTGGACTCAGTGGACTGCTCCGCCAAAGCTATGGAAATGGTTGACCGCAACGTGGCTCTGAACGGTTTTGATGATGGACGCCACACCTCAATCTGTGCCGATGCAATTGACTGGCTTAAGACGGTCCCTGAAGGAAAATATGATCTGATGATTGTGGACCCGCCTGCATTCGCAAAGCACAGGGGAGTCTTGAACAATGCCCTGAGGGCCTATCAGCGCCTTAATGCAGCGGCAATCTCGAAGGTGGCTCCGGGAGGATTGATTTTCACCTTCAGCTGCTCACAGGTCGTTGACAAGGAAGCATTTGCGCTTGCCGTTTTTTCTGCTGCCGCACAGTGCCGCAGGAGTGTGAGGATTCTTGACCGGTTCAATCAGCCGGCGGATCATTCGGTAAATATCTATCATCCTGAAGGAGAGTATCTTAAAGGTCTTCTGCTTTATGTGGAATGATTGTTGTAACAAATATTTAACAAATATTTTTTGCTGTAAAGAGAAAAAAACGTATCTTTGCAGTCCGAAAAACAAGGTGCTTTGGCCGAGCGGTTAGGCACAGGTCTGCAAAACCTGCTACAGCAGTTCGATTCTGCTAGGCACCTCAACTTATTGGTTATTAGTTTTAGTGTTATTAATTATGTGGTTAGTATGAGGTGCCCCTCGTGAGAGGCGCGTCTCATTTTTTGTGTATTCTAATTCAAAAATACAATGACAGATATCAATGATAAGACAATGCCGGTGCTTCTTTTGACCGGCTATCTCGGAAGTGGAAAAACCACCCTCGTGAACCATATTCTTGCCAATCGCAGAGGAATCAGATTTGCAGTGATAGTCAATGATATAGGAGAAGTCAATATTGATGCTGACCTGATTCAGAAGGGCGGAGTTGTCGATCAGAAGGATGACAGTCTGGTGGCGCTGCAGAACGGATGTATCTGCTGTACTCTGAAGGCTGACCTTGTAAAGCAGGTCGAGGACCTGATGGCAATGCGGAAGTTCGACTACATTGTAATCGAGGCAAGCGGAATCTGTGAGCCTGAGCCGATTGCCCAGACGCTTGTGAACATACCTTCCCTGGGAATCCAGTTCATAAAGGACGGCATTCCCGAACTCGACTGCATTGTCACTGTAGTCGATGCCTTGAGAATGAGGGACGAGTTTGAGTGCGGTGACACCCTTAAATGGGAGAGTGTGGATGAGGATGATATTGAAAATCTTGTGATTCAGCAGATTGAGTTCTGTGACATTGTGCTTCTGAACAAGGTTTCCGAGGTGTCCGCGGAGGAATTGTCGAGAGTGAGGAAAATTGTCTCCGAATTGAATCCGGGGGCGGAAATCATCGAATGTGATTTTGCCGATGTCGATCTTGACAGAATCCTGAACACCGGAAGGTTCAATTACAGACTTACTGAGGGGAATGCCGGCTGGATCCGTCATCTTGAGGCTGAGGTGTCGGAAGAGGAACACCATCATGAACACCACGACCACGATGAACATCATCATGAGCACGGCCACGGGGACGAAGAACACCATCACGGCCACGGGGAACACCATCATCACCATCATGAGGGTGGGGAAGTGGAGGAATACGGGATAGGTACATTCGTGTATTACCGTCGTGCTCCTTTTGATCTGAACAGGTTTGACTGGTTTGTCGCAAAGAGACTGCCGAAGAATGTCATCAGAACCAAGGGACTGTGCTGGTTTTCGGACAATCCTGATATGTCTTTCCTTTTCGAGCAGGCTGGACGGCAGCTCCAGCTCCGTGAGGCCGGGATGTGGTACGCGTCCGCTCCTGAAGATGAATTGGAGAAGATTTCCTCTGCAGACCCTTCCGTCCTGCGTGACTGGGATGCCGAATACGGTGACCGTATGCAGAAACTTGTCTTTATCGGCCGCAATCTGGACAGGGAAAGCATCATTTCAGACCTGGATTCCTGCCTCTGCGTTGTCAAGTGATTATGAACTGAAGTTTCGCATGCGAAACACCTTGTTTGGAGATGCTTTAGCATCGATAGTAAGGCATCTTGACTCAAAAGCTCCACGCACGAGGTCCTATGGCCCTCAATGAGTTGACTACCTATAAATATCTGATTGACGGTAACGGACAGATTTGCAGCTGATTTCCATCTTATTACCTGAGGTAAAGGCTGAAAAATTCCCACAGGATGTCGCAGGTGTCCATGTCATTCAGGGCCCAGCTGTGTTTCCCGCCACGGACTTCGTAAAGTCTCACTTCAACCTGTGGACCATCTTTCCAGGCCTCGCATCCACCGAGATAACGGTGCAGAACTACGCTGTTGCGCCTTGTCGGGAGATTTATGTCCACACAGTGAGTACACCTGGCTGCTGCAACAATGTTTCCTACGGCAATCGGGACTGAAATGTATCTGCCCCAGCCGCCTTTGTTGTCAGGATCACCTTCCCATTTCGAAGTCTTGTCCTCCGTGCCGTGAACTTCCATGAACGGAACGCCACGACGGACAGAATATTTCCTGATAAACCATTCCATCGTGAGACCCGCAACCGAACCGTATGCAGTAAATGCCTCCGGTCTGAGCATAGCTGTGAGATAGCACATCTCACCACCGTTGCTCATTCCGCATAGGAAGCAATTGCGTCCGTCCAGTCTGTAGTCTTTCACAATTCTCTTCTTAAGGTCACAGACGAAATCCACATCATCAGTGGTCATACCTTCCTGCGCAGGGTATCCAACGTTCCATCCGGTCTTGCCTTGTGGAGCTTTGCAACCTTGCGGGACACACAGCACAAAACCGTGCTTGCGTGCCAGTGCAGCCATCTCAGGGCGATAGTTCTCAGCCTTGCCGCCATAACCGTGAAGCAGGATGACCAATGGCCTCTGCGCAGCGAGACTGTCCGGAACATACAGCTGGTATTCCCTTTCCAATCCGCGATGCCTGATGAATTTCTTCTCAAATTGCTGCGCCTGTAATGTCAGGGATATCCCTGCAAGAATAGCCGATATAATCCAAATTTTGATTTTCATATTCCTAAACTGCCTGAACTGCCTGAACTGCAGTCGATTTTACCAAGATAAGAAAAATAAGGAACCGGAAATGATGTGGAGCATAGCGGACTCGAACCGCTTACCTCAACACTGCCAGTGTTGCGCTCTACCAGATGAGCTAATGCCCCGGTTGATTTGTCAGAAACACACCCTGTGTGGTTTCCTTTAGAAAAACAAAGGAGGTTGTCCTTTAAAGGCAGCCTCCATCTGTGGAGAATGTCGGAGTCGAACCGACGACCCCCTGCTTGCAAGGCAGGTGCTCTAGCCAACTGAGCTAATCCCCCGAAAGCGGATGCAAATGTATGTATATTTTTTTTATTGCCAAAATTTATTTGATAAATTTGCGTCCTCATTAACTTACTCGTATGGAAATAAAAATCGTAAACAAATCCGCATATCCGCTTCCTGAATATGCCACGGCCCTCTCAGCCGGTCTTGACCTGAAAGCAAACATCACTGAACCTGTTACACTGAAGCCTCTTGAGCGGGTTCTCGTTCCGACCGGACTTTTCATAGCTCTCCCGGAAGGCACTGAGGCTCAGGTCCGTCCGCGCAGCGGTCTGGCTGCAAAGCACGGGATTACCGTTCTCAATTCCCCGGGGACCATCGACGCTGACTACAGGGGCGAAATCAAGGTAATCCTCGTGAATCTCTCCAATGAACCGTTTGTAATCAATCCCGGTGAGAGAATCGCCCAGATGGTTGTCGCAAGGTTCGAGCGCGCACAGTGGGTTGAAGTTCAGGAACTTGACTCGACCGAGAGGGGAGAGGGAGGTTTCGGCAGCACCGGCCGCAAGTAAATATTTACAATGTTGAATATACCGTTAAATATTATCCAATCATAATGAATATTTCCGAAATATATAATATATATAAGGAGTGTGGCGGCCGTGTGACGACGGACACGAGGACTCTGACGGGCGGAGAGTTGTTTTTTGCGCTGAAGGGGGAGAATTTCGACGGGAATGAATATGCCCTGAAGGCTTTGGAGGCAGGTGCGGCCTACGCTGTCGTGAATGCCGGTTCCCGGGTGGCGGAGGATCTTGCTGAGAGAAGGCTGGATGAGACTCTGGTGAATGCCGGGGGAAAATGCCGGCTGATTGCTGTTCGAGACACGCTCAGGACACTTCAGGAACTGGCAAGGTGGCATCGCTCAATGATTTTTGTGGATGGAAAGCCTCTGACTGTCATTGCTTTGACGGGTACGAACGGGAAAACCACCACAAAGGAACTCATCAGGGCTGTCCTTTCTGTGAAATACAATGTGACCGCTACGGAAGGCAATCTGAACAACAACATCGGAGTGCCTCTTACTTTGTTGAAAATCAATGCCCAAACCCAGATTGCGGTGATTGAGATGGGGGCAAGTCATCCGGGGGACATTAAGGAACTGGTTGACATTGCGCTGCCGAATTTCGGTCTGGTGACCAATGTGGGCAAGGCGCATCTGCTTGGTTTCGGGAGCTTTGAGGGGGTGATGAAGACGAAGGGGGAACTGTACGATTACCTCCGCAGGACTTCCGACAAGGTCTTTGTCAATGTGGACAATCCTTATCTTTGCAGGATGGCTGCTGAAAGATGTCTTCAGAGCGACCCGGAGAGGCCATATTCACTTGTCCTGCCTTACGGACTGGAGTACTCCGGTGCGTCTGTGCTGCCTGCTTCACCGGAGAAACCGTTCCTGACGATTTCATTGCCTGTGGCGGACGGTGTCGCTTTGGAAATCAGGACCAATCTTGTCGGGGCCTACAATGCTGACAATGTGATGGCTGCTCTTGCTGTTGGAACCTATTTTGGGGTGGGTCTGGAGGATGCTGTCAGGGCAATTGAGGCATACGTCCCGTCAAACAACCGCTCTCAGATGAAGCGGACGGAAAGGAATACTCTGATTGTGGATGCCTACAATGCCAACCCTACGAGTATGGCAGCAGCTCTGGGCAATTTTGCGGCGATTGAATCTGACGAGCCCAAGATTCTGATGCTCGGGGATATGCTGGAGCTTGGAGAAGATTCTTTGTCGGAACACAAAGCAGTGATTGACAGGGCTTTGCGGATTGGATGCGAAGGCATTTACCTTGTCGGGAGTGAGTTCGGGAAAGCTGTGGCCGATTTTCCGGACAAAACAGAAGCGGCAGGAGGACCTGTGAAGTGTTTCGCTACTTCGGCCGACCTTGCCGTATATCTTTCTGAAAATCCTGTCTCGGGGAGGATTGTTCTTGTCAAGGGCTCCAGGGGTACCCGGATGGAGAATGTGGTTCCGGTGCTCTGAGGACTATCGTTGACTCAAGTCCCGGTGGCGTTCTGCTTCCGGGACTTTTTGTGTGATGGCTTCGTGCTTGCCGTGCTCAGTCTTCTGAATGGAGAGCCTTCCAGAGCATATCCTTCAACTCGTTGATTCCCTGACCGGTGAATGAGGATATGAACACGTGTGGAACACCTTCGGGAAGTTGGGCGGTCATTTCGCAGATCATCTTCTCATCAAGCATATCCGATTTGGTGATTGCCAGAACTCTTTCCTTGACAAGAAGTTCGGGGTTGTATTCCCTCAGTTCGTTCAGCAGGATTTCGTAGCCCTGCCTGATGTCGTCCGTGTCGGCAGGCAACATAAAGAGCAGGATGGAGTTGCGCTCGATGTGTCTGAGGAATCTGATTCCGATTCCCTTGCCTTCGTGTGCCCCCTCGATGATTCCCGGGATGTCTGCCATCACGAATGACTGGTCGTCATAATAGCGGACGATTCCGAGATTAGGCTCAAGCGTTGTGAAAGGGTAGTCCGCAATCTTCGGTCTGGCAGCGGAAACGGTCGAAAGCAATGTGGATTTCCCTGCATTCGGGAATCCCACAAGTCCCACGTCAGCAAGCAGTTTCAATTCCAGAATGAACCATCCTTCCTCGCAAGGCTCTCCCGGCTGGGCATATCTCGGAGTCTGGTTTGTCGCCGACTTGAAGAAGTTGTTGCCCATACCTCCGCGGCCACCCCTGACCAAAATCTCCTCCTGACCGTCATCCACAAGTTCAAAAAGAACCTCTCCCGTTTCGGCATCCTTTGCCACCGTCCCCATCGGCACATCAAGGATGATGTCACTTCCGTTCTTTCCGTTCATCAGCTGCCCGCTCCCGGCCCCGCCATCCTCCGCCATAATGTGCTTGCGGTATTTCAGATGGATGAGCGTCCAGAACTGGTGATTGGCCTTGAGGATGATGTGTCCTCCCCGTCCCCCGTTTCCTCCGTCAGGTCCTCCCTTCGGAATATACTTCTCCCTCCTCAAATGCATCGATCCTGCGCCTCCATTCCCGGATTTGCAGTATATCTTTACGTAGTCTATGAAATTGCTGTCTGCCATATCGTTGTCGTTTAGCCCGCAAAGATAGTGAATCTTTTTCTATTTTTCTTTGCTGAACTGCCCCTCTATTGAATAGCATAAAGAGGGTAGCAGGTCATTTGTTTCTGTTCAATATACGGCTTCATAGAGTATCTGACAGCGTGGAGTTCTGGCGTTTGCTTAAGAAGATTGCTCAGAGAGTTTGCTCTGACATTTCCTTCTGCTTTTACTTCAATAGGCAGCATTTTGCCATCTCTCTGGATTATAAAGTCAATTTCCAGACGTGTGCCGTCATCTGGCTTGTGGTAGAAGATGTTCTCTTCACCATTACTCTTCATTTCTTCAAGCACATACTGCTCGGTCATACCACCTTTATATTCACTAAAGATGTCATTCTTAATCAGTACCTGCTTTGCTTCGGTGCCCACCATAGCTCCCAGTAATCCAAGATCCAATGTAAACAGCTTGAATGCAGAAGGGTCTTCATATATTTTTAGTGGGAGCTTGACCTCTTTACAAAGAGGAACCTTGTATACAAGACCCGCATCTACAAGCCACTGTATAGCTATTTCAAAGTCTTTTGCTCGTGCTCCAGGTTTAAGAGAACCATAGATGAACTTCTTGTTCTCTTTGAATAACTGCGATGGGAGTGTCTGCCATACAAGTCGAATTCTTGCAACCTGGTCTTTAGGTGCATGCTTTGAGAAATCTCGTTCATATCCATTAAGAATGGACTTTTGCACGTTACGCACAGCCTGAAGACCATCTGTCTCAATGAATACCTTTACCGCCTCCGGCATTCCGCCAACATAATAATACTGTCTGAGCAGATCAACATATTTCTCATGAATCAGATTTGTAGTGCTGAAATCTTTCTCCTTTAGAAGCTTGTATGCTTCCACTTCACCTTTTGCCAAAAGGAACTCCGCGAAGTTAAGAGGATAGACATTGATCTCATCAACCTTGCCTACAGGGTATGATACATCCTTGTGCAATGAAATCCCCAATAGAGAACCGGCTACAGCGATATGGTACTCGGGGGCATCCTCGCAAAAGTATTTCAAAGATTCTATAGCTTCAGGAATGTCTTGCACCTCATCGAGAACGATGAGAGTATCTCCGGGGGTAATATCAACTCCAGACAACGCTCTGAGTGCTCGAAGTATTCTTCCCGTATCGAAGTCTTGAGAGAACACATCCTTCAAAGCCTGATTCTTTCTGCAGACAAGATATGCAACTTTGGCAAAATACTGATTACCTAATTGCTCCAGCAACCACGTCTTGCCTACCTGTCTTGCACCGTTAAGAATTAGTGGTTTTCTGTTTGTACTATTTTTCCACTCTATAAGTTTTTGGAATACAATCCTTTCCATATCTCTAATTACATTTTTTAGCAGTTGTTTCAGTAAAGGCACAACACTTTTTAGCAGATATTATGGCAACAAAGATACATTTTTTAGCACATAAAACAACTACTCCGTAACTGCCATTATGTACCAGTGTCCCTGATTCGTAATTTTTCCAACAAGTTTTGCCGAGTTTGCGCGGAATTTTGGCTGTTATTTCAGAAATTCCGACGGCGTCACTCCTGTGACCTTCTTGAACAGGCGGCTGAAATGGTTGGGATAGTCGAAGCCCAGCAGGTCCGCCACTTCGCCCA
>CAMFBM010000007.1 GCA_945948555.1 uncultured Bacteroidales bacterium | reverse complement strand
CGCCAAGTGCATCTCGTATTGACCGGCATGAAGATATCATCCCCCTGGTTGTCCTTCAACACAAGACCCGATCCGTCAATGGGACCGTCATGATGTGTCTTGAAGGAATTGATATAGGTTCTTGCCACCTTCTTTTCATGGACATTGGTATACGATCCTTCCTTTGACATGAACTCCACATCAGCCAATGTCACAAATGTATAAAGGTCATTATCAGTAAGGTCGGCGATATGACGCACCTTGGCAGCGGGCTGTACGTTCTGCTCCAGCACAGAGACAAAAGCTCCCACAAGATTGCTTACGGTATATCTTTCCGGATCGGCCTCTCTTGTCAGGACAGCCCCGCCAAGATCAATCCTGACCTTGCTGAAACGCGGAAACCTGTTGTCATACACGCTGTTGAACTGAATCCTCAATCCGCTGTTTCCGTCAAGGCTCTGGATGTATGCAGTACGGAAATTCATCCCCGGATCCACTTCCTTGAACGACACCTGGACAGGTGTTTCCATATTATGAGACCTGTAATCACTCACAATTATTCCCTCTATCTCAGTGCCCTGCGGAAGCACAATGCTCTCACGGCTGCCCACTCTATCCTTCAGATCCTCAAAAGATTCGGCAGAGAGGCCCACGGCCAGAAACAAAGCGGATAAAAACATCACTACTCTCATATCTCTTTAAAATTTATATGTCAACATAAAATCACTGTGAAGGGTCTTATATACGATCCTTACATCACATAATTGTTCAGCAGAGACGCATCTGTAATGGTATCTGCCACGTCTATACTTCCCTTTGCACCGTTCTGAAGCAGGACATTTGCCCGGTGGCAAGAGTATCAGCCTCCTGCGCTCCTGCCGCCACCCCGACAGCAAGAAGCGCAAGTATGAATATCATTTTTCTCATAGGCCTTTATACTCCGGATCAAAGATAAGATTCAGGACATGAGCCAGACGATAGGCACTTATCTGTATCTGATAGATTATGAAATCGCCATGCTCACGATAGAAGGAGTCATCATATGCCTTGCCGGGCTTCCATCCCCACTGATAGATCTCCCAGCACCTCGCGCCACTCTCGTCTATCCAGTCCTTCACCGAACCCTCTACCACCTTTCTGCGCGACGCCACGCTCATGGTATCAATGTGCTCGGTATAAGGCTTTAGCTTCATCTGGAACTCCGGATGTATCCTTTCGCCGGCACGGTCAAACAGTCCGTGATATGAGTCTGCCTTGCCGTTGTACGAACCGTTTTCAAAGCCCCAGCGGGAATCAAGACCAGCCTCCCCCTTGGAATCGGCCGGCATGTTCTCGTAATAATAATGTGCAGGGCAATGTCCGTCTCCCATCAGATGGGCCAGATATTTCAGGTTGATGACAACTGCTGAATCTGAAAGCTCCTTATAGTTCTTCAATGTCTCGATGGCCGCTTCCAGATATGGGAACCCGTTTCCATTGGGGTCCTTTCTGCCGGACTCCATCATGACCTTTCCGTTCTTGTCGACGGAGAACATATGCCAATAGGTAGTGCCACGAACATAGTCAGGAGCCTCGCTCCAATCCATCCCTCCCCAGTCATAGTCACGGTAGACATCCATCCAAAGGGATATTTCCGAAAGCGGAACATCAAGATATCTGTCCAGCATGGCCTTGGTCGTTTCCGTGCAGTTGCGCTGTGCCATATAGCCGATGAGCTTATGCGACCACGCCCAACCGTATGAGGCACAGGAAAAGCATAAAGCCGCAAGCAGCGACATTATAAGTTTACGTTTCATTGACATCATTTTTTATATTCGATAAAAATCGAACCGATGGAAATAAGAGATTTAGCCTCGGAAGTCCTGGTTATGTCATAGCGTCCAGGCACCTCGGCCGGTTCATGAGGGTTCGAGCGGAGAGCAAAGCTCATCATGCCTGCAGGTGTCAGTCTGATAACGACCTTATCCTTTCCGGAAGCCTCAGCAGGGAGATTGAACACATGCCCCTGAGAGCCAAGGCAGAAGTCATACTGGGTATGGAAATTCTTATTGTATTTTCCTGTATTGACCTTCTTGGACCAGCAAGGAAGAGGTCGGAGAGAGAATGACTCGTCGCCCGTGCAGGCCTCATTCAAAGTCACGAATTCACCCCCGTCAACAGAGCACTGGACCATCCACCGTGCAGGGAATCCCCAGGAATTGGTCATATTGACATCTCCGGCCGCAAGTTCGAAGCAAAGCTGCATCTGCTGTCCGGGCTTCACTTTGGCTGCAGAGAACTCGACGAATATGGAATTCGTCGACTCAGCCATACCCATATTATCCCATTTATACCAGTCACGAGCCATGCAGTCAAACATGATCGCACCGTGCCATTGTGCTCCCTGTCTTGCGGAAGTCAGATTGTTCCAGTCGCTGGTCGTGTAGGTCTTGGCTCCGCTGTCGGTCCAAAGATAGGACTTCGCACCAGTATCGCTCATGAGCCTGTCACCCACCTGCGGGCTTTCGCTCGGACCAGCCTTTTCATAATCCAGCTGCTTGCCTGCAAATCCGTCGAGGATCCAGCCTGTCAGCATTGTCCATGCAGAACTATTCTTCTTGGAATCAATCTTTATGTCGCTTCTTCCAAGAGGACGGATAAGGTAACGTCCTGTGTTGCTTCCGTATCTTCGCATCTGCTCGTCTGTGAGTATTCCCGTAAGCAGACCGGATCCCTGAGGCACGCCGTCACCGTCCCTTCTCCAGTCACAGAGAGTGTTCACAGCCATTCCGATGGCATTGCCGTGAGCATCCTTCATCATGGCACGGGCACCATCCATACGGAAATTCACCTCTTTCTTATAATCCTTATGGTATTTCTCGACGTACTGACCGTAGTTCTCCTTGATGTTGACAATCGCTCCGTCCTTGAAGGCAAATTCCATATCCTTCAGAGTCACCATGGTGAAGATATCCTCATCTGTGAGCTCGCTGATGAGCTTATCCTTGACCGGAACATTCTCTGCTGTGCCGCTTTTTCTGGACACGACTGCCAGAGGTGAAAGTCCTGCGACAGTGACAGAACCGGTCTTATCATTAACCCTCAACCTGCCTCCGTTGACATCAAGCATTATGACATCATACCTCTGCAGGTCATTGTAAGACGGCACGTCAAAGATCAGACGCATACCCCTTGAGCCGTCAGCTTCCTGAACATAGGCAGTCTTCCCGGTCATGCCCATGTCCACGTCCATGAAGCTGGTGTTGGGATTCAATGCAACATTTTCATTGCCGCACTCGCTGATCACCACCACCTCCATCAGAGGCACGCCCGAAAGTATCGGCCTGTGTCCCGGAACTGCCCTGCCCGCCAGATCGCTGATGGGTCCGGCAAGGCAGAGTGGGCCGAGCATAGCAAGGAGGCATATGGATAATATATGCTTCATATGATTTTTCATTATCGTGTTCCTAAAGTAATGCTGTCGGTTTTCTTATAATCTGAACCTGTTCCAAAACAAAAAGAACCGTAATTATCGGCATTAAGTTCGGTCGAGTTATATACACCGCTGACTTTCAAGCCAGACAATGTTGTTGTAGAATTAGCCTTATGTGTCAGACGGCCAAACAACATACCACAATATTGAGTGCCGACTGTAGTCAAGTTCAGAGCGGCAGAGCAGTCACTTATTGAGGTAACGACATTTGCCTCAACCTGACCGATCAGACCACCTACATACTCATTGACACCGCAAGTGTTCACCATCGACATTGTGGAATGGCATCCTGAAACCTCGTTTGCATAGCATAAACCCACCAGACCGCCTAAAGCAGACTTATTCGGATTTGTTGCAGTATTATTAGTCATCAATCCCGACACATTACAATCAGTCAATGTCACCTTGATATTTTTAGGCATCTGACCGACCAAGCCACCCATATACATTCCGTTTCCGGAAGTGGTCCTATTGCTTGTGATATCACCTGAATTGACACATCCCTTAATGGTTGCTGCCACTGCAGGATATCCTACGATGCCAGCAATACATACCGGATATGAATTTGTAGTCGAATTGAATGTAGCCGACACATTACCCTTATTCTGACAGTCCTCGATCAGGATCGCCTTGGCAGTTGCCAGACCGACAACACCACCTACACAGCCGGCGTTTGACTCAGACTCATCAATCACATCACCCTCATTGACGCAATTTTTAATATGCCCGTTATCTGTGCTGCCGACAATTCCTCCAAGTCTGTAATGTATGAATGAGCTCTGCTTATTAGCAGATACAGTACTCTTAACCGAAGCATAGTTATTACATCCCTCAATCTTACCGTTTACATGCTGATAACCGATGACACCGCCTGTATATGTATCCCACGCACCTGCTCCAGTCGAGCCATTAAGGACATCGGCACCCTCCTTATTGTCGCAATTTACAACATCTGCAACATGATTGTCTGATGAACTCTGACCATTAAGAAAAGCAACGATACCACCGACATACATATTTGTATTACCAGCTCCAGTCTTAGTCACAGTGCCATAATTATCACAATCAGAGACTGTTATCTTTGCAGGTTTGAATTCAGTTCCGCTCAACGATCCTGCATGTCCACCCAGAATTCCAGCTACACCGCTGAACAACTTCGCATCATTGGCATTTGTCGCCGCAAAAGCGATATTAGCGCGGTTTTCACAGAGACTGATTGTATTGTCACCATTGGCTGAGGCCTCTATTCTACCTACAATTCCTGCCACAGTAACACCTGTATTGGCATTTCCAGCATTCCTGACTTCACCGAGGTTCTTACAACCTGTCACAGTGGTATTAGCGTTCTGGATAAATCCCGCAATACCAGCCATCGCAACACGTCCACCTACCTTCATGTTAGTCACCGCTCCATGATTCTCACATACAGTAATCTGATTGACATATCCATTCATGCCCACATATCCCACAATTCCTCCAAGACCAGTCCAGTTTGTAACTGCGACATCAGAAGTTACAGAGCCGTAATTCACACATCCGTCAATAGAGCCGGTTGACAAGAAAGAGCCACAGATACCTCCAGTACGGTTTACATTATTCGACTGCACGCCTTCGATGATCTTTACCGTACCTCTGTTGACAATATTTGAGAATGTAGTCTCGCCTGTTGCATAAGCTGTGATACTTGCAGCATAAGACGGAGCATCAGTCGCTTTTGCAGTAAACGAACATCCTGGTCCGAAAGTCAGGTCCTTGACTGTACCGGACTCAACCCTTAAGAAGAAAGCGGCCTCAGTATCCCTTTCAAGAACGAAATCATCGATTGTATATCCATTACCCTCAAACGTTCCGGTAAAGGTCTTCATATTCCAGTTTGAAAGATCCTGACCAGAGAAAGAGATATTGTTCTTCAAGACTACTTTGTCCGGAAGAGAACTTGCAGGCTTCTGGTTCCAAGCCAGCATTTCCTCCACAGTGCCGATCTCATACAAAGTATACGCACCAACCTGATTGACAGGAATAACCATGGTATCACCAGCTCCTGACACCAGCATATTGGTTCCTCGTTGTGAGGCAGTATTCTCGGCAAACTCGACATTTATCAAAGTTACACCGCGACCGGAAGTCTTGTCCAGAGCTATCCATTCGGCATCACCGTCAAGAGCAATGGTCCACTCTCCTGAACAATATACAACAAAGGTAAACTTGCCTCCCTCTGCCTTCACATCAATCTTGCTATAGTCAAGCTTGACGGTATCATATTCTTCTTCAAATTTATTCTGGCATCCAGAAAGTGCTGCAACACAGCCGAAAAGAAGGATAACTATTCTATATATATTCTTCATATTCAATTATTTAACTTCAGAAGTCTCATACTCAGGGTTAGTCAAATTATATCCTGACAACGCACACTGCTTATCCGGAATCGGATAATATCTGTGACACGGCAAGGCTCTGTCATAGTTGCTGTGAGGAACCGCTTCAATCACATCATACCATATACCCCAACGCACCAGATCAAACTTCCTCATGAACTCTCCACCAAGTTCCCTTGCACGCTCATCACGGATATAAGCAAGGAACGATGTAAAGTCTGCAAATTCAGGAGTGGATGAAGCCACACCAGCTCTATCACGTACCTGCAGAAGATAATCCTTGCATTTCCAATCACCCAGATTAGCCAATGCCTCTGCCTTCATAAGAACTGCATCCGCATATCTGAAAACCCTGTAATTATTGGAATCATAGGTATTTTCCATATCCGGGCACCAGAATTTAGAACCTGCCCAGCCTACGCCCCACTCGCGAGTAGAAGTAAATGTTTCTCCAGTCTCGTAATTTCCAAGTCCGATGACGTACTCTACCCTTCGGTCAATAGCCTTTCCTCTGATGATCTTAGCCTCCCATGCCGCAAGATCAAGCTTTGTCATATATCTGTTCTGGAAAACATTCTCCTTATCATAAGTAAGAGGGAGAGGGGCAAAAAGTGAATTGATCTTGCTTGGATCCTCTTCTTCCTTCTTGCCGGAAGCCGGACGGAACATAGCATAAGCATTATGTCCCTTCAATGAGTTCCATCCAGGAAGTGTATTGCCATATTCTTCGAATTTCACTCCATCGAAAAGGTCTTTTGTCCTGTCATATTTAGGAGTCATGATTGCAGCTACATTTCCATAATACCTCACGCCATCGCGAGAATATGCATGCTGAATCTCAAAGATGCTTTCCGCTGTATTCTTATATCTCCATTGAGTCTCCTTCAAAGGATAACGTGACTCATTCAGTTCTCCATAAAGTTCCTCAAGAGCATTCAGCGGCACAAGAGCATTCTCAAACCATTTCTGACAGTAAGCAGCATCCTTTGGAGCATCCAACTCCTGAGAACATGCGTTCCACATGGCGAACTTTGCCATAAGCATCAGACCATGAGCATATCCGCTCCTGTTGTTCACAGCATCTCCACCACGTACCTTCAAGCCATTTTCCTCAGTGAAATACGGGATGGCATTATCACGAAGATCAGCATAAAGTCTAGCTCTTACCGTATCAGCAGGCGTACGAGGCAGAACACGGATGCTATCCTGCACCTGATAACTGTCCACCATGCATGTGTAATATGGCACGCCGCCGAACATAGATGTCAGGAGATAGTAATACATAGCCCTCATGACACGTCCTTCAGCCGCAAGAGGTCTCTTGACAGACATCTCGAGAGGAGATCTGTCAATATTTGCTATCGCCTCATTGCAGTACATGATACCCTTATAACAGTTCTCCCAGACTTTAGATCCCACCTGTGGCTTTGCCGGATTCACATCAAGAGTAGCATCTCCTGCTGACGAGTTCGAGAACCACAAATCCGTACAAGCTTCAGTAGCGATCATAAAATCTGCCATATATATACTGTTCAACGGAGCATAGCACGAATTCAGGACAGCATGACACTGATCCACAGTCTGGTAGAAATTATGCTTATTTACAAAAGATGTCGGTTCCTCCTTAAGAGAACAAGCAGCTGCAAAAGACATGACTGCAGCAAACATCACATTCTTCAATATCTTCTTCATATTCCTGTCCTCCATTAATAACGAAGTTGAACACCCAGCACAACCATTCTTGCCTTAGGATATGCTCCCATATCCACGCGTCTGAGAGTAGATTCTCCACTTGTAGACACATCCGGATCGAATCCGTTATACTTTGTCAATAAAGCAAGGTTATCTCCGGTAAGTGTAAACGTCATATCCTTGAACAGATTACCTTTTCTGAAAGGAAGCGTATAAGCGATGCTCACTGTCTTAAGTCTCAGATATGATGCGTCGTGCACCTGTCTTGAACTTGGCATAAGGTTGTAATCCTTGCCTGGTCTTGGATGCCAGCTGTCCGGGTTACGTACAGGATGCCATGCGTCAAGCATATAGCGATACTGGTTGGTGACAATACCTCCACCCATGAACATTTCAGAGTAGTTGTAGATCTTGCCACCAAGAGAGTAGATGAAATAGAATGAGAACTTAAGATTCTTCCAATGGAAGGTATTGTTAAGACCTCCGTAAAGAACAGGGTCGGAATTTCCGAGATAAACGAGGTCTTTCTCTGAAAGCTGTCCGTCATTATTCTGGTCCACATACTTGGCAAGTCCCAGCAATGAGCTCACGGCACTTGCATTGGTCTTATCTGCCATAGTAGAGGAAACATATGTGCTTGATTCTACATAATACTGCTGCAACTGCTCCTCATTCTGCCAAGGACCGGCATACTCAAAGCCCCACAAAGAGTTAAGAGGATAGCCCTTCTTGTAACCATACATCATGTACTTGCTGTTACCCCAGCTTTCCAAAGTGGTCACATAATTCTCATGTCCGATATCCTCTACCATCTGACGGTTGTGAGAGATGGTGAATGTCGTATTCCAAGCGAAATCCTTTGTGTCGATGTTCCTTGAATCAATAGTGAGCTCCACTCCATTGTTTGTGGTCTTGCCAAGATTGCTGAACCTGTTGTTGAATCCGGTTGTCTGCGGAATCTGTACACTCAACAGAAGGTCCTTAGTATATGAAGTATATCCTTCGAGAGTGAACTTCAGCCTTCCTTTCAGCACAGAGAGATCGACTCCAGCATTTGCAAGGAAAGTCTTTTCCCATGTAAGGTCAGGATTGGCAATACGGTTAAGATAATACGAAGTCATCTGGGTGCCACCAAACAGATAGCCACCGGTAGAACTTGTATATGCCTCAAGAGACCTATATGTAGAGATGGCATCATTACCTGTAAGTCCTGCGCTGAGTCTGAGAGAAAGTTCATCGATATCCTTTGCCCTGCGGAGGAACCTCTCCTGCTTCATATTCCACTTGAATGCTCCAGACGGGAAGAATCCCCATTTATGGTTATCTGCGAAGTTCGATGAAGCATCATAACGTCCGGTGAATGTCAGGTAATACTTGCTCTTGTAGTTATAGTTCGCTCTCGCAAGCAAGGACTCGCGAACTGTCGCAGTATTTGCAGAGCTTACTGTATAGTTCTCTTTCGAACCGATACCGTTCAGGTTATTCCACTTGAGTCCGTCTACAAGAAGTCCCTTTGCATTTGCAGACAAAAGGTTGGTGGATTCATTAGTCAAGGTGAATCCGAGAAGGGCATCAAGGTTATGTCCTCTGCTGAACTTCTTCTTGTATGAAATCGTATTTTCTGACGAGAACCTGTATGCATCACCCTCATAACGATACGCCTCTGCGCCCTCACCCTCCACTTTTGCAGGAAGGTAGCTCGGATAAAACCTGTAGTCCTTACGCGCATAGTTCATGTAAGTGTTGTGGCTTGTAATCACCATGCCCTGGATAGGCATGATCTCTACGATAGCCGTATTGAAGGTGGTATGACGATCCTGAATATGCTCGGTAAGTTCAATAGTCTTAGCTGGGTTATTGAAATACATACCATTCTCGAATATAGGATTGAAATTATCCTCAGGAGAGATGAGTGGAGAAAGATAGATTGCTCCGTTGTAGATGTTAGTTCCTCCGATTGTAGCTCTGTTAGGCAGCTGATGCTGATAAGTATATGAGCCACGATACGAAATGGTCATCCATTTGAAAATCTTATATGCAAGATTCAGACGAGTGGTCACGCGAGACATACCGCTACCTTTGATAACTCCCTGCTGATCAGTGTATCCTAGAGCCGAATAATAGTGAAGCTTGTTCTCCTTACCGCTGATTGAGAAGTTATAATTCTGATAAGTTGCGACTCTTGTTATCTCGTCAAGCCAGTTTGTACCGGCTCCGTAGGCTGCAGGATCAAGTTTCTCGTCATACAAAGGTAGAGAAGTATTGGCTAGGTGTCCTGTAACAGAATTTATTGACTTCCTGAATCTGATGAATTCCTCAGCGTTCATCAAGTCAAGACTTCTGGCCACCTTCGACGCGCCGAACTGTGCCTTGAATGCAATATTAGGTTTAGATGTAAATCCACCCTTTGTCGTAACCATGATGACACCATTGGATCCTCTTGATCCATAGATAGCAGTGGATGATGCATCCTTCAATACTGAAATGCTTTCAATATCATCCGGATTGATGTCGTTCAGATCTGTTACGGCACCTGCAACTCCATCAACGACGATCAAAGGTTCATTAGAAGCTGTGATTGAACGTGTTCCACGGATACGGATAGAAGTAGCTGCACCTGGTTCACCAGTAGTGGACATGATATCCACACCGGCAATCCTTCCCTGAAGGGCCTGGTCAACAGAAAGACCTGGTGCCTCCTTGAGATCGGACATCTTCACACTTCCCACCGAACCTGTAAGGTCACCTTTCTTAACTTCACCATAACCGATCACAACAACCTCATTAAGGGAGTTGTTAGGATCAGGAAGCATCTGAACCTTTACATTGTTCTTTCCGATGATGTCGACATTCTGAGTCAGATAGCCGAGAAACGACACCGACACAATCTGGTCATTAGAACGTACATTGAGAGAGAATTCTCCCTTATCATCAGTCATTGCACCGCTCTTTCCATCCTGCGAAGCGACAACCGATCCGATGAGAGGAACACCCATCTCATCCACCACCTGGCCAGTGATCTTTCTGGTCTGGGCAGACATAACACCAGATGCCAGCACAAGTGCAAGCATCAGTGTAATCAACCTAAAAATTCGATTTTGCATATATAAGTTTTAGTTATTTACTTGTTTGTGGGGTAACTAGCCCCATAGGCAAAGCCTGAGTAATCTGTCTGTAGAACATTTCGTTCATAAACGATAGTCCGCGAAGCAGATGGTTTGTGAGTAGCCACCACCTTCCATCCGGTCTCCTTTGCTGGATTTCCGCCAGGAGCATCAATCACCCAAAAACTATCAGTATAAATCTTATAGACACTGCTGCCTCCGCCTGGGCAATCATGGAACATCCAGCTGTAACCGAATGCACACTCATCCAGCTGCCCTGTCAGCCTTGTCATCGGATAAGAGACACCATCCTTAACAAACTCCACAGTCCAATTATCTGCATCAGCATTCCAGACGCGCGCAACGAACTTACCCTTGAGATCATCACCCCAGTTATAAGAACCAGAGTAATGCAGCGAAGAACTTCCGGCATTGGCAGTGAATGAATTATAAGTACCGCTACCATTGTAGACCCTTATCTGATGGTCAAGTCCTGCTCCGGTTGTCTTGTTCACACTCTCATAAAGCTGCTTTCCAGAGAACTTCATAAGTCCGAATCCTGCTGGTGATCCATCCACTGAAAGATTGGTCTTCCACCACATACCGCCCATCATCTGGAGGTTATGCTCATATATCTTGCTTCCTCCCACTGCCGACTTGGCATGCTTATAATTATTGATGCGGTGCGTGTGTCCAGACACGATATGACCTTCATTGAATTTAGTAAGCAACTGGGCCACAGCCTGATAATTCTTGCTGGTCTTATTGAGAATCGGAACATGCACGCAAAGTACCACAACCTTATCCTGCGGATTTTTCACCAAAGCGAGGTCATCCTGAAGCCATTTCAACTGCTGGTCAGTAAAACCATATGAGGGCTCTACACAGTTAACAGTTCCTCCCATAGTAGTACCAGTTCCAGTCACTATCATATTGTTCATCACAACAATATGTGCCTTACCTACATTGAAAGAATAGTCAGTCGGTCCGAAATTATCGACAAACGTCCTGGAGGCGTTATACGTATTCTTTTCAACTCCACTATCCAGAAGATACTGAGCATCAAAGTCATGATTGCCTATACAATGAAAGAAAACCAACTTCCTTCCATCAACTGTCTTGGATGCAAGTGCACTCTTAAATGGAGCCACCATATTCATATTGTCTGACACCTGGTCACCAGCAAAAATAGCAATGCACTCCTTATATTCCGAGTCACAATAGTCATTCAAGGTGTTCACCATGTCTGGAAGGCTCCTGTCCTTGAATTTCGTAAGATCCGCATCTTCATAAATATGCACATCCGCACCCACTGCGAGCACAAACTTATCATCTACAGAAGAGCGTCGTGTCAGCTGAAAGTTATTGACATACCTCAGCGAGGTGTCACTAAAATCTCCGTTTTTGTAATAGGCCGGGAGGTAGTTCGCATCAGTAGGAATCTCATATTCTGCCGGAACGCTGAGATATACACTTCTGCTGAGACTCGTGCCTTGCAGGTAATATCTTCCGTCAGCATTTGTCACTGTATACGAATAACCATCAGTCACAGGGACTCCCTGAATGGGCTTGCCGGTCTGGGCATCAGTTACCCGACCGACAAGATTTCCCGTAGGCTCCGGGCCTTCTTCAGTTCAATTATTCTGGAATGCTCCGAAATATACGCCGTCAAGTGGCTTGTAGATATTGTTTCCTGTATTTGAACCGTAGCAATATCCGGTATAGTTGTCTTCTTTCAACTCAACGCCATTACAGCTACCACCAACCACAGCTACATTCTTAATATTGACAGTCTTCGTAGCAGTTGGAGTATACGTCAGACGACCAACGAGCACTCCACCAAAGGCTCTGTTGTTTGGCGTTACTGAAACCTTTGCCGAACAGTTTACAATATTTGTAGAGATCGGATCCTTTCCTTCGATCTGACCAATAAAACCACCCGCATAAACATTAGAAGCAGACGCATTTGTAATTGACGCATCCTTAAGGTGGCAGTTCTGGATATCATTGCTATAGCAGAATCCTACAAAACCACCAAGACCTGTCTTTGATTCTACATTCGCATTAGTATTATTGACTTTAGCAGAAACGTTACAATTTGTCAGTGTTACCTTAACGTTAGGCATATCGGCAATGAGTCCTCCCATATACACATGAGAAGCCGTTGTCGTTCTTACACAAGTCACCTCACCGGAATTATCACAACCATCAAGGGTCACTGCCTTGGTCGAATATGCCACCACTCCACCAACATGCACAGCGGTCTTGTTGCCTGAATTGAACTTACCTGAAACCACAGCTGTATTATCGCAGTTAGTCATAGACATCTCACGAACATCAGCATATCCGGCAATTCCACCAACATAACCAGTGTTCGAGTTAGAATCATCCTTTACAGTACCACCGTTAACACAGTCTATCATAGAACCATTATTGGCTGCACCAGTGATTCCACCGACATTTACATTACCATCGGTGTTCGAAGTATTAGTTACAGTTGCATAGTTCTTACAACCATTAACCATACCACCAGCACGATGCCAACCTACGATTCCTCCGGCATATACAGGATAATTTGTTCCTGATGAAGCATTAAGGACTGCTCCTGTTGACTTGCCGTTCTCACCGTTAGTACAAGATGTGATATTCGAAACAAGTGAATAAGACTGGCCTGACTCAAGGGCACCGTTAAGAAGACCTGCAATACCTCCGACAGCAAAATTATAGCTTCCTGCGCCATTCTTTGTCACAGCACCTGTATTGTTACATCCGGAAATGGTAACCTTAGCAGACTTATGGTATCTGTTGTCACCAGAACCATAAACAGGACCAGCGTGCACGCCAATGACACCACCGACTGCGCTCATCATAGCCTGATCCTTCACAGATGTCGCTGCAAAAGTCACTGCACCGGTATTATCACAATCGCTGATGGTGTTATCACCGTTTTCCTTAGCCTGAATTCTACCTACGACACCTCCGAGTGAAACGCCACTGCTTGCTGCAGCAGTGTTCTTAACCTCGGCAGTATTGTCACAAGCTGTTACAGTCGCATCTGATCCATCGATGAATCCTACGATACCTCCAGCGGAAACTCGTCCCTTTGCAGTCTCGGTAAGCACCTGACCGTGGTTTTCACAAGTCGAAACAGTAGATTTCTCAGTCTTGATATAACCAACAACTCCACCAAGAACATTCCAGCCAGTCACAGCACCTGTATTCTTGATTGTACCATAGTTCTTGAGTTCATTAACCGTAGTAGCTTTGTTCAGATATGCAACGCATCCACCCATATTCAACTGACCTGTTGCTGGCGCTGAATTCACAAGGAGACCGGCATTTGGATCAGTCGCTGAACCGTTCACACAATTTGCAACAGTTGCGAGAGTAGATCCATTATCAGTCGCGATAATTCCTCCTATATTCACAGAGCCAGCCTCAGTTGTTGCAGCACACTGAACAGAGCCAAGATTAGTACATGAAGATAGGCTTACCTTTGCATTCACAGCTGCAGCTACCAGACCTCCAAGATGAATATTCTTTTTCGCCGTATTAACTCCATTGTAAACTACGTCAGCCGAATTTTCACAACCTGTTACAGTCAGGACAGCATTGTCAAACTTAGCTGTATTTGCATTAAGGATACCTGCCAATCCACCGCAGTAAATGCTTACCGATGGAGTTGATGACACAGTCACATCTCCCTCATTCTTACATCCGGTTATCGAAGAAACACCATCAGATGTAAAATAGCCACACAGACCACCGATATAGTTTCCATTTGTACCACCGGTTGCATCAGCATCGAGCTTCACTGTTCCCTTATTGACAACATTTTTCAAAGTTGTACCACCACGCACCTCACCTGCAAGGCTACCAGCATAAATATCACTTGCCTCAGCAGCTAATGCTGTAACTGAGCAGCCTTCGCCGAAAGTAAGATTCTCGACAGTGGCATCCTGCAACTTCTTGAAGAATCCTGCCTGACCAGCCTTCTTGATCACGAAATTATTGATAGTCTTGCCATTTCCATTGAAAACTCCTCCAAACTGGTTTGGTGTCCAATTATCAGAGTTAATAACTCCCTGACAATCAATATCAGCAGTAAGAGTCACAACATCCCATGCTGTCCATTTTACAACCTGCTTATTCCATGCAAGAAGCTCCTCAGCCGAGCTGATTTCATACTCAAAAAAGCCACCAAGATCGACACCGGCATTTCTTGCAACAAGAGTCGAAGCTGCCTTCTTTATAGTAACCGACTCCTCTTCCTCACCGTTGATTCGTGTGAAAGTCACCAGGATTCCAGAGATTGTACGAGGATGAATAGTAGCATAATACTCGCCTGCAGGGAAAGCACCCGACTCATGTGTCAAGATAATCTTGTTAGCCTGATCAGCAACAAGCTTGATAGCAGGAGCTTCACCTTCATTCTCCTTATCAGGATTTAGATCAACCGTACATGTACCTGCGATATTCTCATACGCAGTAGTCATAATCTCAACCTTAGTAATATCATTTCTCTTGATATTGATCTTTACAAGACCTACCACATTCTTGAAGTGAAGCTCTGTGGTCTCGCTTGCAGCAACTGCCGCAAGTGCTCCGGCAGCCACATTCTGGCCAACCTTTACAACCTGCTCTGCTGGAACGTTTACAGTAAAGATTCCTTTACTATCCACGCTATGGCCTTCCGCAGCCGGATATATTGCATAATACGGACCATCAATATTTACATTCTCATCAGTCTGGAACTTGTTTCCTTCAGCAAAAGTACATGTCGCCTCACCATTTGCTCCCGAAACATAAATCTTATCACCCTCAACCCATGTAGGTGTAAGGTCAACAAGCGTTGACTTTGTAAAAACTTCATGATTTGCCTCGAAAACCTGACCTGTGATCTGTACACCAGGTTTATCCTGAGGATCCATCTGTTCTTTAACGCAGGATGTTGCAATGGCAGCCGCTACGACTGCGAGTGCAAGGAAAAATTCTCTTGTTTTCATACGGTTACCATTCAAATTCTGTTAATTCTTCAAATTTTTCAGCAGAAGTCGATTTCATTTCAGAAAAACTTTCACACAAAATGCCTTCACTGCGCACGCCTACGACCGTACAGACAGGAGTTGAATAATACAATTCATTGAGCATAGCAGTATAGTTTATTTATTAATAAGATTTCATTTTTTATAAGCACAATTATTCATTTCGCAAATATAGTTATTGTTTTACAAAAACAAACAAAAATCCAAAGAAAAATAAATAAATAACCACAAAACCGAAAACAAATAAAAACAAAAACAGAAAAAACAAAAATAAATAATCACAAAAACGACAAAAATATGCTCAAAGTAACATTTTAAGAATAATTATCCATATATTTGTATCCTTATCTCAAACCACTATACGATGTTCAGACTCCTTATCTTTACAATCCTGTCAGTTTCAAGTCCGATAAAGGACACGGAAAGTCTCAGGCTCAGCGAAAACAACGTACACGAAATCATAGACGCACTCACCGTCGAGGAAAAATGCAAGCTCATCATCGGAGGAAGAGCCGAGATGTTCAAACCTGGCGCCTACAGGAAGATCAAGGCACCGGGAGCTGCCGGAGTGATAAACGAAGTCCCGCGTCTGGGCATACCGGGCATCGTGCTTGCAGACGGCCCTGCAGGAGTACGTATCCGGCCGAAGCGTCCGAATGATGACAGGACTTTCTATTGCACGGGCTTCCCTATCGGTTCTCTTGTCTCATCTACATGGGACACGGAGCTTGTGGAAAAGGCAGGCTCGGCAATGGGCAAGGAAGCTAAGGAATATGGAGTCAATGTGCTCCTGACCCCGGGAATAAACATCCACCGCAACCCTTTGTGCGGCAGAAATTTCGAATACTACTCGGAGGACCCTCTGCTGAGCGGAAAGATTGCAGCCGCAATGATAAACGGTATCGAAAGCGAAGGAGTCGGCTCATCCCTGAAACATTTTGCAGTGAACAACCAGGAGACCAACCGCATTGCCAATAATTCCAAGGTGTCAGAAAGGGCCATGAGGGAAATCTATCTAAAAGGATTCGAGATCGCTGTGAAGGAAGCGCAGCCATGGACCATCATGTCTTCCTATAATTATATTAATGGAGAACATGCATCGGAAAGCTACCGTCTTCTCACCGAGATCCTCAGGAATGAATGGGGTTTTGAAGGAGTGGTGATGTCCGACTGGGGAGCAGGTTACAATATTGCAGCACAGATTCATGCCGGCAACGACCTGATACAGCCGGGAAGCGACGAGAGATATTATAGTCTTCTGAAGGCAGTCAAGGATGGTTCGCTTAGCATGGAAGACCTTGACAGGTCAGTAGAAAGGGTTCTCAGGCTCAACCTCAAGACCAACAGATTCAAAGGAATACCGTTTTCGGAAGCTCCTGATCTTGAAGCGGGAGCACAGGCAAGCAGAAGGATTGCCGAGGACGGTATCGTACTGCTGAAGAATAAAGCCGAAGCATTTCCAATTGCAAAAGACAGGACGGTCGCTTTGTTCGGAGTGACTTCCTATGATTTCATTCCTGGCGGCACCGGTTCCGGTGATGTGCACAGACCATACACAGTGGATCTGAAGGAAGGACTTGCCAATGCGGGATATGTTCTTGACGAAGAAGTGGACGGATTCTATACTGCCTACATGGCTGACGAGAAGATGAGATGCGACCGCATAAACGGAGATAACGGCTGGCAGATAGACAGGGAGAGGGCAATAGAGGTGACGCCCGTGGACCTGATAGAAAAGGCGGCAGAGACTTCTGATTGCGCGATAATCACTTTCGGTCGTGTGTTCGGAGAAGGCAAAGACAGAAACTATCACTACAACTATCTGCTGTCCAAGGACGAGAACAGACTTCTTGATGAAGTCTCCAGGGCATTTCACGCAAAAGGCAAAAAGGTCAATGTCATACTGAACATCGGCGGTTATATTGACGTGTGGTCGTGGCAGAAGAAGGCAGACGGAATCATGCTGTGCTGGCTGCCCGGACAGGAGGGCGGAAACGCCGTAGCCTCTGTCATCTCCGGTGCTGTAAACCCGAGCGGTCATCTGCCGTCTACAATGTCTAAAGACTACTGGCAGGAGCCTTCTGCAGACAACTTCCCTATCCTGTATGCCGACAAACCGTTCAATTACTCTTTCTACAGGCAGCTGGACGGAAGGGTGCATGACCTGATAAAGGATATCGATTACACAGAGTATAAGGAAGGAATATATGTCGGCTACCGCTATTTCAACACATTCAACAAGAGAGCTGTCGCCTATCCTTTCGGTCATGGTCTCAGCTACACCGACTTCAAGTTCTGCAAGATGAAAGTCGAAGAAACTGAAGGCGGCTGGAATGTGACAGTAAACGTGAAGAACATCGGCAAGGTGGCCGGCAAGGATGTCGTACAGCTTTATGTAAAGGCACCTCGCAAGGGTCTGGACAAGCCTGAGAGAGAATTAAAAGGATTCGCCAAGACTCCGATACTGAATCCTGGCGAATCATGTGATGTAAAAATATTTATCTCTAAAGAAAGTCTGGCATCCTACGATGAGACATCCAAGTCATGGGTGACCGCCAAAGGCAGATATACCTTCATCGCGGCGAAGGATGCACTGGACAAGTCAAAGCGGAAAAGAATCCGCCTCTGATCACTTGACTTCCTTGATTATCCTGTTCAGCTTTTCATAGCCGTCGGCCGGTGCCTTCCACATGAGTCCGATGGCTATTGCTCCTGCTATACCGAATGCTATGGCTACCGGGAATACTGAATCCCATCCGCCTGTCTCTGCCATCGCTCCGAACATTACTCCGGAAACCACCGATGATGCATAGCCGAAGATGCCGATGATACCGTTACCTGTACCGGCTGCATACTTGGTAGCCTGCTGGGACGCGCATACTCCGTAGAGGGCCTGGGGACCGTAGATGAAGAATGCGGACATCACAAGGCATATGAAAGAGAGGACCACTGACTCACATTTCCAGAAGAGGAAGAATGAGAGGGTCGCGAAGATGATGCAGAAGAAGCACGTCCTGTGAGCCTTGCTCTTGAAGAGCTTGTCTGAAAGCCAGCCTGCAAGGAGCATTCCGAGGGTACCGCCGACTATCTCGGTAGTTGCGAGAAGACCGCCGGCCTCTGCGATGTCCATGCCCTTGGTTTCTGTAAGGAATGATGCTCCCCAGTCCAGGATTGTGAGTCGGATCACATATACACAGAAATTGGATATGGCGATGATCCAGATGAACGGATTGGCGAAGACCATCCTGTTAATGATCTTCTTGTATTTGGCTCCGTCAATATTTTCCAGAGGATCAGGCTCGTCCGACTTTTCCTGAGGCTGCTCTCCCATCTTTTCTACCGGAGGAAGTCCGACCTCTGTAGGGTCATCCTTAAGACCGAACCAGAGCACAGGTACACCTATAAGAGCTAAGAGTGCAGGAACTGCAAAGCAAAGATACCATGCACTGTAGCCGTAATGGTCAAGCATGAATCCGCAGAGAGCCACGACAACACCTGCTCCTACTGTGTGGGATACATTCCAGATGGACTGTTTTGTGGCAAGCTCCGAAGGTTTCACCCAATGGGCAAGAAGACTTACGCAAGGAGGTACTCCCATTCCCTGAAGATAGCCGTTGAGCACCCACATGGAACCGATGAGGTACACAAGCCCCAGCGTGGCCTTGCCCTCTGCATCCAGAAGATTCAGCATGCCGTTGAGCTTGGGACTGAAGCAGATGAACAGGTTGACAGCACATGTGAGCAGCAGTCCGAGGGACATGATCTTTCTCTTGCTGAAACGGTCCACGAGCATTCCGTTGACGAATCTGGATAATCCGTAGATGATGCTGTGAAGAGTCAGGAAGATACCGAGCTGGGTCTTCGAGATACCGAGCTCTGCTTCCATAGCCGGGATGGCCATTCCAAGATTCTTCCTTACAAAATAGAAAAGGGCGTAGCCGATAAAGAGTACGATGATTGTGCGCCACTCCCAGTAACGATACTTCTTGACTGTATTATCCATTATAGAGTCATTATTACTCCGCGATTATGACCTCGACTCCCAGAGCTTCGATCTTGCTCTTCAAAGACGGACCGATACCTGAATCCGTGATAAGCGTATCGACATCCTCCAGACCGCATATGCGACCGAAACCGCACTTACCCACTTTGGATGAGTCTGCGAGCAGGATACGCTGCTGGGCAATGTTCATCATGCATTCAGTAAGATGGGCCTCCTCGACAAATGCACTTGTCACACCGTCTTCGATACTGAAACCGTCACAGCTGAAGAACAGCTTCGAACATCTTACATTATGAAGTCCCTGGATGGCATATTCATCTCTGGTTGACATTGATTCAGGCACTATACGCCCACCCAATATCCTCAGGTCCACCTCCATCTTCTCGCTCAGGAGCACTCCCAGCTTTATGGATGGGGTCACGACTTTCATCGGGCCCTTTGACTGGATCTGTCTGACAAACGCTTCCACAGTCGATCCCGATGTCACTCCCATGGAATCGTGTTCTTTCAGAAGGTCTGCAGCCGCTATTGCGATTTTTGCCTTTTCCTCCGGACAAATGGCACTTCTGTCATGCAATGAGAGCTCGATAACCTTATCATGCACCAGAGATGCTCCACCATGATTTCTGCGGAGAATGTTCTCCCCCTCCATGATCCTGAGGTCCCTGCGGATGGTTGCGCCAGTAACCTCCAGCTGGTCCACAAGATCCTGCACCGTAACAAAGCCATTACGGTACAATTGTTCCTTAATATATAAATATCTTTCGGAAATACTTTTCATTTATAATTAAATTTTGCGCAAAGTTAATAAAATAATGTCCGAATGAAAATCATCCGAACACTTTCGATATATCAAGTGAAAATTACTTAGGGACTGTCCGGAAAAGCCGCACATTTTTACCTCCAACAGGCCCTGAGAAGCTGAATTTGGAGGTATCGCAAAAATGAATCTGCATGTCAAAGGTACGAAATTTAGCTGAAATAGCCGGTACGAGATACAAAAACGAAAAATTGATGAGCCGAATGCAGAAAACGGATGGGACCAGTCGCTGCTTCGCTCAAAGTGAAAACATTAAACGACAGTCCCTATTTTAATGTTTTTCATATTCCTGAAGAACTTTCAGATGTTCCATATTCCCCAATGGCAGGCACCAGCCTGCGCCGGAGCGTTTGAAGCGACGGTAAAATTAGGACAGAACGTGGAAAGAACAAAAATATCTTTTATATATAGATGAATATTTTTCTAATTTGATGAATATTTCGTATTTTCGCGCGATTTAACTTGAAATTTGACCGTTTTGTCGGCAATTTTGGATAATTCATTAACTTAAAATATTATCTATTCTTTATGGGAGACAACAAAAAACGCGTCTATCGCTTCGGAGGCCGCTCGGCCGAGGGCGACGGCGCCATGAGAAACCTGCTCGGAGGCAAGGGAGCGAACCTTGCTGAAATGTGCAAACTTAACATTCCGGTCCCTGCCGGATTCACTATCACCACAGAGTGCTGCGCTGAGTATTACGAACTTGGCGGCGGCTACACCGAGGAACTCAGGGCTGAGGTTGCAGAGGCTCTGAAGGCAACCGAAGAGATAATGGGAATGAAATTCGGCGACAAGGAGAATCCTCTTCTGGTCAGCTGCCGTTCCGGCGCCAGGAGTTCAATGCCGGGAATGATGGACACGATCCTCAACATCGGTCTGTGCTCCGAGACCATTCCGGGAATGATTGCAAAGACAGGCAATCCGCGTTTCGTATATGACGCATACCGCCGTCTCATTATGATGTACTCAGACGTCGTGATGGAGAAGGCAGAGGGCATCGAGCCTGCGGACGGACAGGGAATCCGCCAGCAGCTTGACAGGATGATGGAAGAGCTGAAGGAGGCCAAAGGCTATGCTTCAGACACTGACATCACGGCCGAGGAGCTTCAGGACCTCTGCGTTAAATTCAAAGCAAAGGTAAAAGAGGTTCTCGGAGTCGAGTTCCCTGATTCAGCAGAGGCTCAGCTCTGGGGTTCCATCGGCGGCGTGTTCAAGTCCTGGAACGGAAAGAGGGCCATCGCCTACAGAAGAATCGAGGGCATTCCTGATGACTGGGGAACCGCAGTGAACGTTCAGTCAATGGTGTTCGGAAATATGGGCAACACATCCGCAACCGGTGTGGCTTTCTCAAGAAACCCTGCAAACGGTGACAACAAGTTCTACGGAGAGTGGCTCATCAACGCACAGGGAGAGGACGTGGTTGCAGGTATCCGCACTCCAAACCCTCTCAACGAGGCCACAAAGAACCCTCACAACCAGCATCTTGAGTCTCTTGAGACTGCGATGCCTGAGGTTTACAGGGAGCTCGACGAAATCAGGCTTCACCTTGAGGACCACTTCAAGGATATGCAGGACATCGAGTTCACCATCCAGGACGGCAAACTCTGGATGCTCCAGTGCCGTATCGGAAAGAGAACCGGAATTGCAGCCCTGAACATGGCGATGGATATGCTCGAGGAAGGAATGATCGACGAGAAGACAGCCGTAATGCGTGTCTCTCCTTCACAGCTGGATGAGATCCTCCACCCGATTCTCGACCCTGCATCCGAGAAGAAGGCTACAGTAGTTGCAAACGGTCTTCCAGCATCACCTGGCGGAGCAGTCGGAAAGGTTGTCTTCACTTCAGAGGCCGCTATGGAGGCCAACGCACAAGGCATCAAGACCATCCTCGTACGTGAGGAGACTTCTCCTGAGGATGTCGAGGGAATGCGTGCAGCCGCCGGTATCCTCACCCAGAGGGGCGGTATGACCTCACACGCTGCACTCGTTGCACGCGGATGGGGCAAATGCTGCATCGTAGGCTGCGAGGCAATGCAGATTGACCTTGAGAACAAGACCGCAAAGTTCAAGACCAGCGGTGTGGAGATCAAGGAAGGCGACATGGTCAGCCTCAACGGAGCAAAGGGTCTGGTTTACAACACCGCACTCGACACTATGGACGCTTCCGACAACCCTCGTTTCGTGAAGTTTATGGACATCGTGGACAAGTTCCGCAAGATGGGTGTACGCACCAACGCCGACACACCTGAGGATGCAGAGCGCGCGATCAGCTTCGGCGCAGAGGGAATCGGACTGTTCCGTATCGAGCATATGTTCTACGGCAAGAACTCCGAGACTCCTCTTGCAAAGCTCCGCAAGATGATCCTTTCCAAGACAGACGACGAGCGCAAGGCCGCCCTCGCCGAGCTGGAGCCATACATCAAAGGCGCAGTCAAAGGCACAATGAAGGTAATGGACGGCAAGCCTGTCACATTCCGTCTTCTCGACCCGCCTCTCCACGAGTTCGTGCCTCAGTCACACGACAAGAGGGAGGAACTTGCAAACGAGCTCGGAATTTCAGAGCTTGACATCGAGAAACGCGGAGAGTCCCTCCACGAGGTCAACCCTATGATGGGACACAGGGGCGTGCGTCTTCACATAACCTATCCGATGATTTCCGAGACTCAGTTCAGGGCAATCTTCACTGCTGCCGCAGAGCTCAAGAAGGAAGGTCTGACTCCTATGCCTGAAATAATGGTTCCTGTGACCATCTCAGAGCGCGAGCTCCGTTTCCAGAAGGCCATCTGCGAGAAGGTAAAGGCCGAGGTTGAGGCTCACTTCGGATTCTCCATCGACTACAAGTTCGGTACTATGATCGAGATTCCTCGCGCAGCCCTCACAGCTGACCGTATGGCCCGCACTGCCGAGTTCTTCTCATTCGGTACCAACGACCTCACCCAGATGACTTTCGGCTTCTCACGCGATGACATCGGAACCTTTATGGGCGACTATCTTGGCAACAAGATTCTGGATGCCGACCCATTCAAGACTCTCGACCAGAAAGCTGTCGGCAAACTCGTTAACTATGCTGTCAAGGAAGGCCGCGGCACAAGGGAGAACCTCAAGTGCGGTATCTGCGGAGAGCACGGCGGTGACCCTGCATCAGTTGAGTTCTGCTACAAAATCGGTCTGAACTATGTTTCCTGCTCGCCTTTCCGCGTTCCAATCGCAAGACTGGCTGCCGCGCAGGCTGCAATCAAAGAGAACTAACATAGTTCCCTTATAAACTGCTAAAGCGGTAAAGCCTGAATCAACAAGGCTTTACCGCTTTTTCAATTGGAAATCCTCAAAAACTCCGTGAAATTCATTCCCCTCGGGTGACAGGCCAGCGGAGGGTCTTCTTCAGGGTGAGCGGAAGGGTTGTGACAATGGTAGAGGCGTCACGGTTCAGCTGGAGGGTGTAAGTGCCCTCCTGGCTCACGAATGCAGAGAGGGATTCGTCAAAGGAGGCCAGGTCGTAGGCTGAGAAGGTGAGCTCGAGGGTTGCCGAAGAGCCGGGAGCGAGCACAGGGGTCTTGGCAAAGGCCTTGAGTTCACGCACCGGCTTGTACATCTCCGATTCCGGGGCGGAAGCATAGAGCTGCACCACATCCCTGCCCGGGTGGTCACCAGTGTTGGTCACCCTGAGGGTCACGCGGAAGTCATTGCCCTTGCGGGTGAGGGTTGCATCAGACCACTCGAAGGAAGTGTAACTCAGGCCGAAGCCGAAAGGGAAGGAAATCTTTTCAGGGGCTTTGGTGCAGAAATAGCGGTAGCCGATATCCACTCCCTCAAGGTATTCCGTCCAGCCGAGATTGCGGATTTTCCTCTCCGGTGCATCATATTCCCAGTCACTCCTTTTTGAGGTGTAGTCAAAAGGATAGTTCTCGGAGGAAAGATGGTCACGATAATCCAGAGGGAAGGTCATAGGGAGCCTTCCTGAAGGACTCACCTGAGCGGAAAGGACTGCCGCAGTTGCATTTCCGAGTTCCTGCCCCGGGAGCCAGTTCACGAGGATTGCATCGGGAAGGTCCTTCCAGGACGCCGTCTCGACCACTCCGCAGATATTCAGCACCACGACAACCTTTTTGCCGCGTGAATGGAAGGCGGCACAGGTCCTGCGCAGAAGGTCCAGTTCATCTTCGTGAAGGTAGAAATCCCTGGTGTAGCGGTCATTGTACTCCCCGCTCAGACGGCCGAAAGAGACGACTGCAACATCGCTGTCAGCCGCACGCATCCCCAGAAATGCATCGCTGAGGAAAGCCTCGGCAGTGAAGGTTCTGTCACCAAGATGCTTGCGGGAATTTTCCTCTCCGAGCAAAGCCTCGGAATAGTCCATATACCTTCTGTAAACCGCATCAGTCTTCGGATTCAGAATGAAGCCGGCATTCCGCAGACCCTCGTCCAGATTCACCTTGTAGGACGAGTTCACGAAACCCGCACCGATTCCGGCAACGATTCCGTCGTAGGCGTTCACTCCCAGAAGGGAGACATTGGCACCCTCAGCCAGAGGCAATGCCCCGCCTTCATTTTTCAGAAGGACAATGCCGTCTGAGGCAGCTGAGGCACTGACCTTGGCATTCTGTTCAAGCGAAGGGGCATCCGAATAGGCATATTTCCTGAAATGAGGGGTCTTGAGCACATATTCCAGCACCCTGCCGGCACAGATGTCAAGGTCCTCCTCGGCAAGCGCTCCCGAGCGGACCGCAGCAATGATTTCATCCACCTGAGCCTGTTCTCCCGGCATCAGAAGGTCATTTCCGGCGTGAATCTGGGCAGGGGTGTCTCTCTTGTCGAACCAGTCGGAGACCACAATGCCCCTGTAGCCCCAGTCATTTCGAAGAACATCCGTCAGAAGGAAGCGGCTTTCCATAGAATAGATGCCATTGACACGGTTGTAGGAAGACATCACAGTCCATGGATTTCCCTCTTTGACCGCAATCTCGAAACTCTTGAGGTAAATCTCCCTCAGAGCCCTCTGAGGCACGACGGCATTGTTCTGGATACGGCAGGATTCCTGGTTGTTCGCCGCGAAATGCTTTGCGGAGGTACCCACGCCGCAGGACTGTATGCCCCGGATCATTGCCGCAGCACATTTCCCGCTGAGCACCGGATCTTCGGAATAGTACTCGAAGTTTCTGCCGCACATAGGATTGCGGTGGATGTTCAGCCCCGGTCCGAGGATGACGTCACAGCCATACTCCAGGACTTCATTTCCCATTGCCCTGCCGCAAGCCTCAATCAATTCTGAATCCCAGGTAGCCGCCAGCATCGTCCCCACAGGAAAAGCCGTGCACCAGTATGTCCTGTCATCATCTTTCCTGAGAGGGTCAATGCGCAGACCTGCAGGGCCGTCAGCCATCACAGTGTGCGGTATGCCGTACTTGTCAAAAGCCTCAGTGATTCCCGCTGCACCGGCAACCATCGCGAAGGTCTTCCCTCCGACAGTCCCGTCACCGGCATATCCGGCAGACCAGGTTCCGCAGACAAGCTCAGCCTTTTCCTCAAGGCTCATAGCCTTCACTATGTTTTTCACGGGATCTTTACCAAGACGAGGCGTCTTCTGCGCGAGGGCAGGTACGACATTGAGCGACAGTGCCGCGAATGCGGCAAGTAGTATTTTATATCCTTTCATATACGGTATATTTAATATTCTTAATAATATATTATCAAAACTCAGAAACCCTGTAGGTGAGATATGTTATTTCCGTAGGCTCGACGGCGCTTATGCTGAAATCGGGACTTTCTTCAAGGAAATATGTACTCAGGTGGATGGATGTCGAGCCGTCGCTTGTGAAATCGGAGTCGATGTGACTGCCCATCCTGACGTGAAGGGTTCCCTTGAAGGCGATTCTCAGGCTGGCTCCCGAAAGGAAAAGTTCCGGCAGGCGTTTCTTCTTGATTTTCAATGGTTCACCGGGTTCCAGGGAAACACTATTCTCAAGAGAAATGTTGCAGAGATTGCCGTGGCGTATTTCATTGATGTCCCAACCGGAGGCAGAGAAGTCAAAGCCGAGGGAAAACAGGCGGGCGGAGGTCTCCGGGGATTCGTAGCAACCGGCAAAACCGACATAACAGCCGTGGGAATGTGCTCCCGCAGCAATCTGCCTCAACTGTTCGTCAGAAAATGCGCTGACATTTCCCATACAGTACATATACGGTGCTCCCACATAGCGGCATTGCTCCACCACTTCCCCAACGGTGGGAAAGGACTTGTACTCCATTATCATTCCCTTGTGCCTGAGGTTTCTGCGACCGCCGTAGAGGATGTAGTCGTCGCCCATAATGCTGCGGATTATTTCCAGGGAGGTTTCATCCACATACTGAATCAAAGGGGCGACCCCACAACTGCGGCATTCGAGGAGAAATTCTTCGAGGGATGTGATCGGGGTGCGGTATTGCGGATCGGAAGAACGGTAGCGGTACTTTGTGCGCAGAGTGTCGAAAGGAGTCTGGCTGATGACCACCTCGGGAGCGAAATTGCCATTGAGGTCTTCGACCTGGTAGCCCAGCATACCCCTGTAGCCGTGAATGACAAGGTACTTGCCGGGGGTAGCCGTCGGGTGGAGATTCGCCTCGACATAGCGGAAACCCAGCCGGGCGGCAATCCTGATGTCAAAGACACTCTGGCAGGGAATCAGAGGGTTGCTGTCCCTGTAGATTGTGTCGATGAAAAGATGGCTGTAATAGGGGTAGCCGAAGCGCAAGAGCGGGTCAGTCCAACGGCTGGAGGACCCGTCAGGCATGGACGGCTGGGCAACGGATGTCCCCGGAAAGAGAACCAGGGACAACAGCAGCAGAGCGCACAGGCGGAGTCGCGGAAACGGGAGCATAGAGTCAAAGAATGTCCGGTTCTTCCCAGATTCTGTCCTCAGTGCATCTTACAATCAAGCTGAGAGGGCCGCAGGCAACACGAAAATCACCTTTTTCAAGACGCCATCTGCCGTCCTGCCCCACAAAGGCAAGGTCGGAGGCCTTGACGCTGAGAGTAACCTTCTGAGTTTGCCCGGGTTCGACGGCAACCTTGTCGAATGCCCTGAGACGGCGCACATCGGGAACTTCACTTGCATACATATCGCTTGTGAAAAGCAGCACTGCCTCCTTCCCGGCACGGTTTCCGACATTTTTCACATCAACCGTGAATGTCAGGACATCATCCGAGGAGAACTCCGTCCTGTCGCAGACGAGGGATGAATATTCAAATGAAGTGTAGCTCAATCCCTCACCGAACTGCCACTGGGAATCCATCTTCGCGTCGTAGTTGTACTCCCCTTCCATAGTGGCCACATTCTCGGAGACCTTGTAGTCGTACGGAGCATATCCGGCTGTGTACTTCGGCCAGGTGAAAGGAAGTTTTCCGCTGAAGTTCACATCTCCGGCGACAAGGGAGGCGAAAGCATCTCCGCCATAATTTCCCGGGAGCATCAATGCCACAACCGCGTCGGAAAGCGGCTCAATTTCACGGATGACCCGCGGACGGCCTCCACTGTAGGCCAGTACAACAGGTTTTCCGGTGCGTGAAAGCACCCTGACAAGTTCCTGCTGGTTTGCAGAGAGGTTCAGGTCCTTCCAGTTTCCGGGTGTCTCGCAGTAACTTCTTTCTCCCACGCAGGCAACTATGACATCCGCTCCGGCAGCAGCCCTGAGCAGGGTCTTGAAATCAGGCTCGCCTTCCTCGTACCAGTTGTCGCCTTTCTCCGGAGCATATTCCAAACCCGGGCACCAGGTCACCTGGCCTGGGAAACGACCGGAAAGAGCCTCGTAAATCGTGTTGTAATCCTTTGAGTGGACATCAGATGCATCTCCCTGCCAGGTGTAGGACCAGCCACCGTTCAGACAGCGCATAGAGTTGGCATTCGGGCCGCAGACAAGGATTCTTTCTGTGCCCTTCAGAGGCAGCACACCGTTGTTCTTCAGCAGGACCTCGCTCTCAAGGGCTGCTGCAAGGGCATTGGACGAAAAGGCCTCACACGCGAAGTCAGTGTAGCGATCAGTGTCCCATACCGGATTCTCGAAAAGACCCAGGCGAATTTTCAGTCTCAGAACGCGACGCACTGCATCATCGATTCTGTCCATACCCACTGCCCCCTCTTCAACAAGTTCCTTCAAGTCGATGCAGAATTTCCAGGTTGAAGGTACCATTGCCATATCGATGCCGGCATTGATTGCCAGCCTGACAGCATCCTTCTCGCTGGTGGCAATTCTGTCGCGATAGTAGAGATTGTTGATGTCATTCCAGTCCGTCACGATCATTCCGTCCCAGGCAAGATTTTCCTTCAACCAGACTGTCAGGAGCTTGTGGTTGGCATGGAAAGGCACTCCGTTGTTGGAGGAGGAGTTCACCATCAGGGAAAGGGCTCCGTTTCTGATGCATTGTTTGAAAGGTTCGAAATATTTTTCCCTGAGTTCGGCATCACTGACCTTTGAAGGGGTCCTGTCCTGTCCGGACACAGGGACGCCATAGGCCATATAATGCTTGATGCAGGCCGCTATGTGGTTGCCGTCCACATTGCCGGGGTCATCTCCCTGAAGTCCGTGCACCGTCGCCTTTGCAAGTTCAGCGTTGAGATAGGTGTCCTCTCCGAAACTTTCCCACATCCTGGGCCAGAGAGGTTCGCGGCCAAGATCCATCACCGGAGAGAAGGTCCAGGGTACCAAAGCGGCTCGGGTCTCGTAGGCTGTAACCCGGCCCATATCCTCGGCATATTCTCTGCTGAAAGTCGCCGCAAGATTGATTTCCTGAGGGAAAAGGGTTGCTCCCGCTATGTAGGAGGCGCCGTGAATCTGATCCAGACCGTAGAGGCACGGGATTCCGATTTCCTTCATGGATTTTTCCTGGATTTCGGAGATGATGCGGACATATTTTTCCTTCTGGGGCGCGCTGTTGCCGATGACATTGAGAATTGAGCCGACCTTGTATTTCCCGAAGACGGTGTCCATCAGTTCAGGCACAAGGTGTTCCCTTTCCTCGTCCATTATCACCCCGATTGTCAGCTGTGTCATCTGACCAATCTTCTCCTCGAGGGTCATCTTCCCTAAAATTGCTTCAATTCTTTTCTCCACTGCACTGTCGCAAGGGAGAGCCGGTTCAATGGCAGTGCCGCAACCTGAAATTGTTCCGAGCGTCACCCCGGCCACGGCAATAGTTTTCAATCTGTTCATTGTAAATGATTCGTTATTCAACAACAAGGTTGTCAATGTTTCCTTTGATGACGACGGAGGAATCCGGGGTGGCAAAATCCACTTTGCCGTCTGGGGAAAGATTGCCAATTCCCCGGCAGGGGCTTGCAAAAAGAGCTTTGCCGTTCCTCTTCAAATGACTGAGTTTCAGCCCGTCAATCCTGTTGTGGAAAGTCCTGGCTTCAAAAACCGAAGCGGCAGTTCCGTCATCATCGATACAAATATAGGAAAGTTCCACGTCAGACATCACACAACCCGGAACAGAATTTTCATCCTGTGCAATCACGATTGCCCTCGAACAGGGCCTGAGATGGTCGAAATAAAGGTTTTTCGCCACTATGGACTGCATCTGCGGTGGTCTGCCTTCCTTCCATTCCGGAGACTTGACATGATGGATGGCGAAAGCCCCGCGGACATCGTCCTTCTGTGCAATTGTGTTGTGTTCCAGGAATATGCAGGAAGACACCGTGCAATTCCTGATTGCTCCGGATGAAACCGCCTCATTTCCTGCCTCGGGGCCAATCACCACACCCCTGGCAAAATCTGCCCAAATGAGGCAGCCTTCAATCCGGATGTTTTCAAGGTCGGACATAGGCTTTGCATTGTGCCTGACTTTCAGGGTAATGCAGTCATCGTAGCAGCGGATAAAGCAGTCTTTCAGGAGCACGTCCCGGGAGCAGACCACATCGATCCCGTCTCCGTTCAGAATCCAGTTGACCAGGTTGATATTCTCGATTCTGACATCGGACATATTGTAAACGGAAACCGTCCAGCTAGGGGAATCTATAATGGTAACATCCTCTATGACAAGATTCCTCCTTCCCGGACTACGGTCCTTGTTGCACTCAATCAGCAGTTCGCCACTGGCCCACTGGGTACCTGTGTGAGGGAGTTCCGCTCCAGTGATGATGCCGTGGCCTGCGATTCTGCAGTCGCTGCCCTGAATCTCGACAGCGGCATAAAGCACTGCACCATAGTCCACATACAGGGTCTGCCCCTGCTTGAGAATCACCTTCCCTTCGCGATGCTCACCCGGACCGTAGTAAATCACGGAAGGGTCGTCCGGAGAAGGTTTCTTCCTGTCGGGAAGGTTGCAAATCAGGAACAGGTTCGTTGCACGGTCGTCGTCAAATTCAACCGATATTTTTCTGTGGGAATATTCATCAATCACAAATTCAACCGTGTGGTTGTCAAGCACTTCCGGAGTGATACCGTAGAGAGTAGGCCTAATGCGGACATCTGAAAAGGCATCCCTGCGCCTGACCCTGAACCTGAGAGGAAAGTCCCCGGGACATTCCACAAGGGCTATGGACATTGTGTCTCTCAGGGCCTTGGAGTTGTTCCAGTCATTCCAGATTTCCGGATGATGAGCCGCAGAATCGGAACACAGGGCTTTATATACCGTTACGGGAACAAAACCGTCTCCGCGGTCAACTTCGACGACATAGTCGGTCCCACGGCCGGAGGCCGCGGACAAAACCAAGGGCAGAAGCAGGAGAAGGGTCAGAATCTTCCTCATAGGTTTTTCCAATGGTCCGGTTCTACATAAGGGAAATATTCAACCATAGAAGAATCCGTCCTCACAACAAGGGAGTCCACACCCAAAGGAGCACCTGATTCAAAACGGGAGGCTTTCACAAGAACGGGCTCAGTCACCTCGAAAGGCTTCTCGTAGAGAGGAGAGGAAGAGCAAGGTGTGCTTCCGTCGGTTGTGTAACGGATTTCCGATGGATATTTTTCACATTCCAGGCTGACAAGGGCACGGCAGGAGGAGACGTCGGAACTGATGTCAATCCTGTCCGAGAGAGGATAGCAGTTCAGTCCCATTGCGCGGAGAGAAACGACGTGAGCATTCATCCTGCGTTTGAATGAGTCCCAGTCGCGCAACTGTGACGGTGTCCAGCCAAGTTCTGCAACTGCAAGAAGACGAGGAAAGACCATATATTCCAGATGCTGACAGTCGTCGATGAACTCGCTCCAGGCACAACCTTGGACTCCAAGAAGATTGCCGGCAGCCTCCTCTGAGCAAATCCATTCGATTTCCCTGTCGATTTTCTTCCCCAGAATGAGTTCCTCATTGAAAAGAGCCTTCTGCGGGGTGTCGGCAAGGGGTTCCATAAGGTAAACCTTTCTGACTGGAGAATAACCTATCATTGCCCGGGGCTGGGTCTGGGGAGTGTCCTGATACCAGTCGAAATAGAGGGCTGCCCCTGGGGTGAATATTACCTTCTGGCCCTTGTTCGCTGCCTGTGAGACATATTCCTGACCACGGTAGGAGTAAACCACCGATTCAGGATAGAGTTCGTTTTTGCTGATTTCGTCCCAGCCGCACATTATCTTTCCCTTCGAGTGGAGATAGTCCTCAATCCTGTCAACCATATAGCACTGGAGTTCATCGTAGTCCGGGATGCCCTCCCGTTCCATCAGGGCACGGCATTTCGGGCAGAGAGGCCATTCCTTCTTGCGGGCCTCGTCTCCTCCGATGTGGATGTAGTCAGAAGGAAAGACCTCCATTATCTCGTCGAGGACATTTTCAAAGAATTCGTAGGTCTGCGGATTTCCGGCACAGAATTCACCGCTTGTGTAGGCCCTGCCCTTGCAGCACAACTCCGGATGGGAGATGAAAACTGCATCGGAATGTGCCGGGAATTCGATTTCAGGGATTACCTCGATGTGGTTCGCAGCGGCATATTCTACTATTTCCCGGAGTTCATCCTTGGTGTAATAACCGCCATAGGCATTCGGAGTACCCTCGTCAAGATAGCGCTTGTCCTGCTTGTCCCACCACTCAATCCAGCTTTTCTGAGTGCGGTAGGAACCTTTTGCAGTAAGCTCGGGGTAACGGTCCAGTTTCACTCTCCATCCACCGTTGTCGGTCAGATGAAGGTGAAAGTAATTCATCTTGTAGCGGGCCATCTGGTCCAGAAGAAGGAAAACCTCCTCCTTGGGAAAGAAGTGCCTCGAAACATCCAGATGGAATCCCCGGTAAGGGAAGCGGGGAGCATCTTCAATCCTGACACAAGGCAGGCCCTTGTCCGTCAGTATCTGCAGCAAGGTCTGGACAGCATAGAATGCTCCGTCCTCATCTGAACAGTTTACAGTGATTTCCCGTCTTCCGACAGTCAGCCTGTAGCCCTCGGCAGGGATTGAATTGTCATCGACAAAGTTGACACAGGCCATCGGATTCGCACGGAATTCAGTGCTGTCTGTGCGGAACCATCCGCCGGAGAGCGAGATTGCGCCCGGCTGCGGGACAATTGACAGGTCCTCTGGATTGGGGGAAGAGCAGCAGACGGCGCAAAGGAAGGCCGCCGCGGCCATCATCAACTTTTTCATATTGTTTAATATTCAATTTCTATATTATCACCGCTGACCAGCCATTTGGAAGTGTTCTGAATCAACGTCCCATTGTAGGTTACATTCTTGATTTCCAAGCCTTTGATTGTGTTTCCATTCGAGACCACCGTAGAGATTCCGCACCCTGTGTCCGAAAGGATGGATATGTTCGAAAACTTCACCCTTTCCATCAGGCAGCCTCCCTGCGATGGTTTCTGCCAGACTGAAACAGGCCGGCCGTTCGGACGGATGTTGTCAATGACGATGTCCTGGAAGCTGATGTCTGACATAGTGCCGGAAGTGGTACCGCCCGAAGGATACTGGCTGATGCACAGACCTCCACGGTCGTCATTGGAGTAATCGTTGTTTTTTGTCGGATAATCAAGCACGGTGCAGTTCGAAACAAGCACATCGTGGATGCGTCCGGTCTGTGTTGAGCCGCTCTCCGGACCAACGACGATGCCACCGGCAAAGTCAGCCCAGATGAGGTTGTCCTGAATGGTGATGTTTTTGGTATCATCAAGGGAAAGATGATTGACCTTCAGGGTAATGCAGTCATCATAAGTACGGATGAAACAACCCTTTACAGTTCCGCCGTCAACGGAGCAGAAATCTATTCCGTCTCCATTGAGTATCCAGCAGATAATGTTGGTATTCTCGATTCTGACATTGTTTGTCCTGTAAATCGAGAATGTCCAGCTCGGAGAATCAACGACGGTTATGCCCTCTACCGTGAAACCGTTGCGGGTGCCGGTTTTTGTGGCATTGGTTTCAATCATCTGGTAGCCGCTGGCATATCTGTCTCCAGTGTGGGGGAGACGTGCTCCTGAGAGCACTCCCCTGCCCTTGATGGCCGTGTTGTTACCGACCGAATTGATTTTGGCATAGACGACGGCACCCTCGTCTATGTAAAGTGTCTGGTTGTCCTTCAGGGTAATCCACTGCGGGTTCCACACTCCGGGACCGTAGTAGATGACATTTGAAGGGAGATTTTCGGGGTCAGGTCTGTCCGGATCCGGTTTCTCGGGCAGGACCATCAGATTGTGGAAACGGTCCCCGTCATATTCAATGGAGAACTTCCTGGCCTGCCAGGAAGGTATGGTGAGTTCGATTGTGTTGGCATCCACGGTCACCGGAACGATTCCCGAGAGGGTCGGGCGCACTTTCACGCTTGAGTAGGATCCTCTGAGTTTCTTCACCCTGATTGTCACGGGAGAATCAAAATCAGCAGTGAAATTCACGAAACTGGCAGTGTCGCGCAGTCTCTTGGAGTTGTCCCAGTCATTCCAGATCTGGTGGTGATGGTTCGGAGCATCCGAGACAAGGGCATCGTGCACAAAGGCTTCCTTCCACTGCCCGTCTTTCTGAAGGACGCTCACGCTGTAATGAATATTCTTTTTGAGGACTTCCTTCAGCTGGACCGTCTTTCCCCAGACTACAGGTTGTGCAGAGTCTGCGGAAGACATTTTCACCCAGCAGGCGAGAAGTCCGTCAGTCTCGAATCTGGAGAAATCCAGTTCAAGGGAGAGACTGCATCCCTTGGAAAGAACTTTGGTGAGGGATATGTCAATCCTGTCGGTTTCCAGGCCGTCAATCTTCAGGTCCACCGGCAGAATCCAGTCACCATCCCCACACATCGGCATCAGGAAAGACCCTGTCTCAGGCGTTTCTCCTGTCACCTCAAAGGTCTTCGACCAGCCATCTCCCTTTGCCGAAGGAGTCCATCCCGGCAGGGAAATCCTGTCCGCAAGTCCTGCGATTGTCGTCCTGGCAGAGACAAAAGTCTGAGGAGCACCCGTGACAGTCATAGTGAACGACGGGGTAAAAAGAGTCAGAGGCACCGCCGAAGCATAGGCTTGAGAAGACTTTCCGTCCCAATGCCACAGCCCCGGCAAATCCGAGGCCGTGTCCTTGGGATAGAAAAAGTAGGATGACAGAGGAAGTCCCTCCGTCTTTGCCCCTATGACAAATTTTTCCATCATGTCTGAAGCGATGACATTCATCCTCTCCCCGGGAGTGAGCACCGTGGCTGGCCGTCCGGAAGTTCCTTCAGCCACACCCACGCAGTCTTCACCCTTGAAAGAATAGACTATACAGTCCCAGTCATCCATCTCCTGAGGCAGTCCTTCGGCCAAAACCTCGAAAGAACCGTCAGGAGTCTCTGAAGAGGGAACTTCAGACTGCCTGCAGGCGGCAAGAGAAAGTCCTGCCGCTGCAAGCATAAGAAAACATCTGCCTGGTCGGAGCATAATGGTTCAGGAATTATTTCGCATCGAATGCAATGACATATTTCGCCTTCTGACCTTTCTGTCCGGCTACTACAGTACCATCGATAACGATTGTAGGCTGGAATGAATCTGCCTCCCAGTTGTCACCACCGACATAGTAAACATCGGTCCAGCCGAGGTCTGCAAGGACGTATGCACCCTGCATAATGGTCATAGTCTTGTCGTTGATGGTTGCAAGGCCGAGTTTGTTGTCGATTGTGCGGCCGATGAAGCAGCGTGACCTTGTGCCGTTGAAGCCCTGTCCGAGGACCTCGGTGTCACCGTCGTTTGCCATAGCGTCTGCAAAGCGGACCTTGTAGCCGTCAACAACGAGTGCAGGGTTGAAATATGCGGCGCCTGTAACGGCCCAGTTCTCACCTTCAACCTTGAAGTCATTCCTGAAAGGTTTGTATGTCGTGTCATCAAGTTTGGCTCCGTAGTCGAAACCGCAGTCGGAAGCCTTTCTGAAGTCACCAAGGACGTGGAAGATGTCTGCACTAGGGTTAGGGGTGATTCGCTTCATTCCCATCTTGCCATTTGAGTCAAAGCCGAAGCAAAGACCGTGGGACGTTCCCTTGGCAGGATTGCCGTAATCATCCTTATTCACGCCTGTCCACGATTGAGCGGATTCCTTGGAAACGATCTGTCCTTCGGATTTCACCCAGCAGGTCCATTTAGCAGGACAGCCACTCATTGTAATCAGGGATTCTACACTTTCAGCTGATTTTCCACTAATGACGGCAGTCGCGTCGGAGATGATCTTGCCCTTGTAGTCACGCTCGTTGAAAGTAACGATAGTGAAATCGCAGGTAGTCATATCAACCATTTTCCTGTCGGCAGCATAGTCTCCCAGAAGACCCATTTTTGCAATCTGGTCCTCATAACCTGTGTTGTCCCACCAAGCCTGTGTCTCTTTTCCGGTGTTAGCTGCAGGTACCTGTTTCTTCAGTGCTTTGGACTTGAGGACTGTCAAAGAAGGAATCTTTGCCCTCTGCGCATCGGTAGTAGTCTCCTCGAAGCCCCAGTCTTTTGGATTGACAAGAACAGCGGAATAGTCGATGCTGACAGGGAATTTCTTAGTTGTGGTACCAACAGTGATGGAAATTTCTGCAGGACCTTCTGAAAGGTCAAGGGTTGGATTTTCCACCCTGGCTCCTTCCATCAATGCGCCTTCACCGAAGACAAGGGTAACCCTGCTGCGGTCCATTCCGGCTGCATAGGTGATGACAAATGCCTTTGTAGCCACATTGTAAGTCAGTGCATATCCGCCTTCCACTGACACTTTTGAACCGTCAGCCACAGGGAGGGCATTTGAAGTGATGGTCACGACATACTGAACTTTCTTTCCATTAGGGTCGGTGAAGTAGATGTTCGGGTCGGTGCTGACATCATAGTTGTCCGGATCCGCAGGGAAAACGAGTTTCCAGCCGTCATTCACCTTGAGGATGAGTTTTGCGGCAGAGAAGTTCTCGGCAGTAGTGAAGCTGAAGGAAATGGTGTTGTCAGCGACCACACCTTCAACTGTCTCCCCGTCAACTTCAAGGGAAATAGTGTCAAACGGTTTGTCAGAATAGACAGGACCTTCAGGAGTTTTTTCCGTACAAGAGGAGAGCATTCCAAGCGAAATCACGCAAAGAGCGCTCAGGAACAAATTTTTGAGTTTCATAAAAGTTTGAATTAGAAGTGTTGTTAATGTTGTGTCTATAAAATTGCCCTACCATCCGGGATTGACCTGGAGATTGGAGTTTTTGTATCTTTCGTAATCGGAATAAGGGTAGAGATAGTACTTGTCATCCCATTTCCTTTCCTGAACAAGGGTCTTTGTGTAAGACACTGTCCCGCTCGCCTCATCCTTCACGAGAGAAAGGCCGTAGATTTTGGTGTCCCCGCACTGGAGTTTCCATCTTCTTGTGTCCCAGAAACGATGATTCTCAAAGGCGAACTCGACGCGGTTTTCTTTCTGAACGGTCTTCAGGAAATCAGTCGTCGCACCCACCTTACCGACACCTGCCCTTTCACGGACGGCATTCAGGGCTTCCAGCGGAGACATAGTGTAGTTCACCTGTCCCACACTTCCCTTGAAAGAGGCATCACCTGTCGCAAGGTAAAGGGCCTCGGCGTAAATCAGGTACATTTCGGCAAATCGGATGATGGGATAGATGTGAGGGTATGAAATCGAATTTCCAGTCACGAACGAGGTCTCCTCTATGAGGTTCTTGCGCAGGTAGTAGGAAGTCGGGGTCGCACCTGTCTTCGGAAGTGCGTTCTGTCCACCCTCCCACATTTCCAGAGGTTTACCCTTGAACATCGAGCCGTTGACATAGAAAGTCTCTGCAAAACGCGGGTCTCTCTTTGACGGGTCGAGTGCGATGGCACGGTGGGCAAGATTGTCCCAGTCGAAAGGAGTACCGTCCAGCAGGTCGAAAGCCTCGGCAAGGTTCTGCGACGGGCAAGATCCTGAATTTCCGCCCTCCACTCCCATTGGGAAATTGGATCTTTCAAGACCGTTGCTTGCAGAACGGATGATTCCGAATATGTAACCCTTTGCATTGAAATTGTTGATCTTCTGTTCTTTGACAAGGGAATACCAACCACTGTCAATGACCGCTTTGGCTGCTGCCGCAGCTTTTTCATAGCGGGTTTTGTCTCCGGTCGGATTATGAAGCGGACTGGCATCGTAGAGAAGTACCCTTGCCTTGAAGGCCATTGCCGCTCCCCTTGTGATTCTGTTTGTCCTTCCGGTGACAAATTCCTCATAGCTCACCGGGAGTTTCGGTGTAATCTCATCCAGCTCTCCTACAATCCACTTTGTCAAAGTGTGAAAATCCGAAGGAACCATTTCATTGACCTTTGCCGGGTCGGCGCTATGATCCATCAGGACGATGTCACCGTAGCGTCGCATCAGTTCAAAATGGTACCAGGCACGCAGGAAACGGACTTCGTAGGGATAGTTCTTCAACTGCTGCATCCTGTCCTTGTAATCTTCCAGGTACTGCGTCTGAGGGAAATCATCCGGAGCGTTCTCGAGGAAATAGTTTGCCTGGGCTATGCCCGCATAGTAATGCGAGAAACGGTCGTTGATTGTGTTGCGGGGACTCCAGGTCCCGTCATAATAGGTTTTGATTCCATTGCTTTCCCACGCATACACAGCATCGTCGGTGGCGCTGCTATGGGTTGACCACAGCCATTCGGTGTCAACATCAAGATAGCTGTAAACGTGGGAGCATACTTTCTTCACGTTTTCAAAACAACTGAACTGATAGTCGATGGTCTGGTAGGTATTTTCCGTCTGTTCGAGAAAATCGCAGGAACCCAGGCCGGCAATCAGGGCTGCCGAAAGAGCCATATTTTTTATTATATTGTTCATATGACGAGAATTAGAATGTGAATTTCAGTCCGAAGGAGAATGACCTCACGGAAGGATAACCAAGGGATATGGACTCAGGGTCGAAAATCTTGATTCTGTCAACAGAGAAGAGATTCAGTCCCCGGAAGAAAATGGAAATCTCACGGAATTTCGCCCTCATCAATGCCTCTGACTGGAATCCGTAGTAAACATAAAGAGAGCGGAGCTTGAACCAGTCGGACTTTTCAACCCAGAAATCACTTCCTCCCTGGAAGTTGTTCCCGTTGCTCAGGGTTGTCAGACGCGGATAGCGGGCATTCTGGTTTTCCGGAGTCCAGCGGTTGTTGTAATAGTGCATCGAGATGTTCTTGTCATCATTGTAGAGCGGCCAGTAAACCGACCCGGTTGTGAGTTGGACATACTGGTTGATGCGTCCGTCGAAAGTGGCCTCGAAACCCAGACCCTTCCATTTGAATCCCAACTGGATACCGTAAACGGCAGAAGGAAGGGTGTGGTATTGATCCATATACTGCTTGTCATTCACGTCGATCACGCCGTCCCCACTGATGTCCTTGTAGCGGATGTCTCCCGGCCTCACTCCTTTTCCTTCGAGGGTGCTTTGAGGGTATTTCGGAAGCAGATTGCCATTGGAATCGAAATCGGAAGTGCTGTAGAGGCCGTCGCTGGTGTAGAGGGTCAAGGCTGTGATGGAGTGACCGGTCCGGTACATATAGGAGTAAGGATGGTATTCCTCACCCATTTCAAGAATCTTGTCCTTAGTGTAGGAAATGCAGCCTCCTATGTGCCAGGAGAAATCTCCGACCGTCTGGCTCCAGCTTGCGGAAAGTTCGCCTCCCCAGTTCAGGGTCTCTCCGTTGAAAATGTACGGCGAGCCGAGGCCAAGCAATGAGGAATATACTCCGGAGGATGACACCTTAAGATGTTTCCTGTGGTTGCGGAAGACATCAATGCTTACCTCAAGACCTCCGAAGGCCCGAAGATCGATTCCCACATTGGCCTTGTAGTCCGTTTCCGGGAGAGCCCCGTAAGAAGGGTAGGAGCCCTGCATCATTCCGGATTCGGACGAGCCGACCATTGAAACAAATCCACCGCCACCGCCGTTGTTCGGAGTGTCCAGACCGTAACCCAGCCTTGCATCGTAACCGGTGATTCCATAGCTTGCGCGAAGCTTCAGAAGGTCGAGTCCGGAAGCATCCTTGAGGAAAGACTCGTTCGAGATGATCCAGGCTGCGGAAACGGCAGGATAGAAACGGTATTTCTTTCCTTTCTCGAGGAAAGCACTGCCTGAGCAGGTCGCCACTACATCCACGAGATATCTGTGGTCGTAATCATATCCTGCCCTGAGGATGAAATCGTTGTAGGAAAACACATTGCCCTTTCCCCTGTTCTTCCATCTGTCCATCGACCAGATGAAGGAAGCCTTCACGCCATTCTTGCCGAAGGTCCTGTCGTAGTCAGCCATTGCCGTTACGGAGAAATTGTTGTTGACACTGCTTCCGCCTGCAAGAGCAGATGAGAAGGACAGGTCGGTGTCATTGCCGTACTCGGTCCAGTTGAGTTTCTGAACGTCTCCATTATCGTCCCGGCCGTAGGACATCATTGCATACTTGTAGGTCTTTGACCTGTTGTCATTGATTATCGCACTGTTGTCGAATGCGCCCTTGAGTGTCAGGGAGAGTCCCTGTGTCAGCATCGACAGGTCCTGGATGATCGAGAGATCAGCAAGAAGGGTTCTCTGGAGAGAAACCGAATATCCACTCTGGGTGTAGGTCGAAAGAGGATTCGCAAAGAGTTCCGACCGTGCCCAGAGACCGTCCTCGGACTTGAGAGGGAAAGCGATTGCCGGAGTGGTGTAGATTCCCGAGACATAGGTTCCCGCGTAAGGCTGCTGTGTCTGAGAGAGACGACCCATCATATTGATCCTGATTCGGGTGGTCCTTGTCATTTCCGCTTCAAGGTTGGTCCTGAGTTTGAGACAGGAATTCTGGTACTGGGTGCTGTAGCCGTCATTCATCCTTGTGTTGTTGAACAGGCCATCGTAGCCGTTGTAGTTGGCGAGCACATAGTAGCGGAAGCGTTTCTCCCTTCCCTCCAGGGAAACGTTCAGGTCGTGGACGAATGCCGTCTTCCTGAGAACTTCCTTCTTCCAGTCCACCGAAGGGAAGAGGGAACTGCCCTGTGCTATTCCCTTAAGGTCGGCAGCAGTGTATCTCGGCTGAAGGCCGTCATTGGCAAGTGCCTCATTAACTGCATTGGCATAGGTAAGGCCGTCCGCCATCTGAGGCATTGCAAACGGGGTCTGAACGCCGAAACTGTATTCGGCATTGATTCTCATTCCCGGAGTATGTCCCCTCTTGGTCGTGATGACAACCACTCCGTCCGCTCCCCTGTTTCCGTAGATTGCGATTGCGGCGGCATCCTTGAGAACCGTGATGTTCTCTACCTCTTCTGCTCCGATGAACGCCGGAGCTCTCTCGACACCGTCAACTATGTACATCACATTGTTGCCCGAGAAGGAGCCCCTTCCCCTGACAAACATTGACTGTCCGTTGTCCGGAAGATTTCCTCCGTTTGACACAATCACTCCGGGAAGCATTCCGGATATGCTTGCAAGTGCCTGTCTTCCACGGACAATCTGAAGGGCCTGGACCCCTATGCTGGAAGCGCTGACTGTTGAAAGGTCCGTGATGACAGACTTGTCGTAACCCAGGTAAAGGACGGTGTCCCTGATCGGGTTTATTTCTCGTGCATAGGAGAGCGAGGCTGACAGCAACAGGAGAGCCAGGGTAATGAATATCTGTTTTTTCATCTTTTCAATATTTTCAAGTTACTACCATCCCGGGTTCTGGACCAGTCCATATCCCTTGTTGATCTCATCGGACGGGAACGCGCTCAGGAACCATTTCGGGCTGAATTTATCCTGCCAGATTCTGCCCTGGTCCATCTTTGACGGGTCTGAATAGGTGAGAACAAGGTTGCCCTCCTCGAAAGAACCACTCTTGCGGGTTATCTGGATTCCGTAGAGAATCTTGCGCATCAGGTCCTCCCTCTTCCAGAAAGCGATGTCGAACCAGCGGACTTCTTCGAAACAGAACTCCCTCGCCCTTTCATCTAGAATCTCCTCGCGAAGGTATTTGTCACCTTGGAGGTTGCATTCAGGATAGTCCGGAAGGGTTTGCCCCGAATGAAGCCTGGCGGCATTCGGAAGGGTCATTTCCGGAAGGCCCACCCTTGTGCGGGTCTTGTTGAGCCAGGAAAGGGCTTCCTGGGAACGGCCAAGCTCGTTCAGAGCCTCGGCGTACATCAGATAGAGTTCAGGAAGACGGATATAGGCCGAATTGGTGGCCTTGTTGAGAAACTCGTCATTGTAATCCCAAAGGAACTTCCTGATAATGAAGCCCGTAGCACATTTCGGATTGGCACTGCTACCGTGCTCGAGACCATCCACCCAGGTTTCCGCACAACGGGTCCTGTAACGATCCCCGGCTATGAGTACTGTTTCGTACAGACGGGGATCCTTGCCTGTGAAAGGATTGTCCGCAAGAGTACCCTCATGTCCGTGGTCTGCGAGCCATTTTCTGTAATCGGAAGGTGTGCCGTCGGCAGCGGTAAACATATCCACGAAATTCAGGGTCACGCAACCTCCGCCATATCCCCTTCCGGCCTGTCCCTGGTCGGTCAGACCGAAATACATTCTGTGGTAGGTGTTGTAGTAGGTAGGTATGGCCCTACCGGTGTGGATGATGATTTCCGGGGATTCCCTATCAGCGTAGCAGGTGCTGAAAGCCTGACGGTAGCCCTCGGCGTCATTTGTCTGAGGCATCACCAACCTGTAGGCATCACCGTTTTCCGTGTTCTTCTTGAAGAAATCCTCACAGGCATCAGCCACAGCCTGCCAGTTCTCCTGAGTGTAGGAACCGAGCCAGGTCATCAGTCCAGGATCCTCCTTTACGGAAGCCTTGTTGGCTGCCGTCGGTTCCTGTGCCTGAAGGTAAGGAGTCGATGCATTGAACAGCGGACGGGCCGCAAGTTGAAGCACCCTTGCCTTCAGTGCGAGTGCTCCGGCAGCGGTCATTCTTCCGTTGTCCGCATCTGCGACAGTCCACGGAAGCTCTTTCGCTGCCTGCTCGCACATATTCACAATAAAATCCACACACTGTCTTACCGTTCTGCGGGAATAGTCCGCAGTCATTTCATTTTCCGGGGTGGCATAGTCATCCAGAATCGGCACTCCTCCGAAATGACGGAGCATCTCGTGCATCTGAAGGGCTATGATCATCCTTGCCTCACCTTTGCGAACTTTTTTCTCCTCATCAGTCATATCGGGGACCCTGTCAACATTGTTGATGAAAATCCACGCGCGCCTGATTCCTGTCCAGGCGCCTTCCTGATCCGGAAAAAATCCGAATTTTCCGTACCCCGCATTCTCCGCCTCGGCATTGTAGGTGCCTGCATAGTAGGTCTTGATAACACCTCCCCAGGTGCAGTGGCTCTGCATCAGGTCGGTCATTGTGTCAAGATTGTCCCAGCCGATTTTGTTACCTCCGTTCTGGAATTCGTACCGGCCGTTGTTGGAATGGACTGTCAGACAGGTGCGGAGCGAGGCGTATGCACCGACGAGTTCTCTCTCGGCAAACAACTTCGACGAAAAGATCTGCTCAAGGGTCATATCCGCTCCAGGCGCCTTCTCGAGAAAGGCGTTACCGAATTTGAGGTCGCTGCATGAAGAAGCGGCAAAGAGCGCGGCAGCAGCCATTATATTTGTAAATATCTTTTTCATCATCAGAACGTTATATTAATGCCGAAGTTGAAAATCCTGTTGTTTGGATAGGTGTAGGTCCCGTCTCCGGTGCTGCCTTCGGGGTCAATGTCAAACTGCTCGAGTTCAGAGAACAGGGTCAGAAGGTTGTAACCGCTCAGGAAGACTTTGAAAGATGAGATTCCGGCTTTCTTGAGGGCCTTGTCCTTGAATGTGTAGGCGACCTCAGCCGTCTTGAGCCTCAGATAGGAACCGTCCATCAGCCAGAGGTCGGAATCTCTGGTGTACTGGGTCTTGTTCACGAATGTAAGTCTCGGGAAACGGGCATTGTCCATATTCTCCTCGGTCCACCTGCCGTCAGCCAGATAGGTCAGAAGGCTTCGGGAGTTCTGGGTTCCGAAAGGAGTGCGGTACTCGCCCGAAAGCACCCTTGATGCGTGCAGGGCCCCGGTCCACTGCATAGAAACCGACAATCCCTTCCAGCTGAGTCCCGCCACAAGACCGAAGACATAGTCAGGACGGGCGGAGTAACCGTAAAAGGTACAGTCGTTCCCGTCAATCTTCCCGTCATTGTTCTTATCCTTGAACAGAGGGTCACCCGGTTTGTTTGTTCCGGGCTGCTCCGGAAGAAGGTACCTGCCTTCGTCGTCTTTGAGCAGATTTCCGTCGGAGTCGAAATCGGACGGACGGTAGAACCTGTCGAACACAAGACCGTAGCTCTGTCCGGTAGGGCGTCCCGTCTGGGCCATATACCACTCGTTCGGAGTCACCTCATCCATAAAGATGATCTTGTTTTTGGAATATGACATATTCGCAGTTATCCAGTAGCCTACCTTGTGACTCGGGCGCGTGTCCCTCCATCCCAGAGAGAGTTCATATCCCCAGTTGTCCACGATTCCCAGGTTCATAAGAGGGAGCTTGTAGTCTGTCACCGACGGGGATGTCCTCCTTTTGGAGAGAATGTCCTTACGGTGTTCAAAGAAGAGATCACCGTTGAAAGACAGGCGGTTGTCGAACATTTTCAAGTCGATTCCATAATTCTGCTTGTAGGCCTTCTCCCAGGTCACGTCCTCATTGCCCTGGCGGCTCTCGACCGCATCCCGCAGCATCCCGATGGTCGGATTGATGCCGAACTGCCAACTGCCATAGGCTCCATCACCAACAGCACTGTGGTTGCCGTTCCAGCCTCCAAGGTAGAGGAAACGCTCTCCGGAATATTTGTCATTGCCGACAACTCCGTACGAAGCCCTGATTTTCAGGAAATCAATCACCTTGGCCTTGCGCATCCACTTCTCGGACGAGATCACCCATCCGGCCGAAACGGAAGGGAAGAAACCGTAACGCTTGCCGGGAAGGAAGTTCTCGGAACCGTTGTAGCCGGCATTGAGGTCAAGCAAATATTTCTGTTTGTAGGCATATGTAGCCCTCCAGACATATCCCACATATCCCGTTGGTATGTCGGAATATGAGGAAGGATAATATTTCTTGCTCTGGTTGTAGAGGAAGAGACCAGTGACCGTGTGGTCTCCGAAAGTGCGGTTGTAATTGATTGATCCCTCGAGATACCAGTCCCTGGCACGGCCGGAAGAAGTCTCGGCATAGGAAAGAGGCTCATTGAGGTTGCTGATGCCCTCGGTCCGGTAAACGATAGTGTTGTCAAAACGAGGGTCGGAAATATCCATTCCGGGCTGTGTGACTGAGCCCTTGTAAATCGGAATCCAGGTACTGTCGGTACCCGTCGGAGAACGGAGGATTGTCACGCTGTGGGTAGTGTTGTAGGCTCCCTTGACCTGTACGCTCAAGCCCTTTGTGACAAAATCGAGATTCTGCTCGATAGCCAGGTCAAGATTCAGGACATTCTGGTTAGTGGTGTAAAGACCCCAGTTGTAGTAATAGTCGTAAGGAGACTTGGTTTCTCCGATCGGGATGTAGGGATTGAAGCCGTTCTGGATGAGTTTCCCGTCCACGAAGCCCGGACTTGAGAAAGGCACGCACCACATCACGGTCCTCCAGAGGTCCTCGTTCTGCGGTTCCTTGCGGCTGCCCAGACGGCCGCCGATGTTGAGTTTGAGCAAGGTCGTCTTCGTGAGGTTCACATCCACATTGGTCCTGTAGTTGAACCTGTCGTAGCGGAAGTTCGAATTGAAGGTCTCATAATTCTGCTTCAGGACACCGTCCTGGTGCAGATAGCCCAATGAAACAAAGTAGCGGAATCTTTTCCCGCCACCGGACAGGGTGACATTGTGCTGTGTCTGCCAGGAGAAATCCTTGAAGATTTCCTTCTGCCAGTTGACATTCGGGAACATTATCGGCTCGTCGCCCTGGCGGAATCTCTCGATCACATAGTCGGAGAAGATGAGGTTCTTGTCCGAGACACCGTCAGATTTCTGGGCTTCGGTGAAGAGGGTCGCGTAGGTGTAGCTGTCCACACAGGTTAGCTTGCGCAATGCCTGGGTCAGACCGAACTGGCTTGAGACCGAAATGCTCATCTTTTCCTCGGCACCGCGCCTTGTGGTCACGAGGATGACTCCATTGGCACCACGAACTCCGAACACTGCCGTCGAAGAGGCATCTTTCAGAACTGTGATACTCTCGATTTCATTAGGGTCCATCTGGAAAAACGACCTCTCGACTCCGTCCACCAGAATGAGAGGGCTGGAAGCCGTGTTGGACAGCGAACCAGTTCCACGCACGAAAATCTGAGGGTCATCCGCACCCGGCTGTCCGGAAGTCTGGACGGTGGAAATTCCGGTGACGGCTCCGGCAAGAGCGCTTGCTGCACTTCCCGCTGGAGATTTCAGAAGTTCGCTCGTGCCGATTGAAGTGATGGCTCCGGTGATGGAGAGCTTACTCTGTTTTCCGTAGGCGATGACCTGAACTTCATCAAGAGTCTGGACATCCGGCACGAGAGCAATTTTGCCCATCGATGCGGCAGCCTTTACTTCAAGGGTCTCGTAACCCATCAGGGAAATCTCAAGAACTGAACCGGCAGGTGCCTTAAGGCTGAACCGGCCGTCGAGATCAGTGATGACGTGGTCTGTTGAAGACTTGGCTTTCAGAAGCACGACCGCTCCGATGAGAGGTTCCCCTGTAGAGGAATCCACGATCGTTCCGGTTGCCGTCACGGTCTGGGCGGTTGCATTGAAAGATCCGAAGAAAATGACAAGTGCTGAAAGAAGAATCAGCAGCAAGCCTTTACAAAATCCGTTTGACATTAGCCTTGTTATTAACTGAGGTTTCGACAAATTTAACTCAGCAACAGGCTATGTAAGGTCGAAAATTGTTCACAAAAACTCCACTTGTCAGAGAACCTGCCCTCGAATACTGTCCAGATAGGCTTTCGGCGTCATCCCATACTTCTTCTTGAAGCAGGCGGAGAAATATTTCGGGTCGTTGAATCCGACTGAAAAAGCAATGTCGGAAATCCTCACGTCATCCTTGTTTTCAGTCAATGCCTTGTAGGCAACGGTCATCCTGACATTGTTGATGAATGCTCCCGGCGACATCCCTGTAAGGGCCTTGAGTTTCTCCGTCAGGACAGTCTTGGATGTTCCCATTGAAGAGACGAACTCCGGAAGGTCGAAATTACAGTCCTTGTAGTGGGCATTTACGCAGTCAATGGCTCTTCTCAGGAAAGTCTCATCCATTGAAGTGTACTCCATATTGTCCACATCCAGGACAATCTGCTTCCGGAAGTCAGCCCCCTTCCGCTCAATCTTCCTCAGACATTCTACAATCTGGGCATAGAGAAGTTTCATCGAGAACGGCTTGCAGACATACCCGTCGGTCCCGGCCTGCCAGCCTTCAATCTGGCTTTCCTCGGCACTTTTTGCGGTCAGAAGGATGACAGGGATGTGACAGTATTCAAACCTGGACTTGATTGTCCTGCACAGTTCCAGTCCGTCCATCTGAGGCATCATCACGTCGGATACGACGAGCGAGACATCCGAATGTTCCAGGATTTCCAGAGCTTCCTTCCCGTCCCCTGCCGTCAGCACATTGAAATGCTCCGCAAGCATACTCTTCACCAGATAGCAGAGTTCCTGATTGTCATCCACAAAAAGAATGGTGTAGTCATTCGACAGCCCCTCAGGACGTTCCAGGACCACGGCCGCGGCGGTATTCAGAACAGGGCAACTGTCCTGGGAGGTGTCCTTTCCGATTTCATCCTCCTCATAGGCCTCCTCCGAGATTGGCAGCCGGACAGAGAAGACATTGCCTTGTTCCGGGCTGCTCGACACAGAGATTTCACCTTTGTGAAGAGTGACAAGGTCCTTGACCAGAGACAATCCTATGCCTGTTCCGATGGTGTTGTGCTTTCTGTAGTCACCTTCGTAGAATCTCTTGAAAAGCCCATTGATGGTCTTCTCGGACATAGTATCCCCCGTGTTCACCACGTCAATCATCACCATCCCGTCGGCCAGGGATGAAACCTTCACGCATATATCCCCGCCCTGCGGAGTGTATTTCGCGGCATTTGAAAGCAGGTTGTACACTATTTTGTCAACCTTATCCGTGTCATACCAGCCCTCGATCTGGTCCGGGGAACTCGTGAAGGAAAGGTTCTGGGCCTTGCCGGCAATCAGAGGACTGAAAGCCTCCACACAAGAAGATATGAACTTCGTGATATTTCCCCTGGAGACGGACAGTTTCAGATTCCCGCTCTCGACCTTTCTGAACTCGAGCATCTGCTGAAGGAGTCTGGTCAGCCTGGTTGTATTGACAGACAGGACTTTGGGCAGGTCCGGATTCCATTTTCCGCCTGTCAGGCTCTCCACCGATGCATTGATGATGCTCAGAGGGGTCATCAGTTCGTGGGTAACATTGGTGTAGAACTGGAGTTTCAGGTGATTGAGTTCCTCAGCCTTCTGTTTCTCAATCCTGCTGAGCTTCACAAGTTCACGCGCCTTGATGCGGTCGTATGTGTATCTCCAGATTCCGTAGGCCAGAGCAGCAGAGACAAGCAGATATGCCATAATAGCCCAGAATGAAAGGAGAGGATGGCGCAACACCTTGATTCTCAGCGTACGTTCGTGGGTTTTGTCACGGCCGAGGGTCTTCAGGCGGAAGATATAGTTCCCCGGAGGTACGTTTTCATAACTTGCAGTGTGTCTCCCCTCGGCATCAATCACCTCTTTCCGGTCATACCCTTCGAGGATGTAGGAATATATGTCCTGCTTTCCGGCGCCCTTGTTCAGAAGGGCGAAACTTATTGAAAACGAATGCACCGTGTGGTCTATCCTGACCATGTCGGCATAGTTGATATCCTTTTCGCAGACTTTCCTGCGCTGTTTTGGGGACATCGACCTCAAAGAAGTCTCTCCGAGACGGAAATCAGTCAGGCAGAGATTCTCCCTCACGGGGAAAGACGGGGTCTGGCTGCGCAGCGGGAAATAGACGATTCCCTTGGAAGAACCGGCGGCAACCGTCCCGTCAGGCAGATTCACAAGAGTGCTGGCATTGAATGACATCGAAGCATCGTGATCCGAGAGTGAAATATAGTCCACGTCTCCGATTCCGCCACCTTCGGAGTATGTGAAGGAGACAGCGGCATCGGAAGTAGTCACCCACAGTCGGGAAGTGATGTCTGAGGACATTCCTGTAATACCTTTATTATATAGGGCGGAGATATTGTTGATCTGACTGAACTCCCCTTTCTTCCTGTCGTAGAGATACAGCCCGTCAAAAGCGGACCCTGCCCAGACATTCGAGGCCGGATCCACGAAAAGACAGGAAACATTGTCAGACTCTCCAAGGGACCATCTGACCAGACTGCCGTCGGACGGGGAAAGACGATACACTCCGTTGTAGTTGGTAGCAATCCAGACGGAGCCGTCACGGGCCGACTTGAGGTCGGTCACAATCACATCCGAAAGAGGGTCCAGGGCAGCATCCGGCAGATAATCCGCAATTGAAAAAACCTTGTTCCCGGGTGTCATCACGAAAACGCCTTTCCTTGTTCCAATCCAGAGGTTCGATGCATTGTCTTCAGCGATTGCAGTCACTCCCAGATGAGAAAAATCGGGATATTCCTCAGAAATAACCCTCCGGGCACCGCTTCGGGAGGACGGGTCCAGAAGCCATAGCCCCTGACTGTAAGTCCCGAAACAGATTTCCGAAGTACTGCGTCTGCGCGATATTACATCAACGGCCGAAGTGTAGGGGAAATCCCTGAAAGCCGGATATTTCTCGTAAGAGAGGAAACTGCCGTCAAAGGGGTCGTAAAGCACCATTCCGAAACCTATGATTCCAAGCCAGAGACGACCGTCAGGCATAGGAAATATACTGCGTACCGAATTGGTCCTGAGAGACTTCCTGATGTTTTCAAGGGCATCGGTCCTGAAGTCGGCATCGGGACTTTCCACCTTGAAGACCCCCCCGCAGAACATACTCAGCCAGATGTTCCCGTCGTCTGTCCTGAGGATAGAGCTTACCTCATTGTAAGGCAGGTCGTGACCGGGTTCTCCCGGAGCGTAGTTGACGAAAGAGAGAGGATCCGAAATGTCTTCGAGAATGCTCAGACCGCTCCTTGAAGCCACCATCAGTCTCCCCTCGGAATCCTGTCCGATGTCGTAGATCACATCATCCAGAAGGGATCCGGCCTCCGGCGTATTGGAATAGACGGTGCAGGATAGATTCCCGGGGCCGTGGGGAGCATCGATCCGGAGCAGTCCCTTTCCCCAAGTGCCGACCCAGAGGCGGCCTTTGAGATCCTTGTAGGCCACATTCGACCAGTAAAGAGGATCTTCTGAATATTTACGGAATGAGAATGTCTTCGTGTCATATCTGTAAAGCCCGTGCTCACAGCAGCACACCCAGAGATATCCCTCCGCATCCTCGCAGATTGAGGACACCCATTCAATGGGATTGCCATCCATCAGGATTGGGGTGAATTCACCTGTGGAAGCCTCGATGTGCCACAGTCCGGAACTTCCCCCTACCCATACATCCCTCCCGTTGGAGCAGCGAATGTCCGAGGCATTGAGCGTTCCCATCCGTGGGTCCGGTCCTGCAAAGGAAATCTTACCATTGTTCTTGTCCAGGGTGTAAACGCCTTTTTCCGACGCTATCCAGAGCTTGTTCCCCTCCGATTCGCAAACCACGTTTATGTGGCAGTCAAACTTCTCCCCATCCGATTCATTCATTCCAAACACCACCGTCGAAGACCCGTCATACCTGACAAGGCCGCTGTAGGTCGGAATCCAGACATATCCTTCACTGTCACTAAACAGCACCCTTACAGCATTGGTAGGCAAGAGCTTGGATGGAATACTCCGGAAAGAAAGAACCTCGGAGGAGAAGGCATTGATGCAAGGCAGGACAGTCAGTGCCACAGTCAGCAGGGCACGCAGGAGATTCATTGCAGATATTCGTCTCATAAGCAGAGGAAGCGTGTTTCTGTAAAAATATTCCGTTTTTGGTCGGCTAAGGTAGAAAATTTTCCTAAATATATCCTTTTGTTCCGTGAGCCAAATGGAAACACAGCATAATTCAGTATTTTTGTCATTCTGAATAATTCATCTCTTATGAAACATATAAAACTGATAACCATCATCTTTCTCACCCTGTTCTCCCTCCTTTCCAAGGGAGAGGACAGAATCGGAGTACTTCAAATCAACGTCTGGCAGGAATGTACGTGCGTCCCGGGAGGATTGGACGCCCTTGTGGACAACATCATCGAAAGTAGGGCCGACGTGGTCTTTATGCAGGAAATAAGGAATTACGAAGGGCGGAGGTTCATTCCGCGACTGATTGAGGCTCTCGCCCTGAGGGGCGTGACATTCTACGGAGAGGACAGCACCTGTGACAGCGGAGTCATCAGCAGGTTCCCCCTCGTGCAGGACGGAAGGAAATGGGAAGGCTGCGGGTCCGTCCAGAGAGTCAGAATCAATGCCGGAGGACATCCGGTGGCACTATATGCCGCTCATCTGGACTATAAGAACTATGCCTGCTACTATCCGAGGGGGTACGACGGGAACACCTGGAAGAAGATACCTGCTCCCGAAACCTCAGTGGAGAAGATTCTGGAAATGAACCGGGCTTCCGGGAGGGACGACACCATCAGGGATTTCATCAGACTCAGCAGAGCTGACATCGACGAGGGCATCGACGTGATTCTGGCAGGGGATTTCAACGAGCCGTCGCATCTGGACTGGACTGAGCAGACAGCCTCCCTTTGGGACCACAATGGAACAGTCATCCCTTGGGATTGCTCCACAATACTTTACGAAGGCGGTTTTGAGGATTCCTTCCGGGTGGTGAATCCTGACCCTGTGTCCTCCCCGGGCTTCACCTTCCCGAGCGACAACTCCGACTGTAACCCTATGAAACTGACCTGGGCCCCTGAAAGCGACGAGAGGGACAGAATCGATTTCATCTATTACTACGGGGAAGGGTCCCTCAAACCTGTGGACAGCAAGGTATTCGGACCCTCAGGTTCGATTGTCCGGGGAAAAAGGACCGTGGAGGAGAATCTTTCTGACATCATCCCCGTGACAGGCAAGTGGCCGACGGACCACAAGGCAGTCCTCACCACATTCGAGTTCACCCCGGTGGCACGAATCTTCACTCCCTCCATCCCGACCATAGTGGACCGGGAGCACAACATCATCTGCGAAATCTGCCTGGAGTCGTTTTCCGGGAAAGACGTACTGGAGAGTGTCGGGGTCACCGTCTCGGGAATTGACCCATCAGCCATCCGGAATGCCAGGCTGATGTACACGGGAACCAGTTCTGCAATATACTCCCGGACTACATCCTACATACTTAAGGACCAGTTCCGCAGAATCGGCGCGGGGCAGGACACCTGGAGACATCCTGCCTTTGCTATTCAGACAGCATCCTGCAAGGCGGGGAAAGACGGGAGAATCGTCCTGAAACCGGGGAAAAGCCTTGTCAGGGACAGAAATTATTTTTACCTGAGTCTTGAGGTGGACTCGCGGAAAGTGGACCTGAGCGGGACTTTCGGGGTGGCAGTGGAGTCCGTGGAACTCAGATGCCCGGTGCAGGACGGGAGCGGCTCTTTACTTCGTCAGGCCAGAATCGTGTCCGAAGGTTCCTTTGAGGGACACCGGTTCGGAATCGCACTGCGCAACCACAAGGATGACAATGTCTTCTCCTACAGAATCCCCGGACTGGTCACCACTCCTAAAGGGACATTGATTGCAGTGTACGACATCAGGCACACCTCCGGGAACGACCTTCAGGACAACATTGACGTTGGTGCCAGCCGGAGTACCGACGGGGGACGGACCTGGGAGAAGATGCGCACAATCATCGATATGGGTGAATGGGGAGGACTTCCGCAGGGACAGAACGGTTGCGGAGATCCTTCAGTGCTTGTGGACAGCGACACAGGAACGATTTTCGTCTGCGCTCTGTGGGCGCACGGCCTTGGCAACAGGCACGCATTCTCATTTGCCTCAGAAGGCTACGAACCGATTTCGACCGGGCAGATGGTTATGGTGAAAAGCACCGACGACGGAAAGACCTGGAGCAAGCCTGTCAACATCACCCGTCAGGTAAAGCGTCCGGATTGGAGGATAACCCTCCAGGGGCCGGGACGGGGAATAACTATGCAGGACGGGACTCTGGTTTTCCCGATGCAGTGCCTTGACAGCAAAGGGATTCCAAGTTCAGGAATAATGTACAGCAAAGACGGGGGCGAAACCTGGCACTGCCACTCCAGAGCCTGCGAGCGCACCACCGAGGCCCAGGTCGCTGAGATTGCACCGGGAGTACTGATGCTGAACTGCAGGAACGACCGCCGTCAGGGCAGGGTTGTCTGCGTGACAGATGACCTGGGGAAAACCTGGAAGACCCACCCTTCATCAGGAAGCCTCGTGGAGCCCGTCTGTATGGCGGGGCTGCTGAATATTCCGGCTTCCGAAAACATCTACGGAAGGGATATCCTCCTGTTCTCTAATCCGGTTTCCGCCCCGGGAAAAGGCAGGAACCACATTTGCATAAAGGCGAGCCTCGATGCCGGGATGACCTGGAATCCGCTTGACTGTCTGCTTCTGGACCAGGAGGAAGGCTGGGGATATTCCTGCCTCACCTCCATCGGGAATGACAAGGTGGGAATCCTCTATGAAGGCAGCACCTCGCACCTTGTCTTCCAGCAGGTCAGGCTGAGTGACATTGTGAAAAGCATTCCCGCTCCCTCAGGGCTGTCCGTCGGGGAAATCTACTCCGACAATATGATTTTCCAGAGGGACGTACCTCTTGAGATTTCAGGAAGGACTGCACCGGGACTTGAAGTGAAGGTCACCCTGGGGCCATCGACAAGGAAATGCCTTTCGGCACAGGATGGAACATGGAGGGTCCGTATGCCGGCACTCAAGGCCGGGACAGGAATACCGTTCACCGTGACTGACGGACGGGACACCATGAGTTTCAGCAATGTGGCAGCCGGTGAGGTCTGGCTCTGCTCCGGGCAGTCGAATATGGCTTTTGAATTGAAGGGAGCCGACACCTTCAGCAAGGAAGGACTGGATGACCCGATGCTGAGGTTCTACGACATGAAAAGCCATCTGAAAACCTGGGGGCTGGTCTGGAGCGAAGAAGATGCGGGGAAGGTTGCACAGGGAAAGTATTACGGCAGGACACGGTGGAGCTGCTCGTCAGAGAAGACTGCCGGGGAATTTTCAGCAGTGGGATATTACTTTGGAAAGATGCTCAGGGATAGTCTGAATGTACCTGTGGGGTTGATCTGCAATGCCGTCGGCGGGACGACCACCGAGTCATTCATCAGCCGCAGTGCTCTGGAGAAGGTCCTTCCGGGATTCTGTGACGGATGGCTTGAGGATGAATCCGTGATGGAATGGGCAAGGGGAAGAGCCCGGGAGAATATGTCAGCCTTCAAAGGAGGGTATATACAGCATCCTTTTATGCCGGCATATCTCTTTGAAAACGGCATCCGTCCACTGGAGAGATTTCCAATCAAAGGGGCAATCTGGTACCAGGGAGAGTCGAACGCAGAGAACATCCCGCAGCACGAAATCCTTTTCAGGACCCTTGTGGACTGCTGGAGGCAGACCTGGGAGAATCCCGACCTGCCTTTCTACTTTGTCCAGCTTTCAAGCATCGAACGTCCGACCTGGCCGGAGTTCCGCAACAGCCAGAGGCTGCTCTCGCTGGAGATTCCACATTGCGGGATGGCAGTCTCCTCAGACCTCGGTCACCCCACTGACGTGCATCCAAGGGCGAAGAAACCTGTGGGAGAACGGCTTGCAAGGCTTGCACTGAGAAATGATTACGGAATGTCCGCAGACTGCCTTGCCCCTGCGGCGGTCAAAGCCTTCAGCAATGCCGACGGGAATGTCACCGTACTTTTCGACGGCCCCCTTTCCACCCCGGAAGGAGAGCAGGTCCGCGGATTCAGGGTTTGTCTGGAAGACGGAACCGAAATGAAGACGGAGGCTTCCGCCAGTGGAGAAAATCAGATAATATTGAATATTCCCCAGGGCCACGATCCCGTCAGGGTCAGATATGCCTGGGAGCCTTACACCGATGCAAACCTGACCGGGAAGTCGGGTCTTCCCGTTTCCACTTTTGAAATAGAGATCGTTAAAGGAATATGAAATATTAAATATTTATGAAACGAAATATCATTGCCGCCGTTCTCATCGCAACGACGCTGCCTCTGACGGGCCAGGAGTCTTTCAAGAGTTACGAACCGACCGGGGAAATCTACCGCGAAGGGTGGATTGACCTGAACAAAAACGGGAAAAAGGACATCTACGAAGATTCGTCTCAGAAAATTGACAAGAGGATTGACGATCTGCTTTCGCAGATGAATATTGAAGAAAAGACCTGTCAGATGGTCACACTCTACGGCTATGGGAGGATTCTGAAGGATGACCTGCCGACAGAAGAATGGAAGAGCAGGCTGTGGAAAGACGGGGTCGGAGCCATTGATGAACATCTGAACGGGTTCCGGAACTGGCGTCTTGCACCTTCCGACAACCAGTATGTCTGGCCGGCATCGCGTCACACCTGGGCTATGAACGAGGTCCAGAGATTCTTCATCGAGCAGACCCGGCTTGGAATACCAGTGGATTTCACCAATGAGGGAATCAGAGGGGTTGAAAGCCTGCGCTCCACCAATTTCCCCACCCAGCTTGGTCTCGGACACACCTGGGACAGGGATCTGGTGCGCAGAATCGGAGCAGTGACAGGTGTCGAGGCAAGGGCTCTGGGCTACACCAATGTCTATTCCCCGATTCTGGACGTGGCGCGTGATCAGCGCTGGGGACGGTTTGAGGAGTCCTACGGGGAATCGCCCTACCTTGTTGCCGAACTGGGTATCCAGATGGCGAGGGGTATCCAGGAGGATGGAGGAGCGGCTGCAACCGCAAAGCATTTCCTGGCATACAGTGCAAACAAGGGTGCACGCGAGGGGCTTGCAAGGACGGACCCGCAGATTTCCCCGCGTGAGGTCGAGATGGTCCACGCCTATCCTTTCAAGAGGGTAATCAGGGAAGCAGGTCTGAAGGGGATAATGTGTGCCTACAACGACTACGACGGCATCCCGATTGAGGGAAGCCGTTACTGGCTAACCGAAAGGCTCCGTGGAGAAATGGGTTTCAAGGGATATGTGGTTTCCGATAGCGACGCCGTGGAGTACCTCCACTCCAAGCACGCCACCTCAGCCAATATGAAAGAGTCTGTGCTTCAGAGCGTTCTGGCAGGACTGAATGTACGGTGCACCTTCCGTTCGCCTGATTCCTATGTGCTGCCTCTGAGGGAACTGGTTGAGGAGGGGGCAATCCCGATGGAGGTGATTGACAGCAGGGTCAGGGACATTCTCAGGGTGAAGTTCGAGCTGGGGCTTTTTGACAGTCCTTACGTGAAGAATCTTGAGGAAAGCGACCGGATTGTCGGCTCGGAGGCTCATCAGGAACTTGCCCTTAGGGCTTCGCGCGAATCAATCGTTCTGCTGAAGAATGAAGGAGGACTGCTTCCTCTGGAAAGGGGGAAGGTCAGGAAAATTGCGGTCTGCGGGCCGAATGCCGCCGAGGAATCCTATGCCAAAACACATTACGGGCCTCTCGATGCCAACGTAATATCCGTTCTTGAAGGGCTTCAGGAATTGAGCGGGGCAGAGATTCTCTACACGAAAGGATGCAATCTGATCGATGAGAACTGGCCGGAATCCGAGATTTTTGATTTCCCGCTGACCGCTGAGGAACAGGCGGAGATTGACAAGGCAGTGGCCAATGCACGAAAGGCAGACCTTTCCGTGGTCGTGCTGGGAGGAGGCATCAGAACCTGTGGCGAGAACAAATCCCGCACAAGCATCGACCTCCCGGGCAGGCAGGAAATGCTGCTGAAGGCAGTCTGCGCCGTGGGCAAGCCGGTCATTCTGATTCTCATCAATGGCAGGCCTCTATCCATCAACTGGGCAGATGCCAATGTTCCGGCAATACTTGAGGCCTGGTATCCCGGTTCATTCGGAGGACAGGCCCTGACTGAGATAATCTTCGGTGATTGCAATCCGTCGGGAAAACTCACTTGTACATTCCCGAGGACTGTCGGACAGATTCCTTTCAACTTTCCGTGCAAACCGAACGCGCAAATAGGAGGAGACACCAAACCGGGCCCTGATGGAGGCCAGAGCAGAATCAACACTGCACTCTACCATTTCGGTTTCGGTCTGAGCTACACAACATTTGAATATTCAGACCTTCAGGTGACCACCTCCTCCCCTTCCGACAAAGTTCCGGCAAAAGCCTCACTGACAGTGACCAACACGGGAAACAGGGAGGGCGACGAGATTGTCCAGCTCTACATCAGGGATGTGCTGAGCAGTGTCACAACCTATGAAAAACGCCTGATTGGGTTTGAAAGGGTGCATCTTGCTCCGGGACAGAGCCGCAGAATCGACTTTAGCATCCGCAAAGACGCCTTCGAACTTCTCGACCGGAATTTCAGATGGACAATCGAGCCGGGAGACTTCCGGATAATGGCCGGCGCTTCCTCCGAAGACATCCGTCTCGAAAAGACAGTCACTTTCCTGCCGCAAGAGCCAAAGGCACAGGATGGTTTCAGAAAGATCAATCCCATTCTTGAAGGAGCCCCGGTTCACGGGACAGGATGGAAAGAACTGACAAGCGGATATGTACGCCTTCCGGAGCACGCCAGAGGCAAGGTGAGGGATGCAGTGTGGAAGTTGAGCCGCAATTCCTCCGGGCTGAGCATTGTTTTCAGGAGCAACACAAAGAGTATCAAGGTTGATATGAAACTTGGAGAAAGGATGCAAATGTACCATATGCAGTCCACTGGCGTGTCAGGCATCGACCTGTTTGCCATTGACAAGGCCGGTAACGAGCATTGGTGCGCCCCGAAATTCTCCGCTTCAATATGGGAACAGTCCGACAAGGAGTCCGGGACAAAGGAGACGATGGTTTCATATAATTACGAAAGACTTGACTATGACGGTAATGAGACATACGAGTATCACCTCTACCTTCCGCTCTACAATTCCGTGAAAAACCTTGAACTGACCGTAGAGAAGGACTGCTTCTTTGAATTTGCTGCGCTGAAGGAGGAAAAACCTGTGGTCGTCTATGGCACAAGCATCGCCCAGGGAGCCTGTGCAAGCCGTCCCGGCATGGCCTGGACAAATATCCTCGGGCGAGAGTCAGGTCTTCCGGTCGTGAACCTCGGATTCTCCGGAAACGGAAAGATGGAAAAGGAGATGTTCGAACTTCTGGACGAAATCGATGCAGGGGCATACATCATTGACTGCCTCCCGAACATCAATCTCAACGATGATTTTGAAGCCAGACTGGAAGAAGGACTGAAGTTGTTGAGACGTAAGCATTCCTGCCCGATTGTCCTGGTTGAGCACAGCGGATACACCAATGACCGGACCAATCACAACAGGCTCTATGCCAACGAGTTAAACACCAGACAGGAAAATCTCTTCAAAAAACTGCGCAGGCAGGGTTTCAAGAATCTGCATTATGTCACCCGTGAACAGATAGGCTGGAACAACGACAGCATGGTTGAAGGAGTCCATCCGAACGACCACGGAATGAAGCAGCAGGCGGATGCCGTCTTAAAAGTTTTACGAAAAGCCCTTTGAGCAAGGTCTGCACCCTTGCGGGATTACAGTATTCCATATATCTTTGTACGGATTGACCATATACCGGAAAATAACACATTTGAACCATTATAACACATTATGAAATTCAGAATTCTTCTACCGGTTGCCGCAGCAGCAATCGCCGTTCTGTCCTCCTGCAGCCACAAGCCGGCTGCCCTGACAGTAACTCCCTATCCAAACGATGTAACAATCAAGTGCGGAACATTCAATGCCGCCGGGGCGGACTTTGCGGTTGACCCTGCGCTTGACACTGATTCAAGGGATATTGTCCTTGCTTTCGCATCCCAGTTGTCAGCAGTTTCAGGCCACGAAAACACGTTGCTGGAAGGGACTGCCGCAACTGGCTTCACATTCGTGCTTGACACCGCTCTCGACCCTGAAGCCTACTCACTGGAAATCAATAGAAAGAGTGTGTCAGTCAAAGCTTCCTCAACCGACGGATTCAGGTACGCCGTCCAGACTCTCCGCCAGATGCTTCCTGTCGAAATCTTCGGCAAGACACCTGCCCCTGATGCAGACTGGACTCTGCAGTGCTGCACTGTCAACGATGCTCCGAGATTTGGGTACAGGGGTCTTCACCTGGATGTCTCAAGACATTTCTACGACATTGCAGAGGTAAAGAAAATCATTGATCTTCAGGAGATTTACAAGATGAACACCCTCCACTGGCACCTTACCGACGACCAGGGCTGGAGGATTGAAATCAAGAAATACCCGCGACTTACCGAAGTCGGCGGCTGGAGAAAAGGGACAATGATAAGGAAAGAGTGGACCAACTTCGACGGGATTCCTTACGGAGGCTACTACACCCAGGACGAAATCAGGGAAGTCGTCTCATACGCCAGGAGCAAGGGAATCACTGTAATCCCTGAAATCGACCTTCCGGGACATATGCTCGCAGCCCTGGCTGCCTACCCTGAACTCGGATGTACGGGAGGACCTTACGAGGTATGGCAGCGCTGGGGAGTGTCCGATGACGTTCTCTGCGTGGGCAACGAAAAGACCTTCTCCTTCCTGCAGGACGTTCTGGACGAGGTTCTGGAACTCTTCCCTTCAGAATACATCCACATCGGTGGTGACGAATGTCCGAAAACCAAATGGGCCGACTGCCCTAAATGTCAGGCCAGAATCAGACAACTCGGACTCAAGGACGATGAGAAATTCCAGGCTGAGCACTATCTCCAGAGCTATGTGACCGCACGAATCGAGAAGTACCTCAACGGAAAGGGACGCCAGATCATCGGCTGGGACGAGATTCTTGAAGGCGAACTCTCTCCTAACGCTACCGTAATGTCGTGGAGAGGAAGTGAAGGTGGTATTGCCGCAGCAAAGGCCGGACATGATGCAATTATGACTCCGCACACCCATTTCTACTTCGATTACTATCAGTCAAATGACACGGCAAACGAACCTCTTGCCATCGGAGGATATCTTCCTATTGAGACAGTTTACAACTACGAACCGTTCACTGATGAGATGGACGAGAATGCCCGCGCACACATCAAGGGAGTGCAGGCAAATGTCTGGACAGAGTACATCTCCACGAAAGAACATCTGGAGTATATGATTCTTCCTCGTGCCGCAGCTCTTGCCGAAGTTCAGTGGACCCTCCCTCAGAACAAGGACCTCAACCGTTTCCTCTCCGACATGGGAAGGGCAGCAAAGATGTATGACACAATGGGTTACAACTATGCAAAGACCGTTTTCGAGGTTATGAGCAACGTAAAGGTGAATGAAGCCGCCCGCTGCGTTGAAGTCAGGCTTACCACCGTTGACAATGCCACGGTAAGGTACACCACCGACGGGAGCGAACCGACCTCAGAGTCTGCCATCTGTCCTAAAGTCATCAAGGTGACAAAGGGCTGCACAATCAAGGCAGCCGCCTTCCGGGAGAAAGGGCAGACCCGCACCATCACCCTCAATTTCAAGGACAACAAGGCTCTTGCAAGACCGGTGGTCCTCAACACCGAGCCTATGGGCAAGTACAAATATAATGCTCCAGAGTCACTGGTTGACGGTCTGACGGGGTCAAAAGTTTACACATCAGGAGAATGGGCCGGCTGGTACGGCACTCCTGTGGACCTGACAATCGAGATGGACGGAAAGACGGAATATTCAAGCGTCGAAGTGTCAGCCCTGACAAACAAGGGTGACTACATCTTCAATCCGCTTGACCTGGTGGTTTCCGTCTCAGATGACAAAAAGGAGTTCACCGAGGTGGCACGCGCGGAGTATCAGCCGGAAGGTCCTGAGATTCAGGACGGTGTGAAGGAGTACAAGGTTACTTTCCCTCAGACAAGGGCGAAATACATCCGCGTGAGTGCAAAGACAGTGGCATCCATTCCTGAATGGCACGGAGCACGCGGTCGCAAGGGCTTCTGCTTTGTCAGCGAGGTCATTGTCCTTTAGGACTTTCATTCAAGTATGAATCGAAGAAGCCCGGCTGGATTCCAGTCGGGCTTTCTTTATGGATTATCCTCAGTAGAAGGATTATGCTCAGTACTTCACGCTGATGGAAGCCACAAGGTTGTCAAGGCAGACATATTTCGGAAAGCCCTCCTTGTTGGTGTCAAGGCTGAAATCCACCGCATCGATATTCCCCAACTTCGTCAAAGGCATCTGCTGCCAGGTTGTGTTGACACTGTCCGGAGCATCGCCTCCGTTCTGCGGAATCCTGTAATCGGCAAGGAACCACTCGGCCTTGCCGGTTTCCTTCCCTGCAAGATAGCCGGTAACGACGAGTTTCAGATAGTCTCCCTCGGTGAACTTGGAATCCCCGGAACGGATGCTCGAAACCACAAAAGAGGTGTTTCTCACATAGCAGAACTGCGGAGCGCAGGTTCCGTAATCAGCCTCAGTGAATGTCAACTGACGCTCAGGTTTCTCAGCAGTGTCGTAAAAAATAGCGAAAGTGTTGTTCTCCGCACTTCCCGCAAAGACACTGAACGGGCTGACAGACAGGTTGATGGAAGAATCCTTCTTCATCGACATCCCGAATCCGCCAAGCAGCTTCGGATTTTCTCCTTCAGTCCTGGAACCGGAATAAAGCAGATATGTCCCGCTCTGGAAATCACTATTCACAAAGATGCTGTCAGTGAAATATTTTGCAGCATCGGCAAATTCAAAATTTGAAACAGTGGCAAAGGAACTCTCGTAATATGAGCCCTTGAAACAGGACACGGCCATCACAGCCATCACGGCAAGGAACAATATCTTTTTCATTTCAACAAATTTTCAAAGTCCGCAAATATACTTCTTTTTGTAGAAATATTCACATTCTGTCAATCCAGCTGGACAAATTTGCCTGTGGTTCCTGCGCAATCCAACCTGAGCGGATTGAGCCTGCGACCATCCCTGAGTCTCACCCAGGTGTCCATGGCTCCGTTCTCATTGAGCAGGATTACTCTTGCACCATTGCTCAGATGGCCATAGGTCGTCCCTCCCCCTGAGAACCTCCCGTAGGCCAGCATAATCCCCTGCCACATAACGCAGTAGTCATTGTCATGGTCGTGCCCCACAAAGACAGCCCTGACATCCTCGCATTCCTTCATCGCACTGAAAAATCCGGAATTGTGCTTAGGGCAGTAGCATTTCTCCATCCTTGTCCCGACAAGGTCGGCATCCTGGTCACCTGCCGCCAGGGCATATTCAGGGATAGGTATGTGGAAAAAGGCCAGGGACGGCACGGGAGTCCCCCCGTTGAGCGCAGTGTAGTGCGCACTCCGGGTTCTGTAAGAGTCAATCTGCTCCCCGGTAATCCATTCATACTCATCTGTGTCCCACTTGTATGAGTGGGAATCAATGCAGTACAGCACGAAGGCAGGGCTTCCGTCGTCATTCCTCACACAAAGGTCAATATCAGGCACGGGACCTCCATTCCTGTCGGGATGCAGATTTGACGGCAGCGTGCGGATCATGTCGTACAGCTGCTCATTCGTCGCATCATACTCCCTGTCGTGATTCCCGAAACAGACATAGAAAGGCACTCCCGCCTGTGAGACAATCTCGACGACATCCCTCATCCCCTCAAGTGCGGGGGCACAGCAGGAGACATCCCCCGTAAATATCACCAGGTCAGGCTTCTCGAAGCGCAGGACCTCTCTTATGCACTCAAGGGCTCCGTCCGACTTCGGGTCACCCTTGACATAATGAACATCCGTAAACTGGACGATTTTGAACTGCCCCGCTTCGTTGAATTTCAGATCCCGCGAAGTGCCGTAAACAGGGAAAGCGAAGCCGGCAAGCAGTACAACTGACAGGAAGACGACTGTAATGAGTTTTTTCATCCGTCAGATTTTTGACACAAGAAATTCCCTCAGATCCGACCACCTGTAATACGGACCGACAGCGGGGTCAAGACCTTCCAGCGTGGTTTCCTGCTCATTGTAAAGCAGTTTCACGAGCACATCCCCCTTCTTTGAACGGTAGAAGACCATCTGGAGATTGGAAGCCATCGGAATCCTGTCACAAGTTGCCCAATGTTCCCAGCTCCCGTCGGAATGACAACGGTATGAAACACCGCTGACTCCCATCAGGCAAGCCAGAGGAAGCAGGCCGGTGTCGTGACCGAAACGCAAATCGGCCGCCCTTCTGCTGTCCGGAGCCAGAGCCGCGTCGGCCTTTGCAATGATGTCGGTCAGCAGGTCATCCGCTTGTCTGACATTCTTGTCCCCGAACTCCTGCGAATTTGCATATCTGAAATACATTCTGGAACTGGTCAGTTCAGCCTGGGCGACAAGTTCGTCAAGATCAAAATAATGCATCAGGTCAATTCCGAGAAAATCCAGGTCCGGACATATCACCGCAGCCATATACACCGACTGCATGAACTTCGATGCGGAAGGAATGCTCTCGCGGGCCTTTACCGGATCCCGGAACAACGAACGGAACATTTTTTCCGAACCGCAGATTGCTTTCCGGAGAGAATCCTGGAAAACCTTGACAGCTGCCGAAACTTCATCGCGATGTTCCGCATCCTTCATTATGTACTCAAAATGCCTCTGGCTGGAGAAAGACTCAAACTCAAGGGAAGGATGCAACGCAGCAAGGGACTGGGTAAAATTCGCCATCGAGACGATGCAGCGCGGGATTATACTTGCCACACTCTCCACCTCCAGGCGCTCCCGTGAGCGGAACACATCCGGGAACCGTGTCGACATCCTGCGTGCAATCTCTTGATGTTCACGTCCTCCAAGCGGGCTCAGAGCACCATCCATCTTCTCGCTCGCCTGTGCCACAGCCCTGACATCCTTCAAAAGCGCAAGGCCCTCCTCAGTGAGGTTTCCATCCGCTTCAGCGGCAGTCAAGGCATCAAGGGCAGCCTTGAAATAGTTATAATCAGTGTGATACCTCGATCCGTGCCTCCCGAAATGAGACACGTAAAAAGGTTTGTAACCCTTCGGTGCCGGAGTATCTTCCAGACTGCCGTGCACATAGGGATGATAAACCCCGCAAGCCAGGGACCTGTCCTGCGCGACCCTTTCCCTGAATGTCTGTGCCGAGACACAGACACAACCCCAAAACATCAGGACTGCCGCACAGACAGTCCATTTCAATATTACCTTGACCATAAATATTTAATTTTCCACTGAAGTTTCGCAAATGCGAAACTTCAGTTATCTATCTATGCAAATATAATTGAATTTGCGGTCTTGACAAAAAACTTGCACCGGATTCCTAAAGACTGAGACGGACACCGAAGGAGAAGGTCCTGCCGAAACCCCAGTAGCCGGTGAATGAAGCAAGGTCATGGCCTGCACCGTCCTTGCCGCGCTCTATGTACATAGTGTCGAGAAGGTTGGAGACACCGGCAAAAATTGTCAGGCCGGGATCCAGACGCCGTTTTGGCGTGTGTGTCCAGGAAACAGTAGCCCCGAGCAGATGGCAAGACGGAAACCGATAGGCAGTACTTCGGTCATCCGGGTCGGTTCTCGTGACAGGATCGAAGTCGGCATACATCCTGTCGTTGAACTTCCAGTCCACAGCCACCCTGAAACCTCCCGGGATGTCGATGTCAAGATCCGCGCCCACCTGTGTCTGGGGAGCATCCCCCACGGGAAGCCCTGCACAATAGACATTAACTTTGCCCAGTTCGAGTCCCGAGTAGTCATCGTAGATGCTTGCCTGAACGTCATTCTGCCATCTCCAACTGCCAATTGACGCGAATGCACTGATTTTCAACCAGTCGGTGAACCTGTGGAAGACTTCGGCCTCGATTCCGCAATGGAATGCGTTCAGACCGGTCACCATATATTTCACATCGTAGGCATTCTCCTGCTTGTAGGGATTTGACATCAGAGACTTGTTCTTCCACCAGGCCGTGTAGGCGGTAAGTTCCAGGCCACCCCTGTCCCAGACGAATCTCCAGCCGGTCTCTGCAAGGATGTTCCTTTCGTTTTTCACATCCTTTGTAATTTCATTGTTCCCGGATGAGAACCAGACACTTGAATAGGGCAGGCGACTGTACCAGCCACCATTGAGATAGATGCTGTGACCTTTGCCCGGCCTGTAAAGGACCCCTCCTTTGAAACTGGCCCCGACACCTCCGGCAAGGTCGCTGAAGATGTCCTCTCCCACATAGTTGTACCTGTCCCAACGTCTGTTGGCACTGCCGTAGAGGGATGCCCCGAGGTTGGCTTGAAGTTTCTCGGATGAATATGAAGCACTGAGATATGCCGTGCCCAGGTTCGTCGTCTTGCCGTTGTCGGTGCGGATATAGTCTCCCACCTTCTTGTAGGGGTCCCTTCCGGCAAGCCCTGCAAGGGATTTTTTCTCATAGTCCTCAAACCAGTACCCCGCCCCAAGCAGGTCGCTTATTTTTTCACATTCCCAGGTACTGTAATAAAGATAATGCAACCCCGCTCCGATTTTCCATCCTTGCCTCAAAGCATATTCAATGGAGGAGATTGCCCCAATCTGGGTGTGTCCGGCAAGGTAGTTGCTCAGGATGTTCTGCGCCGCCCCTCCCTCAGGGTTTGCCGCGGTCACCGACTCCCAGTCAATCTGCCCGTCCTTCAGGAAGGTCGCGATGGGGGCTCCCTTGGTCTCACTCCATCTTCCTCCTCCATTAGCAATTGCCACGTAGACAGAGTTTTTCATACTGATTTTTTCTCCGTCCCAGATATGCTGAAGAGTAAAATATGGCTTGAAGTAATTATTCCGGCTGAGGCTGAACTCCCTGCCGTCCCTCCATCCCCAGTTCTTGCTGTATTTCAGACCGTACCGCTGAACCTCGTCCCAGGAAAGCCTCGAAGAGCGCTGGTCGTGCTGCTCCGGCGAACCGAGGGCGGTGAAAATCAGGGTGTGGTCCGGTCCGAACCGTTTGCTGACATTCAGCATATATGCAAATGAGTTCACGCTTGTCGCCCTGACATATCCCTCTCCCCCGACATACGAGGCCATCAGTCCGATGGCCCACCCTTTCGGCAGGTTGCCGCTGTTGAACTTCAGATAACTCTTGACCGTGCCGTAGGATGTGCCGTAGAACCCTGCCTCGCCTCCGAGGGTTTCAGCCGAGGGGTCGGTGATGATGTTGACCGTTCCTCCCACGGAACTGTCTGAAAGCATTGAGGACCCAATTCCTTTCTGAACCTGAATTGCGTAGGTGGCATCAGCCAGCCCCATCCAGTTGTTCCAGTACATATTTCCTGAAACAAGACCGCTGATAGGGATTCCATTGAGCATCACCGAGATGTTGGCCTGCTGAAATCCCCTGACGTTGAGTTTCGCATCTCCGTAACTTCCTGATTCCGAAGTAGCATATAGGCTAGGGATACCCTTTAGCATTTCCGGATATGTCCTTGAACCGGCTCTTTCCCGGATTGTCTCATTGTCGATGACCGAAAGCCGCATAGGACTTCTGGTGACCGGGCTGAAATTGGCCTTCACAGTCACCTCACGGAGGGTCAGAGTGTCTGAAATTGATTGATTTGGCGCTTCATTCTCACGCGCCGGGACATCACGAAGCGGCATTGCAGATGCCGTCGAAAGAATTGCGATGCCCACAAGTACAAATACCGTTTTCATCAAAAAAACCTTAAACTGTTACTCATGGCACACAATTCAAGGCTTATGTCTTCTTCCATCCAGACTTACCCGCTTTCGCAGGAACACTGTCGGTGCCGTAGTTCCAACGGCTCGTGCCTTTCGGCTCGCGGACTTTACCGCCGATCGGGATTCTCACCCTGCCCTGAAGTTATGCGGGTGCAAAGGTAGCAAAAAACCGGAAAAACAAAATCATTTTTGTATATTTGGAAGTTTTTGGGATGAAATAAATAATATTTTATATCAAACAATATGAAAATCAGAAACTTTCTTCTTGCTGCCGGCTCTGCCGTTTGCCTTTGCGCTTGTACCCCTGAGTCATCAGACAGGGAAATGGACAGATTTGTCGATGAACTGATGTCAAGGATGACTTTGGAAGAGAAACTCGGTCAGATGAATCTGCCTGCCGTTCCCCGTTCCAAGGTGATTACCGGAAATGAAAAATGCGAGAATGTCCTGGAGGACATCAGAGAAGGAAAAGTCGGGGCTATTCTGAATACATACGGATATGAGAATGTCTATACATTCCAGAAGGCTGCCGTTGAGGAATCCCGTCTGGGCATTCCTCTGCTGGTCGGTCTTGACGTGATTCACGGTCACGAGACAGTTTTCCCGATTCCTCTCGGGCTTGCCTGCTCCTGGAATCCCGAGGCAGTGCAAACTGCTGCGAGAATCTCCGCTGTGGAAGCGACCGCTGACGGAATCAACTGGACTTTCAATCCGATGGTGGACATCGCGCGTGACCCGCGCTGGGGACGCTGCGCCGAGGGATTCGGAGAGGACCCGTATCTGAGCAGTCTTTACGCCGCGGCAATGGTGCGCGGCTATCAGGGCGAACCGGGAGAGGAGTATGACGATGAGACGAAGATGCTTGCCTGCCTGAAGCATTTTGCGCTTTATGGTGCGAGCGAATCCGGAAGGGACTACCGCGAGGTGGATATGAGCCCGATGCGTATGTTCAATGAATATTTTCCTCCTTACAAAGCCGCCGTTGAGGCTGGGGTCGGGTCAGTGATGACCTCCTTCAATGATTTGAACGGACTTCCGTCCACCGCAAACAGGTGGCTCCTTACGGAAGTGTTGAGGAACCAGTGGATGTTCGACGGATTTGTCGTCTCCGATTACAACGCTGTCGGCGAACTGATTCGCCACAGGGCTGCTGCAACGAAGGAAGAAGCTGCGGTGATGTCCCTGAATGCAGGTCTGGATATGGACATGGTCACTGCCGGGTGTCTTACCCTTGATGAGGCGCTTGAAAGAGGAGAGGTGACAATCAAGCAGATAGACCTTGCCTGCCGGCGCATTCTCGAGGCCAAATGGAAACTCGGATTGTTCCGGGACCCTTATAAATATCTGGATCCTTCAAGAAAGGAAAGGATATATACCGATGAAAATCGTGCTGAAGCCCGCCGTATCGCTGCAGAGACCTTTGTCCTGCTCAAGAACGGCAAGTATGCAGGCCGCCAATTGCTTCCTCTGCAGAAGAAAGGGAATATTGCGTTGGTAGGACCGCTCTCTGATGTCGGCGCGCAGTATCCGGGGTGCTGGGCTGTGGCTGCAAGGGACACATATCCTTCGCTTCTGGATGAATTGAAGAAGGTGGAGGGAATAAATCTGAAATATGCAAAAGGCTGCAATATTCTTGAGGACGCATCTCTCGAAAAGAAGGTTTCTCCTGCCAATGCCGTCCGCAGGGACAAAAGGTCTGAAGAAGAGATGATCCGGGAGGCTGTGGCGGTTGCCCGTGGTGCAGATGTTGTCATCGCAGCCGTTGGAGAGACAGCATATATGAGCGGTGAATCAGGTTCCCGCACCGATATCTCCCTTCCTGATTGCCAGAAGAGGCTTCTCGAGGCATTGGCAGCAACAGGAAAACCGGTGGTAATGGTTCTTTTCTCCGGTCGTCCGATGGTTCTTGTCCGTGAGAATGAAATAATGACATCAATCCTCGACACCTGGTTCGGAGGTTCGGAGGCCGGTGCGGCAATAGCGGATGTTCTGTTCGGCGACGTCAATCCGTCCGGCAAAATTACAATGACATTCCCGTATTCAGCCGGTCAGATTCCTATATATTACAATATGAAGAACACCGGCCGCGATGTGACACCGGGGAAATCCTACACAAGATACTGCAGCAATTGGATAGACTGTCCGAATGAGCCTCTGTTTCCGTTCGGCTACGGCCTGAGCTACACCACATTTGACTATTCGGATCCCGTACTCTCCGATTCACTGATGGTCTCCGGAGGAAGTGTGAAAGCCCGAGTGACTGTCAGGAACACAGGAGCATACGACGGCTACGAAACAGTCCAGCTCTACATCCGTGACGTGGTCTCCCGCGAAACCCGTCCTGTCAAGGAACTCAAAGGGTTCCGCAAAGTCTTTATCCCGGCAGGTGAAAGCGCAGATGTCGAGTTCGACATAACTCCTGAGATGCTCGGATGGTATTCTGTTGACCAGTACAATCTTGCAGAATCCTCAGCGCCTCTGTCAGCGAAGTTTGTCCTTGAACCGGGTGACTTTGACATTATGACCGGTCCGGACAGCCGCTCGACAAGATCAGCCCGTCTGACGGTAAAATAGTTCCTGGCAGATTCCGGGAAGCGAACTGAAGAAAAAATTGCATATTTACACAATTTGCAATACCTTTGCACTCCTCTACCGAAGGCCAGGTCCTTCACCCCCTGACAGGGAAACGGCATCCAAACAAGGACGCACGCCCGATTTCAGGGACTTCAAAAGCCCGGATGGCGGAATCGGTAGACGCGTTGGTCTCAAACACCAATGTCCGAAAGGATGTGCCGGTTCGACCCCGGCTCCGGGTACAAGAATAGCCTCATAATCTCTTGATTACGAGGCTATTTTATTTTTATTGGGTGTACTAAAGGAGTACTACTCCTCGAAAACATCATCAAACAAGGTCAAAATCGCCGCCAACAAAAAATTTTTTGTTTTCCGCTACATCATCTACACTTGCTGCATCTGTTGGCCTTACGGCACTTTTCAATCAGCCAAATCTTAAAATCTGCTTCGACTTCGACTCCGCCTAAGTTCACTGCTTTTCGATACCATTTCAAGGCTGAGTAATATTATACTCAACGAGCTGGACAAGGAACTAGAACGGCGCGGTCACCCGTTTGTGCGCTATGCGGATGACAGTCTCATCTTTTGCAAGAGCAAGCGGGGAGCGGAAAGAGTATGTGAAGGCATCACGAAGTTCATCGAGAAGAAGCTTCACTTGAAGGTGAATCGCGAGAAGACGGAAGTGGGCTATGCACGCGGAATGAAGTTCCTCGGCTACTCGTTCTACAAGACAGGCGAGGGATGAAGGCTGCGGGCGCACCCCAAGAGCATTGCGAAGCTGAAAGCAAAGTTGAAGCTGCTGACAGGCCGGAGCAATGGAATGGGATACGAGCGGCGCAAACAGGTACTTCACGAAATGATACGCGGATGGATGGGCTACTTCAAGATGGCGGATATGAAAGCCACTCTTGAAGAAATAGACAAATGGCTTCGCAGGCGTATCCGAATGTGTATATGGAAGGCGTGGAAGCGCCCGAAGACACGGGTCAAGAACCTAATTAAGTGTGGCATCAAGCCATACTGGGCACGAATCTATGGGAACAGTAGCAAAGGATATTGGGCCAATGCGGAAGGCATAATGCACCATGCAGCGGGGAACGATAAACTTCGCCGTGCTGGCTACCCTTGCCTTATGGACTACTATCTTCAATTGCACAAAGTTTAAGGAACCGCCGTATGCCGAACGGCACGTACGGTGGAGTGAGAGGTCGAAAAACAAAAATAGGAGGAACTCACTATTTTTGTTTTCCTCCTACTCGATTATAAGATTTTACCCACATTTTCCCCACATCTGACAATTATCTGGGCACGCAGAATGTGCCCGTCCACAGGTACCTATACGAAAGTGAGTGTTGCATGGATAAAGAAAGACTAATCTCCAAATCCTACCTTAGGTTCCGTCACAAACTTTCCCTTTAAAATGAGATTGGAATTCTCTGTCTTTAATAAAACTAATAGATAAAACCAAACATCCATATAGGGACATTCTTGCCGACGGCGTACTCGATATTATCTTTTACGATATATCCCTTATCCGCCTCCCTAAGCTGCTTTCCTTTCTTATTGCGGCCGCCGACCTCAAAAGTAATGTCACCAATCTCAAAGTCTGAAATCGTTGATGAATATACAGAGTACTTCTGATTCATCCATGTCAGGAACATCGTCTCACGGATTGTACCCTCATCAGCCTTATCAAAACCCAGGGCATAGATGATATTGGAATTGTCCAGATAAAGTTTCTCAACCTTCTGCAATATGCCGTCACCTGTTGACTTCTCACGCAATGCATTGAAAAGGCCGGACTTCTCCAAATACTCTATATAGTCAGGAAGAAGATTCCTGCTGATGTTAAGATCTCTAGCTAAGTTAGTATGGTTCGGCTTATAAGGTACGGACTGAGCGAGCATATACATAAGCTTCTTCAATTTCGCTGCAGCCGCAACTGTCATCTCAGCATATCTTGGAATATCATCCTCGACAGTCGCATTGAGGGCCTGCTTCAACTTGATCAGGAAATCCTCCTCAGTAAAAAACGGATAACAGCCGTGATGCAGATACTCCTGGTAATACTTCATCGGTCTATGCTCTCCATATGGAAAGTCCACCTTTCCTGCCAGAATATCCCCTAACGAAGAAGGCTGAAGACTCCACCCCTGAGAGATATTCAGGTACTCTCTGAACGACAGGACAGGCAGAGTATACTCGATTGTTCTTCTGCTCAAGTCCGCCTTACCACCTTTCTTGAGATCCAGAATTGAGCTGCCCGAGTAAACTACCTGCAGAAGAGGCAACTGATCATAAATCATCTTGATCTCCGTTGTCCATCCTGCATATTTGTGTATTTCGTCTATGTACAGTTTCTTGCCGCCGCGCTGGAAGAATGCCAAAGCAAGATCATAAATCCTATGACCGGCAAAATAGAAGTCATCAGCCTGAACATACAGAGACTCCTCTATCTTGTCATGCATCTTGATGTGCTGGAGTATCATCGTTGACTTTCCGACACCTTTTTGTCCCAGGATTCCGATTAATCTATTCTTCCAGTTAATGGTATCATGAAAGGATCTGACATAGTTTACTGGAGTCAGATCAAGCTTAATTCGATATGTCTGAAGTAAAGTATCCATAACTTTGCACATTATTTAGTGCAACAAATATAATAAACTGCACTGACTTTGGTGCAGTTTATTACAAAATATGCACTTTTTTATTAACAAACTACTCAAAAACGCTTAGTGCCTCCTTCTTGATATCCCGGTCAATATCCCTGTATCGAGCCAAGGCCTTGCTGCCTTCTTTGTGGCCACTCTTAGAGCCGACGATGCTAGGATCTTTGACATCCTTATAGACATTTCCGCAGAATGTCCTTCTGGCCATGTGACTGCTGGCCGCTCACCCCAGGTTTATCCTCAGGGAGGTGGCTTTTTGAGGACGGGAATGCTCTCACCCCGGGAACAGTCAATGACAACAGGTGACGGTCATTGACGCGTCACTGCGTTGACGTAGCAGCAGTAAACGAAAGAAGGATGTTATACTTTGTCCGGGAAATCGGCCTTTTCCCGGACAAAAACTCCATTTTGATCATTTTATCCGGGATTTTGGGATTTTTACGGACGTTTTGCTCAAAATGTGGTCACTATGGTGAGAGGCGCAGGAAAAATGGTAAGTGTCTCCTATTGTTTCGCAAAGGTTGTCCCGGCTCACGTAAGGCTACAATATGCACTTCGTCGGATGCTTACACAAATGAAAATCGGAAGGGTGAAAAAATCCCGGCCGGGATGGGGATTTCCGGTCGGGATTTTTTATTTATATGTGATGTAATCACAAGGAGTATCTACTTTATTTTCTGGCAACGTACAGACAAGGCGTATGACCCATATTTTGTTCCATTAGAACCCTTACCTGCAAAAGAATTTTTAATATATGTAGTTTTACTTGAAGGGTCGTTAAGCCAGAAAGCCAATTCACTTGAAATACTTTGAAATGTAGATGAGTTACTATTTGCAAGGAAACCGGCGTAAGGGAACCAATACTCTCCGATATATACACCGTGATTAATAGTGTCCTCAAAACCAATATTATTATCAGTTAAATTTGGCCACGATGTCGTAGATGGCACCATATATCCGAAAGGACAAGGATCATACGCTGTTTTTTTACTATCCGCAGTAATCCAATTATATTTATTGTCTGCTCCTATCGAAAACCAATGAAAAGTACTAGTATGTTTTGTTATGTATGTCATTGGATGCTTATTTGCCCAAGCAAGATTACCTGTTTCGTCAGATGATGCCACATCGTCTGGCCAAACTGTTGAAATTTTAGCTTTTGTACCAGTAGTCGTACTTGAAGATCCAATAAAAGGATCCTTTCTTCCCCATTGATAATAAAGACCTAATGCTCCAACTGAACCTTTAACGGAACTTGTTGCACCAAGATTCCTATCTAGTAATGTAGTACTTGCAATAGTTATATCTTTTGTTTCAGTAATCCATATATGCCAAGACCAAAGAATAACACCTTCAGCATTCTTGGCAGCAATAAGAGCATTTCCTGCATTTCCGGTAGTTGTGAAAGAAATGTAATCATTAGCATAGGAAACTTCTTTGACAAGATCTCCGACATTCGGTGCGGTGCTTGTGCCGAATGACTCCCAAAGAACTTCTGCTGCGGTAACGGCTCCGACAGAACCTGCAGAATTGCTTGTCGGGATTTTGTATTTCTTTTCAGTGGCTGAAGGTGCAACAATATAGCAGTTTGCCACGGCTGTACCTCCGTTGGAAAGATCTGTGGCATCGTCATCTCCACCGGATCCGGACTCCCGTTGCTTGAAAACCGCTGTTACATTGACGTCACTTGCCGGCATCAGGAATGAATTCCCGTTGAGTGCTACGGTTGTCCCCGTAATTACCCACTTGTCAAATGAATAGTCGGATGCAGCAGTATAGGACAAGTTGATTGCCGTCCCCTCAACAGCCTTGGATTCACTAGCACTGATGGTACCTCCCTCAACCTGTGTCAGAGTCACATTGAAGTATTTCTTCAGAATGGCGGACACAGTGACATCCCCTTCAGGCATAGAGAATTTGTTGTCGGTAACTTCCACCGGGGTACTTCCGTTAAGCACTTCCCATCTTTCGAACTTGTATTCTTCCGCATCATATGTCAGGAACAGGGTTATGACTGTACCTTTGGATGCCTTTGTCGCATCCGTGTCGTCCGGAAGTTTTGCCTGAATTGCCCCCCCCGAAACCGGCACCAGGGATATATTGTAGGAGTTGTCAACAATCTTGTTGAATACAGCTATTACCCTGACATCGCTATTCGGCATTATGAAAGTATTGTCATCTGCCACGGTAACCGCCTGGCTGTTGTCAGATCTGAGTACCTTCCAGGAAACGAATTCATATCCTTCATCAGCCTTTGCCTGTAGGGTGATTTTCGTGCCCGCATCTCCTGTGACAGGGGTGGCAGTGACGGTTCCCCCGGTGATGAACTCCTTCAGAATATTGACAATATATCCTGACAGAGGCTCCCAGCTTGTGACTTCCACTGTTTTGCTAACCTTGTAAAGATGTGATGCTTTGAATGCACCGGCTGCAGAATTGAATGTAGCCTTGTGTCCGGTTGTCCGGACTTCCAGTACTGCCTGGGTGTACTCTGTAGGAAGGACATTGAACCACAATGTGAAATCTTTTGCTGAGGGAGCGTTGTCCTCCTCGAATGTAATTGTGATTGAGGATGTCCTCTCTCCGAATGTGAACCCGTTTGCAAGATTATCGGCGTCAATTGTCGCATTTGAGCAGGCGATGGTTCCTCCTGTGACAGTCAGCGTCGCCGAGGTGATTTTCTCGTCAAGGTCACTTGTATAATGGAAATAGGCCAGGGCAGTCTGGCGTTTCATAAGGAATCCGATATCGTTACCCTCATTATCCTTGCCGGCAACTGCATTTGAGGCAGATGCGGAAGCAATCATAAGGTCATAAATGCTGTTATATGTGTTGCCGTTCTGCTTGCGGTTGCTTCCAAAATCAACGGCATTGCCTGAAGGCTGCGGATAGACGGCGCTGTAAGTCCATTCCCCTGTCCCTGAATAGTTCAAGTCTGCCTGGAAATGAGAATCATTCCAGGTCGCCGTTGCAGTATTCCGGCTCTGACCTTCCAGACAGTACTGCAAACTGATTTGATCTCCGTCCTCCCAAGCTGACTCGAAAATCGCTTCTTTTTCGTCCGGAGAGAGTGAAACTTTCACGTTGATGGTTTCTATTTCCCGAGTCTCGGCCTGGGCTCCAAAATATATTGTAACTGCTTCTCCAACAGTTGTTCCACCATCTCCTTCATCGTCATTGGGATTTTCAATATTGTCGCGTGAACAAGCGGCAAGGCTGGCAGTTGCTATGACAGCCAGCGACAGGATTTTGAATAATGATTTCATATATTCCTACAACTTTAACAGACATATTCGTGCAAAGGTAAAAAATTATATATTTTTACAAAAAAAAATAGGTTGTATGTTTCAATAGTTCGGTAATTTTATAAAAATTAAACAGCGGCTCGAAGGCCGGAGAGGGCTTTCGAAATCATCTCTCTGAGCTGGGTAAGTGGTTTGATTTCCATCTTTTTTAACACTTATTTTAGTTTTGTTCTATGCCATCCGCGAGGTGCTGTAAAGCAACCTCAAAACGGGCTATTGTATACGTAAGTAACTGAAAATTATATAATTGTTACATTTTTTATAGTTTTTTAACGAAGTCTTGATGATTCCGGAGTCCAAATAAAAGAGAAAATGCTTGGCAATCTGTTGAAATCGTAATAAATTTGCTCGCTTTCGGCGTTCCCTTGCGACTGAAGCAATCTGAAATACGGCCAGGGACATGACACCATTCAGGAAACTGACTGCTAACAATTTGAAATTGAAGAAAAAAAACTGTCGTGAAATGATGAAAAGAATACTATTACTCCTGATGACAGCTGCAACAATGTTTTGCTCCTGTTCGAAACAGTCTTCAAAGAAACTTAACGGTGAATATCATTACCGGATTGGTGGTGCTGTAACAACACAAACGACGGACGGTAAAAATACGGAATATGAAATCCTGATTGAATATCAGTTCGGTACAATGAAGATTATAACTACTGACTCCAGGAATAGAATTCTGTATGTTTCAATGAGTTCCGCAATGAAAGGGACATTCTCCAACTTCACCGCCACGGAAAGAGATGGGATTATCACATTCAAAGATGCCGAAATCCAGGTCAGCACACGCCTCCCTGGAGAAACATCCAGCGGTACCATGTCGAAAAACACGACGAAGATATGCGTGGATGGAGTGGGAAAAAGATACGGAGACGAACTGCTGTTTGATTTGACTGCAAAGGGAACTGTAACAACGACACTTACGGATGCAGCATCCGGAACCAGTGTCAAAACAGACCTGAAGGTCATCGGTTCTTCTATTAAATGTGAAGCATCCAAGAACGATTAATTATGAAAAAACTGTTGATAATAGCCGCTGTTGCCACTTTTTTCTTTTCTTGCAAGGAAGAGAAAAAAGAGAATATAATCACCGTCGGAGTGATGGATGTTGAATATAATGACACATCATACTCAAGAAGTTATCCCGGCCTGGTGTCCACGAGTCAGTACAAGGTCTTGCTTTCCTTCAATGGAGGTACTGTCGAGTCCGTGAATGTAAGAACGGGGAAGAAGGTGACCTCCGGAACTGTCATTGCACAGGTGCATTCACCAAACGTTGTCAGCATGTACAATGCAAACAAGGCTCAGCTCCATCAGGCGGAAGAAAGTTATAAAAGAGCCGGGAAAGTCTATGAGGGAGGTGGAATCTCTGAGATAAAATGGCTTGAGATACAAGCCATGGTCGCCAAAGCAGAATCTGCTTATGAAATTTCTGAAAAATCTCTCGAAGACTGTAAAATCAAAGCTCCGTTCTCCGGAACAATAAACGAAATTTTCGTGACCGAGGGCGAAACAATCCAGCCGATGGCAAAAATCGCCTCCATCATCAATGAAGACGACCTGTCAGTAACCATAGCCGTGCCTGAATCCGAGTATTCCGACATGAAAATCGGCGACCAGGCAATGGTAGAGATTGTTGCACTTGACAAATTGATGCTCAAGGCCTCAATTGAGGAGATCAGTGTCAATTCAAGCATTGTCACCCATTCCTATAGCATGAGCCTCAGGCTTGAGTCCCTGCCAGACAATGTCAAATCAGGAATGTTATGCAAGGTGTATATGAAGAAAGACCTCAAGCAGAAAATCGTTCTGCCGGTTTCATCCGTCAAGGTTGACGATTCGGGACGCTATGTATGGATCGTCAATGACGGGAAAGTCAGGAAATGCCATGTCACGGTTGGGGACTTCATCGGTGACGGAGTATCTGTCACTTCCGGGCTCGAAATCGGAGATCATGTGGTTGTACAGGGCATGAACAAGATCAGTACCGGCATGAAGGTCAAAACAGTTTCAGCGAAATAACCTATGAAGAAAGTAGGAAACATAATCCAGGGAACCATTGAAGCGAGCAAGGTGGTCTATTTGATTGTAGCCGCATTGGTCGGACTCGGGATGATTGGCCTGCTGAAGATGAGCAAGGACGAATTCCCTTCGGTTTCCGTAGCCATGGGCCTTGTAGCCGGCGTGATGCCCGGTGCTGATGCTGCCCAGGTTCAGGCTGAAATTGCAGAACCGCTTGAAGAATTGCTCATCAATTGTCCCAACGTCAACAGGACGCAGCTTAAATCCGTATGCAAGGATGGTATATGTTATATATATGTTCCTATTGATGCACCGACAAGCGAATTCCCGAAGATATGGACAGATATCAGGTTCAAGGTTCAGACCCGCAAGCTCACACTGTCTCCTAATGTGCTGGCCGTCGTTGTCCTGGATGACTTTACCACTGTCAACTCTCTTCTGATATCTCTCGAATCCTCCGACAAAGGATGGAGCGAGATGGCGGAATATGCCGAGAAACTGAAAGAAAAACTTCTCGCCGTGGCAGATGTGTCAAGGGTTGAAATCCTTGGCAAGCAGGAAGAGGAAGTGGCAGTGACCATTGACATGGACAGGCTTTCGAGATATGGAGTCAATCCGACTTCACTTCAGCTCCAATACATACTAGAAGGAATTGATCTCCCTGCCGGTCTTTTCAAGACCGATGACATCTATGCTCCGATTAATGTAAAAAAGAAATTACTGACAGAGAACGACATACGCAATCATGTGGTGTTCAAGACCAGCCAGCAGGAAAACGTCAGACTCGGAGACATTGCAGATGTTCAGACGAGAATGAAACAACGGTCGTCATCCATCAAATTCAACGGAAACAACACCCTTTTGGTTGCGGTAAGCATGAAGGATGGCCTCGATATCGTAAATTTTGGATATAAAGTCGAAAAAGTCCTGAAGTCATTCCAGAATGAACTTCCGGAAAGCGTACATCTGACCCGAGTGACCGACCAGCCGAAAATCGTATATGTGGCCGTGCTCAATTTCCTCAGGGATTTGATTATATCTATCCTTGTGGTCATCTTCGTCATGCTCATGCTCTTCCCTCTCAAACCGGCTCTCATTGCATCATCCGGCGTTCCGGTCTGCACTGCAGTGGCTGTCGCTATCATGTTCGTTGCCGGCATTCCGTTGAATACGGTCACCCTGGCGGCATTGATTGTGGTTTTGGGAATGATAGTTGACGATTCCATCATAACAATAGACGGGTATATGGACAAAATTGCTGCGGGACACAGTCGTGTGGAAGCGGCAATGCTCAGCGCCAGGGAACTATTCAGCCCGATGCTGATGGCCACGCTTTCCATTGCCCTGATGTTTTTCCCTATGCTTGTGATTGTCAAGGGTCAGTTCAAGGATATCCTTTTCAACTTTCCATGGGTTATCCTCATTGCGCTGCTCACATCCTTGGCCTATGCGGTGCTTGTGGTGCCTTCGCTTGAGGTAAAATACATCAATGCCGCCCAGGAGAACAGCACTAAGAGCAAGTTCGCACAGATACAGGAAGTATTCTTCAATGCCTTGCAGAAGCTTTATGACAAAGCCGAGAAATCTTGTTTCAATCACCACCGTATCACACTCATTGTCAGTATTTTGTCGGTTGTGGCCGGCATATTCATATTCACCAGGCTCAACCTCCAGCTTCTTCCGAAGGCATCCAGGTCGCTGTTCATCATGGACCTTTATATGGATCCTGAGACAAAACTTTCAAAAACACAGGAACGGGCTGATTCCGTCACGGCAATGATAATGGCAGACCCGAGGGTGTCCAATGTCACGACTTTCGTAGGAGCATCCGCTCCGAGGTTCATGGCCACTTATGCGCCTCAGCTTCCGGGTTCACACTATGCACAGTTTATCATCAACACCCCGTCAGAATCCGTAACTGAAGCCTTGATCGGAGAATATGAGGACAAATTCGAGAATTATTTCACCGATGCCGTCATCCGTGTCAAGCAGATAGACTATGCCGCAATTCCGGAACCATTCGAGATTGCCGTACGTGGAAACGACAGGATGGAGCTTGTGCCTTATGCCGACTCGATTCTGGCCTTCCTTCGAGCTCAGGACGACATCGTAAAATATGCACACCACGACTGTCCGACAGTCCCTTCAGTGAATATAGACCTCGACTATGACATGTTGGCAGGAATGGGAATAAATCCATCAGCACTAAGCATGTCTTTGGCTGAAGATTTCAGTTCTGCGACTGCTATTTCAATGGCCGGCATATCTCCCGTATCCCTATACAGCGAATTTGGATTGAAAACAGATAGATTTGACGAGCTTGGCAACAAGACCATCCGTTCTGTCATTCCAGGGGTTCAGGTACCTCTCCGTCAGATTGCCGACATTAAACCGGACTGGAAGATGAACTCTCTGACAAGGCTCGGCGGAACAGACCAGTCCATCCTCGTGAGTGCTGACATCAAAAAAGGAAAATCGTTCGGCACACTCAATAAACGATTCCGCACATGGATGAACGAAAACATGACAGAGATACAGAATGGAATCACGATTGAAGAAAGAGGAAGTACGCTCTTGAACAAGAAATATGGCGGACAGCTTGCCCTTTCTGTGCTGTTTGCCGTATTGGTTCTTCTGCTGTTCCTGCTCATCAATTTCAAGAAGATATCGATTTCACTGCTGATTCTTGTCCAGTCTCTTTTCTGCCTTCTTGGTTCCGTCCTCGGACTATGGATATTCGGCCTTGATTTCGGAATGACGGCCATTCTGGGACTTATCTCCCTCATTGGTATAATCGTACGAAACGGTATCATAATGTATGAATATGCTGAGGAGTTGCACAATGTCCAGGGATTGAGCATAAGAGAGTCGGCTATGCTCGCCGGATCACGCAGAATGAGGCCTATATTCCTGACATCATGTACGACTGCACTCGGAGTTCTGCCGATGATTATCTCACAGGATGCACTATGGATGCCTATGGGAGTGGTCATCTGTTTCGGTGTGCTGTTCACCCTTCCTCTTATTGTTCTCACAATGCCTGTCATCTACTGGAGGGCATATTCAAAACTGGACAAACAATGAAAAGATTATATTCATTAATCCTGATTCTCCTGCCCTGCCTTGTAGTATCCGGTCAGGAAAGGCAGTCATTCAGCCTTGAAGATTGCCGAAGCCTTGCCATTGAAAACAACACGACCATACGCAATGCCAGGATGGACAAACAGGCAGCAGAGCTGAGAAGGAAAGAGATGTTCACCTGGTTCCTCCCTCAGGTCGGTATCACTTCCATGGGATTCTGGTCAGAGAAAGCCAAGGTTACCTTCCAGCTTGATGACATATTCGTAAATGCAGATGCGGCACAGGATGTCGGCATCATCCTTGGAGAACTCGCTCCGGAATTGGGTATTTCCGAAAATTTCCATTTCTTCAAATATGGATTCAACGCAGGTGTAAGCCTGTTCCAGCCGATATACACAGGTGGAAGAATACGTCAGTCATATCAGATTGCCCACTTGCTTGAAGATGCCTCTGATATCAAAAGGGAGATTGTGGAAAAAGTCGTCCTGAACCAGATTGACAAGAACTATTTCCTCCTGGCTTCACTTCAGGAGAAACAGCGTCTGGTTGATGCCCTGGACAGCTATCTCACCAAAATGGAGGACATTGCCACTCTTGCCCTTGATAACGGAGTTATTGTGAAATCTGAATTCATGCAGCTGAAATCCAAGAGACTGGAACTAAACGCCGGACGCCAGAAACTCAAAACAGGAATCAGGCTTGCCAAGATGAATCTGCTTAATTCGATGGGTATGGAATATAGCATCCTCAGTCTGGACAATTATGAATTTCCATCTGCGAATTTTGGCGACATCCCTTCGCCTGAGGATGTATATATTGATGAGAATCAGGCAGTTGCAAACATGAGTGAAAGCAAGTTGCTTGATATGTATGTAAAAGTCCGCCAGCATCAGAAGAAAATCACACTTGGAGGCTCGCTCCCATCAGTCGGTCTGGGTGCCAGATACGGAGTGTCAAGATTCGACATCAGGGATGAATTCAAATGGAACGGAGGGGTTTATCTAGCCTTGAAGATTCCGATTTCATCCTGGGGAAGGACAAGCCTTGCCCTTCAGAGAAGCCAGATTGAGATTGACAAGGCCGAGGCGATACAAAAGAATCTGACGGAAAAGCTTACACTGAAATTGCGCAAGGACTATCTCGAACTGACTTCAGCCTGGGATGCCATTCAGATTGCCAGAGAGCAGAAAGAATATGAGGAATACCTTTATGAGCAGGTCCGTCTCAACTGCGAGAACGGCTATTCCACAGTTGCTGATTTGCTGAAATCCTATTCAGATCTTGCAAAAGCCGAAGAATCATACAGCATAGCCGTAAGCGACTACGTTACAGCTTTGCATGCTTATATCGACTGCAACGGCAACGAAGAATGACATCGTTTTCAGTCATAAGAAGAATTATTTTCCCCAAGTATGGTAATTCAAATCAAGTCAGGTCGGCTTTGCAAACGAAATATTTATATTTGCAATCATGTAACAACGTTAAGAGAACAATTTTTATCAATACTTTAAATTTTAAAATAATGAAAAGACTCTTTTTGACAGCAATGGCTGTATTTGCCGTATCGGCAATGTTTGTTTCCTGCAACAAGCAGGGGCAGGGCGAGGAATCATCTGAGGATGATGGTACTAAATATGCTTTGTTCTTCAATTACGGAACGGATAGTCACATTACCAATGAAACCCCTGTGCTTAGTGAAATTCTGAACAAGGCCAAAAAACTGACAGTGGAGGCCGACATCGCCCTTTATGGAGGAATCGAGAGAGAAACCGCGAAAGAATATCCTTTCCCCCAAGAATTGAGCGCGAAGACTGAGAAGGATGCAAAGGCCGAGTATAATAAACTTGTTGAAAAGGCTAAGTCAAAAGGGGCCGAGATTATTGCTGAACTGAACAAGATGAAAGAAGAAAATGCTGCTGCAATTGCAGAATATCCGAAGGACATGCATGTAAATCTTGATTTTGGGTTTATGCTTCTCAAATACACCCCGGAGATAATAGGCGGTGAGACTGTTGTGGAAACGGACTGCGGGAAATTTGAAGTTGCAGGAAACAAATAAGACACTTCGGTTATGATAAGTATGTCCCCAGACCTCTTTTGCAGCGATTTGGGGACATTCTTGTTAGAATTGATACAGACTATGATAAAGTACTTATTCTTTACGGTAGCTGCAATATTGGTTTTAGCGACCGCATGCAACAAGAACAATTTTCCTGAAGTACAGACAGAAAACCGGCCAATTGAATATGACCTTGAAGATAAGGTCAATGATTGCGTGTTCTTCGCAGGGGCTTTGCCAGACTATGTAAGCGAAGCATTTCAACTCAGATTTGAAAAAATTGCATCTAGCATTGATGAGGCTGATATCATTGTCCTGAACTCAACCAATCTGGCTGCCAACAAGGAGGCCATCAGCAAGGCTTGGGAAGAAGGCAGAATAATTGTCGAAGTCCAGCCTCAGAATGCGCTTCACTGCGAGTTCTGGGATTCAATCGGAATTCCATATTATCTCTCTCCGGACGAAAGCTCCAACGACCTGTTGTTCATAGCAATCCATGAATTCGAATGTTATCAGTTCCAGGACCCGTTCCTGATATACGATTATTTGTCTGACTCGAACGCCACCGAAGAAGAGGCAGAAGAATCAAAGGAAGTCTCGCAAAGGGTGAATATGGATTTTGTCCCGGTAGAAATTGAGAAAGATGCTGAATATCTGAATACCAAATTGGCCTCTTTTGTGGACTGGCTGAACGAAAATCCGGCTTCTGATAACACACCGAAGACCAAGGCATCTGCCAGTTCAGATTTGTCTGACCTGATCAATGACAGCAAATTCAGCCAGATAATAACCAAAAATTTCACAATTGGAGTTGACAGTTATCCAATGTGCAAAGTTGTGTGGTCTGACCCCGACTATGTGACAAGACATTCCACCGTTGAGGTTAAAATAACCGTAACTCCCGTCTATGCATACGAACTCAACAACGCAGATGCCGGAGACTATTATTTTGTCACTATGACTGTTCTGGCCCACAACGCTCCGATGTATGGTACCTATCGTGAATGGCACGGGTTGGTGACAACATACGCCCACGCATTATTCAGCAGAAGCATAGACTGGAATACATCATTGAATGTATCGCCTGACAGGTTAAGTTTCTATCGAACTCCCCAGCCTACATCTACAGAAAGCAGTGGAAGTTACACTACAGGCTTTTCCGCCTCACTGAATATCAGCGGTCAGGGAGGAATTACCGGAGGCAAGCCGACCTTGACTGCGACTGTCGGGGGAACTTTCACATGGAGTAAAAGCGAAAGCCGGACCATCAAGGACCAAAGCGTCGAGATGGCCACATCACCTTATGACAAGAGCGTATCATACAAGTATGTATGCAACAATTTCCTTATGGAAGATGACACACAGAAGGCAGTACCGGCCATAGCAAGAACCGACCAGAAATGTGAAGCAAGCTGGTGCTGGAAAGTGTCAGGAACCAAAGATGAAGACAAGTCCGAAAGATTCGTATTGAAGTTTAGTCTTGATCCTATTTATGCATATCTGTACAGACACGCTACCTGGGGTGTCGAAGGGAATTTCGTAGAAGGAGTACACACATTGCCAGAGTCACTGCGTTCTTGCTCCTTCCCGATTCTGCCTCCTGACAGGACAAGAAACGGAATACTTGATTTCAAATGTACCAATTCACAGTATATCACCCATCTCAAAGTCTTGAATGGCAAGGGAGAAGTCGTGGCAGATTCCGGTTCTGCATACCAGAAGAATGTTGTACTGACATATGTACTGCCTGTCGGGACCTATTCCGTGGAATATGATGTCCAGGATGGTGATACTGCTGTAACCAAAGGCCACTACAGAATCAGCGATGTAGTCATAAACACGGACAAGAAGACAGAGACCAGTTCTCTTGATGGTAAAAAGATTCAGTAACAGTCTTTTAGAATGAAAAAAATCCTCATTGGACTTATTCTGGCAGCCTCCACCCTATCCTGCTCTCTGGAAAGGGTGGAGAATTTGCAAGACAATGCGTCCGTATGGCTCAGCTCGGAAAAACCCCATCTGAATCCCCAGTCCAAGACTCATTGGGACGGAGAAACTATTCTCTGGAGCGCAGGTGACAGAATATGTGTGGCTGCAAAAGGAAATGGGACCTGGCTTGATGCTTCCGGTGCATCGGTTTCATCTCCGGGTGGCAGCATCATCCAATCGGAAACAAGCCCCACAGAAGGTGCGTCAAAAGCACGGTTTGCAGTTCCTTCCGGCTTCCTTGCCGGGAAGATGGACAAATGGCAGTTTTTCGGTATCTATCCTTCCGATTGCCTGATAGACAAACAGATGACGGATGATAAGACAATGATGGTCAGGATTCCTTCGCGGCAGATTCCTGTCAGCAGGGATGGTGTGCATTCGTTTGATTCTGCGGCTGACATACTTGTCGGAAATACTGATGAAATCACTACATTGGAAAGTGGCAACTGCTACCCTATGCTATGGCAGAGAGCAGTCGCTCATCTTGACCTTGATTTTGTCAATCTGCCATATATATCTGAAAACGAGAAAATTATCTCAATAGTACTGACGGCGGACGAAGAAGCGGCACTCACAGGTGACTTTTTGCTTGACTATAATGCTATTCTGTCTGCAGGCGAAAAATCGGATTGTTCCAATACGGTCGTAATACTTCAGAGGGATGGAAACATAACTCTTGAATCTGACGGCTCAATCAAGAATGTATGGATATGCACCAATCCACAAACCATCAAGTCTCTGAAAGTAGAAATCAATACTGACAAAGCCACATATTCCAAATCTTGGAACGGAATCAGCCGCACATTCATTAAGAACTGCAGGAATGTGATGAAAGTGAACATGAGTGACGCAGCAATATCGGGCACAGAAGAAAGTGATGATGGCAAATCATCGGCATTCTACCATTCTTTTGACATCAGCATAGCAGAAAAAACATTTGCGACATACAATGGGATTCAATGGAAGACTCCTTATGTGGAGTCGTCAGGAGCACTGGACCTGCATATAGAGGTTCTGCCACTGCACGTGTTCGGCAATGAGCAGGTTTCCGGAGATTATTATTCCGTCAGCGGTTATGTATTGATGCACAATGCAGAAGTATATGCTGAAAGATATATCTCCAGGGTCAATATGTATGGATGGTACATGGGTGAATATAATATCGGCTTCCAGCTTCTTGACTCAAACGGCAATGCCGTCTCGGAGGGTAGCACAGAGTTTCTTGTCACCCCTGAACCATCCACGACAATTAGCACTGCCACATTCAGGAAGGGGTCATCGTTCTCCTTGTCGGGCAATCTGACATTCGGTGCAATGAAAAGAGAAACCGAAGTCGATGAGCCGGGCTGGAAGACGACTTTCCTCGGTTTGCTTTCTGTCGGCTTCTCCTCAAACGCGAGTACCACACAGAATCTCCCGGACCAGTCTGTAGAAATGTCCACCTCAGCCACAGACAGGTCTATTTCCTACAAATTGATGACAAACAACGACATGGGAGGTTATGCAACACAGTACATCCCCGGAATTGCACGGACAGACCAGAGAATGGATTTCAGCTGGGTTTGGCATATAAAATCAGGTAACTACTGTTCAAAAGATTATGATTTCGGGAATATGAAGATGAGGGTTACCGTTCAGCCTGTCTATAGGGCTAAATTGAAGGGGAGCATAGAGTCTGGACAGGATACTTATTATGTCGAGAAAACAGAGACATATACCCACGATGCCCTTTCGACCACCATCGGCCTGCCGGCAATGAACCGCATTCCGTCAGGCTCAGTTGAGCTGAAGAACACCATGTCCAAGTACCTTGCACACCTTGAAATCTACCGTTCAGGAGAATATGGGCTCAAGAAGGCATATTACAAGGACAGCGGATCTTACGACAAGGATAAAACTGCTTCTGTCATACTGCGGGAAGGAGAATATGATTTCGTATATGACAGAGTGGATGGGGATACAGGCGTAGTAGATGGCAAAAGCATAATCAAAGGTGTGAAAGTAGAAGCGGGAAAGACAACTGAGACCACCACACTTAATAGTACGGTCATAAATTAAGTTGCTATGGAAAACATATATACATACCCTGCGATTGAAACAATCGACATCCAGAATGAAGGAATTCTGTGCAACAGCACAGACTCCCCCTCTGACGGATATGGCAACAACCGTCTTGAAGACCTGGATTAACCTTGAAATCTTTGGCCTCTATTACATCACAAATGATTATGAGCAGAAATTGCTCGAAAGAAATACTTTTTTAGATTATCTTTGCACCTACGATACCAGACCGTTCAGGCCTGTGTGTTATTGAGCACCATTTCTGAAAGCATGACAGAAAACATAATATTCATGGAAGCACTGGCGCATCAGATGAGAGGAGCAACAATAATGTTTTTCATCTTTCTGTGCGTTCTGACATATAAAGACCGTAAACAGAACCGTATGATGCAGGTCCTGTTCTTTACGTTCTTATGCCTTGCTGTCGGATTCCTCAAGGATTCCATTTTCCTTTCGAGGGCAATGTATGGCAATCCGTTCATTGACAATATGGTTGGCATTTTCGATGTGTCAGTGATGCTTGTAGTATGCAACTTCTTCCTCGAAGCAGTCAGACCTGAATCCACGAAAAAACCGTCAGTCTGGATATACCCGGCAGCAGAACTTCTGCTCATACCCATATATGCCATATTCAGAAACAGCGGAATCGTAACTGCTGCATACATATTAGGTTATGCGGCTGCTGTAGGGAAAGTCATATACATAATGATCTATGCAATACGCCATCGGAAATATATGCACAACCATTATTCATACAGCGACAACATAAGCTTAAGATGGGTGGTAATTTCATGTCTGATATATTTCGTGTCAGTATTCATATACGCCATGGCATTCAGCGTATCAACATGGCAGAGCGAAGTTTTGTACTGCGTGCTTACAATAACTGTATGCTCTTATATAATATATTCCGCCCTGCATCATAAGGTAATAATGACTTCCGAAGAGGAAGAAACAGAAATCGGGGAAACATTGGAAAAAACCGAAGGATATTTGGAAGAAACCACCGGAATTTCTGTCACGGAAAACATACAGAACATTACAGAGATGGTAGAGCATAAACTTAAACAGTGCATGGAAACACAGAAATTGTATCTGAATCCAAAATTGTCACTGAATACCGTAGCCATGGAAATAGG
>CAMFBM010000006.1 GCA_945948555.1 uncultured Bacteroidales bacterium | reverse complement strand
ATGATGGTGATAATGCCAATACCGGCCACGGCTATCTGGATATTGTCGATTTCATCCTTCAGAACTGTACCCACGTGGAGGATAATCTGCAAGAGCTGTATCGCAGAGTTGCATTCAATATCTGCATTGGTAATACGGATGACCATTTCCGTAATCACGGGTTCCTTCTGACATCCAATGGATGGACTTTGGCTCCGGCATACGATATGAATCCAACGCTGAATGAGTATCAGAGTCTGTTAATCAACCGATATACAAATAAATCGGATTTGAATGAATTGCTTGATTCTTGTGAGGAATATATGCTGCAGAAGCATATTGCTCAGCAAATCATAAGTGAAGTACTGAATACGGTTAAACATTGGCAGTCACTGGCAAACCGATTGGGGATAATAAAAACGGAACAAAACATGTTCTATACAATTATTGAACGACATCTTGGAAAACGTGGATAATATCTATCTTATGAACTACACTTCAACCACACAAACATCATCAGCTACTGTGACCGGCTTAACGGCAAGATTTTCCTGGCACAGTGCGATGTCGGGGTTGACAACAACGATTTCACGCCTGTCTCATCTAAGCAGGTAAAGAAGATAATATTTGAAATCACGACAAACCTTGATTCAAGCGAACTGGTACCCCACACCTCAAACGGGACATTCAACATTGTCACTGACGATGCCATTGGCAGTATAATCAAAGGGGAATACGACCACGGCGGAGAGATGTGGAGCCATGACTATGTCATCACTGACCTGACAGCAACCACAATGACGTGGACGGTACTTGACAACGCCTTCTACATCCAGAACTTCCAAAGGACAGAATAGCGGGTTATTTCCACCTGAATTCCTTAATATTTTTCAGTCCGCAGATTCCATAATATGATTCCACCAGGTCTCCCTTGAGGAAGACCTGCTTTCCAAGGTTGTCCGGAGAGGAGACAAGATTCAGGGCATCACGCACATCTCCTGATGGGAGAGCCACCCCGATGCAGGACTGCTTCGACAAGACGATGGCACGCGAGGCGATTGCAAGATTCGAAGAAGACTTGAAAGGAGGAGTGAAAGAGATGCCTTCAGCTGAGGAGGTCATATCTCCTCCAACGATGTAACCGGTCACCCAGACTCCGGAAAGTCCCGGATTTGCCTTCGCCTCGACTACTGAAAAGGCATTCTCCGGAGAAGTCCCTTTCGATGCACCTTCTCCGAGGTGACAATCTATGGAAGTCCAGATTCTGGAGGTGTCGATTTTCACGGACAATCCCCCGCCGCTTTCCATCTTTTCGGGCACAATGACATTGACCACCAGCATATCCCTGGCCTCGACAACTCTCGTCATCAGAACCGTCTCCCCGTCATCCCGCACCAGTGCGAGAGAGATTACACCCGGCATGAAATAGGCCGTCCTGTTTTCCAGGTAAGCATACATCAGACTCTCACTGCCGTCCCTGAGGAAAAGGACACCGTCAGGATATTCCGTCAGGAAACCCGGGGAAACATTGAGTCTGACACCGGCATTCAACTGCCGGCATTCCAGAACGGCATCCACAGTTCCCCCTGATGGCACGGATACACATTTGTCATCCCCAAAGAGAGGACAGGAAAACCCGGGACGGAATGTTTCCGAAGACCTGATGCTCACAGAGCAATTCCCGGACGGGACCTCGAGCGTCTCCGGAGCCAGCCCATATTTACCTGAGTAAATCACCTTCCCGTCTGCCGAGCAAACATTCAGGATAAAATCATTGGTGTCCGGCAATTCCCCTTCAAGAGACTTCGGAGGCTGGGAAACCCACCCGGAAAATTTCAAGTGTAACATTCCGTTTCCTCCTCCGCCCGCCTTGTCGCAGGAAGACATCAAAAAAATTGAAAGCGGTACAAACAACGCAGGCAGAAACACCCTGCAAAAAGAAAAACTCATCAAACTCTTCATATCTCCATTGTTTTGTAATTCCTCGATCGGCCTCACAAATATATCCGGGAGATTGTGACGAAACAACAGCCTGAGGTCAGGTTTTTCTCTTTTTTAATATTTTTTCTTTTTTTTAATGTTTTTTTCAAAGATTGTTTGCAGGAAATCCGGCAAGACGGGTTTCCTCAGCGTTGCCGCTACCTGACAATTCGGATTTTGGCATAGTTCAGCAGAAGGATCTTCTGCCCGAAATTGTCAAATTCGATTACCGCTTTCAAATCGGCGGGAGTCCTCCCGGTGATCTGGAGGATTTTTCCCAGACCGAACCTGTTGTGCTCCACTCTCTGGCCGGCACGCAGTTCCAGAATCGGTGACGGCACAAAGTCGGCGGCTGGAATTGAGGCGGCTGGTCTTGGAGAGCCGGACATTGAAGAGACTGGTCTTGAGGAGCCGGACATTGAAGAGACTGGTCTTGAGGAGCCGGACATTGAAGAGACTGGTCTTGAGGAGGCTGGAGTCTGACGGACCGTAAAATTGGAAGAAGACGCACCACCCTGACGGAACCTGTCCCCCTGATAAGACCTGTCAGACGAATATGGACGCTCAGACTGATAAGAACGCTCAGACTGGCGGCGGAACCCGAAAGAGGATTCGCCGGAGGCAGCCACTTCTGAATCCTTCACCTGCAAAGGATTAGAGATGTACCTCGTGTCAATTTCCCTGATGAAACGGCTCGGAGAATTGTTCTCGTGCTTGCCGTTGCGCATCCTCGAGGAGGCGAAGGTCAGTTGGAGACACTTCTTCGCCCTTGTCATGGCAACGTAGAACAGCCTTCTCTCCTCCTCCACATCCTGTGCGGATGCGAGGGAGCCTCCGGACGGGAAAAGATTCTCCTCCATACCAGCCACAAAGACATACGGAAATTCCAGTCCCTTTGACGAATGTACGGTCATCAGGGAAATCTTGTTGTTGACATCCTCGCCGTCCTCTCCTTCAGCCGTGTCAGCCGCACTCAGCAGGGAGACATTCTCAAGGTAGTCAGCCAGGGTCACCACAGGCAGATCGGCCGCAGAAAGTTCAACACCCTCCTCCACGTCGCCGTCAACCTGCATCTGTTCGAAGTCCTCGCCGTGCCTTTCCTCCACGAAAGTCTTCACTCCGTTGAGAAGTTCCTCGACATTCGCAGCCTTGGCCTGGCCTTCAATACTGGTGTCCTGCTTATACATTATATATATACCAGTGTCAGCCGCCAAAGAAACCGCCACTGAATGGGCATCCTCGTTCACTACCCTTGAGGAGAATCCCGACATCATCAGGGCGAAATCCCTTATCTTCTTGATGGCCGCCGCCTTTAGTCCGTATTTTTCAAGGTCTTCACAAAAAGCCGCCTTCATCAGCGGAATCCGTTTCTCAACTGAGGCGGCAATCAGCGCACTCATCGAAGTGTCCCCTATTCCCCTTGCAGGCTTGTTGACCACCCTCTTGAAGGACTCATCGTCTGCAGGGTTCGCGGCAAGTTTGAAATACGCCATCACATCCTTGACTTCCGCCCTCTCGAAGAATGAATTTCCGGAATATATCATATATGGCATATTCCTTCTTCTCAAAGCCTCCTCCAGTGCCCTGGACTGGGAGTTCGTTCTGTACAATATTGCAAAATCCTGATACTGTGCGTGATCCGAGCGCATCTTTGCCGTAATTGCAGAGGCAATCAGCAGAGCCTCCTCCTGTTCCGTATATGCCTGAATCAGACGGATCTGCTCTCCTTCCTCCCCCTCCGAGAAGCATTTCTTCTCGATTCTGGCGCTGTTGTGGGCTATCAGCGAGTTCGCAGCATCCACTATGACCTTGGTGGAACGGTAGTTCTGTTCAAGGCGGAAGGTGCGGCTGTCGGGATAGTCCTTTTTGAAATCGAGGATATTCTGAATCTTCGCTCCACGGAAGGCATATATGGACTGGGAATCGTCTCCCACTACACATATATTATTATGCGGAGCAGCAAGTTTTCTCAATATGACATACTGCGAGAAGTTGGTGTCCTGATACTCATCGACCATAATGTAGTCGAAGCGCGAGGCCACCGCCCTGGCGGCTTCGGGGTTGTCACGGAGCAATATGTTCATATTCAACAATATGTCATCGAAATCCATAACTCCCGCCTGCCTGCACTTTTGCGCATACAGTCTGTATATTTCGTAAATTTTCGGTTTTTTCGCCGCGGCGTCGTTGGCTATGGCTGTCTGGTTCCTTCCGTAGGCCTCGGCCGTGACGAGATTGTTCTTCGCCATTGATATGCGTGAGAGGACCTCCCTGGGCTTATAGACCTTGTCGTCCAGCTGGAGTTCCTTCAGACAGGCCTTGACAGCGGACTCTGAATCCCCCTTGTCGTAAATGGTGAAAGTCTGAGGATAACCCAGGCTGTCTGCATATTCCCTTAAGAATCTGATGAAAACGGAGTGGAAAGTTCCCATACAGAGCCTGCGTGCCGCCCTTTCCCCGACCATCATCGCTATTCTTTCCTTCATTTCCGAGGCGGCCTTCTTGGTGAAGGTCAAAGCGAGAATGCGGGAAGGATCGCCCCCTCCCGCCAGTATGTAGGCTATTCTGCTCGTCAAAACCCTTGTCTTTCCCGACCCGGCACCGGCAACGATGAGCACCGGTCCTTCTACTTGGCTGACAGCCAATTTCTGCTCCCTGTTCAGCCCCTCCAATATCGTTCTTGAATTGTTTTCCATATCGGCTGCGAAATTACAAAAAATTCACTATCTTCGCGGCGGTTTTTCGAAAATACTAAAACGGTTTTATAATGTCAAACAACATTCAATTGAAACAGGGGCTGAACATTCCAATTTCGGGAGGTGCAGTCCAGAAGACAAAGAAAGATGTTGTGAGCACCGTGATTGCATTGAAACCCACCGACTTCAGAGGTCTTGTACCCAAACTTCTCGTGAAGGAAGGCGATGAGGTTTTGTGCGGAACACCGGTCCTTGCAGACAAAGCATCCCCTGAGATTCTCTTCACTTCGCCTGTCAGCGGAACAGTCGAGACCGTTGTCAGAGGTGAAAAGAGGAAACTTCTTGAAGTGAGAATCAAACCAGATGCAGAGCAGAAACATCTTGACTTCGGAGCGAAGAAAGTCAACGACCTCAAGGATGCCGACATCAGGGCAATCCTTCTCAAGAGCGGACTTTGGCCATCTTTCATCCAGAGGCCGTACGGAATCCTTGCAAATCCTCAGGCCAGGCCAAAGGCAATCTTTGTGTCGGCATTCTCCACTGCACCTCTTGCAGCGAATATGGAGTACGTACTCAGAAATGAGACGGACAACATCCAGACGGGAATCAATGCAATCGCAAAACTCACTGATGGAGGCGTTCATCTCTCTCTCTGCTCCGACAACTTCAACGGTACACCTTTCCACAAACTTGAGAACGTGATTTTCCACACATTTTCAGGAAAGCATCCTGCCGGAAATGTCGGAATCCAGATTCACAACATCGATCCTATCAGAAAGGGCGAAACAGTCTGGACCATCTCCTTGATGATGCTCGCAGCAATCGGTAAGCTTCTGAACACAGGTAAACTTGATCTCAGCCGCAAGGTGGCAGTAACAGGTCCTAAAGCCATCGACCCTTGCTACGTGAACACGGTTCCGGGCATGGCGATTGCCGACATCGCCGAGTTCTACGACAATTCCGCAAACGACATCCGTTTCATCAGCGGAGACGTCCTCACAGGAAAGAACGTCGGCGCCGAAGGTTTCCTCGGATTCTACGACAATCAGGTGACCCTCATCAAGGAGGGCAATGAGTTCGAAATGTTCGGATGGGCAAAACCTTTCAGAACGCATCTGTTCAGCGCTTCAAGGGCTTACTTCTCATGGCTCACCCCGAAGAAGCTCTACGACATGGACACCAATACCCACGGAGGCGAGCGTGCTTTCGTGATGAACGACGTTTACAGGAAGGTTCTCCCGATGCACATCTTCCCTGTACATCTCATGAAGGCCTGCATTGCGGGTGACATCGACAAAATGGAGCAGCTCGGAATCTACGAGGTGCTGGAAGAGGACATCGCACTGTGCGAATATGTCTGCCCTTCAAAGATTGAATGGATGTCAATCCTTAGCAGCGGCATCGACCTTATGTTGAAGGAAATGGCTTAAATGAAGAAAGTTATGAACGGATTAAGAAAATATATTGACAAAATCAAGCCGAACTTCACCAAAGGCGGAAAGTTCGGGTTTCTTCAGTCAACTTTCGAGGGATTCGAGACATTTCTCTTCGTCCCTGACACCGTCACAAAACGCGGAACACACGTCAAGGACAGCGTTGATTTGAAAAGACTCCTTATTATAGTAGTGCTCGCCCTTGTTCCGGCAATGCTTTTCGGAATGTGGAACGTGGGATACCAGCACGATGCTGCATTCGGTCTGGGATGGGGCTTCTGGCAGATGTTCTGGTACGGACTGGTCAAGGTGATTCCTCTCTACCTCGTGTCCTACATCGTCGGACTGGGCATCGAGTTCGTCTCAGCCCAGCTGAAGGGTCACGAAATCAGTGAGGGATACCTCGTTTCAGGTATGATCATTCCTCTGATTGTCCCTGTGGACGTTCCTCTGTGGATGCTTGCCATCGCAGTTGCGTTCGCAGTCATCATCGGAAAGGAAATCTTTGGCGGGACAGGTATGAACATCTGGAACCCTGCCCTGCTTGCGCGCGCATTCCTGTTCTTCTCCTACCCGAGCAAGATGTCAGGTGACACAGTCTGGACGGGAGGAGTTGCAAGATATATGGCGGAAGGCAAGGCCTATGCCTGCGGAAACGGCATCGTTGACGGATTTTCCGGAGCCACTCCTCTTGCACATCCTACACTCGAAGGTCTCCAGAGCGCAGGAACAAGCTTCATGGACCTTTTCATCGGAACAGTGCCGGGGTCCGTGGGTGAGACTTCCGTAATCGCAATCCTCATCGGAGCCGCCATCCTGCTCTTCACAGGTGTGGCAAGCTGGAAAATCATGTTCTCATCAGTTCTTGGAGGACTTGCAGTCGGCTATCTCGGATATTTCTGCGGTGCTACCGACCTTCCGGGATACTGGCAGCTCGTAATGGGAGGTTTCGCTTTCGGTACCGTCTTTATGGCGACCGACCCTGTAACATCTGCTCAGACAGAGTACGGAAAATGGATTTACGGATTCCTTGTGGGTGCTCTTGCAGTTACAGTGCGTCTGTGGAACCCGGGTTACCCGGAGGGAATGATGCTCGCCATCCTTCTGATGAACACATTCGCACCTCTGATTGACCACTATGTGATTTCCTCTTCAATCAGGAGAAGGGCAAAAAAAGTAAAAATCGCTTAATATATTAAAGGTATGAACACTAACGGAAATACATATACTGTAATATACTCCACTGTCCTGGTAATGGTGGTGGCGGCGGTTCTTGCGTTTGCAGCCAGCTCCCTCAAACCATTCCAGAACGAGAACGTGAAGAAAGAGACCATCACCAAGGTTCTCATGGCGGCTACAGCCTCAAGCCAGAGCGTTGCAGTGACAGAAGACACCGATGTGATGGCACTTTACGCACAGAAGATCGAGTCAGCTTTCTTTGTTGACGGAAACGGCAAGGTCGCTGGTCAGATGAACACCGGCCGCGACAATATCAAGGACATTCAGGTAGCCACTACCTCTGACCTCAAGAAGCAGAACGACATCTTCAAACAGATTGAAAAAGGAGATTCTTCCCTGCTGGAAAATCTCAGGCTTCCGGTCTATATCTTTGACATCGACTCTCAGAAGGTGACTGTCATCCCTTGCTACGGAGCAGGTCTCTGGGGTCCGATCTGGGGCTACATCGCAGTCAGGGAGGACGGGAAGGAGATTCTCGGAGCGATCTTCGACCACAAGGGAGAGACCCCGGGTCTTGGAGCAAAAATCGCTGAAGAGCCTTTCTACAGCCAGTTCAAAGGCAAAGTATTCTCTGATGGCGCGAAAAAATTCTCTGTCGTGAAAGGTGGAGCCAAAGGCGCAGAGGACGGAGTGGACGCAGTCAGCGGAGCTACGATTACTTCACAGGCCCTCGACGTGACAATCAACACCTGGGTCAGATATTATGAACCGTATTTCGCCGGAATCCGTCAGGCAGCTGCAGAAGCCGCACAGGCTCTTGAAGCAGAAGCTGAAACTTCTGAAGCAGAGGCTTCAGAGGAGGAGACCGGAGTTGAGGCTGTAAAATAATTGGAGGACTGAGAAATGAAAGACAATCTTAAAGAAACTTTGTTACAGCCTATCTTCAAAGGCAACCCGATTACGGTGCTCGTGCTCGGTATCTGCTCTTCACTTGCAGTTACCGTTCAGCTCAAGGGTGCCTTCGTGATGGCTCTGTCCGTGATCATCGTCACGGGACTCTCAAGCTTGATAGTCTCCCTGATGAGGAACTCCATTCCAAACCGAATCCGCATCATCGTCCAGCTCGTTGTCGTTGCAATGATGGTAATTCTTGTGGACCAGGTTCTCAAGGCATTCTCCTACAGCGTGAGCAAGACCCTGTCGGTGTACATCGGTCTGATCATCACAAACTGTATCGTGATGGGCCGCATCGAGGCTTTCGCCCTCGGCAACAAGCCGCTTCCATCACTTCTTGATGGACTTGCAAACGGTGCCGGCTACGGAATGATTCTCATCATCGTGGCATTCTTCCGTGAGCTTCTGGGTTCCGGAACCCTCTTCGGATTCCGCATCATACCCCAGGCCGTATATGATGCAGGCTATATGAACAACGGACTGATGATTCTTCCTCCTATGGCCCTCATCATTCTGGGTTGCATCATCTGGATTCAGAGAAGCATCCAGAAAGACCTTCAGGAAAAATAACATAAACTCGAATCGAAAATGGAATATCTAAGCTTATTCGTCAAGTCAATATTCGTTGACAATATGATATTCGCCTACTTTCTGGGCATGTGCTCATATCTGGCGGTATCAAAGAACGTGAAGACGGCTACCGGTTTGGGTGTCGCTGTTATCTTCGTCCTGCTTGTCACACTTCCGATCAACTACCTTCTGAATGAGTACCTGCTGAAACCGGGAGCACTTTCCTGGCTCGGTGAGCGTTACGCTGAAATCGACCTGAGCTTCCTGAGCTACATCGTCTTCATCGCGGTGATTGCAGCAATCGTCCAGATCGTTGAAATGGTTGTGGAGAAGTTCGCACCTGCACTCTACTCATCACTCGGTATATTCCTCCCGCTGATTGCAGTGAACTGCGCCATCCTCGGAGGTTCCCTCTTCATGCAGGAAAGGGACTATGCCAACGTCGGTGAGGCTGCCGTCTATGCACTCGGTTCCGGAATCGGCTGGTTCCTCGCCATCGTGGCTCTTGCGGCCATAAGGGAGAAAATGGCATATTCACACGTTCCGGCTCCTTTGAAGGGTCTCGGAATCACATTCATCACCGTGGGTCTGATGGGTATAGCATTTATGACCTTTATGGGTATTCAACTTTAATCCGGAGGACTTGAAATGAATGAATTGACAACAACAATACTCGTTTCGGTGATTGCCATTGTGGTAATCACCCTTCTGCTGGTCGCCCTCCTGCTGTTCATCAAGACCAAGCTGACTCCTTCAGGAAAGGTCAAGATTACAATCAATGATGGCAGCAAGGTAGTGGAGGTAACCCCGGGCGGAAACCTGCTCAACACACTTGCAGAACAGAAAATCTTCCTGCCGTCAGCGTGCGGAGGAAAAGGTGCCTGCGGCCAGTGCAAATGCCGCGTGACCGAGGGCGGAGGGGAAATCCTCCCTACCGAGGTAGGCTTCTTCAACAGGAAACAGATAGCAAACCACTGGAGACTCGGCTGCCAGGTGAAAGTCAAGGAGGACCTCAGCATCGAGGTTCCGGCTTCAGCCCTCAGCGTCAAGAAACTTGAGTGTGAGGTCATAAGCAACGACAACGTGGCAACCTTCATCAAGGAATTCACAGTAAAACTTCCTGAGGGAGAGCACCTTGAGTTCAAAAGCGGAGAGTATATCCAGATTGACATCCCAGCCTACGAACTCGACTTCAAGGATATGGACGTGGACGACACCTACAAGGGTGACTGGGAGAAGTTCGGAATGTTCAACCTCCACACTTCAAACCCTGTCCCTACAGTCCGTGCCTACTCAATGGCCTCTTACCCTGGTGAGAAGGGCATCATAAAGCTCAACGTGCGTATCGCAACCCCGCCTTTCGACAGAAGCGTTCCACGTGAGCAGGGACCGAAGTTCCTCCCTGTCAATCCTGGAATCGGTTCAACCTACGTGTTCACCCGCAAACCTGGCGACAAGGTCATCATCAGCGGTCCTTACGGAGAGTTCCTCCTTCCGAAGAACGATCCGGATTCACAGGAGTACATCTTCGTTGGTGGTGGAGCCGGTATGGCACCTTTGCGCAGCCACATCATGGAGTTGTTCAAGACTCTCAAGACCGGAAAAGAGGTTCACTTCTTCTACGGAGCACGTGCTCTGGTCGAGGCATTCTACCTCGAGGATTTCGCGGCCATCGAGAAAGAGTTCCCGAATTTCCACTTCCATCTTGCACTCGACCGTCCGGATCCTGCAGCGGATGCAGCGGGCGTGAAGTATGTGGCTGGTTTCGTCCACAACGTTATGTACGAGACTTACCTCAAGACTCACGAGGCACCAGAGGACATCAAGTACTTTATGTGCGGTCCTCCTATGATGGTGAACTGTGTGAATCAGCTGCTTGACAGTCTGGGAGTTCCTCCGGAGAATATTCTTTACGACAACTTCGGTGCATAAAAAAAGCGGTCAAAGACCGCTTTTTTTATGCACATTCCCAACCCTCTGACCCCCTTTCAGGGGGAAAATTCTTTCGGCCGACGGCCGGGCGTCAGAAGACGCCTGTCGCTACGCTCCGGAAAACTTTGATGTATAACAAAGAATCAATATATTTGTAATTCTTAAGAGTACAGTATATGGGCGCGATATATGTATTACAGGGCATATTGATTTACATATATGCTTTCGACCACAACCCTCCGCATATTCACGTCAGAAGCGCGGACGGTGAATTTACCATAACTATAGAGGACAGAATAGTTGAGGGACGGGCAAAGGCACGGATAGTGCAGTTGGTAAATGAGTTCATCGACACCAACAAGACTGAAATCATGGAAATATGGAATAAGGCACAGAAAGGTGAAAAGATTAACAAAATTAACAGATAGGAGGTAAAGCTATGTTAAGAGTAACAGATGTTGAGTATATGGGCGGATATAATCTGCTCTGCACTTTCAGCACCGGAGAAAAAAAGACTGTGGATTTGACTCCTCTTCTGAAATATCCGGCTTTTGAAGAGCTGAAAGATGAAAAGATGTTCATTCAATTCGGTTTGGACGGTACCATTTTTTGGGCTAACGGTGCGGATATTGCTCCTGAATATCTTTATGAAAATGGCATTGCGGCATAAAAAAAGCGGTCAAAAGACCGTTTTTTTTTATTGAGCAATTCAGCCTATGGTATCGTCATTTCCGTACTGACTATCCGGCAATTACTGGCTTGAAAACACCCGTCACTCCCGGCGTAAAACATCCGTCATTCCAGGCGTGACCGGGAATCTGAGCGCAGCAAGATGCCCGACCGGCATCTAGACGGTCGCAAGGAGAGAAGCAAGCAACTTGATTCCCTCCCGGATGCGCTCAGGAGTCATAAATGAGAAATTCAGCCTCATTGTATTCTGACCTGTTCCGTCGGTGTGGAAAAATGCTCCGGCAACATAAGCCACGCCAGCATCAAGGGCAGTGTCATAGAATTTCACTGCATCAAAGCCTTCCGGAAGGGTGAGAAACAGGAACAGACCGCCTTCCGGATGGGTCCAGGAGACTCCTTCGGGCATATATTCCTCAAGAAGGGACAGCATCAGGTCTCTCTTTGAACGGTAGAGTTCAATGCTTTTGGCAAGATTCAAGTCAAGGCTTCCGGAACTTATGAACTCCGCTGCGACATACTGGTCGAAAACAGGAGGGCAAAGGTCAAGGGACTGCTTGCAGACATAGATTTTGTCAAGAACCTCGGGATTGCCGAAAATCCAGCCCAGACGGAATCCCGGAGCCATAATCTTTGAAAACGAACCGAGATGCAGAACTATTTCAGGGTCAAGCGAGTACATCGTCGGGACAGATTCACCCTCATAGCGGAGTTCCCTATAGGGGGAATCCTCGACAATCAAAAAGCCGTGCTCCCGGGCAAGGCGGACAAGAATCTCCCTCTGGCCGAGGCTGAGGGTCTCCCCGGAAGGATTCTGGAAATCGGCTATTGCATAGAGGAACTTGATTTTCTTTCCTGCATTCTCACATTCAAGTACAGCATTTTCCCAGCGTCTGCGAAACTCCTCAAGATCCGCAACTGTCTTGACCCCAACCACTTCGGCCCTGTAGGATCGGAAAGACTGAAGTGCACCCAAATAGGACGGATTAGAAGCAAGGATGACATCCCCGGGATTCACAAGAATCCTTGTGCAGACATCTATGCCCTGCTGGGACGAGGATGTAATCTGTACTCTCTCCAAAGGTACCCCATAACGCACTGACAGGGCTTCCCTGAGTTCGGTAACTCCCTGGGTGGCACCATACTGGAAGGCCTTCCCCCCATCGCGGGCTATGACCTCACCCATTATCTCCCGGAATCTCTCCAGAGGAAAGGTCTCCGCCGAAGGATAACCTCCTGCAAATGAATAGATTGCATTCAGGTCCACCCTTTTGAAGATCTCCCTGACAGGAGACCGGAAGAAGGACCTTGTGTCGTCCGAGAAAAGCGCGTCAATGTCAGTCATATTACCTGAGGATGTCTTCAAGTTCAAGAGATGCGTCGGTCTTGGAGTCACGGTATTTCACGATGACAGGGGTGTAGATGTGTATTCCGTTTTCCGCGCCCGGTCCCTTTGTGACAGGCCGGCTTCCGGCAACAACGACAGCACCCTCCGGGATGACAACCTGGCCGGTCTCCCCCGCCCTGATCCAGCCTCCCTTCACTGCATCGAAAACCGCAGTGGATGAATTGATGATCACGCCTGTGGCAATAACGGCATTCTCCCTGACGATGGTCCCCTCGTAGATTCCGCAGTTACCTCCAATGAAGACATTGTCCTCGATGATTACAGGTAGAGCACCGACAGGCTCAAGCACCCCTCCAAGCTGGGAAGCTGCAGAGAGATGCACGTGCGAGCCGACTTGAGCGCAGGAGCCCACAAGGGCGTGCGAATCGATCATCGTGCCATGTCCCACATACGCGCCCACATTGACATACGAAGGCGGCATCATAATCACTGAAGGGGCCAGAAAAGCTCCCCTTCTGACCGTGCTTCCACCGGGAACAATCCTGACGCCGTCCTCTACGGAGAACCTTCTGGCAGGATAGGTCGCCTTGTCAGTGAAAGAAAAAGCCCCATCAGACATATCCGTGAGCGCACCGAGGCGGAAACCGGCAAGAATCACCTCCTTAATCCAGGAATTGACCTTCCACTTTCCGTCCACCTTTTCGGCGACCCTGATCTGTCCGGCCTCAAGGGCGGCCATCACTTCGTTGAATTTGTCAAGTGTTATATTTTCCATATTGTATATATCCTTTATACAAAATAAATATTTACTTATAGGTATATATCTATATGATTTCCAATCCCTTAAGACAATCCCTCATTATGCCGGAGGCGTTCTCGGACGCAGGAACGAGAGGTAGCCTCAATTCATTCTTGATCAAGCCCATAGCATTCAGTCCGGCCTTGACCGGCATCGGATTGCTCTCGATGAAACAGTTTTTGTAGAGCGGTCTGAGACGGTCATTCAGACGGGCAGCCTCTTCCCAGTCTCCCCTGAGACAGGCCTGGGTCAGGGCAACCATCAATGCAGGAGCAAGATTTGAAGCCACACTGATGACACCGGCTGCACCGCCGCGCATCAAATCGAGGGTCTCGTCATCATTTCCGCTGAAAACAGAGAAACCCTCCGGCGCATTCCGGACAATCTCCAGAATCTGCTCCCTCTTGGAAGAAGCCTCCTTGATTGCCACAATGTTGTCAATCTCAGCAAGTTTCAAAGTGGTCTCCGCAGTCATATTCACTCCTGTCCTGCCCGGAACGTTGTAGAGTACCACTGGCTTGTCTGTCTCTGATGCCACTGCCCTGAAATACTCATACTGTCCCCTGCAATCCGGTTTGTTGTAGTATGGGACCACGACAAGAAAGGCATCTGCGCCGTGATTCTCAAGAAGACGTATGTTCCTGATGGTGTGACGCAGGGAATTGGTTCCCACACCGGCCACAAGGGTCTTTCCGCAGGCGTGCTCCCGGCACTTTTCCAGAACGCGAACTTTCTCATCATCCTCCAGACAAGGAGTCTCACCTGTCGAGCCGAGCGGCACAAGGAAGTTCATTCCGGACTCCACCTGAAGGTCAACCAAACGGGCAAAAGCCTGGTAATCAACCTCTCCTCCATCAAACGGAGTAACTATTGCCGTTCCGCATCCGCGAAAATCTTTCAATTGTGGTTTCATCTTTCAAATATAATATCCTTAAAATCATACACTCCCTTCAGGGATTCAGTCCTGAGTGCAGCCTCAACAGCCCCCGCAGCAAAGCCCTCGCGGGAAAAAGCCTCGTGGGTAAGCGTAATGCGGTCGTTCAATCCCTCGAAACCGACTGTGTGGATGCCCGGAATCTCTCCGCAGCGCACCGACTGGATTGGAGTGCTGGTCGAAAGATTCCCGTCCACAATCCCCTCCAGAGTCTTCGCCGTTCCTGAAGGGGCATCCAGTTTGTGGCAATGGTGCATCTCAACGAAATATGGGCTGTAGCCACCTGTAAGGGCCATTTTCTTTGAAATGAAGTCAGCCGCCGCAAAGAACAGGTTCACACCGATTGAGAAGTTTGAGGCATATATCATCGTCGTCCCGCATTTCTGGAAATAGGCGATGACCTCGTCCCTGATGTCATTCCATCCTGTCGTCCCGATGACGGCCGCCTTGAAGTTTTCCGCAATGAAGCGGTAGTTTTCGCGAAATGCCTGCGGAGTGGTGAAATCGATGCAGACGCACTGCGAGGCAAGTTCCCTGTCAACGGAACGGATGTCCTCACTCGCTCCCGCACACTCCAATCCCTTGTCAGAGAGGATTTTCTCGACGATATGGCCCATCCGGCCGTAGCCACTGATAATAACCTTCATATTAATTATTCAAAAAGACAGTTGTGAGTGGCGTTGACGGCTTCCCTGAGGGAACTGCGGTCAACTACGAAACTGATGTTCACGAAGGACGCTCCCTGTGAAATCATATACACATTGCATCCCGAAAGCGATGCCATCGTCTGTTTGAGCACTCCCTTGAGATTTCCTATGTTCTTTCCTATGACGGAAATCTGCGATTTGTCCCTGTCCACATCCACCTGGGCAAATTCCGAAAGTTCCTCAACCACCCTGTTGATGTTCTGGTTCCCGTCCATAGTCAGGGAAATGTTTGCCTCGGAAGTACTGATCAGGTCCACGGAGACTTTGTACTTGCTGAAAATCGCGAAAACTTTCTGCAGGAAGCCGGAAACATTGATCATCCTTGTCGAGAAAATATTCAGCAACAGGATGTTCTCCTTGAAGGAGACTGATTTGACACCGTCCTTGATGAACTCATCCTTGAGGATGGCAGTGCCTTTCCCCGAAGGATTCATCGAATTGAGCACATACACCGGGATATTTTTCATCACCGCAGGCTCAATTGTCAGAGGGTGAAGCACTTTCGCACCAAAATGAGCCATCTCGGCCGCTTCCTCGAAGGAAATCTTCTCAATGCTTCTGGTGTTTTCCACAACCCTCGGGTCAGCAGTCCTGACACCGTCCACATCAGTCCATATCTCGATTCTGGTGGCATCCATAGCCATACCGATGAGTGAAGCGGAGTAATCCGAACCTCCCCTTCCGAGCACTGTCGGCTCACCGTTTTCCGATGATGAGATGAATCCCTGTGTGATGACGGCATCCTGCCCGGCGTATGCCTTCTCAATTTCCTCCGGGGCTCTTGTCTGGATTTCGGAAATGATCGGTTCGCCCTTGAGGTAGTCATTGGAAGTAATCATTATGCTGCGTGCATCCACGAAGCCGGTGCGTATTCCCCTGGCATTCATCGCATGGCAGATGATGTTGGAGGAAAGCCACTCTCCGTTGGATATGATCTTAGCCTTGCTCCTCGGGGTCAGTTCGCCCAGTGAGCAGACCGCACCCACGAAAGATGCAAGGGAGTCACAGATTCCGTCTATGCATTTCTTTGCTTCGGAATATTTATCATTGTGGCCCTCAAGCAGTTGTTTCGCAAGATTCAGATGTCTTTCACGCAGTTCCACGAGCATTTCTTCCACAGCCTCCCTGTCTGACGCGGCAGCCGCATCGGCAAGACGGTAAAGAAGGTCTGTTACCTTGGAAAGGGCTGACACGACCACGACAGGTCTTTCAGCAAGTCTTCCCTCAACAATTGAAATCATACGGGACACAGCCTCGTAGTTGGCGACGGATGTGCCGCCGAATTTCATTACTATCATATTTGTTATTATCCGTTTATATTTATTCAATATTTCTATCCTGCCGGAGGCGATGGAACATTGCGACATAGTTGTCAACAGCATCCGCGATGTCATCCCAATAAATATATTCTGCATCCGTGTGGGCAACCAGTATGGAACCGGGACCGCAGAGAGCCTTCCGGGAAAAATTAGTGAGCTGCGGAGCGTCGGAGCCGAATGCCACGGTCTTGGTCCCAAAGCCTTCAAGTGTCAGGTACTCTCCCGGAGTGTCCCCTCCGAAAGCCTTGACACTCACCCACTCGTCATTGAAATCCTCCATCACCTTGCATACCATGGCGTCGCTTGCGAAGGTGGTCCGGAAATATATTCTGAAGGTCAGATGATCACTCAGGATGTTCTGGGCATTGTCGCTGTGCAGTTTGCCCACATTCCAGGTCGTCTCCCCAAGCCTCGGGTCAATCGGAAAGTCTATGCCGCGCAGGGCATTCATCAAATCAACGAATCTTTCGACGGCACTTGCCCCGTAAAGAGGATAGCCCGAATGGAAACTCTTTCCCCTGACTGTCACCTCGAAAGACTTCGTACCCTTGCTGGCGGAAACCATCCTGTTGTCGGTAGGCTCACCGACAATCACTACATCGCCTCCGGGATGAACATCCCTGAAGCTTTTCGCCCCGAAAGAACCCGTCTCCTCCCCGTAAAGCAGCAGCAGACCGAATCCCGTCCGGCCCTCAGAAGCCAGTTTCAGACAGGCATTGTACATCGCAAACACCTGTCCCTTTGCATCGCAGGTCCCCCTGCCCCTGATGGCAAGACGACCGTCCTCACACTTTTCCACAGTGGGTGCAATGTAGGGCGGGACAGTGTCGTAATGGGTACAGAAGACAATCTGCGGGTCTCCCCAGCTGATCAGGATATTCTTCCCTTCCGAGGCCGGAAAAACCTCCAGCCGCCCTCCGCACAAGTCAAGATGTTCAATGATATAGTCAGCCAATTCCCCCTCCCTTCCGGAAGTGGAATCAATCTTCAGCAGCTCAAGAAAAAGATCTAAATCCATAGGTTGCCACTCTAAAAAGTCCCGCCAATGCGATACCGGATGCAAAATTTTCCAAAACTGCAAAAATAGGGATTTTATTTGGATTAGAAGTCAATCCAGAATATAATTCACTTTAAGGAATCTTCAAAAAATAAACAATATCACTGAAATTTTGACAAAATCGGATGCCATATTGTCAACTTGGAAGCATCTTTTGTCATTAATGGTGACATTTCAGCACAACCTGCGGTTTGGCATATTTTTAACATTCTCACAAGTGTTCCCGCGTAAGCGAGAACGACCATCCGGTTATGAATGATCGTTCGAACAACGGGGCAGGTAATATGTTTTATATTTAATATAGGAGAATTTAATTATGACACCTATGAGACGTTATGAACAGAATTGGCTGCCCGAAATCTTCAACGATTTCTTCGCCAATGATTGGATGACCCGTACTAACGCAACCGCGCCCGCCATCAATGTTATTGAAAACGACAAAGACTACAAGGTCGAGGTCGCAGCACCAGGAATGAACAAGGATGACTTCAAGGTCAACGTCACGGACGACAACTATCTTGTCCTGACGATGGAGAAGAAGAACGAATCCAAGGATGAGGACAAGAAAAGGAAATATCTCCGCAGGGAGTTCTCATACCACAGATTCGAACAGAGTCTTGCTCTTCCGGAGAATGTGAACAAGGACGAGATCAAGGCCACGGTCAACGACGGTATTCTTACCATAGACATACCGAAAGTCAAGATCGCTGAAAAGAAACCTGTCGTAAAACAGATTGAAATCCAGTAATCAGGTTTAGTACGGATGCCCGCCTGCCGGAAACGGAGGACGGGCTTTTTCTTTTTCAGAGAAATATGAGACGGCCTGTAGTAATGAATATGAGCGGGGCTTATGACCTGGAACCAATGATGGAAGGACAGGGCTTCGACATTGTCGACTGTCAGGATATCTGCGGAACGAAGTTGATCTGCTCTGACGAGGCTCAAGAGGAACTTTCACGAAGGATGTCGGACTTTCCTTCTGAAGGGATTCACTTCGATGACTCAGGGAATTACCATTATCTGACGAAACTCTGGACCGACAAGCTGGTATGTCCTTTCTCGCTTATACTGATTGATCACCATACGGACATCCGTCGCGAGGAGTTCGACGGAATACTCACCTGCGGCAACTGGGTGAGGGTGATGCTTGAGACCAATCCAAACCTGAGGGAGGTCGTCATCATCGGCCCGACTGAGGCCCAACGAAGCACAATCGACGACTGTCACCGCCACAGGGTACATCTTATCAGCGAGGAAAGTCTGTTGTCCGGAGAAGGTTGGAAGTCGTTCTCGCACACCCGTCTGAAAGAGGCTGTGTATATCTCCATTGACAAGGATTTCCTCGGTCCAAACAGCGCCATCACCGACTGGGACCAGGGAAAAATCACACTGTATAACCTCAAGAGACTGATCAGCATCATATACAAAAGAGAAAAAGTCATCGGGATAGACATTTGTGGAGAGTACTCCGAAGCCCGTGACCTAATAGAAGCGCAGGAAGCGGGCCTGCTTAACGAAAAAACAAATGAGGAGATTCTTGAGGAAGTGAAACGGGACAGTAACGGAAATATATATAATATTGTGAATATATAACATTATTTTATATATTTGTGCAAACCTGCCATAAGGGCTGGAGGAGATATGATTAAATCAGAGGATAGATATGATTTACAGTGAGGAACGGATCCGGCGGCTGGAAGAGGACATCAGATTGGGAGAGGTTTTCAGAAAAGGCGTTGACAAGCCAGTCATGAACTGCTGGCATTTCTACACTGACGGGAACAGCGTTGACACTATGTTCTGCGATGAGGAGGACTTCAGTAAGGGGATGAACAGGATTTTCACCACCATTTGCGACTTTGACGTTATCATCCTGGCTTTCACCCTGATGGACACACACTTGCATTTCATCCTCAACGGTCGGCTGAAGGAATGCGCCGGATTCATTCATGAATATGTCCGCAGGACATCCCATTTCATTTCCAGAAGGCACAATGAAAGGAAAAAGCTGGAAACACTCAGAATCAGCCATCAGGAAATTGACAGTGACAGCTACCTTAAGACCGCCGTTTGCTATGTCCTGAAGAACGCTCCCTCGGGAGGCCTGCCGTTCAATGCCATAGATTATCCCTGGTCAAGCGGCCCGCTGATGTTCCGCCGCAGTTCCTACTGGTCATCCCCCGGCTGGACAGATGACGGGAATCTTTCATTTCTGGCAGAGATGCCGTGCAGGAAGCAGCGGGAAATATTGAGCACCCACACAATACCTGACTTCTCTGTCAAAATGACGGGGGACATTGTGTTTCCCGGTGAATATGTCCCATACAAAACCGTGGAGAAGGTTTTCGGCTCGCACAAGAGTTTCAACTATTTTATGAGCCGGACAAAGGAGTCCGATGTGGAATCACGGAACGGAGAAATTTCACACTTGCAGATTCCTATGCAGGAAATGCGGCAACACAGAAATGAATTGAGTCTGGAAATGTTCGGAACCGAAGACATACGCACATTGGACACCGGAGACAGAATCCGTCTGGCTCGCTCATTGAAATCCAGATACGACAGTTCCCCAAAGCAAATCGCAAGACTCTGCAGATTGGTTTTCGAAGAGGTCAAGGGGAAAATTTAGGACAGCTGGAAAGGATGTCAACTGGGGAATATGGTTGGTATTTCAGTCTGTATTCTGGCCAGTGTGCATATTGGTATTCCGGATAGGGAATAAGTCAGGGAAATTAGATTGGAGTCGTTACCTGGGGTAGCTGCCCGGGGTATTTACTCGGGGATTCTGCGGGGGAATTTGCTGGGGAATTTAATCGGGGCATTTGTCCGGGGATTCTGCTTTAGATTCTGCCAAGGGAATTTGCTCAGAGAATCTGCTTGGGTGATTCCGTGAAATTCATTCGGCACGGGCATCGGGCCTACAGGCCTCTGCAATGGCATCTTGCGTGACGAATGCGGCAATTTTGCCTCACTCGCCACACTGAACTACCACAGAAGCTATCCTATGCACATTCCCTGTGCCGAGTGAATTTCACGGACAGGAACAGAGTTTCGAAAAGGGGATGGGAAGAGGTGAAGGAAAGGGTTGAATGAGGGGGAAAGGGTTGAGTGAAGGAGAGGGTTGAATGAGAAGAAAGGGTTGAGTGAAGGAAAGGGTTGAATGAGAAGAAAGGGTTGAGTGAGGGAAAGGTCGAGTGAAGGAAAGGAAGAAGCTGAAACCGGGTGAAGCCGAGGGCCGTGCGGACAGCATCCACAAAGCGTTCTTTTTCCAGAAAAGAATCAGAGGGAGCAGAAGAAAGAGACCAGCCAGGGGACGGAGAAATCCACGAGGAAGCCGTGAATCATCGATGCGACAATCCAGTTTTCTCCGCTGACCCTTGAAATGACGGGGAGGGTTACATCCATAGTGGTGGCTCCTCCTGCCGATATTGGTGCTGCAGGGCCGAAGACTTTGGCGAGCACAGGGGCGAAGACAAGGGTTGCCATCTCGCGGAAGATATTGGCTATCAATGCCAGGGTCCCTAGTTCAGCTGCTGCCTGGGCTCCTATGGAGGATTCCTTGAGGGTTGTTATGAGGACGGAGGAGAGGGAATAGTAACCGAAACCGCTTCCTACTGCCAACACTTCAGGGACGGACCAGCGCGATATGAAGACTGAAGAGAGAAGACTGAACAACAATGTTCCCGCAATGGTTGCTGCCGGTATGAGCAGCATACGGGGACGCGCACCTTTCAATATTTCCTTTAGTTTCGGGTCGCTGCCGACTCCGAGGCCCACCTGGGCTATCAGCAGGTACAGCAGCCAGGTGGAAATCCTGTTTTTCGTCACGAAAGTTGTGAGGGAGAAGGTGTCGGGGAGGAATCTCAGGGACAGCCAGCCGGCAAGAAATCCGACAAGGAATGAAGCGACAATTTTCAGGCTTCCTGCCAAAGGAGAGCGGAAGAATCGCTTAAATGATGATTTTCCGGAGGTCTCTGTAGAGGGTTGGCAGGAGGGAGAGGAAAGATCATTAGATGGAGAAGCAAAAGAAACGGGCGAAGAGAGTTGACACACGGATGATTCTGGCGGCAGGGCCGACTTCCCGGGAGACAGTGAGGATGGGGCTTTTCTGAAGAACAGACGGCAGACTGCCCAGGCGGCAAGGACACTGCCCAGGGTGGCGGCAACAGAAATCAGCAGGGCCTCCCAGCCGATTGAAAGAATCCTTGCAGCGACAGCCCTGTTGGATCCAACCTCCAGACCCATCACAAAAAGCAGTGCATATACAGTGATCATCGAGCCACTTGAGAACGAGCACAGGACTCTTCCAGCCCGATTTCTCAAGAGATAACCGAGCAGTAGGCACGAAAGCATCATTCCGATTACTGCAAACATATTACACTATATCTGAATATATTACACACTTTGTAACAAAGATACAGCCATTCCGGTCTTCCCGACTCAGGAATATGAAAAAAATACATCCATTCTCAAGCGACAAAATACCGTGATTCCGGGTTTGAGATGTACAGTCCGCAGACTGAAGACTGAGGATACATAGCACCGTTTTCGGTCAGGGTGATGCCAAGGGTGTCCAGGTCAAGGAGGCCTGAGACTGTGGCCATGAGCCTGACATCCGGGAGGGACGGATAGCCGACCGCAGGTCTGATGCCCTGATATTTTGCACTGTACATCTGCTTTATGGTGAGATTCTCGTCAGGGGAATAGCCCCATATGCGCTTGCGGACCTGTTCGTGAAGGTATTCTGAAGCGGCTTCGGCAAGACGGTCCCCGAGAGACTGCATCAGAATGGACTTGTAGTCGTCTCCTGAGGTCTTGATCATCTCAAGTTCCCTGACGAAGGCCTTGCAAACGGTCACGGCAAAGACACCGATGTGATCGCCATAGCCTTCTGGAGCGACAAAATCGGCAAGGGACAACCGACACCCGTCACTGCCCGGTTTGTCCTGCCTCTTGGTCGGGATTACTGTCCGCTTCCGCTGCGTTGAAGCTATATCCGCATCACGATTGTCCAAGGTGGAGGCATCGTCCCGAAGTGACGAAGCGCCCGGACTATTCTTAAGAGACGAAATGTACGGAACATTCTCCAGGGACGAAGCACCCGGACTTTTCTCAAGTGACGAAGCATCTGTCCCATCCTGTCGCAAAGCGCGGAGTCTGTCACCCACATATCCCGGTAAGGACAATCCGCAACAAGGACATCCCTCGGGATGAAGAACTACTATGCTATCATCCTTACCCCAGGCTTCGTAGAAGGCTACCTGGGCCCTCATCGTGTATTTTCCCTTGAAGGATTCAAGCATTGCACGGGCATCGGCAATGACACCCTCTGCCTGAGGAGTTCCTTCACGGACACCCCACAGGTTGCAGAATGCCAGCCAGTTGATGTATGGGACAAGGGTCTCCACAGGGATGTCGTCCAGGGTTCTTATTCCAAGATATGGAGGGGCCTTCACCACATTTTCCTTTCGGGAGATGGTAGTTGAATCCCCGGAACAGACACCTTTACGGGTTTCAGGAGAAAACCCACCGGCAGAACTTTCCCCGGAATTCGGATTTCCTCCGGAAACTGATGCTCCGGAAGCATTCCTCCCGGCATATTTCCTGCGTATTTCCTCCTGCCTTTCCCTGAGGGCGGCTATGACCTCATCCCGTTTGGAAGTCATAAGACTGGATGCTATCACAGGATTCTGGGCAGCATCACGTACATAGAAGACCGGCCCATCGTACAGCAGAGCAATCTTTACCGCAGTGTGCAGTTCGGAAGTCGTGGCCCCGCCTATGAACAGAGGCTTGCTCACTCCAGCCTCACGCAACTTGATGGCCACATTGCACATCTCGTCAAGTGAAGGGGTAATCAGCCCGCTCAGACCTATGAAATCGACATCCTGCTCAATAGCCGTGCTGACAATCTTTTCGGCAGGGGTCATCACTCCAAGGTCAATGACCTCGAAATTGTTGCAGGAAAGCACCACGGCGGCAATGTTCTTACCTATGTCGTGCACGTCTCCCTTGACTGTTGCAATGAGGTATTTGCCATTCGATGATTCCCTTGTGAACATCCCGGAAGGCGCTTCCACAGAATCCCCGCTTGAAACACCGGCAGAAGAAGAAACCGCGCCGGCAGAAGAAGCCATGTCAGCAGAAAAATCCGCACCGGCAGAAGAAGCCACACCAACAGCAGCAGCCGCACCAGCAGCAGAAGTCCCAAAATAAGGCCTGAGGAAATCCACCGCTGCCTTCATCGTCCTCGCCGTCTTGACAACCTGCGGCAGGAACATCTTCCCCTGTGCGAACAGGTCCCCCACGGCGGTCATTCCCCTCATCAGAGGTCCTTCTATGATTGCCTGTGCCGACGGAAGTACTTTCAGAGCCTCAGTCAGGTCATCTTTCAGAAAAGTCTCGTCACCTTTGCGAAGTGCATCAGCAAGCCTTTGCTCCAAAGAGAGTTGTGTCCTGTCCTCAACCGGAGCCGGCCCTGCCGGGATCTTCCTGTCTATGAATCCGGATGCAGCTTCCAGCAGACGGAGGGTAGCATCCTCTTTCCTGCAGAGAATCACATCTTCGATTATATTCCGCAGTTCCTCCGGAATATCCCCATATGCCAGTGAGGAAGACGGGTTGACAATCGCCATATCCAGTCCCGCCGGCACGGCATAGTGGAGGAAGACCGCGTGCATCGCCTCCCGGATGTAATTATTGCCTCTGAACGAGAAGGACAGGTTGCTCAGTCCTCCGCTGACCTTTGCTCCCGGCAGATTCTTGTGAATCCACTCCGCCGACCTTATGAAATCAAGGGCGTAGGCATCGTGTTCCCGCATTCCGGTAGCCACGGCCAGCACATTCGGGTCAAAAATAATGTCGTTCGGATTGAACCCGGCCTTTCCGACAAGCAGACCGTAGGCACGGGAGCAAATCTCAATCCTTCTTTCAAACGTGTCCGCCTGGCCTTTCTCGTCAAAAGCCATCACCACAAGTGCGGCCCCCAGTTCCCTCACCCTGACAGCCCTTTTCAGGAACACATCCTCACCCTCCTTGAGTGACAGGGAATTGACAATTGACTTACCCTGAAGGCATTTCAGGGCAGTCTCGATGACCTCGAAACGGGAGGAATCCACCATCACAGGCACCCTGGAGATATCCGGGTCTGATGCCATCAGATTGATGAAACGGTGCATCTCTCCGACAGGGTCGAGCATAGCGTCATCCATATTCACATCTATGACCATTGCCCCCGCGCGCACCTGTGCGGCAGCTATCTCAATTGCCTCATCGTAATTTTTCTCCTTGATCAGCCTGAGGAACTTGCGGCTTCCGGCCACATTGCATCTCTCCCCCACCCTGATGAATCCGCCTCCGTCATAAAAGGCATCAATGCCGGAAAGCCAGGGAGCCCTGACCTGAGGGATTCTCCTCGGCTCAACGGCCTCAGAGGAGGATGGACCGGAGACCGAATCCACCAAGGCGGCAATAGCAGCAATATGCTCCGGAGTTGTTCCACAGCATCCACCTATGATGTTGACCAGTTTCCTCTCCAGGAAAGGCCGCACCTTAGCTGCCATCATCTGCGGGCTTTGGTCATATTTTCCCAGTTCATCGGGCATTCCGGCATTCGGGTGCGCGCTGACAAAGAAAGGAGCCTTTGCAGAAAGTTCCTCTATCAGAGGGAGCATCCTGTCAGCTCCGAAAGAGCAGTTCAATCCGATGGAGAACACTCCGAAAGGAGCAACCGACGCGAGAAAGGCATCCACTGTCTGACCGGAAAGAATCCTCCCGGACATATCCGTTACCGATGCCGAAACCATCACAGGCACCGTCCTGCCGGCATTCCTGAAGGCAAGCCTTGAGGCAGAAAGCGCGGCCTTGGCATTCAGACCGTCAAAGACGGTCTCCACCAGGAGCAGGTCAACCCCGCCCTCAACCAGCGCCGTCATCTGCTCGGCATATATTTCCTCAAGCAAATCAAAGTCCACCTCCCTGAATGACGGGTCGTTCACATCCGGGGAAATCGAGGCTGTCTTTCCCGTCGGTCCCACGCTACCGGCCACAAAACGCGGCTTTCCGGGAGTAATGGCCGTCATCCTGTCCGCTTCCACGCGGGCAATCCGAGCAGCCGCAAGATTCATTTCCCTGACCCTGGAGGCAGTCCCGTATTCCGCCTGGGAGAGTCTCTGGGCATTGAAAGTGTCAGTCTCTATTATGTCCGCCCCAGCCTCAAGGTACATCTTGTGAATGGACGCAATGAGTTCCGGCTTGGTCAGCACAAGCATATCATTGTTGCCTCCCCCTCCAGAGAGCCTCTGAATCATCGTCCCCATCGCCCCGTCAAGGACAAGCACCCTTTCGCGGAGAATTTCCTTAATGTCACGCATTGCCAAAAACTCTAATAGACATTCCTGGCAATCGCCTCAACACTTGCCGCCGCATTCATTGAATAAAAATGTATGCTCGGAACGCCAGCTTCCTTCAGTTCCCTTGCCTGAGCCGTCCCCCACTCCACGCCTAAAGCCCTGACATCATCATTGGAACTGCATTTAAGGAGCTCCCGTGCAAGGTCATCCGGAAAGTCAATGTGGAAGGTCTTCGGCAGCAGGCTCCTCTGAGTCAGTGAAGTAAGGGGCTTTAATCCGGGAATAACGGGAACTGAAATCCCCACCTGACGGCATTTCTCAACAAATGCGAAATATTTACTATTGTCAAAAAACATCTGGGTCACAACATACTCCGCTCCCGCATCGACCTTTGCCTTCAGGTAGGCAATGTCCGTTTCCATATTCATACATTCCTCGTGCTTTTCAGGATAGCCGGCCACACCGTAGGAGAAAGGCACCTGTGGAGCCTGAACCTGCGAGCCGTCCGACATCACTCCCCTGTTGAATTCATTCACCTGGGCGCACAGTTCAACGGCGTGGGAATGTCCTCCGGCAGACGGGATGAAACGGTTGTCCCCCCTGGCCCTGTCACCGCGAAGAACAAGGATGTCATTGATTCCCAGATATGTCAGGTCAATCAGTTCATTCTCGATTTCCGCTGCGGAGAACCCGCTGCATATTATGTGCGGGACTGTCGGCACCCCGTACCTGGCCTTGAGCGCTGCAGCAATGGCAACTGTCCCCGGTCTTGTCTTCTCGGCAACCCGGCTGAACCTTCCGTCCGGGAGTTCCCTGTAAACAATGTCACTTCTGTGTGTCGTTATGTTGATATACGCAGGTGAGAAAGGCATCAGCCTGTCAACCGTCCTGAACAGTTCACTGATGCCTTTCCCACGAACAGGAGGCAGGACCTCAAACGAGAATGCAGTTGAGGTCCTGTCTTTAAGAATACTTGAGATGCTCATCTATATAATCTGCTTATACGAATAAGGAATATGAAAAAAAATAACCTGCTTCAAAAAAGCAAAAGTACAAAATACCGGCAAAATTATGAAATCCCGTCAGAAAAAATGCCGGAAACCGTCGGATCAGATTTTTGCAAACGCCTGTTCCAGATCCTCAATAAGGTCATCCACGTGTTCCGTTCCGATTGACAGACGGATTACTGAAGGGGTGATGTGCTGCTCCTCCAGTTCCTCAGGTGACATCTGCGAGTGTGTCGTGGTGTAGGGATGAATGACAAGGCTCTTCACATCGGCCACGTTGGCTAGGAGCGAGAAGATTTCAAGCGAGTCGATGAACTTCCAGGCAACATCCTGTCCGCCCTTGATCTCGAAGGTGAAAATGCTGCCTCCCCCGTTAGGGAAATATTTCTGATACAGAGCGTGGTCAGGATGTTCCGGCAGCGAAGGGTGGTTCACCTTTACAACCTTCGGATGTGACTTCAGATAGTCCACGATTTTCAGAGCATTCTCCACGTGCCTTTCCACCCTCAATGAAAGTGTCTCAAGCCCCTGAAGCAGGATGAAAGCATTGAACGGGGAAATGGTAGCGCCGGTATCCCTCAGGATGACCGCACGGATTCTGGTAACGAAAGCCGCAGCGCCGGCCACATCAGCAAAAACGGCTCCGTGATAACTTGGATCAGGACGGGCAATTGTCGGATATTTGTCCGGGTCTGCCTTCCAGTCAAATTTCCCGCTGTCAACAATCACACCTCCAAGGCTGGAGCCGTGTCCGCCGATGAATTTGGTTGCCGAATGGACAACAACATCCACTCCATGTTCGATAGGACGGATCAGGTAAGGCGTTCCGAAAGTATTGTCCACTATGAAAACGATGTTGTGTCTGTGGGCCACCTCTGCAATGGCATCCAGATTTGTGACATCCGAGTTAGGATTGCCGAAAGTCTCCGCGTAAATAACCTTGGTCCTTGGACGGATGGCCGCCTCAAGTGCCTGAAAATCATTCACATTCAGGATAGTATTCTCAATTCCCCGGGCCGCGAGCGTGTGAGTGATGAGGTTGAAGGAGCCTCCGTAGAGATTGTCTGCAGCAATGATGTGGTCACCAGGGAGCAGGATATTCTCCAGAGCGTAAGTGATAGCTGCCGCACCGGAAGCTACCGCAAGGGCTGCAACACCTCCTTCGAGGGCCGCCATCCTCTGTTCAAACACATCCTCAGTAGGATTGGTCAGCCTTCCGTAGATATTGCCGGCATCCCTGAGGCCGAACCTGTCCGCTGCGTGCTGGGAATTGCGGAACACATACGACGTTGTCTGATAAATCGGCACTGCGCGTGCGCCTGTTGCCGGATCAGCCTGCTCCTGTCCCACATGGAGCTGAAGGGTCTCGAATCTGTATTTTTTCTGTGCCATATTGTTGTTTTTCTTGGTTTTTTCTGGGGACAAAATTATATTGAGTATATTTTTCATCCAAGAATTTTATATATTTTAGAAAATATAACTAATATTTGCTATATATACAGAAAATATACTTACATTTGCACCAACGAAACCCGAACAAACAGAAAAATATTCCTCAACAGATGGAGACACTTGACAGGACAGATCTGGAGATACTCAGAATCCTTCAGGGAAACGCGAGACTGACCACCAAAGAAATCGCATCTAGGGTGCATCTTTCCACGACTCCGGTCTTTGAAAGGATGAGACGCCTTGAAAAAGAAGGATATATAAAGAAATATATTGCAGTGCTGGATGCAGGCAAGCTGAACCGCGGGTTCACCGTCTATTGCTGTGTGAAACTTGCGAGGCTCAACAAGGAAATCGCGGCAAATTTCTGCAGAATAGTGCAGGACATCCCCGAGGTGACGGAATGCAGCAACATCTCGGGGGAATATGATTACATCCTGAAAATCAATGCTCCCGACATGAGATACTACCAGGAATTCATTCTGAATGTCCTCGGAGTCATCGACAGTCTGGGATCCATCACCAGCATGTTCGTAATGGACGAAATCAAGAACAATTACGGGATTCACATCTGATCTGCAGGGGCTGCGTGTACATCAGACGGACGACTTTTTGTTTTTCGCCGGACAATTTCTATCTTTGAGGCGGCTTTTCCAAAGCCAGATGCAATTATGAGCACAGAAATGAACAAAGAGACTATGACAGAGACCGAACCGGACGCGGACTCGGTTCGGACAGCGATTGTCATACTGAACTGGAACGGCAGGAACTATCTTGAGAGGTTCCTCCCGGCTTTAATCCACTCGGTGGATCTGCTCAATGATTCACGTTCCGAAGACGGTTCGCACGACGAGATTGTCATTGCTGACAATGCCTCTACAGACGGTTCCCTCGAAATGCTCAAGGAGAAATTCCCGGACATCCGCAGAATTGTCCTTGACAGAAATTACGGTTTTACAGGCGGCTACAACAAGGCTCTCGCACAGATTCACGCGCAATACTATCTCCTGCTCAATTCCGATGTCGAGGTCACGGACGGATGGCTGGAACCTCTCGAAGAATGGCTTGACGCACATCACCTCTGTGGGGTCTGCGCACCCAAACTCCTGAGTTTCAACGATAGGGAAATGTTCGAATATGCAGGCGCTGCAGGAGGCCTGATTGACAGGTACGGCTATCCTTTCTGCCGCGGTCGTGTGATGGGAATGACCGAGAAGGACTACGGACAGTACGATGAGCCGGCCAATGTGCTCTGGGCCAGCGGTGCGTGTATGCTCGTCAGGTCCGAACTCTTTCATCGCGTCGGGGGATTTGACGAAAGATTCTTTGCCCACCAGGAGGAGATTGACCTTTGCTGGAGAATCCAGATGGAAGGCTATTTTGTGACAATCATTCCCGAGTCCAGGGTTTATCATATAGGAGGAGGTTCACTGCCGAACAATTCCCCCTGGAAACTTGAGCTGAACTACCGCAACAACCTTCTGATGCTGGAGAACAATCTGGCAAAGACCTACGCCCTCGATTACTTTAATGAAAACTATATGGAGTCCGAGGGAGCCCAGCTTGAGGGAGACGACTCCGAAGAGGAAATCATCGCCCGCAAGGCAGCCGATTACGGGAAACGCAAGGCATCAAGGACAATCTTCATGCGCAAATGCCTCGACGGACTATCCGCTTTAGCCTACCTGTTCTCATTCAAGGCCGACAAGTTCAAGGCCGTCCTCAAGGCCCATCGTTCCTATCGGAAACTGGTCCGCCGCCCGTCAGAGGAGGACATAGCAAACTATCTTGTCGAGAAAGGCAAAATCTCCGAAGTCAACGGAATATTCGGCAAATGGATAGTCCGCATGGCCCTTGTCCACGGAGAAAGAGTCTTCCGCCGCCTCCGCCAGGAGAACATCTGAGACTGCCCCACGGACGATTCAGTCTTTTTTTCGCCCTGTCAAATAAGAGAAACTATCCATTACAAGAAAAATAAGAACCATTACAGTAAACATAACTACCTCCTTTTTTTACTTGGGACAAAGATAGGTTCTGATTGTGCCAAACTGAAGCTCAATTAAAATATCTGAAAATTATTACACTTTTATTTAACGGATGCGGCTGCCGAACTCCAGAACTGATGGAATCCGACAGCCGCAACAATTGGAAATAAGCGCTTCTATCTTTTTTATTACATATCCAGTTTCTCCGACAGTTCCAGCCAGCGCGTTTCCCAGGCATCGGTCAGGGAGATTATTTCACCGATGCGCTCGGAAGCCCTCTGCAGGGCATCGTACGGGAGGGTTCCGCTGCTGATTGACTCCTCAAGGGAAGCCTTCTCGGCTGCGAGGTCTGCAAGGTCCTTCTCCAGTTGCTCCAATTCGCGCTGCTCCCTGTAGGTCAGCTTCGGTTTGCGCAAGCCACCGGCGGCAGAAGAACCCACAGCAGAGGAACCCGCAGCCGAAGACAGAAAATCACCCCCGGACTCTTGAGAGCCCCGCGCAGAGCCGTCCCTGCGGGAATTATCACTGCGGGCAGATGCCTTTTGAGCCGCCTCATAATCCCTGACGAAAGAGCGGTAGCCGCTGTAGCTCCCTATGAAATCTTTCACCACTCCCTTTCCGCAGAACACGAAAAGATGGTCCACAAGGCGGTCCAGGAAATGCCTGTCGTGGGAAACTATGATGAGGGTACCCTTGAATTCCTTCAGATATTCTTCCAGAATGTTGATTGTCACGATGTCAAGGTCGTTGGTCGGTTCATCGAGAATCAGCAGGTTCGGCTGTTTCATCAGTATTGTCAGAAGGTAGAGTCTCCTGCGCTCCCCTCCGCTGAGCCTCCCGACCCTGGTCGAAAGCATATCGTGTGTGAAAAGGAACTGCCCCAGCAACCGGGTGTCATTCACGACATCCAGCACGGTATCCTCCGGATTGAACTCCATTCCTGTCTGGCGGTAATAGCCGATTTTCAGGGACTCTCCCCTTTCAATGGTTCCCGTCAGAAGCCCATTCGTTCCATCCACATCTTCAGGATTGTATTCACCGGTCAGGAGATTTATGAAAGTAGTCTTTCCCGCACCATTCCGACCGACGATTCCGACCTTTTCGTAGCGCTGGAAATTGTAGGAGAAATTGTCAAGGTAGCAGTCTTCCCCGTACCTGAAACTCACATCCTTGCAATTGATGATTTTGGTTCCGAGGCGCGACGAGTCGGATACCTCCGAAAGGGAAATCTGTTTTGAGACATATGTCTGCTGCGCCCTGTCCCTGAGGTCATGGAAGGCATCAATCCTGTACTTGGCCTTCCCGGTGCGGGCGCAGGGGGTGCTCCGAATCCACTCCAGTTCGCGTCTCAAGACATTGCGCACCTTCTCCGTCTCGGCGTTCCAATTTGAGATCCTCTCCTCCCGCTTTTCCAGATAGTTCTGATAATCACCACGATAGGTATAGACCGCCCCTCTGTCCAGTTCCATCACCGTGTTGCAGACCCTGTCCAGGAAATAACGGTCGTGGGTGACCATCAGCAGGGTGCAGCGGGAACGGCTCAGGAAACCCTCCAGGAACTCGATTGCATCTATGTCCAGATGGTTGGTCGGCTCGTCCATGATAAAGAAATCCGCCTCCGAGGCAAGCATACCTGCAAGCGCAACCCTCTTGACCTCCCCTCCGGACAGCTCCTTCATCTTCTTTCCGAAGTCATTCAGGGAAAAATTCGAGAGGAATTTCTTCACCCTCATCTCGTACTCCATCTGGTGCTCCACATCGCTCCCGTGCGGGAACCAGGGACTGTCCGAAAGGACCTGAGTCAGGATGTCCTTCTCGGGGTCGAAGTCATAGTCCTGTTCCAGAAACGCAATCCGGATGTTCTTGAGAAACAGGATTTTACCACCTGAATCCGACTTGTCCTTCCCCGCGAGGATACGCATCAGCGAGGTCTTCCCCGTACCGTTTGGCGCAATGAGGGCGATCTTGTCACCCTCGTTGATATTGAAACCTATATGCTCGAAAAGGACCTTCGGTCCGTAGGATTTGGATATATTTTCTATTTGAAGATATGAAGCCATCGGAATATCGAATATATGAACAATCAGCCCCTCGACTGTCTGAAGAAACGGTCAACCTCCTTAACAGCCTCCGGGAGGGCGAAGACGGCCACACGGTCGTATGCCTTGATCTCCGAGTCTCCGACCGCTATGAAGGACTCGTTTCCACGAATGACACCTCCTATGACGGCATCCTTCGGGAAGCCCACATCCTTGAGTTTTCCCTTTGTAATTATGCTCTGGGGAGCAACCACAAACTCGATCACCTCGGCATTCGTCCCGCTCATATACTTAATGAACCTCACCTTGTTGCTGAGAGTGAACTTGAAGATTCGTCCTGCGGTGATGAGTTTCTTGTTGATAACGGCATCCACTCCCATACTCTCGGCAAGACGGATATATTCTATATTTTCAACCTCAGCAATCGTCCTGCCGATTCCTAGCCGCTTCGCCGCCACACAAGCGAGAATATTTGTCTCGGTACTCCCGGTAACGGCCACAAAGGCATCATAGTCCCTGATATTTTCCTCCAGGAGAAGGTCTGAATTTCTGCCGTCACCGTTCACCACAATCACATTGCTGTCCAGTTTCTCCGAAAGGTCAAGGCATTTCTCCTTGTTCATCTCTATGATCTTCACCGCATCCAGTTCACGGCTCATCTGCTTGGCAACCATTTCCCCGATCGGACCTCCCCCGAGAATCATCAGACGGTTCACCTCGATGTTGTACTTGCCTATGTATTTCATAAGGGATTCTATGCCCTCCCTCTTGGAGATGATGAAGACAAGGTCGTGGTACTTGAATTTGGTGTCGAACTTCGGGATGATGGTCTGGTTGTTCCTTGAGATTGCGACTACCCTGAACTGGAGTTCCTCGGCAGTTGCTATCCCGCTGAAATCAACAATTCTCTTGTCAATCAAAGGAGATGTGTCATCAAGCTTGAAGACGGCCATCTGGAGTTTTCCCCGTGCGAAATCCATCGAGTCCGTCGATGAAGTGCGTTTGAGAAGGTCATATATTTCCCCGGCGGCTATCTTTTCCGGATAGAAAAGAAGGTCAATGCCCAACTCGGTGAAAAGCGACTTGTTCTCATAGGAGAGGTATTCCTCATTGTCAATTCTTGCAGTGACCTTCTTGCTGCCGAGTTTCTTGGCAAGCATCGCACTGACCACGTTCACATCCTGGGAGTCGGACGGATTGACCGCAATAAACAAATCCGCATCCTCGCAACCGGCCTCCTTCAGAACCTCAATTGACGAGGAAACCCCATTGACTGTAATCACGTCGGCCCCTGCTCCAAGAGTCGATAGTCTTTCCTCATCGTGGTCTATGACCGTAATGTCATTCTCTTCATTGCAGAGCATCTTCGCGAGATGGGATCCCACCTCTCCGGCTCCGGCTATCACTATTTTCATCGCTCTGGTTTCGCAAAAAATATTTGTCTTCTCTAGTTTCGCAAATAAATAATTATCTTCTTATACGAAGGTTTGTGCGATTTGCAAACTGTACAATTTACAAATATATATCTTATTATTCGATTTCAATTACACAAAAACAATAATTACGATGACGGGACGCAAGAAAATAGAGACATCAGGCAGATTTCAGCTGAGTTCAGATAGAATTTCAGCGACATCATCGTAGGAATACCCCCGAGAGAGGGCGAAGCGGAGAAGTTTCATGCGGCGGCCCGGTGCGTCACCAAGCTGGCGGGCCTTTCCTTCCAGAAGCCGCCGGAGACGGTCTGATGCCTTGCCCGAATCGATTTCCCGAAGGGCAGACGCAATCACATCTGGTTCTATCTTCTTGACTGATAAAGCATAGCGTATTTTAACCGTGCCCCATCCCGACAAAGACGATTTGTCGCGGGCAAAGGCTGCGGCGTACCTCAAGTCATCGACATAGCCGTCATCCTGCAGCGACTCCACTGCCTTTCTTGCAAAAGCAGCAGCCCCTTCGGTGTCGTCCGGACAGGCACGCAGCCACGCAGAGGTGGCCTTGGAAAGGAGGTCTGACGTACAGTATTCTCTCAGGGAGCAAAGGCGGCGCAGCCTGTCCATTATCCCGGCACCGGGGTCCCTCAGTTTGTTCTCTTTAGAAATCATATCCCCAACTGATATAGAATCCTGCCTTGTTGGTTATGCTCGACCAGTGAATGTCAGCACGCAACGGTCCGAAAGCGGTGTCAAAACCATATTCAATTCCGGCTCCGAACCAGCCCGGTCCCTTGACGTAATCCCTGAAATCATCACATTCACGGACATAATTGACTATTCCCGAGATGAAATGGTGCTTTGCAACCTCAAAACGGAAATCAGTCCTGAACAATGTCATAAGTTTACCCATCATAGTGACGTTGTTCCTTCCGATGAACGGAATCTGCTGCGGGAAATACCTCCCAGCCATAGACCCTCCCACGCAGTTGGCAAACGAAACCGGCACTGTGTCACCGAAAATGAAGCGGAAATTCGCCGAAGGAATGAAAGCAAAGACCTTCTGTGCAGGAACCACCACCTTGGCATCCAGCCCCAGGAGATGAAAGTTCTTCAGACTATTGGGCGCACTGTTGAAAACCCACTCGTAGGAAATTCCGGCTGTGAATCCCCTGTGAGGATAATAGCCGTCGTCAAAAGTGTCAGCCCTGGCATCAAGGAACAATGAAAGATAATCGTTGTTCAGAGCATTCAAATCGTATTTCCCCAGCGCAAAGTCCTGAGAGAGGATGGACCTCACCTTGAAATACCTGTTCCTCAGACCTCCCTTTATGTCAAGAAGCGACCACTTCAGATTCGATATGTACAACTCCTGAACAGTCTCAAAATACTTCAGATGCAGGTCAGTAGGCGAAAGTCCTATGTCCTCGAGCATACTCAGGTTCACCCACCTCGCGGAAGCCTTGAAATTGAATGTCGGAATCTTCACCCCGTCGTAGGAATACACAAAGTCAAGGTAAGGATTCGCACTGAGCCTGCCGGTAAAATCGAATGTCGAGCCATAGAGTTTCCTTGCATTCAGTCCGACATTCACCTGCACTGCGACAATTTCCTCCGAATCAGCCCTGATGCCCAGCCCGAAACGGTGAATCGGACCCTTCTTGCAGTTGATTACCAGATGGAATGGCTCTCCGGTACCCTCAAGTTCGTATGTAACGAAGTCGTAACACTTTGTCCCGTAAATCATTCCGACGGTTTTCTCCAGTTCCGTCCTGTCAACCCTTGAACCTGCCCCGATTTTTATTTTACTCATCAGCATCCGTTCCTCCCTTTCCGGTACTCCGAGGATTTCAATTCCGTCAATCAGCACGGGATTCTTATTCACATCTATGGCTTTAGGAGAGCGATGCACTGTGACAGCCTTCCCGACACGCATCTTGATTGAATCCAGGGCCGGGGCATTTGCAAGGGCCGCCTCATAACCCCTGTTGATGATTATGTCAATGCTCACCGGGTCAAAGCTCATCATATTGTACTCCTTCAGATCGGGCTTTATGTTCAGATCCGCAAGTTTGACGTTCCTCTCGACAGAAGGCTTTCCGAGCATATCAATTCCCTGACTGATAATGTCCCCGATATTGTTGATCTGGTCATATCCCTTCCGGGCATCCCCCAGTTCCACCCCGATGACGATGTCCGCCCCGACCTCCCTGGCCGATGCAATCGGATAATTGTCCCTCATACCGCCGTCCACAAGAACCATCCCGTGGGTCTTCACTGGAGCAAAGACCCCGGGAATCGACATAGTAGAGCGCATAGACTCAGCGATTTTTCCGGAGTACATAAAAACTCCCGTCCCTTCAACAAGGTCAGTCGCCACGCACATATAAGGAATCGGGAATCTGCTGAAAAGAGTCGAATCCTGATAGCCCACAGTCAGGCTTGTGATGATGTTGAACACATTCTGTCCCTTTGCAAAACCCGAAGGAAGACTGCCCAGGAGATTGTCTCTGAGAAGATTGTCACCGCCCTCGTCCGCTCCCAGTTCAATCCTGTGATCTTCCTTTCCGGTAGATGAAAAGTCCATCTCAGTTTTGTCCTCAATCCTGGCCCGGGAATAATAGAACGGGAAACTGACCAGATATTTCTCAGAATACTTGTTCTCAGTGTACGAAATGCTTTCCCTCGGGAGCTTGTCCGAAAGCGCCATCTGCCAGTTTATTGTCCTGATGAGGGAATCCATCTGCGCAGCGCTGTAACCCAAGGCGTAAAGTCCTCCCACAAGACCGCCCATACTCGTTCCCATCACCACATCCACCGGAATCCCTTTCTCCTCAAAATACTTCAGTACACCGATGTGCGCCGCCCCTTTCGCTCCTCCACCGCTCAGGACAAGAGCCACGGTCGGACGGGTCTTCCTGATTTTCGCGAGCCCCGAGCGGATTTCCTTCACCGCCTGGCGATCCATCTCGGAATATTCCCTTTTCGGAACCACAACCTCCTGTGCATTAACGGAATATGCGACAACGGAAATTAAGAGTATGGCAAGAATCCTGTTCATATAAGGTATATTTATATGATATATATAACTTTATATATATACTACTATATATACTACCTGCTGTCGTGCCGGCCCGCAAGCAGGCCGCAGGCCGCGAATATGTCCTCCCCGCGCGATGCCCTTACCGTCGCCGTCACTCCCGAGGCATTCAGACGCTGACGGAAAATTTCGATAATGCCATCCGCCGAAGTGCCGTACGGAAAATCGGGGATTTTGTGGAAACGGATGAGGTTGACCCGGCATTCCAGCCCCCTGAGCATCCTGACAAGCGCATCCGCGTGTCTCTTGTCGTCATTGAAACCGCCGAACATAGTGTACTCGAAACTCACCCTGCGCTGGCCCGTAAAATCGTACCTGCGTATAAGTGAAAGCACTTCCTTGATTGGCCAGGCTTTCTCAACCGGCATCATCGAAGCCCTTTCATCAGGGAAAGGATTGTGCAGACTGACAGCAAGATGGCATTTGGATTCATTCAAGAAGCGTTCCAGTTTGGGAAGCACTCCGATTGTCGAGACGGTAATCCGCTTCGGGCTCCAGGCAAAGCCCCACGGAGCAGTCAGTATTTCAATGACTTTCATCACATTGTCGTAGTTGTCCAAAGGCTCGCCCATACCCATAAAGACAGTGTTTGTGAGCGCATCGCTTTCATCCACCGCGAGAAATTGGGAGATGATGTCGGCGGCGGAAAGATTGCCGTGGAAACCCTGACGTCCGGTCATACAGAAACGGCAGCCCATCCTGCATCCTGACTGGGATGAGACACAGAGGGTTGCCCTGTCGCCGTCTGGAATCATCACCGCCTCGATTGAACTGGGCTCCAATTCCCCGGGCTTTCGGGATTTACCCTTCTCTTTGGTTTCGGCAATATTTTCCGAACAAGAGTCCCCGACAGGGAACAGGTATTTTCTGGTGCCGTCCTTCGAGGTCTGGACAAGAGTATAGGCCGTCACTCCCACTTCGTAATTCTCCTTCAGCTTCTCCCTGCCGGACTTGGAGATGTCAGTCATCTGGTCAATATCCCTTACCTTCCTCACGTACAGCCACCTCGCCATCTGCGACGCAGTAAATTTCGGGAGTCCCGCTCCTTCAGCGACCACCCGCAATTCATCCAAATTCTTTCCTATGAGTCTCTCTTTCATATTCTTCGGCAATGCAAATTTGTCATCTAACGTGAATATTGCAAACCTTGCAAAAATAGTGAAAAAAAATTTAGAGTATCGGCTTTTTTCATAACTTTGCAAGGAGTTGCCGTCAAGGCATTTTTGTTTTATAAAAAAAATTACATTTATGGCTAAAGAAGCAGAAGAAAAGATCGGTGCGGATGCCGGTGCAGCCAAGTTGAAGGCTCTCCAGGCAACCATCGACAAGATTGAGAAGGATTACGGGAAAGGCACGATCATGAAGTTGGGGGATCAGCCTAAATGGGAAGTTTCCGTCATCCCGAGCGGTTCAATCGCACTTGACCATGCCCTCGGAATCGGCGGATATCCGCGTGGAAGGGTGATTGAGATTTACGGGCCGGAGTCCAGCGGTAAGACCACCCTTGCCATCCACGCAATCGCTCAGGCACAGAAAACCGGCGGAATTGCTGCCATCATTGACGCAGAGCACGCCTTTGACAGGACTTACGCAAAGAATCTCGGAGTGAACCTCGACACGCTGCTGATTTCGCAGCCGGACAACGGGGAGCAGGCACTTGAGATTGCCGACAACCTCATCAGGTCAGGCGCAATCGACATCATTGTCATTGACTCCGTTGCAGCCCTCACCCCGAAAGCCGAAATCGAAGGCGAAATGGGAGACTCCAAGATGGGTCTTCAGGCAAGGCTTATGAGCCAGGCCTTGAGGAAACTCACAGCGAACATCAGCAAGACCAACACCTGCTGCATCTTCATCAACCAGCTGCGTGACAAGATCGGAGTGATGTTCGGCAATCCTGAGACCACCACTGGAGGAAATGCCCTGAAGTTCTACGCCTCAGTGCGCGTGGATGTCCGCAGGACCACCCAGATCAAGGATGGAGAGGAAGCTCTCGGAAACAGGACCAGGGTGAAGATTGTCAAGAACAAGATGGCCCCTCCTTTCAAGAAGGCTGAATTCGACATCGTCTTCGGAGAGGGGATTTCACACATCGGAGAAATCATCGACCTCGGCGTCGAGATGAACATCATCAAGAAGAGCGGTTCCTGGTTCAGTTATGGTGAGACAAAACTCGCCCAGGGACGCGAGGCTGTCAAGCAACTGCTGACCGACAACACTGAGCTCGCCGAAGAGATCGAAGCAAAGATCCGCGAGGAGCTGTCCAAGATTCAGGACTAGTACTGGCTGGTTCGGGGCTGCGACGTACTCGGTTTAAGGTCGCACCGTACCCGGTTTGAGATTTTTTACTCAGTTCAAAATTTACGTCATGCCCGGTCTGACCGGGCATCTCTTTTTTACAGAACATCTTGCCAGGCTATGATTCTTTTGTTTTGCCTGGCTATGATTTTTTCATTCCCGGCTATGATTTTTTCATTCTCAGCTTGACCTTCTGGACCTGACCTTTCTGTCCTGACTTTCCTGTCCTGACCTTTCTGTCATTTCCAGGTAAACCTCTCCGTCATTCCCTGCTTACTTTCTTGGCCGTTCTAGTTCAGTTTTTCGTCATGCCCGGCTTTGGCTTTCTGTCATACCCGACTTGACCGGGAATCTCATTGCAGACAGACACGCGATTTGACATCCTCTCCATTACCAGCTTTGCTAAGAATTATCGTAATCACCTCCCGTGAAATTCATTCGGCACAGGAACATTGCCTGGAGGCCTTTGCAGTGGCATCCGCTGTGTCCAATGCGGTAAATTTGACCTCATTCGCCACGCGAGATGGCCATAGAGGGCATTCTGTTGCCTTTGACTGTGCCGAATGAATTTCACGAGAAGTGTATTCCCTGTGTTTCTGCTAATTTTGAGAGTGGGGCATCAGGGAGTGGGTCACTGCCAATTGTGACCCATACCCTGACGTTCACTATGGAAATCCCCTGGTATGACTGTCTCGATGCTGTTGTCCTCACAGAAGGCCGTTTTTGAGGACAAACTCAGTCACAATGCCGTGCCGTCCTCACAGAAGGCCATTTTTGAGGACGGGAAGGCTTTCACCACGGGATTGTCCTCAGGGAAGTGCCTTTTCGAGGACAAGAATGCTTTCACTCTGGGATTGTCCTCAGGGCGGTGGCTTTTTGAGGACAAGCGCAGTCACAACACCGTGCCGTCCTCACAGAAGGCCGTTTTTGAGGACAAACTCAGTCACAATGCCGTGCCGTCCTCACAGAAGGCCATTTTTGAGGACGGGAAGGCTTTCACCACGGGATTGTCCTCAGGGAAGTGCCTTTTCGAGGACAAGAATGCTTTCACTCTGGGATTTGTCCGGAGAAAAGCCGTTATCCCGGACGAAATTCACTTGCAGAAAAAGCATAGCAGTAGCTACGTGACCAATGAGAAAAGCAATATGTCCCGGAAAGATTATTCTTAGATGATGCTGGTTATTTTTTGAAGATTCCTATGGAGGGGAAAGGATGCAGGAGCGGAGTTTCTCTGCGCAGGTAGGGTCAATGATGCCGGCATCAAGAAGGGCATCCACGCTCCAGGCTTCCCGTGGGTTGTTTTCCCGGAAAATTACAATGCCGTGGGCTACGCGGAGACTGATGTATGGATGCAACCTGAGGGAGTCCTCGGGAAGGGTCCAGAGAGGATAGGGCCGGACGGTGGAAGGATTGACACAGACCAGATCCCTGACCAGTTCATATTTCGTACTGTCAAATTTCCTGATTTCAAGGAGTTGCAACGGGGTTGAATATCCCCTTAACTCATTTCTGTAGCGTACCATCCGGGAGGCGAAATAGCCGCCGACACCCGGCAGGGCGTCAAAAGCGGCGGAGTCTGCAAGGTTCAGGTCGAGAAGCGGGATGTCGATGTAGGGTTCCAGACGCGCGAACATTTCATCGGAGACGACATAGGATTTGGCGAAGTCGGATTTTCTTCTGAATCGGCCGCCCTTGAGGCGATAGGCATCAATGGATTCGGCCTGGCGCTGTGAAAAACCAAGGCGGCAGAGGTCCTCCACGGAGACTTTGTTGGGGTCGAAACGGAAGAGTTCGGCATCGGAAGCAGGGCGTCCGGATGGGGCCACTTTGGCAGAGGAGCGACCGGAGGGGGACACTTTGGCGGAGGAGCGTGCAGATATGGATGCATTACCTGAAATTATCGCCCTGGACGCAGCGAGTTTGCGAATGGTGATTCCGGAAACAGGACCATTACCGGGATGTTCGGGAGGAGAGGAGATTTTGCGGTCGGAAGATTTGCCGGCTGGGCTCCAGTCACCTGAATATTCCAGGCCGGGAGAATGCTCCGAAGCGACTTCCCCCAGAAGCCTTTGAGCAAGGGCCGGGTCTATTACATAGACAGTGTCGGGAGACTCCCTTTTGGCGGCGATTGCGGAAAGTGCCGCCTTGTTGATGAATACAGCAGTCTGATAGCCTACAATGAGGAACACAATGGCTATTACTGCAACAACTTCAGACCTCGTCAACCCCTTGACTTCAGTCTTTTGTTTCATCGGTAACTATTTTGTCACTCAAGTTTCGCAAGTTTACAAATATCTGTTATTGTGAGATTTGTGCGTCTTGCGAAACTTCTTCCTGCCGCACATTTCTCTTTTACGTTACCTATCTCCCAAATCTTCCCGTCCCTCCGGGCTGTTCGCTGCAAAAAGTCCGCCGGTGTGTTTTGCTTTCCGCTCTCAATCCGGAAAAAGGACTTACGTTCGATGCTAAAGCATCTCCAAACAAGGTGTTCCGCATTTGCGAAACTTAAATTTTCTTTTTCGTCATTCCAAACTTTGACCGGGCATCTTTGTCGTGACAGTTCCCCGATCAGGTCGGGGATGAAGGGAGTGGCATTGTCAGGGATAAAGGGAGTGGCATTGTAGAGGATGAAGGGAATGGCATTGTCAGGGATGAAAGGAATGGCATTGTCGGGGATGCCAAAAAGCCATCGGGTTTGCAAAAAAGCCATCGGGATTGACAGGAAGCCACCGGAAATGCCAAAAAGCAATCGGAATTGACAGGAAGCCATCGGAATTGACAATGCCCAAAGGGTGACACCACTACCGGCGGCCGGACACGACAATGACAATTTCGCCTTTGGGCTCGTGCTCGCGGAACCAGGAGGCGACCTCTTCAAGGGTGCCGCGGCGGTGCTCCTCGAATTTCTTTGAGATTTCCCTCGCAACGGAACACTCGCGGTCAGGCCCGAAAAATTCCGCAAACTGCTCCAGAGTCTTGACCAGCCTGTAGGGAGACTCGTAGAAAACCATCGTCCTTGTCTCCGATGCAAGTTCATTCAGACGGGTCTGCCTTCCTTTTTTCACAGGCAGGAAACCCTCGAAGCAGAACCTGTCGCAGGGATATCCCGAGGAGACAATCGCAGGAATCAGCGCAGTGGCTCCCGGCAGGGTCTGGACGGTAATGCCCGCCTGGACACAGGTCCTGACAAGAAGGAAACCCGGGTCGGAAATCCCCGGAGTGCCCGCATCACTGATCAAAGCCACATTGAGGCCTGCGGCAATCCTGTCACGAACCATCTCGACGGTCTTGTGCTCATTGAACTTGTGGTGAGACTCCAGACGTCCGTGTATGTCGTAATGCTTGAGCAGCACGCTGCTCGTGCGAGTGTCCTCCGCAAGAATCAGGTCAGCCTCTTTCAGCACGGAAACTGCCCTGAAAGTCATATCCTCCAGATTTCCCACAGGGGTAGGGACGATGTAAAGCACGCCCTGCTCCCTGACCTCATCCTTGAAAGACTTCATTTCAATTTCCTCCTGACAGCCATCATAAACCTGTAAACTACATCCGAATCCGCATCCCAACCCTTGAAGCGGTCCAAAAGCCATCGTGCGGCATCCTCAAAGGAAGAATAGCCGTTAAGTTCTGTAACAACCGATTGGAACAAGGCCGGATCATCGAAAAAAAGAGTCTTTATGAAATATAATCTGTCATTGAGGGATATAGCACTTCTGATATCCTGTACCGAAGATCCCGGGATGTCAGTCATCCAAGCCCTTGAACGCATCAACACATCCGCAACAGACGGCCTTGAATCATCAAGGAAAGGGACATCCAGTTCAATGGCCTCTTCAGAATCGTCAAGCGTAAGCAGAGGTTCCACATCAGGTTCCTCACCCGGATCCACATCCGGCTCCACATCCGGCTCCACATCCGGTTCCACATACGGCTCCTCACCCGATCCTTCAGGCAACGGATCTCCGGGAACAATTTCCTCAGACACACCAACTTCAAGAGAATCCTCTTTTGGAATATCCCTATCCGCCACAGAATCCGGCAAGGTCTCCCGGCATTCACACGCATCACTACCCGGTACTTTCCCCAATTCCTCCAACTTTCCGGCAATCACATCCATCTGCCGCCTTATGTCGGCAATCATCCCGGATATTTCCGACAAAATCTCTTCCTGCGTTTTTTCCATAATTTAGTTATCTTTGCAGTCGCAACTGCAAAAGTAAGGAAATGTTTTTAGAAAATACAAAAAAAGCAGGTTCAATCGAAGTAATCTGCGGATCAATGTTTTCGGGCAAGACCGAAGAACTCATCAGAAGACTCAAAAGGGCAAAGTTCGCCAACCAGAAAGTCGAGATTTACAAGCCGGCAATCGATGTGCGCTACTCCGACGACCAGGTTGTCTCACACGATTCGCACAGCATCCCTTCAACTCCGATTGACTCCCCTGCCAGTATGCTTCTGCTTTCAAGCGATGTGGAAGTGGTCGGAATTGACGAGGCTCAGTTCTTTGATGAAACAATCGTGGAGGTTGTGCAGAAACTTGCTGACAGAGGCATAAGGGTAATCATTGCCGGCCTCGATATGGATTTCGCCGGCAAGCCGTTCGGTCCTATGCCCGCCCTTATGGCAGTTGCTGAAGATGTCCAGAAAGTCCACGCCATCTGCGTGAAATGCGGCAGCCCCGCCAACCATTCGCACCGTCTTGCCAAGAGCGACCAGCTGGTGCTCCTCGGAGAAAAAGATGCCTACGAGCCACTCTGCCGCCATTGTTTCAACGCAGCGGAAGCCAAGTAAACCCACCGGTCACACATCGCTTCAACGCAGCGGAAGGCAGGTAATCCACCTGCTGGCAAGCGCCGCTTTCAAATGCCTCAACGCAGCGGAAGATGTAATCCACTCCCTCAACGCCTCGGATGATGATTGATGACATCCCTCATCCAGGATTCCGTGTCGATGTGTGTGTAGATTTCGGTCGTGAGGATGCTCTCATGTCCGAGCATATCCTGAACCACCCTCAAATCAGCCCCGTGATTCACAAGATGGGTCGCGAATGAATGTCTGAATGTGTGCGGCGAGATTTCCTTGTGGACTCCTGCGAGCATTGCCTGCCTCTTGACCATAGTGAAGACAGACACCCTGCTCAACGCCCTGCCATCCCTGTTCAGGAAAAGGATGTCTTCAGAGGCGGTGTCGGACGGTTCAGGACGGACGGCAAGATAGTCCGAGACAGCTTCCAGAGCCATTCCTCCAATCGGGACGAGCCTTTCCTTGTTTCCCTTTCCCACAATCCGGACAAAACCTTCCTTGAAATATACATTTGAAATCTTCAGCCCGACAACCTCGGAGACCCTCAGCCCGCAGCCATACAGGACCTCCAGAATTGCCCGGTCACGCAGTCCGTTCCACGACCCGGTGTCCACGGAATCGATGATGGCAGAAACTTCATCTTCGGAAAGAACTGCCGGCAAGTGTCGTCCGATTTTTGGGGTATCCACCGCATCACAGGGATTGTCCTTAACATATCCCTCCAGCACCGTCCATTTGCAAAAAGACCTTAGAGAACTTAAAAACCTGGCCTGTGACCGCTTTGACAATCCTTCAAGAGTTCCGAAATATTGAACGATATGGTCTGTCCTGACATCCCCTACCCGAACCCCGGCAGAATCAATCCAGGCAAGGAAATCCCGGACATCAGAAGAGTACGATGCTACCGTAGAGGGTGACATCGCACGTTCTATCTTTAGATAGGAAATATAGTCCTCCAGAAATCTGCCCATCAAGGATTACAGAGTTGCATATTTCTTTCCGTATTCCATCATCTGGGCGAGATAGTCATCGTTGTAAACCACCTTGTAGTCAACGACCTTGCCGCCTTTCTCCACCGGCACGATGTCCGGATTGATGAAGCCTCCGTAAGGTTTGAGACCCAGTGAAGAATACCTCTCTTTCACTTCCCTGTGAAGGACAGGATCGATTTCGACAGCATAAGTCTCGACCAGAGCCTTGCCTGCCTTGTAGTCACCCTCGGACTTGATTCTCTGCACCTCGGCAAGGAGCTTTCCGAAAAGTCCGCGCAGGGCCTCGTAGTCATTGACCACGAAATAGGTCTTCCCGTCACGCACTTTCCTCTCAATCACATTGTCCTTCAGCCCCTTCTCATAACACCACTTTGCAATCAGCAGACGGTTCTGCATGTGGGCTTCGGTGTTCTTGCGTCCGAGTTCCACCCTGTTGAACTGCACGAAGAGACCATTGCGTATATAATTGGCATACTGAGCCTTGTAAGCCTCTCCATCCGGGAGTATTCCCAGTTCGACGAGTTTCGGATCTGCCATGAAATAGAGTCCGAACAAATCCGCACGGGTCTCTTCAAGAGCCGAACTGTACTCTCCGAGGGCTCCGGAAGGCACTCCCGGCAGCAGCTGGCCGGAACCGTGACCCAGACATTCGTGAAGGTCTGTGTGAACCTCGTCGGTCAGGGAAAGATACTTCCTTGCATACTCAAGTTCCTTCTCGTCGAAGGTGAACTCGCTCTGGATGTTCTTCGGAGACTCCTGTGCAGCAAAGGAATAGGCGTGGGTAATGTTCGCAATCGTCACAGACTTCGAGCCATATTCCTTCCTGATCCAGTCGGCATTAGGAAGATTGATTCCAATCGGGGTTGACGGGAAGCAGTCTCCTCCAAGGGCAGCCACATTGATGACCTTCGCGGAAACGCCCCTGACCTCTTTCTTGCGGAACTTCGGATCCACCGGCGAACGGTCCTCGAACCACTGGGCATTTTGGCTGATGAGTTCGGTCCTGCGGGAAGCCTCCAGATCCTTTATATTTACAATAGCCTCCCATGAGGCTTTCCTTCCGAGAGGGTCGTTGTAGTCCTCGATGAAGCCGTTGACATAGTCCACAACGCCTTCCGTCTCACCTGCCCAGAGGATATTGTACTCATCCCAGGTTCTCAGATCTCCTGTGCGATAGTAGTCAATCAGAAGTTTCAGTCCATCTTTCTGCGCCTGATTTTCAGCACATTGTTCGGCCAGTTCAAGTTCTGCCACGATTTTTTCAATCGCAGGTCCGTAAAGTCCTCCGACCTTGTAGACATCCTCGCGGACAATCCCGTCCTCACCCTTGTACACCTTGCTGTTCAGACCGTAGGAAACCGGACGCGGGTCGTTCGGGATCATAATGCTTTCATAGTATTTCTCAACCTCTTCCCGTGTGACCCCCTCATAGAAATTCACTGCAGAAGATGCGACAATGTCCTTCGAAGTGTCAGTGGACTTGCGCTGAAGCAGATACTCCGGGTCATAGATTACCCTGAGCAGAGTGTCCGCCTTGTCAGCATCCCCGACAGCCTCCATCAGGCTTCTGAAATACTCCTGCGGGCAGGCAGGAAAGAATTTGTCCTCCGCGTAATGATGATGGATTCCGTTGCTGAAGAACACCCTCTTGGCATACACAAGAAAATCTTGATACTCAGAGCATTCACGGTCTCCCTTGTAATTCCCGATGATATTCTCGATCACATGCCGTACAGGCAGGTTGTAACGGCAGTTCTGCGCCCAGAGAATGTCACGGCCATATTTCGCAGCCTCCGAAAGATGATAGACATACTCCTTTTGCGCAACGGACAGGCTGTCCCAACCCGGAATCTGGTAGCGCATTATCTTCAAATCCGCAAATTCATCAATGAGATATTTGAAATTCCCCTCATTCCCGGCCGTTCCGCAGGACACGGCTGCCGTGGCAGCTCCGCTCAGAATCAACATTTTGATGGTGTTTTTCATTATTTGATATTTAACATTATTTAATATCTATAAGACTTTCCGACTTCGCACGAAATAATATTCAATATTTCGCAAAAACCCTCAAAGATACAAAATATTTGGTATTTTTGCGGACTTGTGAATATATATGAAATATGAGACATTCAAGATACAACCATACTTCAGCACATTTGACCGCTGCATCCATCCTGTTGTGCCTGACACTTTTGGGCTGTCAGGAGAAGGTACAGCCGGAGCCTCAACCCGACATTGAGAACAGGAAGGTGCTGATTCTCTACTCCGATGGCCACAATAACCTGAATACCTCCCTGAAACAGGACATAAGGGAATTGATCAATTCGGAAGGCATCCCGCAGAAGCACGGAGACGTGGTCCTGGTTTACACCCATCCGACAGTCTCCGGCTACTCTCCTTCCAAATCATATCTGCTCAGGGCATACCGCCGGGCCGACAACACCTGCTGTACGGACACCCTACTTACATTCCCGGAGGAAATCGTTTCAGCCGACACAAGGACACTCTATTCAGTCCTGCTCTATGCCAGATCGGCATTCCCGGCAAAGGAATACGGACTTGTCGTCTCCAGTCACGGAACAGGCTATCTTCCATACGGATACTACTCCAATTCAGACAAATACGAAGGAGAGGACCTCACGATATTTTCAACTGCAAAAAGGTCCATCGGATGCGATGTCGAGAAAGATAAAATCTACGAGATGGACATAAGGGACTTCGCAGAAGACATTCCATACAAATTGAAATATATCGTCTTTGATGCCTGTCTGATGGGAGGAATCGAAGTCGCTTATCAACTAAGGGACAAAACGGACTACATCATTGCCTCCCAGACGGAGATTCTGTCCGACGGGATGGATTACACGACAATGGCAGATTATCTCCTCAAGAGCGACTATACCGGATTCTGCGAGAACTATTTCAATTTCTACAACAACAGAACAGGCACGTACCAATCCGCTACCATTTCCCTCATCGACTGCAGCGGCCTTGCCTCCCTGGCAGAAATCTGCAAGGGAATCTTCATCAAATACCAGGCAGCCATTGCAGCCATTGACAAGAAACAGATTCAGAGATATTATAGGACAGGCCTGTCCATTCCCACACCGCATTTTTTCTATGATTTCAAAGATATTGTGTCACACTCCGGATGTGATGATTTCGAGATTACGGATTTCAACAATGCATTGGATGAATGCATTATCTACAAGGCTGCCACAAAAAATTTCATGGGGTCATTCGCAATTGAACGCCATTCCGGTCTAAGTATGTTCCTGCCATGTGACGGAGGTGATTATCTGAAGACCTATTACCGCACCCTTGACTGGAACAAGGCCACAGGGTTAGTTCCTACCGAATAATTTTGCCGTTTCAAGGAAATATTATATCTTTGCGACCCCATAAAAGGCAAAGGCCTTTTGGTGCAATGGGGTTTTGCGACTCGAAAAGCCGGAAAACGGCTTCAGGAGGCGTAAAACTGAGTAACACATTTTATTATTACAAAACAATGAAACACATTGAACTCAACGGCCAGATCCGCGAGGCCGGAAACAAAGCTGCGGTAAAGAGCATCAGGAAAGAAGGACTGGTTCCATGCAACCTCTACGGCAACGGAATGGAGAACATCCTTTTCACAGTGACTGCAAAGGATCTCAAGACTGTGACCCACACTCCAAATTCCTACATCATTGACATCAAGATTGGCGACAAGACATATCTTGCCGTTCTCCACGAGATTCAGTACCATCCGGTTACCGACGAGGCTCTCCACGTGGACTTCCTCGCTGTCGCTGAAGACAAACCGGTTGTAATCGATGTTCCTGTGAAGATCACCGGACACTCAGAGGGTGTGAAACTCGGAGGTAAGCTCCTCGTTTCCAGCCGCAAGATCCGCATCAGCGCACTGCTCGACAAACTTCCTGACCTCGTTGAGGTTGACACTACTTCACTCCAGATCGGCAAGCAGATCGTTGCAGGTGACCTCCACTTTGAGGGCGTGAACATCGTTTCTCCAAAGGCTACCATCATCTGCTCCGTACGTCCTACCCGTGCAACAGCACAGGCAAAGGCAGAGGCTTCAAAGTAGCATAGGAAATGAACTACCTGATAGTTGGTCTGGGAAATATAGGGGCAGAATATGCCTCAACCAGGCACAACATGGGATTTATGATATTGGATGCCTGGGCACAGGCATCCAATGTTGTTTTTGAGACCTCACGCTACGGCAGTACAGCAGAGATTTCAGTCAAAGGGAGGAAATTCATCCTCCTGAAGCCATCGACATATATGAATCTCAGCGGAAAGGCTGTCAGATACTGGGTGAACGAACTGAAACTGCCACTTGAGAATCTCCTGGTCATCTCGGACGATTTGAACCTCCCTTTCGGGACACTCAGAATGAGGAAGAACGGCAGTGCCGGAGGACACAACGGGCTTACAAACATCACTGAGATGCTGGGAACCCAGGAATATGCAAGACTACGGGCCGGCATTGGAAATGACTTCTCAAGAGGAGGGCAGATTGACTTCGTCCTCGGTGAACTCACAAGCGGGGAAAAGGAACTGATGCCGCAGATTTGTGACAAGGCAATAGAAGGAATCAAGGCTTTTGCAATGCTGGGGCCGGACAGGGCGATGAACATTGTCAACACAAAGATTAACAAGTAAATATATAATTTTAGGGAAAATATCTTGTTTTATTGATTTTAAATCCCTACCTTGCACAATCTTTTGATGCTTAATGTTTAACGAACTAATTTAATTATTTACCGGCAATGAAAGAACTTGTATCGCAGATCAAAGCAGAGTACGAGGCATTTGCAGCAAATGCTGACGCTCAGGTGGAAAAAGGCAACAAAGCTGCTGGTGCCCGTGCCCGCAAAGCTGCCCTGAACCTTATGAAACTTATGAAAGAATTCAGGAAAGTATCAGTTGAGGCTTCGAAATAATCCTCTGCAACTCTGAAATCAAAATAGGGATGTCTTTCAGAATGGCATCCCTATTTTTTTTAGATTTTATGCAACATTTGGAAAGATATTTGCATCTTGTATCATAGGTTTAGGTTTTAGTACACATTTTAAGGGAGCCGGTTATGTAGCAGTGCCGACTCCCTTATTTTTCCCTCCTCCGACTGCCGTCGGTTGTTCACTGCAAAAAGTCCGCTGGACTGTTTTACTTCGCGTTCACGACCGTCAGCGGCGGCGCATTCCGGGGAATTTGCCGGTCATCACGCTCTTCATCATTGAGCGGGTTCCCTCAAACTGCTTGAGCAGACGGTTGACTTCCTGGAGAGAAGTGCCGCTGCCATCGGCAATCCTCTTGCGGCGGCTGCCGTTGATGACCTCAGGATGCTCCCTTTCGTAAGGAGTCATTGACAGGATGATGGCCTCGATGCCCTTGAATGAATCATTGTCCATATCCACATCCTTCAGAGCCTTGCCCATACCCGGAATCATCGATGCAAGATCCTTGATGTTTCCCATCTTCTTTACCTGCTGAATCTGCTCGTAGAAATCCCAGAGGGTGAACTTGTCCCTGGCCAGTTTCTTCTTGAGTTCACGCGCCTGTTTCTCGTCGAACTGTTCCTGGGCTTTCTCCACGAGGGAGACCACATCACCCATTCCAAGGATTCGGTCAGCAATCCTGGCAGGATGGAAAACATCCAGAGCCTCCATCTTCTCACCCGAGCTGACAAACTTGATCGGCTTGCCGACCTCGGCCTTGATTGAGAGGGCAGCACCTCCACGGGTGTCACCATCCATCTTTGTGAGGACAACTCCGTCAAAGTCAAGCCTGTCGTTGAATGCCTTGGCAGTTGCAACGGCATCCTGGCCGGTCATAGCATCGACCACGAAAAGAGTCTCTGTCGGATTGACCGCCTTCTTGACCGCAGCAATCTCATCCATCAGTTCCTGATCGACTGAAAGACGGCCGGCGGTATCGACAATCACGACGGAATAACCCTCTCTCTTCGCTTTTGCCACTGCGTTTGCTGCCACCTTGACAGGGTCCTTCGACTCAGGCTCGCTGTAAACTACCACTCCGACCTGTCCTCCCAGGACATTCAACTGGTCAATCGCCGCAGGACGGAATGTGTCACAGGCGGCAAGGAGCACCTTCATTCCGCGCTTGCTCTTGAGATTCAGGGCGAGCTTTCCGGAGAAGGTCGTCTTACCGGAACCGTTCAGACCAGCCACAAGCACAACCGCAGGACTGCCCTTGACATTGATGTCGCTTGACGAACTTCCCATCAGGGCGACAAGTTCATCGTGGACAATCTTCACAATCATCTGCTGAGGCTTGACGGCCGTAAGCACATTCTGTCCGATTGCCTTCTTCTTGACATCGTCACAGAACTGTTTCGCGATCCTGTAACTGACATCGGCATCAAGCAAGGCCCTTCTGATGTCCTTGAGAGCCTCGGCAATGTTGATTTCCGTAATCTTGCCCTCTCCCTTGAGAAGTTTGAACGACCTCTCTATCCTTTCTGACAAATTCTCAAACATATATACCTTATATTATATCATTCTAAAAATATTCAGTCCTGAGGCGCGCCCCGTGCATGTCGTCGGAGTACACGGCCGGAGCAAAGTCCTTGAGGTTGTACCTGCTGGACATCACCTGCCCGTAGGCTCCGGCAGAACGGATTGCCATCAGGTCACCTCTGACACTCAGCGGAAGAAGCCTTCCTGAGCCCCACACATCGGAAGACTCGCAGACAGGTCCGACCACATCATAGACCTGTGACTGAGGGAGATTCGGACGAAGACACGCCGAGAGATTCTCTATTTTGTGATAAGCCCCGTACAGAGCCGGTCTTATCAGATCGTTCATCCCTGCATCCAGGATGAGGAAATTCCTGGTCTCCCCCACCTTGACGAAAAGGACCCTCGAAATCAGGCTGGCGCACTGGGCCACTATGGAACGGCCCGGCTCCACGTGTACCTGCTGGCCAGGTCTGCGGACCAGTTTCTCCGAGATGATTCTGAACCAGTTCCGGAAATCCGGCACAGGGCAGCCGTCAGGATCGTCATAATCCACTCCCAGACCGCCTCCGAGATTGATGTTCTTCACCTCAAGACCTCTGGACTCAAACCAGGAAACAATCTGCCCGGCCCTCTCACATTCAAGGGAATAGACCGGTTCCACATCCGTTATCTGGGATCCGATATGGAAATGCAGCCCCATAAAATCCACATTCGCACACTTTCCAAGAAGATCGACCAGGGCGTCGAACTCGTGCGGAGAAATCCCGAACTTGTTCTCACAGGTACCGGTGGTGATATAGGCGTGGGTGTGCGCATCGATGTCTGGATTGATCCTGACGCTGACCCTTGCGCGGAGTCCCAGGCGAGAGGCCATCGCATTGATTATGAATATTTCCTGTAGAGACTCGCAGTTGAACATCCCGATCCCGGCCTTCAGGGCGTCATATATTTCCCTGTCGGTCTTACCTACCCCGGCAAAGACGATGTCTTCCGGAGAGAAACCGCATTCCAGCGCACGGGCAACTTCATTCCCGCTGACGCAGTCAGCGCCAAGACCGCAGGAACTGATGTATTCCAGGATTCTACGCTCGACATTCGCCTTGACGGCATAATGAGCTTTGACTCCATATTTCTCCGACATCGCAACTACCTGTCCCACAGTCTCTCGGAGTATGTCCATATCATAAAACCAGAAGGGAGTCCCCACCTTGTCAAAGAATTCTATGCGGCCAGTGTCAAACATATTTTGAAGTCAAAACAAATAATTGGTCAAAACGGTTGCAAAAATAGGGAAAAATTCGCTAATTTCGCGGCTCTATATAAAATATAGACAAATTAAAGTGTTTTATTAAGTTTGATGAAAATGGAAAAAGGACCTATTTCGCAATTTATTACGCACCATTATCGCCATTTCAACTCTGCCGCCCTCGTTGACGCAGCAAAGGCTTACGACGAGCACATGAACAAAGGCGGAAAGATGATGCTGGCAATGGCAGGTGCAATGAGCACCGCCGAAATCGGACTCTCGCTTGCCGAGATGATCCGTCAGGACAAGATTCAGATTGTCTCCTGTTCTGCAAACAACCTCGAAGAGGACATTATGAACCTCGTGGCCCACAACCACTACTACAGGGTTCCCCACTATAGAGACCTCACCCCTGCACAGGAAAAGGAGTTGCTTGACAATCACTACAACCGTGTGACCGACACCTGCATTCCTGAGGAGGAGGCTTTCCGCCGCCTGGAGAAACACCTTGTTGACATCTGGAAGGAAATGAAGGCGACAGGCGAGAGACTTTTCCCGTGGGAGGTCATCTACAAACTCATCCGCAGCGGCGTTCTCGAGCAGTACTATGAGATTGACCCTAAGGACAGCTGGGTTCTGGCAGCCTGCGAGAAAAACATTCCGATCGTGGTTCCTGCCTGGGAGGACTGCACCACCGCAAACATCTTCACGGCACACTGCATCCGCGGAGAGTTTGAGACCTCAATGATCAAGAACGGAATCGAGACAATGATTTTCCTCACCGAATGGTACCGCGAGAACTGCGGAGGACAGGGTGTGGGATTCTTCCAGATTGGTGGAGGCACTGCCGGTGACTTCCCGATTTGCGTAGTTCCGATGATGGCTCAGGACCTCGAATGGCCGGATGTTCCGCTCTGGGCATATTTCTGCCAGATTTCGGACTGCACCACTTCCTACGGTTCATACTCCGGAGCGGTTCCAAACGAGAAAATCACCTGGGGAAAACTCGATGTCGACACTCCTCGCTTCATTGTGGAGTCAGACGCAACCATCGTTGCCCCTCTGATCTTCTCCTATGTTCTGGGCTGGTAAGCACCCGGGAGGAACAAACAAACATGAGATGGAATTCTTAACCGATATCACAGACATCAGAACAATCCAATGGCTGGCATGCACCGACTCGTGTATGCTGGCCTTTATATTGTTGCTCATCAAAGTACCGCAGACTGAATACGCCAGAAGGCTGAATACGGCAAAGGCCACGGTTGCAGTATCCTTCCTTGTCTGCAGTTTTATGATGGGCTTTTCTCTCCACAAATACGATGAAGTGTGGGACTACACCCTCTTTTCTTCCTTCACAATGCTCATAGCTGCATCATTCTCGTCGCTGGCAATGTCATACTCTATGATAAACCTGCTGGACGACAAGAAGATACCTGGACAAACCTTTATCATAAACACCTTCCTGCTGGTCGTTGCCTCATACTGGCTTATAGAGGCATCTTTCGGGACAGGCAGTCTCATCAGAAATCTTGCGCTGGCAACCAGCATAGCCCTGCTGATAGGTCAGAGCATCTGGTACATAATCCTCTTTGACAAGACCTACAAGAAAACCATCAAGGCCCTGGAGACATACTACGATGAGGACGAGGAACACAAGGTCAAATGGATAAAGTTCTGCTACATCATTGCGATGCTCACCAACCTCTTTCTTCTGGTATATATGCTTCTGCCAAACGGATTCATGAAGATATACATCGTTTGGTACATCATCTTTATGATGTATTTTTCAGTCAACTTCATTTCCTTTATGGGCCGCCACAAGATGGTGCTGGATGCGTTTGCGAGGAAGACCCTTTCAGGAGAGAATCTCTTTCCTCCGAGGTCACAGAAACCAAGGAAGGAAGACCCTGAGTCAAATACCCAGTCAATGGAAAAGGAATTCCGCAAACTGGAGAAGAGCATCAGGAAGTGGATTGAGGAAAAGAGGTATAGGGAATATGACAAGACCCGCGAGGAAATCGCTGAGGAGCTCGGGACTACAAAGGAAATCCTCCAGCTGTACTTCACTGTCGTGTACAAAGTGGACTTCAGGAGTTGGAGGACCGAATTGAGAATCAACGATGCGAAAAAGATGCTGCTGGAAAACAAGGACACCTCCACCAACATCATAGGAGAGATGTGCGGATTCAGCGACCGTTCCAATTTCCACAGCCAGTTCACCAAATTGGTGGGCTGCTCCCCGAAGAAATGGAAGGAGACTGACGGCCATCCGGACGGGTTCAAATAATCCGAACGGATTCAAATAAAAAGATTATGGATGAAACTCTGAATATTTACAGAATCGGTGACAAGACAGAATGTGCTGTCGTAGGATACGGCAGTTGGGCGACTGCCATCGTAAGCCTTCTCGTAAGGAACGGGCAGCAGGTCTGGTGGCACATCAGAAACGAGGATGTACTTGAAGGGCTTCTGACAGAAGGACGCAATCCCAAATATCTCAATGACGTGGAGTTCGACCTGAATCTGATTCACCCAGTCCGCAGTCTTGACGAAGCCGTCTCACACGCCGGGATCGTGATTATGGCCGCACCGTCAGCATTTCTCAAGGACTTTCTTTCGGAACTATCCCTACCTCTGAAAGACAAATTCGTCATTTCTGCAATCAAGGGCATCATCCCGGGAGATTACAAGACTGTGGTGGAATATCTTCACGACACCTATGACCTGTCCTATAAACAAATCGGGATCATTTCCGGTCCCTCTCACGCTGAAGAGGCAGGCAGGGGCAAACTATCCTATCTTTCGGTTGTATGTACAGACAAGGGAAATGCAGATATCATTCAGGAAAAGATCGGCAGTGACTGTCTGCATCTGACATATTCACCTGACCTATACGGTGTTGAATATGCCGCAATAATGAAGAATATTTATGCAATAGCAACCGGATTGGCCGCAGGTCTTGGATATGGAGACAATTTTCTTGCCGTACTGATTTCGCACTGTGCCAAGGAAATGACACGCTTCCTGCGCGAAAGCTATCCTTTCGAGAGAGACACAATGGATTTCCAGTATCTTGGCGACCTGCTTGTAACCTGCTACTCAAATTATAGCCGCAACAGAAGGCTCGGTCTGCTGATAGGACGCGGATGCACGGTAAAAAGTGCCCTGAATGAAATGACTATGATTGCGGAAGGATATTACGCATCCGAATGTATAAGGCACATAAATTTTCGTCATCAGGTGAATATGCCGATTGCGGATATGGTTTACGACATACTTTACCGCAACGCACCTGTACGCAAAAGGATGAAGCAACTTATAGGGGGCCTTTAATTTTATGCAATGAGAATCAAAGCGGGATACAAGAATCTTGACGGTGCCGCAGCATGGGACATCGTCGTAGAATACGTAAAGTCAAGGGGTTCGTTCACCTCAGTCACGGGTATCACTTACAGCGCGACCTTCGTCGGAAGCTGCATCTTCGTCAAGGGAGGCACTCCGGGCACAAAAAGGGCTGTCGAGGGAGAATACCTCACTGGCAAGGACTTTGTCAGGGCCTACGATGCCATCAAGTCGTGGGACTTCATCAATGTCTCACAGGTCAAACCCTACATCAAACGTCAGCAGACCCCGTTCATCGGTCTGCTGGTCAGTTGCGGAATAATGGAAGAAGACAAAACCATATTTGATTGACTTAAGTTTCGCATGCGAAACACCTTGTTTGGAGATGCTTTAGCATCGATAGTAAGTCCTTTCCCCGAGGGAAAGGATTTAGGATAGGGGTAACGTAGATGAGAATTGTGCGGTAGGAAGAAGTTTCGCAAGACGCACAACCCTCACAATAACAGATAATTATGAACTTGCGAAACTTGAGTGATTGAGATATGAAAAGGAAAATCATTTTCTGGACGACGGCAATCCTCGTTCTTGCCCTGGCAGGATTCATCTTCTTCAGGTTCTTCTTCGTCTTTGGCGAAGGAGTCAAGGCCGGAGAACTCAATTTTGTGGTCTATAAGGGCTATGTATTCAAGACCTACGAAGGCAGGCTCATCCAGGCCGGCTTCCGTGGCAACAACACCAAAACGGTAGCTCCTGCAGTGCAGTCCTACGAATTCGATTTCTCGGTGACCGACAAGGCAATCGCGGATTCCCTGATGAGATGTGCGGGAAAGACCGTGGAGCTGAGTTACAAGGAGTATCTCGGAGTGCTGCCATGGAGGGGGAAACAGAAATATGTGGTTGACGGAATCCTCGCCGTCCACTGACGGGGAACAAACCAGAATTCCATTAGACAATTATGAAAACAACAGCATTTGTTACGGCAATGCTGGCATGTTCCTGTGCCTGTCTTGCCGCGAATTTTTCCGGCAGTTCCATTGGTGACGCCATTGCGGACTTCCCCGGCGACACTCTGAAAATGCGTCCTGCCAACAAAGGGGATAGGATGCTTACGATGAAAGAGACTATTCTTTCACGAGATCTCAATCCAAGGACATCCTTCTGGAAATGGGAAAGAAAAGGAAAGGGATATGAACCTGTCAGGGCCGAACGGCGCGCTCCCTCTGAGCCATCCGGACTTTTTGCCTTCACACAGGATGGCGGGTTGTACCTGCATCTGAATGACAGTACCACCATCCCTGTGGCCCTGCCCGAGAGCAAGGACATAGTTTACGGCAACTACGTGAGCCGCAACGAGTTCGGGATTGAAGACGGGATTTTCTGGTCACCGGACAGCACAAAGATTGCATTCTACAGAAAGGACGAAAGCCGCGTAGCCGACTTCCCTCTGCTTGACATCACGGCCCCACACGGAGTTCTGAAAAGCATAAAATACCCGATGACCGGAACCCCTTCGGAGATTCTGAGGCTCTGCGTCTATGACATCGCCACGGCAGACACCCTGCATATCAAGGCAGACGACTTCGGGGCGGACAGGTACCTCACAGGAATAACCTGGGCCCCGGACAGCAGGAGGATTTACATACAGGTGCTTGACAGGAGTCAGAAACACCTCAGGCTCAATATGTACGACCCATCGGACGGACACCTTGTCAGAACCCTGCTGACCGAGGACAACGACAAATATGTCGAGCCCCTCGACCCTCTGTATTTCCTGAAAGGAGACTCCGGGAGATTCCTCTACAGGACGGCCAACAGGGACCTCTGGAGAAACCTATATCTGTGTGATACTCTCGGAAGCATCAGCAGGCTGACCGAAGTGGACGCCGATGTGGAATACCTCGGGAACGACGGACGATATGTCTATTACACCTCAGCCGAGGTCTCCCCTGTCGAGAACCATCTTTTCAGGCAGGATGTCAGGACGGGCCGCAGGACAAGGCTCACCAAGGCATCAGGATGGCACCATATTTCGTTGAGTCCAGACTCCCGCCAGTTCCTCGACTTCTGGAGCGATGCAAGGACACCTTACGTTACCGACCTGTGCTCGACCGACGGGAAATCACGCTGCAACCTTGAGCGGGCCGAAGACCCGACCAGTGAATATGCCTATACAGCGATCATTCTCGGAAAGGTCAGGAGCGCGGACGGGAAATACGACAACTACTACCGGCTCGTGCTTCCGAAGGATTTCGATCCTCAGAAGAAATATCCGCTCATACACTATGTCTATGGCGGGCCACACTCACAGATGGTCAGGGACACCTGGGGAGCGGAACTCCGCAGGTGGGAGATGTATATGGCCCAGCGGGGGTGGATTGTCTATGTGCAGGACAACAGAGGAACGCAGAACAGGGGCCTTGAGTTCGAGCAGGAGATCCACGGACAATGCGGACAGGCAGAGATGGCGGACCAGATTGCCGGGCTTGGGGAACTGCTGAAGGAGCCGTGGGTTGACCGCGAAAGGATTGGCGTTCACGGCTGGAGCTACGGCGGTTTTATGACGATTTCCCTGCTGACCAATTACCCCGAAATCTACAAGGCCGGGGTTGCAGGAGGGCCTGTGATTGACTGGAAATGGTACGAGGTGATGTACGGGGAAAGGTATATGGGCACGCCGCAGGACAACCCTGAGGGCTATGCCCTGACAAGCCTGATTCCGAAGGCGGCCTCGCTGAAGAGGAAATTGTTGATCTGCCAGGGCGCCGTTGACCCGGTTGTCGTCTGGCAGAACAGCCTGAGTTTCGTCCAGGAATGCATCAGCAACAATGTGCAGGTGGATTACTTCCCTTACCCTGTCGCAGAGCACAATATGTTCGGAATGGAGAGGGTGCATCTGATGGACAAGGTCACGGAATATTTCGACACCTGGGTAAAATAGGGATATATTTAACAATGAAAAGCATTTCTGAAATATACAAAATCGGGAAAGGTCCCTCAAGCAGTCACACGATGGGGCCCTACAAGGCGGTGCGTTCATACCTTGAGAACCACCCCGATTCGGATCATCTGAGGGTCGTCCTCTACGGTTCCCTTGCCGCCACCGGCAAAGGCCATCTCACCGACGTGGCCATCCGTGAAGCATACTCCACCTGGAAATGGAGCGAGAAGGACACCATCGACAACAACGAGAAACGGCACGGGGACATCGACATCGAATGGAGACCGAAAGAATATCTCCCGCTCCACCAGAATGCGATGAAAATCGCCACAGTCAGCCGTGACGGGGACATCTACGACAACTGGACATACTACAGCATCGGAGGCGGGGACATAATCTGTATGGAACATCCCTTCCCGGATGAGTCAGAGGATTTCTACGACCTGCACAATCTATCCGGGATTCTGGAATGGTGCAATTCCAACGGAAAGGAGTTCTGGGAATATGTGGATGCGCACGAGGGAGGTAGGCCGGGATTCTGGGAGCATCTGGAGTTGGTCTGGAGGGTGATGTGCGAGGCGGTCGAGAGGGGGATTGACCAGGAGGGAGCCCTTCCGGGCCCGTTGCATCTGAGGAGGAAGGCCTCAAGTTACTTCATCAGGGCAGAGGGCTACAAGGATGTCCTGCGAACAAGGGGTCTGATCTTTTCCTACGCCCTTGCGGTGAGCGAGGAAAATGCCTGCGGAGGGACAATAGTGACTGCCCCGACCTGCGGTTCCTGCGGAGTGCTTCCGGGCGTGCTCTACCATCTGAAAAAGGTTTACGGTTTCAGCGACAAGAGGCTTGTCCGTTCACTTGCCACGGCAGGAATTGTCGGTAATGTAGTGAAACAGAATGCTTCAATCTCAGGTGCGGAAGTAGGCTGTCAGGGAGAAGTCGGAGTGGCCTGCGCAATGGCAGCCGCAGCTGCAACCCAGCTGATGGGCGGAAGTCCGTCCCAGATTGAATATGCGGCGGAGATGGGTCTGGAACACCATCTGGGGCTGACCTGTGACCCTGTCTGCGGTCTTGTGCAGATTCCCTGCATAGAAAGGAATGCCTACGCGGCTGCAAGGGCCCTTGATGCGAGCATCTATGCCCTCTACACCGACGGACGCCACAGGGTGTCCTTCGACCAGGTGGTCAACGTGATGAAACAGACAGGAAAAGACCTCCCGTCAGTTTACAAGGAAACCGCAGAGGGAGGTCTTGCCAAAATTCTTGGGGAATAGATGGAGGCAGCCTTTTCGGCAGCAGAAGCAGATGGGGCCGGATGGAGCCGGTGGAGAAGGCAGCCTTTTCGGCGGCAGAGGCGGTGTCAACTACCGGGCAGGCTCGAACCGGGCAGTGGAGGCGGCCGCCTTCCCCGCAGCAAGTGCGAAATCCTCGGAGGAATCGGCATAGAGAATCCCTCGGGAGGAATTGATCAGCAGCCCGCCGAACTCATTGGAACCATTGGCGATGACTTCCTCAGCACTTCCGCCCTGGGCTCCCACTCCGGGAACCAGCAGAAAATTGTCAGGACAGAACGACCTGATTTCCTGTAACTTGTCTGCCTTGGTGGCTCCCACCACAAACATCATATTGTCTGGAGTTGAAATCGACATCATCTCCTCCATCACTGCTCGGTAAAGAGGCTTCCCGTCCTTGTGTGCCATCTGGAACTGGGCTGCTGACGGATTGGATGTCAGAGCAAGGACAATTGCCCAGCGGTCCTTGTAGGCCAGGAATGGAGTGACGCTGTCGGCACCCATATAAGGGGCCACTGTCACGGCATCGAAGTCCATAGTCTCGAAGAATGTCTTTGCATACATCCTTGCGGTGTTCCCGATGTCTCCCCTCTTGGCATCGGCAATGAGGAAAATCTCAGGATAATTCAATCGGATGTACTCAACCGTAGCCTCCAGTGCACGCAGGCCGTCGGTGCCGTAGCATTCGTAGAATGCAAGATTGGGTTTGTAGGCCACGCAATGCCCTGCAGTGGCGTCAATTATTGCCTTGTTGAACTCGATTATGGAACGGGCACGCCCCTTGAACAGGCGTCCCATTGCCGCTACCTCCCCCTTAGAAGCCAGGGCCTGGATGTGAGGGGGCATTTTTTCAAAATCAACGTCAAGACCCACGCAGAGGACTGTGCCTTTGGCCTTGATTTGTCCGTATAGCTGTTGTCTGTTCATTGCTATTGCAGAGATAGTGTTTAACGGTAATACTGGTAGAAAAGCGCAATGGATTCCATCCCGGCAAAGAGTTGCTTCAGAAGATAACTCTCATTCGGGGAGTGGATGGTGTCCCTTTCGAGTCCGAATCCCATCAGTAGAGGGTCGATTCCGAGAATCCTCTGGAGATCAGCCAGAATCGGGATGCTTCCGCCTCCCCTGCTCGGCACAGGCTCGATGCCGTAAACCTCGGTCATCGCTCTGGATGCCGCCTGGTAGGCCTTCGAGGAAATCGGAATCAGGAAGCCGTCTCCCCCGTGATGAGGGGTAACCTCAACTTTGACGCAGGCTGGGGCAATCGCCTTGAAATGCTCGCAGAAAAGGCGGCTGATTGTCGCGCTGTCCTGGTTCGGAACCAGCCTCATCGAGATTTTCGCGTGAGCCTCCGACGGGAGGACGGTCTTGGCGCCTTCCCCGGTGAATCCGCCCCAGATTCCATTCACGTCAAGACACGGGCGGATACCTGTCCTCTCAAGTGTAGTGTATCCTTTCTCTCCGCGCACATCGTCGATGTCAAGGAACTTCTTGTACTCCTGAAGGTCGAACGGAGCACGGGCAAGTTGGGCCCTGTCCTCTTCGGAAAGTTCAACCACATCATCGTAAAAGCCCTTGACAGTGACCTTCCCGTCCTTGTCAATCAGGGAGGCTATCATCTCGCAGAGGACATTGATCGGATTAGCGACAGCCCCGCCGTAATGGCCTGAGTGAAGATCCTTGTCCGGTCCGGTCACCTTGACCTCCACATAGGACAGGCCCCTCATTCCGCAGTTGATTGAAGGGACTTCCTCGGAAATCATAGTCGTGTCGGAAACCAGGATGACATCAGCCGCAAGCATCTCCCTGTGGTCCTTTGCCCAGGCTGCAAGCGACGGACTCCCTATTTCCTCCTCACCCTCGAAGATGAATTTGACATTGTGCTTCAAACCGCCCTCTCGCACCAAGTATTCAAAAGCCTTCAGGTGCATAAACAGTTGTCCCTTGTCGTCATTCGCACCCCTTGCATAGATGGCCCCGTCACGGATCTGAGGTTCAAAAGGATCTGATTTCCAAAGTTCAAGAGGGTCAACCGGCTGAACGTCATAGTGTCCGTACACAAGAACGGTCCCGACTGCGCCCTCAACCTTGCGACTGCCGAAAACCACAGGATGGCCCGTTGTCTCAAAAACGTCCGCCTCATCGGCCCCCGCCTCGCGAAGAAGTTCCGCAAGCCGCTGCGCACACTTGTACATATCCCCTTTGTGCTCGCTCGACGAACTGATTGACGGAATCCTCAAAAGTGAAAAGAGTTCATCAAAAAACCTTTCCCTGTTCTTTTCGATATATGCTTTCATTGTCATGGAATTACAGGTACATTCTGCAACAACAGCATTTATTTCCCGGCAAGGTGTTTCTCCCAGGCCCAGGCGGAGGCGAGGGTCTGCTCGACGGTGCGTTCGGCCTTCCATCCAAGTTCCTTATTGGCCCTGGTCGGGTCTGCCCAGATTGCGGTCACGTCACCCGGACGGCGCGGAGCGAATTTGTGGTTGACCTTCACCCCGTTGACTTTTTCGAAGGAGTTGACCAGTTCGGAGACTGAGACAGGGCGGCCGGTTCCGATGTTGTAGATTTCATAACTTTCAGCCATTCTGCCCTCCACCATTCTTGAGACAGCGGCAACGTGTGCCTTTGCAAGGTCAACTATGTCAATGTAGTCGCGCAAGCAGGTGCCGTCAGGTGTAGGATAGTCATTTCCGAAGATGCTCAGGCACTCCCTCTTGCCGATTGCCGTCTGGGTGATGAAAGGAACGAGGTTGTTCGGAACGCCGCGCGGAAGTTCTCCGATGAGGGCTGACGGATGGGCGCCGATCGGATTGAAATACCTCAGGGCTATGCCCTTGATGAGGCCTTTGCAGTTCTCTCCCGGCTGCATCTGTCCGTAAACAGTAGTCGCCTTTACGACATCAGTGAGGATGTCTTCGCAGATCTGTTTGGTGTTTCCGTAAGGTGAGGTGGCAGGCTTGCGCGGAGATTCCTCGGTCACAGGAGGATTCTCGGCCTCGCCATAAACGGTTGCGGAAGAGGAGAAAAGCACATTGCATCCGCCGTGGGTCTTTGCCGCCTCAAGAATGTTCAGGAAGGAGACGAGGTTGTTCTTATAGTACATAATCGGCTCTGCCACAGACTCTCCCACAGCCTTGAACGCTGCGAAATGAATCACAGCGTCAATCCTGTAATCGGAAAAGAGTTTCATCACCGCATCCTGGTCGCAGCAGTCAATCTGCACGAAAGGAATGTCATCCCTTCCGGTGATTTTCTTCACACCCTCGAAGCAGGTGAAATCGCAGTTGGACATATTGTCGGCAACGACAACATCATAGCCGGCAGCAATCAGCTCGACAGTCACATGGCTGCCGATATATCCGGCACCGCCGGACACCAGAACTTGTTTTTTCATTATAGTATATATTTAACAATATTTCGTCATTAAAGAAAATATTCCTGACTACAGAAAGGCAAATTTAAGAAATATCCGTGAGATACGCATATTTTTGAGTATTTTTGCGGGGTTTGACATATCCCTTGTATCCAAGGGCTGATATACCATATATAATATATAAGAAAACAAGAATGGTGAATATTTCGAAAATACGAATCTTCGTGGCGACGTGTGTGCTTTTTGCGACGGCGGGACAGGTTCGGGGAGATGAGTTTGCCAGCGGGAAGGCAACGGGGCTGATGCGGCAGGAATCGGGATTGGAGCAAGGGCAGAGGATGGTGCCGAACCTGATGGAGGCGGTCCTGAGGCTTGAGGGGGCCCGGGGAATGAAGGGAGCATCGGTGGGGATTCTGGCGGTGACTGCTGACGGGGACACTCTGATTGACGTGTGCCGGGAGAGACTGCTGTTGCCGGCTTCGAATATGAAGACCGTCACAACGGCGGCGGCGCTTAAGAGGCTTGGAGGGGATTTCCGGTTCAGGACTTCCATCGGGTACAGCGGAAACATCGAGGATGGGATTCTAAAGGGGAATCTTTACATCATAGGCGGGGGCGACCCGACCATAGGTTCGGTGAATCCCATTGCAAAGGGGCTGGATGATACTTTCGGGGAATGGGCCTCATTTGTGCGCGGTGCGGGAATCCGGGAGATTGAGGGATGGATTGTCGGGGACGGGAGATGGCTGCCGGGGATGATGGAGCAGGAATCCTGGCAGTTGAACGACTCTGGGACATATTACGGAAGCGGGGTGAGCGGGCTGTCTTTCTACGAAAACGTGCAGGATTTTCTCGTTCAGGCGGGGAAGGAGCCGGGGGACTCGCTGAATGTCAGGGTGAAATACCCGCTTACACCTTGGCTGAAATACTCATTCCCCTGTGTGACAGGGCCTAAAGGTTCAGGAAACACACTATACTTCTACACCACGGGACTGTCCTCCATAGGGGAAATGCGGGGGACTTTCGCGGTGGACCGCAAACCGAGGACGGAACAGGCGGCGAACAAGTTTCCGGAGATGACCTGCGCGGCCTATTTCTGCGACTATCTTGAAAGATGCGGAATCACCTGCTCGGAGGGAGCGGCCGACACGGGACTGCTCTTCGGGGTTCCCGAGTGCGTACCCCAGGAGGAACTGACTGTAATCGGACACACGGTATCACCTGAATTGAAGGCAATTGTGCAGGTAACCAACAGGGAGAGCAACAATCTCTACGCAGAGACCCTGCTCAGGACAATGGGAAAGCTGTACGGTACGGGGTCGGATTACCGGGCATCCTGCCAGGTACTTCGGAGGATTCTTCAAGAGATGGGGGCAGACCCGGAGGGAATGCGTATCAGCGACGGGAGCGGGCTTTCGCGGGAGGACCACCTCAGCGCGGATTTTCTCTGCCGTTTGCTCAGGTCTGTCCTGGACCAGCCTTTCAGAGAGACCTTCATCAATTCACTCCCGAAACCGGGAGGAGAAGGGTCAATCAAGTTCATAATGCAGGAGACCTCCGCGGTGGTCAAAGACAGAATCCGGATGAAAAGCGGGTCGATGAGCGATGTGAGATGCTTCTGCGGCTATATCCTGCCTAAGGGAAGTTTCACGGGAAAGGGCGGGACCTCCGGAGTAAAGAATGGGGACGGCAGCAGAGAGACCAACGGCAGAGGGATGGGCGCAATGGAGCCGGTGTCCGGGGACACCATCATCTTCTCTCTGATGGTCAACAATTTCACAGGGCCGCTTTCGAGGATTCAGCCCTATATTAACGGGGTCATTCTAGCCCTGGCGCAATGCAACTGACAAGGGTAAAAGGCAATAAACCCCGGTGAAAGGCAATTGTCCCCAGTGAAAGGCAACTGACCCAGTGAAAGGCAACTGACCCAGTGCCATGCAACAGAGACATCACCTGCTGTAAACCGGGCGAATCGGAAGACCGGTGTAGCGGTCGGCGTTGGAATTTTGAGCCGGGGCATTGCTGCTGCGGAAATTTGTAGCAAGCGCCTTGGCAATATTCGAAGGATTTGCAGTGCTTGACCAATAATAGCCGTTTTGCGGCTCTGAAATCACTGTTCCGTTACTATATCCCTGCAATGGCAGTACGATGCTATTGCCTGTGTTCCTGCTCTTAAAGGTAATCTTGCCGTCAGCCACAGTATATGTGCAGGCATTGTACAATTCCTGCCACTCCTCCCAGCTAGGAGTCCTCCACTCCCCTCCCCATAGGTTACGAGCGGCATCGTAGATGACATCACCACTGTAATCATAGCCCAAAGGAAGTTCATTTGGCTTGGTGCCCGCAGTGAAAGACTTGTTATAATTGGCATAGGAACTGCTTCCGAAAGATGATGTAGTCTGATTGGCTCCCCACATAAAGTAGTTTCCGGCAATGCCGCCGATGTTCTCGGCCGTGGCTGTTTCGTTATCCTCAGCCCCAATGTTAAAACTTGCCCACATCACTGAGGTCCCCATATCCACAGCAGTCTGATAAGGCACCTTCGGGGCATTTTCATCCAGCAAATAGCAATGTCCCGCCTGAGTAGTAATAGGCCACAAATACTTGGTCTGTCCCGTCTCAAACTTATACAACTTCTTATCTTTCACAAACTTGACACACATGTCCAGAACACATCCTGGCTTGAAAACATAGCGGAATTCATCAACACCGTCAACTGTCTTGAGAAGGAAGGGGGTAAAGTCCAAGCCGTCGAAGCGATACTCGTACTTGACCGAGCCTGTTGGCATGCAGTAGCGGAGCATTGCTGCTGTGTGGGCAAGGGTCAGGCTGACGGATTTTCCGGACACATTGACCTCGCCGTATTCGCAACCGGGGATGTTGCTCGCAACAAGCAGGTCATAGTCAGAGTAGGAGGAACTCTGGTCCTTTGGAAGGGAATTGAGGAAATCAGGAACAATGGACTGCACCTCAGCGGATGTCGTTATGGCACTGAAAGACTCATTGTAAGGGAAATATGCAAAATATTCCGTCCCTTGTGCAAGGACATCCGCTATCGGATGGTTTGAGGTGTTGCTGTCGGAAGACCCGGGTTTGAAAATGGACCAGACTGTCTTTCCTTTATTGTCCAGGCCGGAACAATAGACTTTGTAATTGCACACCCTGATTGTGTTTGTTTCATCCAGAACGAAAAGTCCGAAAAAGTCACCGGTCTCAAATGCGGTATGCTCCCCGTACGGACCGCTGTAGGAGACTTTCGTGGAAACCGGCGGAGTTCCTTTCATCTGCCGGACACAAACCTCAAGACTCCAGTCTCCGCTTTCCTTCAGGGACGGTTCCCCAATTGTGGTGCAGGCTCCGAGAATCAGGGTCAGGGAAGTGACAAGTATAGAATTGAATCTATTCATTCTGGTATTCATTAGGACTGTAAACAGGTCTAACAAGCATTCCGGTATAACGGCTACCGTCCACTTTTATGTGTTGCTCGGAAGTATTGAAATAAGCATAGGAGATACAGCGCAGAATAGTCGGAGAAGCACTGCTGCTAAGGTAGTACGCGGTTCCCTGATAGATAATACCGGCATTTTTCTTTCCATCTCCGGAATCAGTCAGGTTCCCCTCAGCATCCTTTTCAGGGAGCATAGTGCCGTCGGTATAACCTCCGGAGGACATATAGATAAACTTCTCAGGGTTCTTCTTGTTTGCAACCTTAATCACATTGTATGTCTGCCTTCCGACCGGCTCTCCCATATAACGCTGTTGAGTTTCACTATAAGTGGTTTCCAGTGTAAAGGTACATCCCGCATACATAGCCCGAAACTCATTTTCTGTCGGGAGTCTCCATTTTCCCCTCCACCAGCGGGCGTGGGCGACATCGTACTCGGTTTCCTTGATTGTACCTCCCAGAGGGGCAATCTTGTACTCGTTGTCAAAGTAGTTGTTGTAACCATAGCCTTTGTAGCCTGTCAGGCCATTGTCGTACTGGGTGAAAGTGGCACCCCAACAGTAATAATCCCCTCTTGCAAAAGAATCTCTGGTTCCGGACTTGCCGCCCCTGTCCGAGGAGGCTTGAGCAAAAGGATAGGTCTCACCAAGGGACTCACCCAGATTGTACTTGGACCAGATGACCGTATAACCCAATTTCACAGTGTTGCCGAACCTGTCCACAAACTCAACATTATCCAGTTCAAGGTCAACTCCGTCGGTGTAAGGAACTATCGGCTCGCCTTCGAAGGAGACTGAGTAGAGATGGCCCGGTTCCACATTGATCTCGTGGCTGAAAAGACGGTGGCACTGTTCCTCGAGATGGCCGACCAGTTTCACTTTTGGAGTTACGCTTGGATTGACAAGGTAGCGACGGCGGAGTTCGGTCTTGGTCGGGGAGATGGCCGAGCGGTAGGTGTGCCCGATGGTAAGGCCTGCAGGGTAAGTCGAACTGTAAAACTCAATCGGGTACAGCGGGGTCACCCCGTCCGGTTCCCACTCGTTGTTGTAGAACAGGGAGATGGTTGCCATTTTGTGCTTCATTACAAAATTCAGGTCATTCCCATTCGGGGCAATCGGTGCATCGACAGTCATCAGGTCACTCTTTGTGAAGTTCTCCTTTGTGTGCTGGTCCTCAAGGACTGTGTGGTTTGCAATGATCTGGTCCAGGGTGAATCCATCCAGGTCCTCCCGATAGGGAAAGTAGGCGAAATAGGTAGCTCCCTTGACCTTTTCCACGAAGGCATAGCCCCTGTCATTGAGGAAAGTGGACCAGATCAGGCCGTCTGCTCCGTCATAACTGTCGTGGAAAGTGAATTTAACATTGTTGCAGACATCGAGAATGCTCCCGTCCGAAGCAATACCGGTGACACCAATCTGGTCCCCCGCCTCAAAGGTCGTAAGGAAGCCGTTGTCAACCGACTTTGTCAGGGTTGAACCTTCCTGCACCGTTTCGGAACTGCCCGTCTGGGTAAAAGGACAGGAAACGGCACGGATGTAGAGACGGTCCCCCGGCTGCGGGAGTTCCTCCTGCGTGCAGGCTGTCAGCAGGCAGAGTGCCAATGTTGCATATTTCAGAAATCTATTCATTCTTGAGTATGGATTTAACCGGAAGGGCGGTCGTTTTGAGAGTGTCTGCAAATTCATAGATATCGTTGCCGGAATTCAGGACCCTTGTGAAAGGAAGCAAGGTGGGAGCCTCTTCTCCAACAGTCCTTTCCACCTGCTGGAATGCGAAATGAACCATATAGGCCGATGTCTCATCCTTCTCATCCCGCGTCCAGTACCTTCCGTGGTAGGTTTTAGTAGTCTCGGTTACATTGTTTTCCCAGACTGTGTGCTCACTGACTTTTCCCCAGCAAGGCAGGAAAATTTCCTTCTCAGGATTGTCCTTGCGTCTGATCCACAGTCCATAGACTCCCGACTCAGTGTCGCGGCACATCTCAATATTGTGCAGGGTCTCGTTGAAAAGGTCGGCGTAGTCGAAGTGAGTCGGAGTTTTCCACTTGAAATCGGTTATATTGTCGTAGTAACGGGCAAGATAGTCCTCATCCGAAGGGTCTGAAGGGGTCACCTCCGACCATAGGAAATAATAATCGACCGTACTATAGATGTAATCCAATATGTTGCACTTCGACCACATCGTGAATCCGTCATTATTCTCCACCATCCTCATAAAGGCGTAGGTGTAGAGATTCTGCCGGTCCTGCACCCAGTAGGAGACATTGACCAGGACATTTCCCGTGACATCCTCAATCGGGTGGTTGAAGCCGTCGGTGATCCAGTCCTCGATGGTAACAGCCTCAAGTTCGACCGACTGCTCGTCAATCAGATTGAAATTGAAGGTGTAGATTCTGTTGCTCTCAAAAGTCTTGACTATACTGAAACGGAAGAAATCCTCGGCGGGGATGTTGAAGGTGTGCGTCTTCTCACGGGTCTCAATGATGAAGGCAAGTGTGGCTCCGGACATCGAAGCGTCGCTGTCAAAAGGCAGACACATCGCATAGTAAGTCCCCTTGCTTGTGGTTTCTCCCGATTTGGCCGGGATGAGATTTCCCTTGCCGTGGTTGACAGAGGTCTTGATTGTGTGGAAATAGCCTGACTTGTCGGAGGATTCGCTGACTGAAACGCTCTGTCCGTCGGTTTTCCAGACAATCTTGTCAGGGAAAAGTCTGTTGCAGGTAATCTTCACGGACTCAAGGGTCACATCACTGCCGGACTTGTTCGTGACATTGAACCTGAAAACTGCCGGAATCGAGTAGAAATTGGTGGAATTGGCCGTAAAATTCTTGTCCGGGGAAGTCGGAGTGCTTTTGACAGTGGACTCTCCCCGAATGATGCAGTAGGGCTCGAACTCTTCCATCTTCCCGGACGCGCTCTGCTCAAATATGCTTGGCATTGAGAAGGTTACCTCAACGGCTGTTTCGGAAGAAGTTGTCTGAGCCAAGGAGGAGCCTTCGACAGGCGAGACAAAAAAGAGTTTGTCGCCTGATTGAGCGGCCGATGACGGAAGAGTCGAAGCCGAAGCGGCACGCAGTGCCTTGCTCGGGTCGGAAGGGTCAATCAACGAAATATTCATCCCTGAGAACCACTTTCCGCCGTCCCACTGAACGATGTTTCCGCCTTTTGACACAACGGCAATCATCTCGCCGCCCACATCCCAGACAAAGGAAGCGGAGCCTTTATTGTCCTCGAAATGGGCACGGGTGGAGACGGTTCCGGGTGCAAGGACCATCTCGACCCTTGCACCCTCTCCATTCGAGCTGTCGGGACACGTATCCTCCCTGCTGCAACCGAGTGTTGTGACGGTACAGAAAATTGCAAACAGATATTTCGTCGTTTTTCCTCTCATCTTTCTCTATTCAAAAGTGTGTTCTCTAACATTTTCCGGTGTAATCCCGATGAAAAGTTCCTCGGTGCCGACAAAGACGAGGTTGGCCTTGTCGGTGTACTCGAAACGGTAGAGGTAGGATTTTCCGCTCTCCCAGGCCTTGGACATAGTGAACTGGACACTCCTTTCTGCTCCACCGACTTTAAGGGAAACCGTCCACTGTCCCTTTGAGGCGGGGTCCGGAATCACATACCACGGTGAGGAAGTCTGGTAGAACTCCTCGGACTGAGCCGGGATTGAAAGACCGGGAAAGGTCAGAGGATCACTGCTCCGGGCAGTGACATTCAAGGTTCCCTGAACCACGGCAAGCCTTGACCAGTCGTAGTCGAATCTGAGAGTCGCCGCAGTAGCGTAAGATGCGGGAGGAGTCAGGACCAGGCCGGTGATTTCAAGCGGAGAGTCCGAGATATATTTCACCGCAAGATTGACACGCGCATTGGCATATCTGAACTTCAAGTTCACTGTGTTTCCGTACTCGGGATCGGAACGGGAGACACTGTAGGGTTCGCTCAGAAGGGTTGTCTCGGTCAGGACTTTCGTGGTGTTCAAGGCAAGGTTCACCGAATTTGCAGTGATTTCACTGATTCTCTCCAGAGGAGAGGCAGCGTGGAAGGTGTACAATGCTCCCGACTGGCTCCAGAACTGGAGTTCCTGTCCTTCGGTTCCCTCCCCGTCGGTGTAGGACCAGCCCAGGACCGGGTCATAGTTGACCCGGTAGCCTTCCATAATGGAAGAGGTTCCTCCCCCGTCAGTTATGGCTCCCCACACCTTGAAACTGTCAAAGTAGGTATATAGGTCCGTTTTTGTCTGAGGCAGGCTGGCAAGCCTTTCTTGAGCAGACACACTGCCTGCCTGGCTGTCCTGCTCAGTTGAGAAAGACACCGGCACACTCCCCTCCCCGGCCGGACCGTCCTTGCGGCAGGCTGTCAGGAAGAGAAGAAACAGAATCAGGAGTGTCGGTGTCGGTTTTCTCATAATAATTGCTTTGTGACCGGCGGGACGGTCAGGTCCCGCTGGCCTGGGGGGGTTAGAGGTTGATTGTTACATTGACGGTGTTGTCATCCCAACTTTCAACTGATGCATTAAATTTAATGGCACCACCAATAATCTTCTTTCCTGCATCATTAGTTTCAGCGTTACCATCAAGGTCGCCCGGTTTCTCAGGGTCAACATAGCCTGCGCCACCGTTTCCTGATTCACCGAAGAACTGTATCGTGACAATATACTTTTTGCCCTGATCAAATTTCAGTTGAGCAGGCACTGGAATTGCCATCCAAGCAGATGCATCCCCTGTTCTAGGATAAACCTTGAAATCACCTGTTGTTGTAGTAATCTTCACCCTAAGGCCAAGGTATGTTCCATGTGATGCATTTGTTTTTTCTGAATCAGAGTCTTTAACCCAGGAAGTAACATCCTGAGGAATAAGATACCATCTTCCACCGTCGTCATCACCTGATCTCATAACCTCCTTAGGAGATGCTGTCAATGTCTTGGCAGTGAATTCCTCATCGTAATCTGATGAAGTGGCAGAATTTTTGTGTGCTGCCGTTGCCTCCATCTTATTTTCTGAGAAAGTATAGGTTCCTTCACCTGCAAGATTGGCAAGTTTTACACCATCAACCACAACTGTGTAGTTCGAATTAGTGCTCAAAGCATTGACAACGACCTGCGTAAGGCAGTGACTGAACGTAAGGACCGTAGCGCCACCAGCCGGCTCGGTTTGGCCCGTTGTCTTGGCAACCACGAGGTCCTCCTGCTCAGAAAGAGTTTCTGACGGAGTGAAAGTCAATGTCTGCCCAGCAATAGTGATATCGCGGGAGAAAATACCTTTTGCAGGAGTGTTGTAAGCATAGAAATCCAAAGCGAAAGCAGGCCAGAAATACTTGGTATCACTCTCCCAGTAGGTGGTAGTTTCATCTTTTTTAAAAGTAACATCGTCAAAGTAAACGGCACTGTTACCGATGGCAGTAACATTAAAAGAAGTAAGGTTAGATGTAGTGACATCCACCTGCGCAGCCTTGGTAGGCTTTGCAGTGTAAGCAGAGAAACCGATGCCCTTCTGAGTGCCCTCAGTTCCGCTTGTAATGACCTCTGTCTTTGTGCAGCCCGCTGCCATCAGAGCGATTCCTGCAAGAAGAACAATTGTTTTTTTCATAATTTTTGAATTTTAGTTAATATAAAATTATTGTTTGGTATTTCAATATCCGTACATATTCAATATCTCGCCATATATTACATATTTCATTAAGCATCAATTATATAGGTATATCAACTACCTCATCCTCCCATTCGGAGACATCGGTATTGAAACCTCCGCCGCCCTCTTCTCCCACAACCTCGGGCAGTACGATTTCAAGGTCGAGATTGAGCGTCAGGTAAAGACTGACATCAACCGAGATGAGCTCGGTGACATCAAAGGTCAAGGGATAAGGTTCCCCGTTGATCAGGACAAAATTTATGTCAAGATAATATCTGCTGTCCGTGGTGCCGTCCCCGACAAGGCCGAAAGACAGGAAACTTGCCGTGATGGTGCCGTCGGAGTCCGAACCAGCATCGAACTTCCTGTTGTTCAGGACGAATGCGTGGGCGGCCCTGTCGGTGGAATTGGTCTGGGTGCTAATGTCATAGCCGGCGGCGACTCCCCTGAGGAATGACAGGGTGGTACCTCTGGCATATTTGAGACCTTTCACATGAGCCTTGATGTTCACCTGGGAGACAACCGGTTTCATCGAGACAGGAACAACCGTGGCAGACTCCTGCGAGAGGTCATATTCAGGACGATCATAGTAGTAGTCAATCTGTTCCGGTGATATGTGAAGCCCCCGGATGACCGACATTGCGAGGGTGTCCGGTTCGACTATGCAGTACTCTTCATCCTCTGACTTGGAGACGGGTGCTGCGCTACCGGAAGCAGAGGCGGCAGTTCCTTCACTTTCAGAGGCGGCAGTTCCTTCACTTTCAGAGGCGGCTCGGGCCTCGGCCTGGGCTTTCAGGTGTTCGTTTAGTTTCTGGCTCCGGGACTCATCTTTCACTCCCCGGGCCTGGAATGTGCTCAGGTTCTGCTCTCCCCTGAAATCAATCCTGCCTTTGAACTCCTCGGGAGTGTCATTCATCACGACAAGGGTGAAATCGCCCTGCGGAAGTTTGATGTAGCATTTCTGGTCGGCACTGACAGGCGGGAAACGCTTGTAGAGGGAGCCGTCGGATTCCCGGTAAGCATAGACGGTGACTCCGTTCGGATGCACGGCAGAGGTGCTCCAGTCAGGTTCGACAAGGACAGTGGCAGTGTTCGACGAGGCGAAGTAGAGATGGTCCCTCTGGCAGGAGAACAGCAGGAGAAGGACAAGAATTGCCGCCACAGGTCCGGATGTAGACTCTGACAGAAGGCGCAGCAGACTATGGATGAGAGTTGAAACCGACCGGATCATCGCTCACCTCCTTTTTTGGAATGAATCATCCAAACCAGTGAGACAGAAGCCTTTGTCGGCAGGAAGCCTGAAAGTCGCTTTGCTTCCCAGGGGTAAGCGATTGCCTTTATGTCACCGAATTTGGTGTCCTTCGCGCTGAAGTATTCCTGAAAGTCGCAGCGGAGATAACCCGCTCCAATGCTGTATTCAAGTCTGAGGCTGTTACTGATTCTGTGGGCAAATCCCGCACTGACTCCGCCTAGAAGGTAGAAATTTCCCTGGACTCCATTGCCCCGGGTAAGGGTTCCGAGTTGGAAGTCGAAGTAGCCCGCTCCGGTGTATATGCCGGCAAAAAAGCCTGTCATCGGTTCCCTATCGACTCTTTTCCCGAACCAGTAACGGCCTTCGAGGGTTCCTCCCAACATCTGGATTGTAACATCTTTACTGCGGTTGCGCCACCAAGGGAAAACCACATCGGCAGCCAGGCTGAACCGGCTTCCAATCGGAACTTCGACACCGAGATTCAGCAGGGAGGCTGCATCAAAAAGCAGGTTTGTCTTCAGGGCAAGGACAGGTTTGCAAGCCCGGATGCCTCCGTGTAATGACTTTTGTCCGTAGGGGATGGTCTGTAGGGCCGTATGGTTTTTCCGGCCGGAGAAGGTCTGCTGGGACGAAAATGCCGCATGATCACACAACAGAGAACGAAGGGGAGTTTCAAGTGATGTCAGAGAGGAGGCAACCAGGGGCTCCGGCAATGGTGATTTGACTACAGCCAGACGGTCGGAACATTCTTCCGAATTCTCTGCAGCGACAGAAACACATTTACCCGGAACCCTGTTCTTGTCAGAATAGGTGACAGTCAGAGTGACCTGCCTCAAAAGAGGAAAGAACAACCTGTCCATCTTCCACCAGAACCGGCCCCTCCACATATCCATAGCAGCCTTCTTGCGTCCGCCGACAATTTTCCCTCTGCGAATGACATATACCGGTGTGTCGTCAATTATCCGGGTCGCTTCTTCGCTTCCCTTCAGCCCGGATTTCTTCAGAAGCATCGAGAGTGTGCTCCAATCCTCACCCGAAGAATTGATTTCAAATTCAGAACCGGAAAGACCTTTTTTCCTGAATATGGCAACTGCCAGATCTGCACGCCTTTTGCACAAGGCTTCATTCTCTCCGATTTTCCCTTCAGGAGATGCCGACGGTCGGACACGGACAACACTATCTATTGCAATGTTCCTCAAACGGGAAAGACTGTCAAGGGAGACAAAGAAACGCCTGAGATTCTCCCGGTTGTCACTCAATTCGGGATCCAGGAAAGACTTACCCCGATGAAAGAAAATCTGAACCGTCAGGCTGTCAGAGACAGTTATACTATCAGAAACCGATTCTGTCTTTGCAGAGGCAGAACAGATTACTGCAGAAAGGATTACCCCCCCCCAATATAAAAACTATCTTCTTGACTGACAACATATAAAACCTTTTAGGGGATCACTCTTCTGAGAAGGCACCACCCTTTTGGTAAAAAAATCCCACTTTTTTTTTTGGGGGGGGCAAAGATAGCAAAAATCTTCGCGCGCATATAAAACTATATAAAAAATTCATCCTCTGACAGAATTTTTCATCCTCTGACAGAATCATTTCTGATTCGGAGCAATGCAGGCGAGGCTGCCGTCCACGACCTTGTCGGTATAGAGGATACCGTCAAGATGGTCGGTCTCGTGTTGGAAAATTATTGCGGAGAAACCGCCAACCGTCTCCCGTACCGTGTAGTCGGCGAGATTGACCCCGGCAATTTTCCCTGAGAGGGCCTCTGCAGCCGTGTATTTCCTTGATTTGGAGTGTTCCGGACCTTGTCCGTAACTGGAAGCTGTCGGGAATGAAGCTCGAAGGGAATCCACATTGACATACGAGATGACAATCTCGGGATAGCGCATCACCACGCCCCTCATTCCAGGAACCGAAAGGCAGCCTTCCGGACCTTCGACCATTTCCCCGTGAACTTCCTCAATCCGGATGTTGGCATAGACCTCAAACGGGAAACCTTCCTTGTCAAAACGCTGGACGGCAACCACACGGCGGTCCAGTCCGACCTGCGGTCCGGCGATTCCGACACCGTCCTGTGCAGGAGAAGTAACTGTGGCTACCATCAGGGTGCATAGCCTTGAATAGGCTTCTGTCAGCAGGTCGGCCGCTGAGAAATCCCGCGAGATGGTCCTCAATACCCTGACATCCGAGGTGTCGGCTACAGTGAATACGCGCATAAGGCTGTCCTGTGAATCTATCAGAGCCAATTCCTCCGGTGTAAGCGTCAGACCTGAAGAAGTGTCCGGACGGCGGGATGTGAAATAAATGCAGAGTACCACTGCCGCAGTCACGGCAAGGGCAAACACAACGGAAAGTGAATCGGGATTCAATTTTTTCATATTCCTTACATATATCTGAAATACGCAGCCGAGGCAGCCGTGACCGCCGCCGTCTCAGTCCTCAGGCGCGATGCACCCAGGTGGACCGGCACATATCCCTTTGAAATTGCAAGAGTTACCTCCTCAGGGGAAAAATCCCCCTCGGGACCTATCAGTACGGTGACCTGACAGCCGTCATATTCCTCAAGGGCTTGCCTGATCGAAACACGGGGAACCTCCCCATTTTCAAAACAGCAGGCAATCAGTTTCAAACCTTCGGAGGGTTCGTTGAGAAAGTCCTTGACAGACAGTGGCTCCCGGACCATGGGAACAGCTGCCTTGAGGGACTGCTTTGTGGCTGAAAGAAGGATGCGGCACAGGCGGTCGGTCTTGAAGACCTTCCGTTCAGATCTCTCCCCTATCAGAGGGACGATTGTGTCAACTCCAATTTCACACGCTTTCTCTGCAAACCATTCGTACCTGTCGGCATTCTTGGTCGGACAAACGGCGAGGGTGAGACTGTAGGGATGGGCCCCCCAGCCGGGAATCCTGTCTTCGACCGAGCAGACGGTACATTTCGGGGAGGCCTCCAGAATGGAGCATTTCATCAGGTTCCCCTCTCCATCAATCACATTGACAAGGTCTCCGGCCCTGTGCCTAAGCACTTTGACACAATGAGATGCCTCGTCGCCCTGAAGACGGCAGATTCCGCCGGCAATATCTCCTGAATAAAAAAGTTCCATATCTGACTCCACAAAGTTTGCAAATATAGGAATTTTCATATTCCGTTGAGAAAACATTTTCTCTTTCCGCACCAAAATTGATATTTTTGCAGTCAGAAAAACACAAGACAATGTACATAGGTTTGCTTTCAGACACACACGGCACCTTCGACAAGCCGCTGCGGGATTTCCTTGAACCGGTTGACGAAATCTGGCACGCCGGGGACTTCGGCAATTTCGAGACCTTCGGAGTGATTTCCGCTTTCAAGCCACTCAAAGGGGTCTATGGCAATTGTGACGGACAGGAACTCAGGTACGATAATCCCCTTTTCAGGTTCTTCGAATGCGAGGGAATGAAAATTCTGATGACACACATCGGAGGCTATCCTGGGAAATATGACAGGAGGGCATATTCACTGATTAGAGAATATAAGCCCGATATTTTCATTTGCGGCCATTCACACATATTAAAAGTGATAAATGACAAGGAAAACGACCTTTTGGTTATCAATCCGGGAGCCGCAGGGATTTTTGGCTTTCATACTGTAAGAACAGCGCTGCGTTTTCATATCGATAACGGAACCATTCACGATATGGAAGTTTACAATCTACCGAAAACACAAGGTAACATTTTATAATTAAAATTTGATATTATCATTTTTCTGACTACTTTTGCGCCTTTGAATCTAAGTTCAATTAAATTTTTATTGGTACTATGAAAAAGGTATTGATGACTCTTGCTGCCGTAGCCCTTCTGGCTGCTGCAACTTCCTGTTCTTGCTGCAACAACTGCAAGAAAGCCGAGGCTACTGAGAACACCGAGTGCTGCTCAGAGACCAAAGCCTGCGATGACTCAACAAAATGCTGCAAAGAGTGCTGCGACAGCACAAAAGCTTGCGCTGACTCTACTTGCTGCGGAAACTGCCAGAAGGCTGAGTAAGGAGTCGCCGCGTGATTTGCTCCATAGTGAGCAGATGTGATTAGATATTGTCCTGCCAAGAACAATATCTTTTTTTTGTTTGCAGAGTTGGAGCATTTTACAAATACAAGTTTCGTCTGGAAATGAATTATCAGCACAATTTTTTTACTTTTGCATTACAAACCCTGGGTTTGGAGAACTACGCCGAAAATCCAAGGTTTGCAGACGGAAAAGATTATTGCCGCACGGAGCCATTCCAAATGACAGTGCGGCGTGAAAAAAATGTGCGTTGAAATGGCAAACAAAGTGAAGACATCCTGGTTCTGCACCAGCTGCGGGAACGAGAGTCCTAAGTGGATGGGGCGTTGTCCCGCGTGCGGAGAATGGAACACGATGGTGGAGGAGACGGTGGCGACCGGCAAAAGACAGTCCTCAGGGAGCAGGGACATCCCCGGGGGAAGTTCGCGGCCGATGAAACTTTCGGAGATTGACTCGACGAGCGAAAACAGGATTTCCCTCAACAACGGCGAGGTGGACAGGATTCTCGGAGGCGGTCTCGTGGAAGGCTCTCTGGTGCTCATTGGAGGAGAGCCGGGCATCGGAAAGTCAACCCTGTCGCTACAGATTCCCCTGCATTGCGGGGGGCTCAAGACCCTGTATGTCACTGGTGAGGAAAGCGCGAAACAGGTGAAACTGAGGGCCGCACGAATCGGGGGAGACGACAGCAACTGCCTGATTTACAGCGAAACGCGAATGGAAGACATTCTGCGTCACGCCCGGGAGATTATGCCGGATTTGATGATAGTGGACTCGGTTCAGACGATGTTCTCACAGAATGTGGAGTCCTCACCGGGGTCCGTTTCACAGATCAAGGAAACGGCAGCCCTGCTCCTGAGGTTCGCCAAGGAGACCGGAGTGCCGGTGATACTCATCGGGCACATCACCAAGGAGGGCAGCATTGCCGGGCCGAAGATTCTGGAGCACATTGTTGACGTGGTGCTTCAGTTTGAGGGCGAGAACAGAGGAGCCTACCGCATCCTGCGCAGCATAAAAAACCGTTTCGGCTCGACTGCGGAACTTGCAGTCTTCGAGATGACAGGCAAGGGATTGCGCGAGGTGCCGAACCCGTCGGAAATGCTCATCCCGGCCCACGAAGAAAATCTCAGCGGAATCGCCGTCGGGGCCACGCTTGACGGGAGCCGCCCGTTACTTATTGAGGTTCAAGCACTTGTAAGCACAGCAGCATACGGAACCCCTCAGAGATCCGCTACCGGCTTCGATGTTCGCCGTCTCAATATGCTTTTGGCCGTGCTCGAGAAGAGGGCCGGTTTCAAACTCAGCGCCAAGGATGTATTCCTGAACATGGCAGGAGGTCTGAGGGTGAACGACCCCGCCTGCGATCTTGCCGTTATATGCGCCCTGCTGTCATCGAATTTCGACCTTCCAATTCCTCCGGATGTCTGCTTTGCCGCCGAGGTCGGCCTGAGCGGGGAAATCAGGCCGGTGTCACAGACGGAGCGCAGGGTCACAGAAGCGCAGAGGCTGGGTTTCAGGAAAATATTCATCTCCTCGCTCAGCGGTTGTGAAAATGTCCCCGACGGAATCCAGGTAGTCCGTATTTCCGATGTCCCGGCCCTTTGCCGCGCGCTGTTCAAATGATTGATATATATTTATAAATATTTAATATACAGTTAGATATATACCGTAAATATTAACTATATGGAAGAGAGAACACCTGTCATTTCGTTCAGGGACGCAGATATTCTGAACGGCGAGACTACAGTGATATATGACCTTGATATGAAGGTCTTTCCGGGAGATTTCGTTTATATTGTCGGGAAGGTCGGAACGGGAAAGACATCGATTATAAGAACGATTATTGCCGAGAATCCGCTTATGAAAGGAGAGGGGAAGGTGTGCGGATATGATCTTAGATCAATAAAAGACAAGCAAATACCTTTCCTTCGAAGGAAGATGGGAGTGGTTTTTCAGGATTTTCAGCTGCTGATGGACAGAAGCGTGGATGAGAACCTGGAATTCGTGCTCAGGGCAACCGGTTGGAAGGACAGGGAGACTATCAGGGAACGTATCAGGGAGGTCCTGGAGGCCGTAGGGATGGGACACAAGGCGCACAAGATGCCCCACCAGCTTTCCGGAGGAGAGCAGCAGAGGATTGCGATTGCTCGTGCCCTTCTGAACCGTCCACAGGTGATTCTTGCCGATGAACCTACCGGAAATCTCGACCCGGAGACGGCCGACGGGATTATGCAGCTGATTTGCAGGATCAATCGGGAAGAGGGAACGGCCGTTGTGATGGTGACGCACAATCTTAACATCTGTGAAAAATACAAAGGAAGGATGATGGTCTGCTCGGACGAGGGGTGCCGGGAGAAGATTGAGAGCGGAGATGATGGTTGTGAGGTGGCTGAGGACAAGGCGGCAGGTGAAGTGGCTGAGGTCGCTGAGGGTAAGGTGAATGAGACCCGTGAGACGGCTGAGGTTGGCGAGGGAAAGGTGAGTGAGGCTGGTGAAGAAACGAAAGAGGAGGAAGAGGATGGAAACAAGTGAAAGGATTGCCGGGCTGATCGGGTGGTTCAGCAGGAATATGCCTACGGCGCAGACGGAACTGGATTACGACACGCCTTTTCACCTTCTGATTGCGGTGATTCTCTCGGCGCAGTGCACCGACAGGAGGGTAAATATGCACACCCCGCTGATTTTCAAAAGGTTTCCCACTCCGGAATCACTGGCAGAGGCATCCTTTGATGAAGTATTTTCACTGATTAAATCCATTACTTTTCCCAACAACAAGGCGAAGAATCTCATCGGGATGGCACAAAAACTGCTCGAAGAGTTCGGCGGCATTGTTCCCGATGAGCCTGACGAACTGGTCAAATTGCCGGGAGTCGGAAGGAAAACCGCAAATGTCATCGCTTCGGTAATCTACGACAAACAGGTCATTGCAGTGGACACCCACGTGTTCAGAGTTTCCCGTAGAATCGGACTCTCCGACGGAAACACCGTGGAAAAAGTGGAGAAAGACCTGACGGAACTGATTCCGGGAGAACTCAGGCCCCTGGCTCATCACTGGCTCATTCTGCACGGGAGATATGTCTGCACGGCAAGAAAGCCCAAATGCGCGGATTGCGGAATCAGCGAATGGTGCAGGGAATATGCCCTCAACAATCTGAAATTGCATTAAGGACCGGGATATGCTCAATTCGCCATTCCGGTACAATCCTTCTCCCGAGGTCGTCAGGGCTTCGTGGAGGCTGATTTCGGACATCCGCTCGGATGACTTTCTCAGGAGTCTTTTCAAGGAGAAGAAAATGCTGGGGGTGCTTGTGGTGGAGGAAGCCGGCCATGCAGAGGAAGCTGGTCATACGGAGAGTGTGGGCAAGACGGAGAGTGTGGGCAAGACGGAGGGTGTCGACAAGACAGAGGGTATTGGCAAGGCAGAGGGAACGGTAGTGAGGCGGTTGGAAGACGGAACAATGTTCCTGGCAGCATTCTCTGGACTTGCCGGAGGGAGGAACCGCATCAGGGGATTTGTCCCACCGATTTTTGACCTGCTTGAACCTCGGGGGCATTTCAAGATTGAGGAGGCAGAGATTTCAGCACTCAACAGAAGGCTGGAGAACCCGTCACTTGATTCTTGCGAGATCCTCAGGCTGAAGAACTTGCGCAAAGAAAAATCCGACAGTCTTCAGAAATGGATTTTCTCAAAATATATTGTCAGTGATGCTACGGGAACGGGAAAGTCGATTGGTGAAATCTTTGCAGACCTTAACCTTGTGCCACCTGCCGGAACCGGCGACTGCGCAGCCCCAAAACTTCTGAATTATGCTTTCACGCACGGCCTGAAACCAGTCTCAATGGGTGAGTTCTTTTATGAGGAAGGCAGAGGTCCCCGTTTCGAACCGTCCTGCAGCGGGAAATGCGGGCCACTTCTCAGATGGATGCTGCGGGCAACCCCTACAGAAAATCCCCATGGTTTCAATGACGCAACCATCCCGGAAATCATCTGGGAGGACGAATGGATGATGGCCGTCTCAAAACCTGCGGGAATGCTCTGCGTCCCGGGGAAAGACGGGCAGAAATCATTACTGGAGAGGCTCCCCGGACAGGTTTTCTCAGTCCACAGGCTTGACATGGACACTTCCGGGATTCTCCTCGTGGCAAAGTGTCTCCGTGCCCAGCAGCAGTTGCAGAAGCAGTTCGAGAACCGTCAGGTAGAGAAGACCTACACCGCCATTCTGGAAAACAGGGTTTCCCTGAAGGCAGGTGATTCGGGTAGAATCAACCTTCCGCTCATTCCCGACATCAATGACCGTCCGAGGCAAATCGTCAGCCAGGCCTACGGCAAGGAGGCAATCACTGACTACGAAGTTCTGGAGGTTTTCCCGGCAGGACATTTTGACGGCATTTGGTCAGGAGGTTCGACAACATCCGGAACGAGTCTGGTCCTGGTCAGATTCCGCCCTCACACCGGCCGTACCCACCAGCTCAGGGTCCATTCTGCAGAGGGACTGGGCTGCCCCATCCTCGGAGATTTGCTCTACGGAGCCTCCTACCACCACCGCCTCTGCCTGCATGCCGAGAGCATTTCCATTCGCCACCCTGTAACAGAAGCCCTGCTGAACTTCCGGCTTCCGTTCAGCAGGGCTTTGTTTCAATAAGGAAAAACCATTATTGGAGTTTCTCCTCAGGAGTCATCGGACTGTAATGTTCCCCGACAATGGAAAGGAAGTTAGCGCGCAGGCTGTCAACCAGTTCCGGATTCTCCCCTGCGATGTCATTCTGCTGTCCCCGGTCAGTACTCAAATCGAAAAGGCCCCACTGAGGCAGATTTCCAAGTTCATTCTGAGTTATGTTACGCTGCGGTCCCTTGTAAGGAGGAATCAGGGCATATTTACCACTGCGGTAAGACACCCTGCCCTGCGCCTCTTGCACGATGTCATCCCTTCCTGCTCCAGTTTTGCCGAGGAATGCATCAAGATGATTCTCACTGTCAATACCTTCCGGTACCTCTCCTCCGATGAGGCTGCCAAGACTTGCAAAAAAGTCAAGCTGGGAGACAAGAGCATCCGAAACCATCGGGGCAATCCTGCCTTTCCAATAGACAATCAACGGAATATGTGTTCCTCCGTCGTAAAGGCTATATTTACCGCCTCGGGTTCCGTTCTTGGGGTCGTGACTGCCGAGCCTTTCCACAGCATCATCGCAATATCCGTCATTTATCACAGGCCCGTTGTCGCTCGTGAATATGACAAGAGTGTTGTCCAGCAGACCTTTCCCGTCAAGATAAGAGATAACTTCTCCCACGCACCAGTCAGCCTCCACAACGGCATCTCCCCTCGGACCGAGATTGGTACTCCCGACAAAACGCTGGTGGGGTGCCCTCGGCACGTGAGGCTGGTGCAGACCATAATACAGGAAGAAAGGCTTGTCGGCAGACTGGGCATCAATGAAGGATTTCACCTGGCCGACAAAATAGTCCGCCATGTCCTCGTCCACCCATCTGGCTTTCTGACCGCCTTTCATAAAACCAATCCTCGGAATCCCGTTCACAACTGAATTGTTGTGTCCGTGATCCCACTTCATCTTCATCAGCTCAGGATTGGAAAGTGCAGTAGGTTCACCCTCAAAATTTTTCTTATAACTGACATAAATCGGGTCCTCAGGATCAAGCCCCTCCACAAACCCGTTCTTGACATAGACAGTCGGAACCCTGTCATTGGTAGCGGCAATCAGGCAGGTAGTGTCGAACCCGACGGTATTGGCACTTGGCACAATTTCCTTGTTCCAGTCAGTATTGCCATCTCCCATTCCGAGATGCCATTTCCCAATCGCAGCAGTGTTGTAGCCCGCGGCCTGGAACATCTTCGGCATTGTAGGTATGTCCGTAGGAATCAGAAGCGGAGCATCCCCCGGAAGAATCTTGGCATCAGCATTCCTCCACGGATACAGTCCTGTGAACATAGCATAACGGCTTGGTGTCGAAGTCGCCGAAGTGGCGTAACCATCCGTGAACCGGATTCCGTTCCCTGCCAGGGAATCGATGTTAGGAGTCCTGATTTCAGTGGCCCCGTAAGCGCCCAGGTCACCCATTCCGAGGTCATCCGCCACAATCAGCAGCACATTCGGCCTTTGCTCATCCTCCGCCTGAGCACAACCCACCGCTGCCAGCGCAAGCGGCGAGAGTGTCAGAAGCATTTTCTTGTCGTGAAGTCTCATATATAATATTGGTTATTTAGACAGTATTATTTCAGTTATTTAGACAGTCCTTTTCCGGATACTTTAAAAGATACGCAAAATCATCAAGACTGACAAACTGAAAAATGCCCGGGACATAATTTCTCAGGAGACAATCAGACAGCTCAGGATGCCCAATGGCTGTCTTACTCCCGGATGATTTTGACGGTGTAATCCAGGCCGACCTTGATGATTGAGGAGGGTTTGCCGGTTGATTCACAGTCGATTGAGGTGTCGGTCACATAGTCAACTCCGGATTTGATTTCTTCAGAGATTTCAGTAAATTTCGACGGGGTTCTCTCCCCGGAAATGTTTGCAGAGGTGGAAACCAGAGGTCGACCAAGACGCCTGACCAGAACTTTGCAGAAGTCTGACATCGGGATTCGGATACCGACGGTCCCATCCTCTGCTACAGTATTGAAAGCCAAGCAGTTCCTGTCAGCAGGAGGAAGGGTGCCGTCCTGCAAAGGTCCAGGACCACTGAGGGCACCCGGATATATTATGGTCATAGGCTTGTCGTTCACTTCGACCAGCTGGACGGCCATTTCCGGGATTTCCCGCACATAGCGGGCCACCATATCCAGACTGTCGGCAAGCAGCACAAGCGATTTGCTGTCACTCCTGCGCTTCAGCGCGAAAACCTTTGCGACCGCCTGTGGTGACGTTGCGTCACAACCTATTCCCCAGACGGTGTCGGTCGGGTACAGAATCAGTCCTCCTTTCCTCAGGACTTCGACTGCACTGTCTATCTCAGACTTTTGAATATTTCCCAGATCCATATATTTCATATTTTATATATTCCTGAATATTAAATATTTCCACATTTACCAACCAATAGTTGCGACAACGGGATAGTGGTCGGAGAACGGTACTCTCGGCGTGGTGTGGAGACAGGGTGCCATCTCGTCGGGGCAGAGAATATAGTCTATGCGCACAAAGGGCCAGAGAAGTTTGTAGGTAGCAGAAAACCCTCTGCCGGCTTCTCTGAAGGTGTCCTTGCGTCCCTTCATCAGTTTGGTGTAGGTGTAGGACATCGGATTGTCGTTGAAGTCGCCGCAGACAATGGCCTCCAACGGGGAGGCGGCGATGTGCTCCAGGACCTGCTGCACCTGCTTTGGGCGGCGTTTTATGCCTGATTCCATCTTCTTTTCGACTACCATTATTTCGTCCTTGTTCCTATTGAGGACGGAACGTAGCAGACCGGTCAGGGAAATGTTGTAACTCTCAAAATGACAATTGTATATCCTGATTTTCCTGTCCTTGTAGCGGTGGTCGGTGAAGAGGGAGAGGTTCGCGCTGCCGTCAAACCTGATGACTCCCTTGCCGATTACAGGCAGTTTGCTCAACGTGATGTTACCGAAATTGCCGTACCGGGAATCGAAAAGGAAATACTCGGCCTTGTAGCCTTTTAAATGCTTGGACAAGAATGGTTTGAGACGGTTCAGATCCTTGATGTAAAACTCCTGGAGGCAGATGACGTCGGCATCCTGACGGTTTAGGAAGGCAAAAAGGGAATCAATGCACAAATCCCTGTCCTTGAACTCTTTGCTCCCCTGACGGAAGCGCCCGATATTGTAGGAGACAATCTTGAGGGAGGAATCCCGGGATGGCTGGAGGTCCGGAGTCCCGGATACCCTGAAATAGTCACCTATAAAGAAAAAAGAAGGAAGGATTGCCACCAGGGGAATCACGAAGGTTTTGGAACGGCGTTTCAGGGCCCAGAGCAGAAGGAGGAAATTAACGATGAGAAGCGGAATGAAAAGCAGCCCGAAAAGGGTGAAGAACCAGACCCTGGCGGGATTGGCCACCAGGGCAAGAAAGGAGAGCAATAGGAGAGCTGCCATCACAGACATCATTACCCTTGCGGTGAAGCCTGTGAACGTCAGCATCTTACGGACGCTTTTCCTCTTCCTGCCTTTTTGCTTGCGGGGCATCTATTCGTGCTGATATAATTTGTGTTTCTTCTTCCAGTAGAGTATCAGCAACCAGCCGAAAAGCATTCCTCCGAGGTGGGCGAAATGGGCGACTCCGTCATTCAGGCTGAAGACTCCTGTGAGGAGTTCAATTGCAGCGAAGATGAGAACAAACCATTTGGCTTTCAATGAAATCGGAGGGAAGATCAAGGTCAGTACCGAATCCGGGAACAGGAGGGCATATCCTATGAGCAGACCGTATATTGCTCCTGAGGCTCCGACCGTCGGGGTCACCTTCAGAATGGCGTAGGCCTTTGCTGCCATTGCATTCCCTTCGGCAATCTGCGAGATATAATGCTGTGCTTCAATCCATTGCACCCCGGTATGAAGGGCTGCTGCTCCGAGACCTGTCACAAAATAGAACAGCAGGAACTTCTTTCCGCCCCAGACGCGTTCAAGCACACTTCCGAAGATGAAGAGTGTGTACATATTGAAGAACAGATGCCAGAAGCCTCCGTGCATGAACATATGGGTGATGACCTGCCATGGTCTGAAATACTGCGAAGTCGGGTAGAACAGCGCAAAGGTGGAGGTCATAAATTCCTCGTTCAACGATGTCATAATCATCACAAGGACATTGATGATGATAATGCTCTTTGTCACCGGAGGCCAGGAACTCAGAAAGCCTCCCCTGTTTTGATAATATGTCATATTAAAATCTCTTTTCCAATTCCTCAGTCGCCAGAAGCGACAGTATTTTGTGTCCCGAACTGGTGTATTCGGCATTTTCACAGGCGAACAAACTGTCTATCAGTCTCTGAGCCTCAATCCCGGACGGTATGCCATCACTGGAGGAAGCTCCGAGACGGGCAAATTTTTCAGCCATGGAGGAGACCATCATCGCTCCAAGTGACGTGTGGTCATCCGAAAGGGCAAGCATCAGGTCACCAACCATAGTCTGCACCTTACCGGGCTCTGCGGAATACCCTTCGGGGACCCCGTTGACCACGACCGTGTCATTCCCGAAAGGAGTTATGTCAAAGCCAAGAGAGGAAAGCAGGTCGGAATGTTCCTTGAAAAGCATCATGTTCTCTACTCCCACCTGAACCGTCACTGGGAAAAGTGTAGTCTGGGTCTGGTGTCCATTCTTGGACAAAATGCTCAGAAAACGCTCATACAGAATGCGTTCCCTTGCCCTTCGAACATTTATGACAAGCACTCCGGACTTTACGGATGTCAGGATATACCTGTCCTGCACCACGAGAACAGCCTTTGTCGGGAGCGTCCTTTCCTCAAAAAGTTTGCCGTAGTTCTGGTCGCGGGAGACGAAGGAGGATGTGCCGCCATAGGACGCGGGAGCCACACCGTCAGACGGGAAACTGTTCTTCTGATAATCTCCTGACGGGAGGTCTCCGGAAGGAAAGCCTTCGGAAGGTTGTCCTGAAGTTACATTCTGGGGGGCAAAGAACATACCTTCCTGAGGGAAACCGTCATTCTCAAACGGATTGAATGTCGGATCCAGTCCCACGGATGGCTCCGTCACAGGATGGAACTCCTCAAAATTCTTTGTGAAGACAGGTATCTGCGGAGCTCCGTCCCTGTCGAAATCCATTCCACCGGCAAAGGAGTTCTTGCCGAGAGTTTCCCTTATTCCAGCATATATTATCTGAAATATGACACTCTCGTCCTCGAATTTGATTTCCGTCTTGGTCGGGTGTATGTTGACATCGACCGTATGCGGATCCACCTCAAGATAAAGGAAATATGACGGGGTCACACCTTCCGGGATCAGGTTCTCGTAGCCTTTCATCACGGCCTTGTGGAGGTAAGGACTTCTGAAATACCTTCCGTTCACAAAGAAATACTGGTTCCCCAGGCTCTTCTTCGCAAGATCCGGTCTGCCTACATATCCTGTCAAAGTCACCACCGAGGTCTCCACACTGATGTCCACCACTTCATTGACGGCATTGGTGCCCAGAAGGTCCTGTATTCTGAATTTCAACGACTTGGCTGGCTTCAAGACAAAAACATCCCTGTCATTGTGCGACAAGGAAAAACCTATGTCCGGCCTTGTGAGCGCGACTCGGGTAAATTCGGAGACTATGTGTTTGAATTCCACGTTGTCCGACTTGAGGAACTTTCGTCTGGCCGGAACATTGTAGAACAGGTTTCTCACTTGGAAATTAGACCCCTTCGGCACCGAAACAGGTTCTGTCGAGCAATGCACCGAATCGGCGAACTGCACCTGGCAGCCCAGTTCATCCTCCTCACGCCTTGTTCGGAGCGTCACCTCGGCAACTGCCGCAATCGATGCCAGGGCCTCTCCCCGGAATCCAAAGGTTGTGATGTCCATCAGGTCGTCTGCGGAAGCTATTTTGGAGGTTGCGTGTCTCTCAAAACAGAGTACGGCATCGTCAGGAGACATTCCACAACCGTTGTCAATCACCTGTATCAAAGTCCTTCCTGCATCCCTTATCACAACGGTCACCTGGGTCGCCCCTGCATCCACCGCATTCTCAACCAACTCCTTGACCACAGATGCCGGACGCTGAACGACCTCTCCCGCAGCTATCGCGTTGGCGACATTTGAAGGCAATATTCTTATATCCATTCTCAAAAATTTCGCAAATGTTATCTACTCTTCTTCGGGACAGTCCTTTTTGCGAATTACCACAGAAGGGAATACATACGGGCAATGAAGATGATGACGACGAAAACGAGCACCATTCCGATCATGCCAATAATCTTCTGGGCTCTTGTCGCTCCAGGACGGGTCTGCTGATATTTACCATCACGGAAACTGCCCTTGACGATGCTGCCGGGGATGTAGGGCTTTGCTCCCTCCCTGTCCGCAGTGCCGTCAACCTCGCCGAACTTCTCCTTCAGGGCCTCCTTCTCCTCATCATAGTAGCGGGGTCTGTATTTGAACACCCGATGTTCGGGAGTGCCGAAAAAGCCGAAATTGAATCCCATAACCTATTCTTTTTTCAAAGTCAAACTGCAAATTTAACAAATTTATGTTATAATTGTAGAAAAATAAGAATATGGAAGATTTCAGAATCGGCAACGGCTATGACGTACACGCCCTTGAGCCCGGCCTGCCTCTCTTTCTTGGCGGCATCCGCATTGAGAGCCATCTCGGATGCGTGGCACATTCCGACGGGGACGTGGCCATTCACGCTCTATGTGATGCATTGCTCGGAGCACTTGCACTAGGAGATATCGGAAAACATTTTCCGGACACATCCGAGGAATTCAAAGGGATTGACAGCAAAATCCTTCTGCAGCGTACAATGAAACTCGTCAAGGGACTCGGTTGGCAGGTGGGAAATGCCGACATCACAATTGCCCTGCAAAGCCCGAAACTTTCCCCCTACATTACAAGGATGCGCGAGACTCTTTCCAGTCTGATGGAGGTACAGATGACAAGTGTCTCTGTCAAGGCAACCACAACGGAAAGGCTGGGTTTTGTCGGCCGTTGTGAGGGATGCGAGGTCTTTGCAACCGTTCTTCTCAAAAAATAGGAGAAAAAATCTCGAAAAAATTTGCTATTTAACAAAACCTTTGTACCTTTGCAATCCCTTTTGGAAAACGACCTGGCCGGGACCTTTCAAAGAAAAGTCGTAGGAGGGGAAAAATATTGAGATATGGTGTAATGGTAGCACTACAGATTCTGGCTCTGTCAGTGAGG